>JAFZXU010000073.1 GCA_017616655.1 Bacteroidales bacterium
CTTCGGGACGGTCCCCCCGCTATCGAACCGCGGGTGTTACGTCCCTCAGGGGGAGCACCTGCCAACTTTATTGTTTCCAATTCAGTTAACAGCCGGTCGATATTCGAGGCGAAGTTGTGGTCGGAGGCGTAGCGGGCGCTGTAGATTCCGGGGGCGCCGCCAAGGGCGTCGACCTCGAGCCCGGAATCATCTGCGAAGCAGGGCAGACCGCAGGCCTGCCACAGCGCCTGCGCCTTGAGAAGCGAGTTCTCGCGGAAGGTTGTTCCAGTCTCCTCTACATCAAAGCCCGGGAGCCCAACATCCGCTGGGCTAAGCACCCTGTATCCGGCCCCGAGTATTTCGGCCGCCTCGCGAAGTTTTCCGGCATTGCCGGTTGCGAAAACCAGATCCATACGCTAGTAACTGATTCTCGGACTCTTGAGCGCTTCGCGCAGCACAGTGTCGTAGCGCAGGTTCATCTGAACGGCAGCTCCCTGATAATAATAGCGCGACACTATTTCCTGCTCGATAAGAGGCACAATCTCATCCTTTTTAAGACGAAGGAATGTCTCCTTGTCCATGTCGAGCCTGGCCTTGAGGGCCTTCAGTTCGGCTGCGAACGACTCCTCCAGACCGTCTTTACGAAGCTCCTCAACCATGCGGTCGTAGGATGCCATGGCTGAAGTTCGGGCGTCGAAATCCGAAGCCAAAGCGAACTTCACGAAACCGTCGTAATCGTCGAAATGATACTCCTCCACGGGAGCGATGCTCTCGTGTGCGCGTACATAGTCTATGGTGTAGTGCTCAATGATACCGTTGTATGCCAGAGCATAGGAGAGACGGCTGTACTCGCGGCCTTTCAGTTCCACGTCGGGAGTGACTCCGCCGCCATCGCGCACTTTGCGTCCGTGGGCGGTGGTAAACTCATGCGTGAGTGAATCCGGAATGTGCCCAACGGAGCCGTCTTCCGCACGGTTCGAATAGTCGATAGCCTGCACGCAACGGCCCGAAGGGATGTAATACTTGGCGGTTGTAACCTTGAGCTGACCGCCGTAAGGCATGGGACGGACGCTCTGCACGAGGCCCTTGCCGAAGGTGCGGGCACCCATGATGGTAGCGCGGTCGTAGTCCTGGAGCGAGCCGGCAACGATTTCCGACGCCGACGCGGAGCCGGAGTCGACCATTACCACCAGCGGCAGCTGCTCAGCTATCGGAGCAGCGGAAGTCTTATAATTCTCCTCGCGGGTGAGGGAATTACCCTTCGAACTCACAACCACCGTTCCCCTGGGCATGAAGATGCCGACGATCTCCACTGCTTCCTGCAGCACGCCGCCGCCGTTGCCGCGAAGGTCAAGCACCAGCTCCTTCATCCCCTTCTTCTGCAGGTCCGCCACGGCCGTGCGCACCTCCGAAGCCGCGCCTTCGGTGAAACCGGTGAGCAGCACGTATCCTGTGCGGCCGTCTTCCAGCATGCCGGCGTACTCCACGTTCGGCAGATGGATCTTCCGGCGGGTGACGGTGATGTCTTCAATCGCTCCGGTGTAGACCCGGCGGACGCTGAAGGTAACCTTCGTTCCGGGCTTGCCCTTCATTCGGGAAGACGCCTCCGTGGCATCGAGGCCCACCGTGGTCGCTCCGTCGATCGCGAGTATCTCGTCGCCGCAGCGAAGGCCGGAGAGCGCGGCCGGCGAACCTTCATAAGGCTCGTTGATGATCACGGGGCCGTTCTTATCGGGCTTCCAGATGATTGCGCCGATGCCGCCGTAGCTGTGGTTGATCATGAGTTCGAAGTCCTCGTTCTCGTCTTCCGGAACCCATATGGTATACGGGTCGAGCGTGGCGAGCATCGCGTCGATGCCGGCCTTCTGCATCCGCTCCACCGGGAGGGAATCCACGTAGCTGCGATTCAGCTCCTGGAGAAGGGCAGTTTCCGTCTGCATCCAGCGGGCCAGGTTGAAACTCTTGCTCTGCGCCCCAGCAGGGACCTTCGGCGCGGCCGCGAATGCCAGAATCACAGCCGCCAATATCATGAATCTTTTCATTATCTTAAAGTACGATTGCCGCATATGTGGCAGTTATAGACACTATCGAATGGGTACCCTGAAAAATTGCGTGAATTCAACGTACAGACCGAACATATAGAATAGTATCGAGATTATTATAAAGAGAAACACTCCCCAGCCTTTGAGTTTTGCATTAGTCTCTTGATTGTATTTCTTACATAATTGTTTATAGAATGATTCTGTCTCATACCTTTTGTGGAAAAAAAACAGATTCCCCAAGAAGGACACAATATACAGAATCATCACCTCCGTTTTAGAGGACAATTTTAACCCCACCAATCCAAACAGGATAAAAATGAATGAACATGACCAAAACCCAAGCACTGCGCAAATGATTATGAACGCTGTACCATACCAATCATACTTTATATAAAACTTGTTGATACGATAAAACACATAATCTAGACAGTCCATCATCTTAGTGTACAATCGCTTCATATGTAGGAATAATAATATGTTCTCTAATGGGTTCTCTAAGTAAGGAGTAGGAGAAACTTATCCATGGACCAGCCACCGGAATAAAACCAACACCATCCATAAATAAATCAACACTATGAACAATGATATCTTCGGAAGGCGCTCCTTGTATAACACCATGAAGCAATAAATAGGTATCGTGTGCTATCCCAATCGCGCCAAAACCATTCCCAATTTTTCTTAGTGTGTTACTCGTTGCTTTGGCCCAAGAATTCCTTCCCCCAATAAATTGATTTCCAGTATCTTTGAATGTACGAATTTCAAGATTCTTGTCAATCCACTGATTATTCTTTAGATCATAAAACCAAGTAGCTACTTCATTAAACAACGCAGACTCTCCCGCAAGGCCAACGCCCAGAGCCCAATCCTCCTTTTGTTCGAAAGCATTACCTGATGCCCTTATTAATTGTGGTGTTTGATATATGGCCGTTTGAGTCTCACTGATGCAATAAGAAGCGCCAAGATCAAGGCTTATA
>JAFZXU010000008.1 GCA_017616655.1 Bacteroidales bacterium
GGGGCTGGCGCCGGGGCGGCGTCGGCGGCGGGGGCCTTCGAGAGGAACGCCATCTTCATGAGGGCGTACTCGATGTGGAGCCTCTGGTTGGAGCTGGCCTTGTAGCCGGCCTCGCAGTCCGAGGCGATGCCGAGGGCGTCGTACAGGAACTTCACGCTGCAGCGGCCGGCCTGGGAGCGATACTGCTCCTTGAGGGACTCGGGCTGATCCAGCAGGGCCTCGAGACCGCCGGTGCGGGCAACCAGGAGGTCGCGCAGATGTTCACTCAAAGCTCCTATGAAATGCAGGGCGTTGAAGCCCTTGTTCAGGATTTCGTCGAACAGGACAAGGGCGGTCGCATAGTCGCCGGCGAGGAAGGCGTCGACTAGACGGAAGCTGTATTCGTAGTCCAGCACTCCGAGGTTGCGGATGACGTCTTCATACTTGATGTCGGCTCCGCAGAAGGCAACGCTCTGGTCGAAGAGGGTGAGGGCGTCGCGCATGGCGCCGTCGGCCTTCTGGGCTATCACATGGACGCTCTTGTCGTCTATCTTTACTCCTTCCGCCGAGGCGATGGCCTTGATGTTCCGGGAGATGTCCGGAATGGTGATGCGGTTGAAGTCGTAGGTTTGGCAGCGGGAAAGTATGGTGGGCAGGATCTTGTGCTTCTCCGTGGTGCAGAGGATGAACACTGCGTGGGCGGGCGGTTCCTCGAGGGTTTTGAGGAAGGCGTTGAACGCCTGGGAGGAGAGCATGTGAACCTCGTCGATGATGTAGACGCTGTAGCGACCTACCTGCGGCGGGATCTGGACCTGCTCCAGCAAGGTGCGGATATCGTCTACGCTGTTGTTGGACGCTGCGTCGAGCTCGTGGATGTTGTACGAGCGGCCTTCCTGGAAAGCCAGGCAGGATTCGCATTCGCCGCAGGGTTCCATGTCCTGCCCGGGATGGGAGCAGTTGATGGTTTTGGCGAAGATGCGGGCGGTGCTGGTTTTACCGACTCCGCGGGGACCGCAGAAGAGGTAGGCGTGCGCGAGCTGGCCCCTCTGGATGGAGTTCTTGAGGGTGCGGGCGATATTGTCCTGCCCGATAAGGGCCTCAAAAGAGTCTGGACGATACTTCCTTGCTGATACTATATAGTCTGACATAAGTGACTACAAATTTAATCATTTATTCTTAACTTTGCGAGGTGAAAAAGTCCATGCGGAAATATTTTCTCACGCTGCTGCTGGCCCTGCTGCCGGCGGCTCTTTGGGCACAGGGTACCATCTACACAAAAAGTGCCCGTCTGGCCGATTATCCACAGAAAACCACCAAAATCGTCCTCTCCGGTCAGCAGCTGCTGGACGAGGTTCTGAAGGAGGAAATCACCAGCCGGTGGCGCATCTCGCCGTACGAGTTCTGCACGGAAGACGAATTCGACGCGCTCAAGGGCGTCTACCGCTACTATTTCCTGCATTTCGAGTACGACGACGAGTTCACCTGGATGAATCTCTACAAGGGTGGCCCGTCTTCCGGCGATCCGCTCAAAACCTCCATGGAGGTCGTGAGCGTGCCTATTGCGTCGTCCGAAACCGCTACCGCCGAAGAGCTGGTGTTCCTGCCCGCCTTCATCGACATGGTTCAGGATTACCTGCTGCAGGCCCTCGTCTCCGATAAGGTCTCTTATCAGGGCCTAAAAGGAATCGTGAACAAGAGCAAGAAGGGAAAATTCATCTGCAACGACGAGGCCGAGGGCCGGGAGCTATTCGCCTCCGGCACCAAGGGAACCATCGTCCCGGTCGTAGTATGGGGAACCCCTGTCGGGAAGCACCGCCGCTTCTGGCGCATGCGCGTCTCCACCGATGACCACCTGCTGTATGAATACCGCAGGAAAAGAATCAAAATATGAGAAAAGCTATCTTTTTGGGAATCGCGCTACTGGGCTGCGTATTTAGCGGAGCAGCGCAGGATCGCCTGTCTATGTACGGCGGAAGGGTCGTATCAGGCAATAAGCAGGAGCAACAGGGTTATAAGTTTTGGGACGAAGGGCTGATTACCATCGATGACCTGCAGCCTGTGACGCTTCCGCTCGAGTATGGCCCGATAAAGCCGGCAGCGGATTTGTTGATTTCCATACGGACAGGAACCAAGCGAATCAAGAAAGGGAACCTCAGATTTTACGCAGATACGACCAGCACGGCTGTAGATTTGCTAAGATCATGGTATAACACCAATGCGGATCCTACGTGGACGAACCGGTACATCCAGATGTACGAAAACTCAGCTGAATTAGTGCGCAGAGAGATTCAAAACGGCATTAACCAAAATGGAGGAATCATTGGCGACAAATGGAATTATTACTCGCGTCTTTATTCCGGCAGAATGAGCACTCTCGAAACAGAAACAGCATACGGCACCGATACAGCCAGAGTGTCTTATTACGAACAGTTGACTAAATTCCAGTTAGACACAGCTGTGGTGCGGGAACCTGTTGCTTATAATCCGGGGGAACTTGATTGGGGTATCTCTTTATCTGTAGGATATCTGGCTGATTATTGCCCTGCTCTGTCAGAATCCATGAATCCACTGATGAGCGCCGGTTCTTTCGGGATGAATATCTTTTACCGTAGATTTCAGTTTTCCCTGACCGCGGCTTTCGGTGACAGAGGCCCTTTGAAGAAAGATTCCTATTATCATGACTCGAGACTCAATTATGATTGGGTTAAGGGTCAGGCTTGCGATATGGTTCTCGCCTGTTTTGGTATCGGGTACCGAATCATTGATAACGATTGGTTTGCAATCACTCCGATTGCTGAAATCTGCGGGGCTGACCTCACCCAGGATACTGGACAGAAAGACGCGTCTAACTATGTTATCCACAGTGATGTTGCCGGTTTGAGACTGGCTGCCGGAGGCGAGTTTGCATTCAAATTCAGCAGGAGGGCTGATTATACGGGAATCTGCAATCACTCCATCATTCTCAAAGTAATGGCTGCAAGGACCAATTATGCTGTTGAAGGCCCCTCCAACTCGATCCAATTCGGGATATCCTACCAATTCGACGCCTGGCTGACGAAGTAGGGGTGGGCGCGGCAGGCAGGATGGTAGGCAGGCTGGTAGGCAGGCGAGCGAGCGTTTTTCGCAACAGCCTAACATTCAATCACTTATGAAAATCAATGTGCCTTATTGCGGCACATTGATTTTCATATATAGCTAAGAATCAACAACTTACGAAAAACGCCTATCCAAGCTCCAGATGCAAGAATTTCCTCACCTGATACTCCGGGGCTATTCTTTCTGCCATAATTCTCGATGCAAGAAGACGTTTGGCGGATTCTTTCATCTTCAGAACATCTTTGGGTTTCCCAACACCGATATGTGCCAGGTAATCGACGATAAGAGAATAGTTCCGATTTGAGTATTTATCATACTCCTCTTTGATGTCATACTCCGCCCCTTTGGTGTTGGCGAAAGCCTCTAGCATGCCATCATAAGACGAATATTCGGATAACAGGGAAGTATAGTCCAGAACATTGTATTCGGATATGATATAATCCACTATCTGCTTCCTTTCCTTGATACTGAGTTTCGAGGTTATCCGGTCGTAGCTTGTATAATTAATCGGCATATTTCTCGACCTCAAATCTTTCACAATGCGTATCGCCTTTTTCATTTCATTTGAAGTCCGGCGTATGACAAGTTTTTCCGAGAAAGGATGCGAACTGGTGCAATATGCCAGGAAATTCCACTGATATTCTTCTGCCCTTTGGCATATTCTTTTTTCTACTGGATTATTTGCAACGTAAGCGTTAATTGAACGGATTTGTTTGGATCCATATTTGGCAGCGCTTCCGAACTTCCGTTTAAAAAGCGAACCCTTTCTTTCAGCGTCCTTATTGAATTCCGCAGAGAAGAGTCGGGTGTTTTCATGTATGAAGGCTGATAAATCACTCCTCTCGTTGGTCGGAATTATCTGATGCGTGTGGTCCACCATTATACATAGCATGGTCGGTCTGATTCCGTACTTGCGGGCACAGACGCACCAGAGAGTGAAGAAGACAATGGCGTCGCGGGAGGAGTAGAAGATTATTTCGCCGTGGGCCGATTTTTGATAGACGTGTTGAACGATTTTGAGAGCGGAAGGCATAGGCATGACAAAAGGATTAATTGTTTCAAACAACTAGTACCTTTTCCTTGCTATGTCGATCTTTCAAGCCGCTGGTCGGCTGAAACAAATATAGAGAAAAATTGCGATATTTGCCACTGATATGAAAATACTTGTAGTAGACGACGAAAGGGCGATCCGGAATTCTCTGAAGGAGATTCTGGGAGACGAAGGATACGAGGTCGACACCGCCGAAGACGGCATCCAGGCAGAGGAAATGATAGACAAGGAACACTACGACGTAGTGTTCTGCGACATCAAGATGCCCGGCAAAGACGGCGAGGAGGTGCTCGATTTCGTGGCCTCCCAGGGCATCGATTCCGCAATGGTGATGATCTCCGGCCACGGCGACATCGACACGGCTGTGGAGTGCATCAAGAAGGGCGCCTTCGATTTCATCCAGAAGCCGCTGGACCTGAACCGCATCCTCATCACCGTAAAGAACGCCGGTGAGCGCACCACCCTTGTGAAAGACAACAAGGTGCTCAAGAAGAAAGTCTACGGACAGGAGATGATAGGCTCTTCAGAGCCGCTTCAGCATATCCGCGAAATGATCGCGAAGGTGGCACCCACCGACGCCCGAGTGCTGGTCACCGGTGCAAACGGAACCGGTAAGGAACTGGTTGCCAGGAGCCTGCATGCCCTGAGCACCCGTAGCGCCATGCCCTATGTGGAGGTGAACTGCGCCGCCATCCCGTCGGAGCTGATCGAAAGCGAACTCTTCGGCCACGAAAAAGGCTCGTTCACGTCGGCCATCAAACAGCATAAGGGCAAGTTCGAGCAGGCAGACGGAGGCACTCTTTTCCTGGACGAAATCGGAGACATGTCGCTGGCCGCCCAGGCCAAGGTGCTCCGTGTGCTGCAGGAGAAAAAGCTCTCCCGCGTGGGCTCGGACAAGGATATTCAGGTCGACGTTCGCGTAATCGCCGCCACCAACAAGAACCTCATCGAGGAGATAGAAAAGGGCAATTTCCGTGAAGACCTCTATCACCGCTTGAGCGTTATCGTGATCAAGGTTCCTTCGCTCGACGAGCGCAAGGGCGACATTCCCGAACTGGTGGATTATTTCGCCGGGCAGATCTGCGCCGAGAGCGGCAAGAGTCCTGTGAAGTTTGCTCCCGATGCCATCAAGGCCCTGCAAGGCCGGAGCTGGCCGGGCAATATCCGAGAGCTCCGCAACGTAGTGGAGCGCCTGCTCATCCTCGGAGGTAATCCGGTGAGCGCCGCGGACGTGGAGTCCTTCTGCTAATCAAGCTTAAAAACTACAGGAAACGGACAGCCCCAGCGCGGTTGGGGCTGGGGCGATATTCCATCCGAACCACTTTCCGAGCAGGCGGCGCTCGAGGGGAAGGAGCCAGTAACCGATATTGGCCGAGACGATTCCGATGGCTGCTCCTCCGAGAAGGTCGTTGAACCAGTGCCAGTTGTTATAGACCCTCATGGCTGCGGTGAGAGTCGCCACCGCATAGGCTCCTGCACCCGCCCAGGCGCCGTATTCCAAACGCACCAGTTCCGCGCCCAAAAATGCCGTGGCAGTGTGGCCCGACGGGAAGGAATTCCGGGCACTGAGGTTTGGACGCATCTCGCAAAGGGTATATTTCAGGCCGTTAACCAGCACTGCTTCCACAGTCCAGGCCGTACCTGTAGTGAAGAAATGCTCCAGGAAAGAATGGTCTCCAACGCCGCATGCGCCAAGTCCCATATAGGCGGCTAGCGGAGCGTACTGAATCCAGTTTTCGGCCTTGGTATATCCCCACTCCGACCTGAGTTCGCCGGCGTAATCCTTAAGAGGAATATTGATATTCGTAGCGTACCAGTCCCAGTTCACCCCAACGACTCCGGCGGTAAAAAGCACCCCCGGGACGATGAGTTTGGAAGGTCTGAAGAGTTCGGCGCGGGGAGCCGGGGAGGTACTGCCTCCGAGAGGCGTGCCACCCGCGGCATCGTGAGCGGGAGGGGCCCAGCCGTCTGGCTGGGAGGGATGAGCGACGGAGTCGCGAACCGGTTCGGAGGCAGTGGCCTCCACGGCGAGCGCCCCGGCCCGACACGGCAGAACCGCCATGATTAGCACGAATATTGTAATAAACCTCTTCATTGGCAACGCAAATTTAGGAATTATTGCTTAACTTTATGAGTCGAATCCGAAAATCGGGCACGGCTCCAGAAAACAAAATCTAACAGATATGGAAAACAAAGGTACATTCTTCGCAGGTCTCGCCGTCATGGTGGGCCTCATCGTAATGGGTCTCTGCATCCCCGCAGCCATCAGGGAAAACGCCAACACCCGCCGCAGCGTCAGCGTACGCGGTCTCTGCGAGCGTGAGGTTCCGGCCGACAAAGTCATCTGGCCCCTCAAATACCGCGTCACCGGAGACGACCTCAGCGTGGTCTACGCCTCCATCGAACGCACCGACGCCTCCATCATCGCCTTCCTCAAGGCAGGCGGCATCGACGAGGCTGAAATCACCCTGTCGGCTCCCACCATCAGCGACAAGTACGCCCAGGAATACGGCAGCAACGACCGTCCGTACCGCTATCTCGCAAAGTGCACGGTAACCGTCTGTTCAGATAAGGTGAACGAAGTTCTCGCCCTCATCAAGAATCAGAAAACCCTGGTACGCAAGGGTATAGTCCTTGGCGACGAATGGGACAGCAGCCCCACCTTCAGCTTCGAGGCTCTCAACTCCATCAAGCCCGAAATGATCGAAGAAGCCACCAAGAACGCCCGCGAGGTTGCCCAGAAGTTCGCGAACGACTCCGGCAGCAAACTCGGCAAGATCCGCGAGGCCAATCAGGGCTACTTCACCATCGAATCGCGCGACTCCAACACCCCGGAAATCAAGAAGGTGCGCGTTGTGACCAACGTGACGTACTATCTCAAGAAATAGAGCGTGAAGACTAGGACGTGAAGTGCGAGAGCGCAGAGTTCTCGAACTGCCGCGTGATCAGCAAATTACTAATTATCAATATCTTACAGAAATTAACCTCCTTGAAATCGGGAGGTTAATTTTTATAATTGGCTGACACTCAGTGAGTTCCATATCACGCCCCTCCGAAAGGCCTAGGGAAAGGCGCGGCCGCCAGAGACAAAAGACACCCCACCGCCGGGATGCAAGAAAATCCAAAAATAATCCGTATCTTTGAAGTTCAAAAGATTCGCGAAAAGTTCGGCGCCAGCGAAGCAGACAGCAAAGCAGATAGTATGATACCGCAGGAGACAGTCCAGACCATCCTCGACACCGCGCAGATAGTTGACGTGGTGAGTGATTTCGTGTCCCTAAAGAGGCGCGGAGCGAACTGGGTCGCGTGCTGCCCCTTCCACAACGAGAAAACCCCGTCGTTCTACGTGTCGCCATCCAAGGGCATCTACAAGTGCTTCGGATGCGGCAAGGCCGGAAGCGCCGTGGGTTTCGTGATGGAGCACGAGCACTGCAGCTACAACGAGGCGCTCAGGTATCTGGCCAAAAAGTACCACATCGAGATTCAGGAAGAGGAACTCACACCGGAGGAGACGATGAGGCGTCAGCGCAACGAGAGCCTGCTTCTGGTGAGCGAGTTCGCGCAGAAGTTCTTCGCGGAGCAGCTAAAACAGGGAGAAGGCAAAGACGTTGGCATGGCCTACTACAAGTCGCGCGCTCTGGAAGACGAGACCATCTCCCGCTTCGGCCTTGGCTGGGCTCCTTCAGGAAAAGACACCCTGTTGCAGGCCGCCCGTAAAGCCGGCTACAAAGACGAATATCTGCTGGACGCCGGCCTGGCGGTCCAAAGGGAAGACGGCACCCTTGCGGACAAGTTCCGTGAGAGGGTGATGTTCCCCATACACTCGGTGAGCGGACGCGTAATCGCCTTCAGCGGCAGAACCCTCAAGAGCGACAATCCCGCCAAATACGTCAACTCCCCCGATACCCCCATCTACACCAAGAGCAACGTCCTCTTCGGCATCTGGTTCGCCAAGAGCGAGATAGCCAAACTGGACAAGTGCATCGTGGTGGAGGGCAACGTGGATCTGGTGATGCTGCATCAGCTCGGAATCCGCAACGTGGTAGCCCCCTGCGGCACCTCGTTCACCGAGCAGCAGATACGCCTCATCCGCAAGTTCACCGACAACGTGACCCTTATGTTCGACGGCGACGGAGCCGGCATCCATGCCGCCCTCAGAGCCATCGACATGATACTCAAGGAGGGTATGAACGTGAGCGTGGTGCGCCTTCCGGCAGAAGACGACCCCGATTCCTTCGCCCGCAAGCACACCCTCGAAGAGTACCAGACCTACCTGAAGGAGCACGAGCAGGACTTCCTCGCTTTCAAATCGGAAATTCTTCTGGCAGACGCCGGCAACGACCCTCTCAAGCGGGCCAACCTGATAAACGACATTGCCGACACCATCGCCCTTATCCCCGATCAGGTGAAGGCTTCGGTGTTCGTGAACGCCGCTGCGCAGCAGTTCGACGTGGACAGCGAAGTCATCTTCACGAGGGTCCGCAAGACTCGCGCGAAGCTGATGGAGGACTGGAGGAAGGAAAAGGAGCGCGAGGCGAAGCAGCAGGAGCGACGCGAACGCGAGGCCGGCTGGCGCAACGGGGCCGACGGACGGACTGGCGGCGCCGACGGGCAGCCGGGTGGCGCACCGGAAGATTACGAACCGGTACCGGACTACGGCGATCTTCCGGACAGCGACGCACCGGGAGCCGAAGGAGCAAGCGGCGCACAAACAAGCCCGGCAAGCTACAAACCCGAAAACAAGGCCCTGGCCACGGTGGAGGAGCAGATCCTGAAGTTCCTTCTGGTGGACGGTCTGGAGCCCCTTGAGTTCCCCTTCGACACTCCGGAGGCCAAGGAATTCCAGGCGGAGCAGGTAACGGTAACCGAGTTCATCAGCGACTTCCTCGACCTGCACGGCTTCAAGATAGAGAATCAGGGTTACGCTAAGGTGTACGACGCCTATCTTGCAGGGTACGACGCCGGCTATTCCCAGGAAGAAATCATCCGCAGCCTGCTGAATTCCCCCGACCGCATGGTTGCCGGCCTGGCCGCCTCCATCTCCACGGAAAAATACACCCTCTCCATAGAGGAACTGAAAAACAGTCTCACCATAAGGTCTTCCTGGCTAGCCACTTACGTTCCCAAGACGATGCTCACCTATATCGTGACTCGTAACGACCAGAAGACAAAGCAGCTCCGCAAGGCCCTCGGCAATCCCGAGGCGCTGAAGGCTGCCGGCAGTTCGGAAGAAGATGTGCTGCAGCAGATAATGAGCCTTCAGGAAGAGACAAAGAGAATAAAGAAAAAGTTATCCGACAATAATGAGTAAGAATCCCAAATTCGCGCGCACCCTTGTAACCTGTGCGCTTCCGTATGCAAACGGCCCCGTACACA
>JAFZXU010000009.1 GCA_017616655.1 Bacteroidales bacterium
ACGCCCGGGGGTTTTTGTTTGGCGGCAACGCTGTATACTGGGGCGCTGCCCCAAACCCCGCGGCAAGCTTTTACGGGGCTCTGCCCCAAACCCCGCCGCTCCGGCCGGCTATTGCACATGCTACCCCGCTCGGCCTCCGCTAGCGCCTGATGGCGCTTTGTTATTTCCTGTATATACGACCTGGCCTGTCGGAGTGACGAGATAAAGGCCCTCCAAGGCTGAGCCGGATGTGTCTCTGAAAACCCGTGCCACCATCGGCAACGTAAGAGGGAGGGGCCCGTGGACACGATTGACGTGAGACAAAGCGTGCTTTGGCTCATGGCAAGAGTGGACATGGGAGGGGTCGAGCGGAGCGAGACGGTTTTCAGAGATACATCCCGAAGCCGATAAGGAGGGCCGGGCATGGAATAACTCTTTTTTGTATCTTTGGTATTGTATTTGCCTTGCGGTAAATTAATTCAAAATTCCGGTTATGAAAAAGGGTATCATTATGTTGATTGCGATGACATCGGCATTGCTTTGCTTTGCAGCAGGTAACGACATCTCCAAACTATGGAAAGACTATGAAGCGGCACGGAAGGCCGACAGGCCCAAACAGCAGCTCGAAATCCTCGAGAAAATCGGCGCCGCAGCCGAAAAAGGCCGCCTGACCTGGGACTATTACCGCTACTGGACCGAAAAGATATCGGTCTCAACCAGCCGTAACTGGAAACTACGCGACTCCCTGAACACTGAATACCAGAAAGCTGTCATCAAATACAATGAGCCGTTCCTAACTTATTACACAGGCATTGGAGTAAGCGGGGACCGCGTCGATTATGTCCTGGCCAACGAACAGGCATTCCGCGACGGGCATCATTCCGAGTTTTATGGTTCCCTTTCCAAAGAGGCAAAGAAATGCGTCTCAAATGACTTCGAATACGTAGTATGGACCAATGCCTACAATCATAATGATCTCTATATCAAGACCTTGCTGGAGCGCTTCTCGAAGCCGGTGGTGGATATGTACAATGAGCAGTCGGATCTGAACGACGAATTCAGCAAGCTTCAGCGAAACAACTCGACAGAGGCCGAATACCGTGCGCTCTACGACAAATGCAAGGACTTCAACAAGCGCAAGTCGGCATTCAAGGGCCAGGACGCCCTTCTGGCAGCCTGCTGGAGCGTGGACGGCATAACCGATGAACTCACTTCTACCAGCGTTTACTGCAATGCCGAAAAAGATACCGTTACAGTAACCGTGCGCAACCTCTCCGATGTGGATCTTGTGCTCGCCAGGGATGGCAAAACCATACATAAGACCAATCTGAAGAACCCCAGGAAGAGTTTCTATGTTCAGGATACGATCCGGTATATCCTTCCCGTAATAGACGACGGCGAGTATGACCTTACCTGCCGGAAGGGAAAGACCGAGCACGAAACCAATTACGAAAAATACACAGTATCCCTCGCCCACCGTCACGACGCCGGAGGACACGCGATATACGCCGCTGACTATATCACCGGCAAGCCGCTCTCCAATCTTACGGTCTATCTTTATGATGACAGCAAATACAGCCAGGCCGTCAGCAAGAAAGAAGGGTTCTCCACTCCTGATTTCAAGTATCTTCCTGAAACGATGCAGAAGAAAATATCTGCAAAGGTAAAAGAGTACACCTCATACAGCATCGCCTGCGGATACACCGATGCAAATGGCGTCAAGCACCTCTCTAAGAGGGTCTCCGTTTGTGACTCCGGAATCGACGACAAGGGCTTCGACCGCAGGGGCCTGATCTTCCTCGACCGATCCCTGGTAAAGCCGGGCGATTCGATAAGCTTCAAGGTGCTGGTTTACAGTTCTGACAAAGATTATCAGGGCGGCGTAGTAACCGACGACCAGGTCAAGGTAAAACTCTACGACTCCGAAGGGAAAGAGGTCAAGACTCTGAAACTCAAGACAGGAGAGTTCGGAACGGCATCCGGAACCTTCAGCATCCCCACCGGCAAGCGCAACGGAATGTGGTCGCTCTCCGCTTCAGACGGCCACATCAGCGTCTCGGAGAGCTTCCGGGTGGATGACGTCGTCCTGCCGACATTCGAACTGACATTCGACCCTCAGGAGAAGACTGCCCTTCCGGGCGAAATGATACCCGTCAAGGGCACCATAAAGGGCTACAGCGGCCATAATCCCTCCTCGGCTGACATATCATACAGTGTAATCGAAATGGGCCGCGAAATAGCATCCGGCACTCTCAAGGCCGATGCTGACGGCCGTTTTGCCTTCGAATTCCCCGCTTCCGTAGAGAACTATAGCTCACACTATTACAATGTGCAGGTGAAGGTGGCTGACGCGACAGGGGAGACCCTCGAGTTTTCCACTTCCCGCCAATCGAGCAGTTATATCTCCTTCAACCTAAGATTCGTCAACGAGGCTGAAGGCAGTTTGCGCTTCTCCGGCGAAGGATTCGGCAACGCCGGAATCCTCACAGAAAAGGAGGCGCTCATAGCCACCTCATCCCGCTACGGTGCACTGGATATGGAATATGTCCTCAAATGCGGCGAAAAGAGCATTCTGGAAGGCCGTTGCAAGGCCGGAGATACCATCCGCCTCGACTTCTCCAAACTGCCTCAGGAACACTATGTGCTCGAGGCTAAGGCAAAAATTGCTGATAGATCGGAACTTCGCGATTATTCCACCAAACTCTCGATTCTGAAGCTTAATCCCGACGATAAGGCTCTCAATACGGAAGTAAGGCATCTCTTCCTTCCCGTTGAAGGAGATGTGCCCGCATTCCGCATCGGGGCATCCGAAGGTCCGCTCTGGGCTTGCGCGGCTCTCTACGGCCCCGGTAACAAACTGCTTGCAACCCGCAGCATCTATCTGGAAGGCAAGAAGGGAACCGAGAAGACCCTGCAGGATATCTCCTTCCCGCTGGCATCTTATCCCGAGGAGATGACAATGTATATCTTCTACTTCAAGGATGGAATGCACTGCAACTGGAGCCACAGATATACCAGGCCGGCAGGCAACTTCGATATGCCGCTGGAATTCACCCGCTTCCACGAGAACGCCTTCCCCGCTTCGAATTACACCTTCACGGTGAAGGGCCTTCCCGCTTCCGAGGCGGTAGCGGCAGTATTCGACAAGGCAATCGAGCGTTTCAGGCCTTTGCGCTATACAACTCCTTACCTCCCTGCTCCCGCAGCGCCCTGGATTGCATTCAGCATGGAGGACGGAAACGTCGGAACGGGATGGGGACATTATCCTCTGCGCAAGTATAAGACAAGAGGAGTTTATACACTCGGTGCCGCATCGAGAGTGGTGGAGGTTGTCGAGGAAGAAGCCATTCCCTTTGCCCTCATGGACAATTCAATCAATATGGAGGCTACAAGTTTCAAGGAGGTCGACGAGGCTGAGGCCGGTCTCGGCGCAGACATCCCCATCCGCAGCGATTTCCGTACTGTCATAGCATTCAAGCCCCATATCCTCTCAGACGCCTACGGCAATTTCAACTTCGACGTCACAACATCCGACAAGGTTTCCACCTATATAGTTCAGTTCTTCGCGCACGACAAGAAGATGCGCAACGGCCTGCTCCGCAAGGAGATGGTGGTCAGCGTGCCGGTTGAAGTCTCCATTGTGGAGCCCAGGTTCCTCTTCTCGGGCGACAGATACTGCATAAAGTCGAAGCTCTCCAGCGCTATGGATGACGATGTCACCGGCAAGGTCCGCATCGACCTGTACGATGGTGACGATTACAAGAAATCCCCTGTAATCAAGTCGGTTATGAGCGCTCCGGTTACCGTGAAGAAGGGAGAAGTCAAGGACTTCGAGTACGAGGTGGATGTGCCCGAGGGAATATCCGCCCTAGGCTTGAAACTCACATTCATCGCCGATGCCGCGGCTGACGGAACCGAGCGCGGCTCCGACGCCGTATTCGTTACCATTCCGGTCTATTCCGCAAGCCAGCTGATTACCGAGGCCCACTCCTCGATACTGCTTGCCGGCGCCGACCGCGGGAAGCTGATTGCCGAGCTTCGCGCCCTCTTTACCAACGGCCCCGGAAGCGAGGCCGAGGTGAAGGAGATCTCGATACGCGATATGCTTTACGAGGCGCTGCCCTCTCATATCGATACGAACGCGAGGGATGCGGTTTCCCTTTCCGCCGCCCTGATGGTGGTCGAGAAGGTGGAGAAGCTGAATCCTGAGGCCAATTTCGCCGTGGAGAAGGCTCTCCTGCGTTCCCGTCTTGACGAGTGCCTCAATTCCGACGGCGGCTTCGGCTGGCTGCCCGGAATGCGCTCCAGCGCCATCATCACCGCTGTGGTCCTTGAGAGGATGGCTGAGACTGCGACTGCTGCAAGTTATTATGATGCAGCCCGTTATCTCGACCGTGCCTTCCTGCAGCGCTTTACTGAGAAGTACTGGTGGTGCGGCGTCAGCCTGGAGCAGTATCTCTATGTGAGGAGCCTCTATCCCGGCGTTCCCTATATCAGCGAAGGCTTCCCGGAGAAGGCTCTCAAGCAGTTCAAGAAGGATGCGAAGGCATTCCTCACTCCCGGAAGCGACCGCGGCCTGCAGGGACGCATTCTCTCCAAGACCCGCCGCGCCCTTACCCTTGAGAGGCTGGCGTCGACTCCGGAAGGCACGGAGCTCGCAAAGCAGTGGGGCATCCGCTTCGGCACCGCCTCCAAGCTTACCTCATCCCTTGAGAAAGACAAGGCTTCGCTGCGTGAATATGCAGTGGAGCACCGCAGCGGAGGGGCGTATTACCCCAATGCCGTGATGCCCTGGAGGGGCCTGCTCGAGAGCGAACTCTACGCCCACTCGCTGCTCCACAAGCTGTTGGGCGACGACCGCGTCTGCATCTGGCTGATGGTCCAGAAGGAGACCCAGGAGTGGAAGGCGGATCCCGGCTACGTGGATGCCCTCACCGAGGTCCTCAATAGCTCCGAGGAGACACTCGAGACTCGCGTAATTGCCCTCACGGCCAACTGGCAGAAGCCTTTCAGCGATATCAAGGCTGCCGGCAACGGAATGAAGATATCCCGTACCTACCAGCGTCAGACGACCGGCGCCGACAGCGTGGTCCGCAAGACCGACCTCAAGGAGGGCGAGGTGCTGAACGTGGGTGACAAGGTGATCGTGACCTATAAGATCTGGAACGAGGAGAACCGCAGTTTCATCCGCCTGACCGCGAACCGTCCCGCCTGCCTGCGTCCCGCGGAGCAGCGCTCGGGATACTACGGATGGCGCCCGTACATCTACCACAGGATGCTGACCATTCCCGAGCCCAACGGCTATAGGAACGTCTTGCCGCAGGCGACCGAGTACTGGTTCGACGTCTATCCTGAAGAGAATACGACAGTGACCGAAGAGTTCTTCGTAACCCAGAAGGGTACCTTCCAGACTCCCGCTGTGGTGATAGAGTCGCTTTACGCGCCCCACTACAGGGCTAATGACAAGCCGTCAGTAATCGTCAGTCGATAAATTTCCAGTTGTCCGGAATAACCGGCTCGATGACCTTGTGCTCCTCGATGTAGTCCTTGAGGATGTTGCGGATGTCGTCGTACTTCCTGACGATCTCAAGATCGCGGGGATTGATGCCGGCGCCCTTCTTGAGAAGGTCTCCGCCGCCGCTTGCGCGGTATGAGGTCATAGCTACGGTGTATGTCTTGTCAAGGTCGAAAGGCGAGCCGTCGCGCATGGAGATGATATTGACCCTGGAACCCTTCGGAGCCCTCTTGCTGACCTCGTAGATGATGCCGTCTGCCGAATCGTAGTTGAAGGCCGGCCCGACGCCGTTGATCCAGTTGTTGTAGGAGTATTCCAAATAATCCTTGATCTGCTGTCCGGTCATCTTGACCACATAGAGCTGATTCTCGTACTTGTAGATATCGACCAGATTCTGGAAGGTGATGTCGCCTGCGGAAATCTTGCCGCGGTCGGAGAGGGGGGCGGTGAAGGAGATGTCGGCGCCGGAGGCCTCCAGCTGCACGGTCTGGACCAGATTGATATACTCGGAAGGGCCGTACAACGCCTGTCTGAAATCCATCTCTCCCGTAATCGTGCCTATCACGCGGTTGGCGTACTCCTTGACCTCGCGGAACTGCTTCGAGAACCTTTTGTCGTACTCCTCGTCGGGAGCGACGTCCTCCATCGGTATCAGGCGGTTGGTAATCTTACGGCTGACTACCTTGCCGTCCTTGACGTTCAGGGTAACCTCGGCCTGTCCGAGGACGACCGCCTTCTTGCCCTCGTTCATCAGGAGAACCTGACGGTCTGCGCAGTCGACCATCATAGCCACAGCCTTGTGGTCGTGACCGCAGAGAACGATGTCGATACCGGGAATCTCAGCTGCCAGGAAGGCTGCTTCATTCTCCACCTCGGGGAACCCGTTGCCGGTGCCGCTGTGTACCGCGAGCACGACTATGTCGGGATTCTCCCTCCTGTACATGTCCTCCAAAGCGAATTCCACCATATTGGAGATAACGAAGAATTCCATTCCGGACCACTTGTCCTCCGAAAGCCAGTTGGGGATGTTGGCGTTGGTCATTCCGAGAATGCCGATCTTGACGCCGTCGCGCCTGACTACCCTGTACGTGTTGAAGTAGCAGCGTCCTTTCTTCGGACCTGCGTTCGCTGCCGCGTTTGCGGCGAGATACTTTTTCGGGAATGCCTTCAGCATCCTGTCGTAATTGGAGTGGCCGGCTTCAATGTCGTGGTTGCCTACCACCAGGGCGTCGTAGTCCAGATATTTCGCGATGGAGATGGCTGCATGCTCGTCCTTCGTGTTGACATAGTTATAGTAATATGCGGCCAAATCGCCCTGAAGGAGGTCTCCAACGTCGATGAGGACGGGCTTTACCCCGCTCTCGCGCAGCTGCCGGACATATCCGGCCACATTGGCGAGGGAGGTCCGGTTGCGCTGACCGTTATAGGTCGAGTCGAAATAGGCTCCGTGTACGTCGGTAGTGGCGCATATCACCACCTTGTGTTCTCCGTCCCTGAGTTTCCCTCCTCCGTTGAAGAGACGTGCGATTCCGAATCCGGCGGCTGCAAGCGCAGCGCATATCAGTATTGCAATCAAAGTTCTTTTCATATTATTCAGTGATTAATGCCTTGCGGGCATCCGAGCGCCTTTTGATAGAATCCACTATCAGCGCTATGGCTCCGTCGCCGGTGACGTTGCCGGCAGTGCCGAAGCTGTCCATGGCAATATAGAGGGCAATCATAAGCCCCTGCATGTTGGCGTCGAATCCGAGCATGCTGGAAAGAAGTCCCAGCGCGGCCATGATGGCTCCTCCGGGCACTCCGGGAGCCGCAACCATGGTAATGCCGAGCATCAGGATGAACCCTGCGTAGGTGCCGAGGCTGATGTCCATCCCCATGCTGAGGGAGATGGCGAAAGCGCAGGCCACTATCTTCAGGATGCTGCAGGAGAGGTGTACGGTGGCGCAGAGGGGAATCACGAAGTCCGCCACATCCTCATTCACCCCGTTCTTCTTGGCCTGGCCGAGGGTGACGGGAATCGTCGCGGCGGAGGACTGGGTTCCGAGCGCTGTCACATAGGCGGGCAGCATCGTAACAAGGGCTTTGAAGGGGTTCTTCCGTGCGATGGCGCCGGCGATGCAGAACTGGAACACCAGGAAAGTGACATGCATCGCGAAGATGATGAGGATTATCTTGATGAACATCCCCAGCACGGGACCCACCTTGCCTTCGGCTCCCATCTGCAGGAAGATGCCGAAAATGAAGAGGGGCAGGAGCGGGATGATGACATTCCTGATGACTCCGAATACCACCTCGCGGAAATCCACAAGCGCATCCTTGAGGGTGTGGCCCTCCACGTTGATGAGAGTCAGGCCGAGCAGGAACGCTACGACGAGTGCCGTGGTGACGGTCATGAAGGCCGGCATCTCGATAGTGAAATAGGGGGTCAGCCCGCCGGACATGTCGATTCCGCCGAGTTTGGCGACAGCATCGCCCAGCATGGAGGAATAGGTCCAGCTACAGATGCCGTATGAGAAGAATCCCGCCATTATGGTGGAAAGGTAGGCTATCCCGACCGTTATCAGCAGCAGTTTGCCAGCTCCCTTGCCAAGTTCGGTGATACCGGGTGCAATGAGGCCGATTATCAGCAGGGGTATGAAGAGCCCCAGGAAGTTGCTGAATATGGAGTTGAAGGTCAGAAAAACCCTTACCAGCCAGTGCGGGAAGAAGAATGAGCATCCGATACCGAGCGCGATGGCGATAAGGACCTTGGGCAGCAGCCCGATCTTGATTCTTTTCATAGTTCGTTCAGAGAATAATTTGTTTACAAAGTTAAAACAAAATAGTTAACTTTGCATTTAGAGTTATCTTATGAGCGGACAGAACATAGACGGACTGAAGGAGAGGATAGCGAAGCTGATTTCCAAATATGAGGTCCTTCGCGAGAGGGAGGCTGATTTGTCCGAAAGACTGGAGCGCAGTGAGAAACTCAACCAAGAGAAAGACAACACCATTAAAGAACTAAAAGAAAGACTGGATAACTTACAATTGACATTGGCGTTGGGAAGCTCCTCGCCCGACAGGGCGGAGGCAAAGCGCAAGGTCGCCGGACTGATAAAGGAGATTGACAAGTGCATGGCACTTCTGAACAACTGATACGATGAAGCAGAACATTAAGATAAAGATAGCGGGGGACGAGTATCAGCTTGCAGTGGAACCGGATCTGGAAGAGGGAATCAGGGCGGCGGCCGACAGGATCAATGAGAACGTGGATTACCTTCTGGACCATTACGGCAACGTTTCGCCGAAGCAGGTCCTCGGTATAGTGCTTTTGAGGGAGGAGGTCAAACTGATTGAACTTCAGCGCAAGAATGCCGGCGAGGCCGGCGAGATGGACAGAGAGTTGGAAGCTCTCAATGCCGAACTGGATGAATACCTGCTTAGCCGTTAGTTTTGCTCTAAGCCAAAATCAACACTAAACAATTAATCGAGCCTACTCGACAGTCAAAGACAGGCCTGGGTTACCCTTCGGGGGATTCTATTTATAGGACGTTGGAAGTCTGCGATATATATGCCGGAGCTCAAATCTTATTTATTAAGATTTTCGTACTGACCAGGACTAACGGCTTTTTTCCTGACATTTTTCACTATATATATTTACCCAGATGATTACCACAATTATCATTACAGCACTGATTTCGGCGGCCCTGGGCGCCCTCGCCTTCTGGCTTGTCCGAAACATCATACTTAAGCGCCGCGGAAACGACATAATCCGTCAGGCGGAGCAGGAGGGGGAGGCTATCAAAAAGGAAAAGATTTTCCAGGCAAAGGAGAAGTTCCTGCAGCTCAAGAGCGAACACGAAGCCTTCATCAACGAAAAGAACTCACAGATCCAGAAAACCGAGAACAAACTCAAGCAGCGCGAACTTGCGCTCAACCAGCAGAACTCCGAGATCGGCCGCAAGCAGAAGGAGGTCGATTCCATAAAGGAGAACCTCAAGACCCAGCTGGAGATTGTCAACAAAAAGGGCGAAGAGTATGAAAAGCTTCGCGCACAGGCAATCGAGGAGCTCCAGAAGGTGGCGGGAATGTCGGCCGAAGAGGCCAAGAACCAGCTTATGGAGACTATGAAGTCGGAGGCTGCCAGCCAGGCCCAGGCCTACATCAACGACGTCATCGACGAAGCCCGCCTGACCGCCAGCAAGGAGGCCAAGCGCATCGTCATCAACACCATCCAGCGCACCGCTCCCGAGACGGCCATCGAAAACGCCGTTACCGTATTCAATATCGAGTCGGATGAGATCAAGGGGCGCATCATCGGCCGTGAGGGCCGCAACATCCGCGCCCTCGAGGCTGCGACCGGCGTCGAGATAGTGGTGGACGACACCCCTGAGGCCATCCTTCTTTCTGCATTCGATCCCGTACGCAGGGAGGTCGCCCGCCTTGCCCTGCACCAGCTCGTCACCGACGGCCGTATCCATCCCGCCCGTATCGAGGAGGTGGTGGAGAAGGTCCGCAAACAGCTCGACGACGAGATAATGGAGACCGGCAAGCGTACCTGCATCGACCTCGGCATCCACGGCCTGAATATCGAGCTGGTAAAGCTGATCGGCCGTATGAAGTACCGTTCATCCTATGGCCAGAACCTGCTGCAGCACTCGCGTGAAGTGGCCAACATCTGCGCCACTATGGCATCCGAGCTCGGCCTTAATCCCAAGGCCGCAAAGCGAGCGGGACTACTCCACGATATCGGAAAGGTTTCCGAAGAAGAGCCCGAACTGCCTCACGCACTGCTCGGTATGAAACTGGCGGAGAAATACAAGGAGAGGCCCGAGATATGCAACGCCATCGGCGCGCATCACGAGGAGGTGGAGATGAATACCCTTATCGCTCCGCTCGTTCTCGTGGCCGACGCCATCTCCGGCGCCCGTCCCGGTGCCCGCCGCGAGGTTATCGAGTCCTACATCAAGCGCCTCAAGGATATGGAGGGCATAGCGCTCTCGTATCCCGGTGTCACCAAGACCTACGCCATCCAGGCGGGACGCGAACTGCGCGTCATCGTCGGGGCCGAGGAGGTGACCGACCAGCAGTGCGAGGAACTCTCCTCCGAGATAGCACGCAAGATCCAGGACGAAATGACCTATCCCGGCCAGATCAAGATTACAGTAATCAGGGAGACCCGTTCAGTGGCTTTCGCAAAATAATCGAACTATGGCAGAAGAAAAGAAATTCGACATCGAGCTCCGCCCGGAAATCGCGGCCGGAGTCTATTCAAACCTGGCCATAATAACCCACTCGTCAAACGAGTTCATCATGGATTTCGTGCAGATGATGCCGGGGCTTCCCAAGCCCACGGTCAACAGCCGCGTCCTGATGACGCCGGAGAATGCCAAGAGGCTGCTCCGCGCCCTTATGGACAATATGCAGAAATACGAGAGCCAGTTCGGCGAAGTGAAGCTTCGCGATAATCCCGCCGTCCGGCCGATGGGATTCGGCGGAGAGGCTTAGCGGAATCGAAAGAAGAGGGCTTAACGGCCCTCTTTCTTTATCCTGATTTCGGTGAATGCGTCTCCGGCCTCCATATGCAGCAGCCAGTCCCCGGCGGCTGCGGAAGGGGAGACGGTTATCTTTACCTTGTTCCCGCCGACGATTTCGGCGCTGATGCCTTCGGCGTTGAGGGTGCGGTATTCGTTGTTCGCTCCCGGATCGGCGTGGACATACTTTTCGGTGCCGACGATCTGGACGTCGTTGATCCACCAGCTTTCATAGTTCTCGCAGGTGATGGTGACGGTTCCTCCCTTGGGACCGAAGGAGACCTCCTCCCTTGAGAGTTTGATGGCGGGCCAGTCGCCCACCTCGATATCCTGCTCCGTTTCCACTTTCTGTCCCTTCCTCGCGCATCCGCAGGAAAAAACGGTCATTGCAGCCATCAATAAAGCCGTCGTTCTGATGAATCCTCTTGCCATTGCCTTGAATCTTTCCGCTAATATAGCAATAATATCGAAATTTGCTTTTCTTTGACCGAATTCTTAAATTTATGGTTTCAAAGAAATAACAGTTGCAATGATAAAATCTATGACAGGATACGGTAAGGGCGAATGCTCTATCGGTGCCGATAAATACCTGGTTGAAATAAGGTCCGTCAATGGCAAGGGTGCGGACATCTCACTCAAGACACAGTATATCCCCCGCGACAAGGAAATGGCTGTCAGGCAGATGATTGCCGAGAAGCTGGGACGCGGAAACATAGACCTTTTCATCACCCTTCGCAAAGGGGAGGAGAGCGGCTCGTCGAAGGCGCTCGACGCCGCGGCATTCAATGCCTGGACCGCCCGCATACGGGAGACGGCCGCTAGCGCCGGGCTTCAGGATCTCGGAGACGAGGTCCTCCTTCAGGCCGTGCTGAGGATGCCGGATGTCGTTTCCCAGCAGGAGAAGGAGATGGACGATGAGGAGTGGTCGCTTCTGTATGGCGCCATAACGCAGGCTGTGGATTCGCTCGACGCCTTCCGTACGGCGGAAGGGGAGAGCCTGCGGCGCGATGTCCTTGCCCAGGTGGACAAGATCGAATCCTATGTCTCCGAGGTGGAGAAGTATGAAAAGGAACGCATCGACACGGTCCGGGAACGCATCCGCAGCCGCATCGCGGAACTGGGCTACCAGGTCGACGGGGAGAGGCTGGAGCAGGAGATGATATTCTACATCGAAAAGCTCGACATCAACGAAGAGAAGGTGCGCCTGCGTCAGCACTGCCGATACTTCCGCGAAACCGCGGACGCCGAGCCGATGCCCGGCAAGAAACTCGGCTTCATCGCCCAGGAGATGGGGCGCGAGATCAACACGATGGGCTCCAAGGCCAACCACGCCGAGATCCAGAAGTGGGTGGTCCGTATGAAGGACGAACTCGAAAAGATCAAGGAACAGACTCTGAATATTCTTTAAATCCAAACCTATATGAAACATTCCAGTTCCAGACTCCTCGCTGCCGCATTCGCGCTGCTGCTTTCCACTATGGCAGTCGCTGCGGCAAGCAGTGACGAAGCGCGCCTGCTCAGGTATCCCGGCGTAGGCGGAGACAATATCGTGTTTACCTATGCGGGCGACCTGTTCCGCGTCGGAATCGACGGCGGAGATGCCGTCCGACTCACCTCGCACGTCGGCTTCGAGGCCTTCGCGCGTATCTCTCCCGACGGCAAGACAATCGCCTTCACAGGCCAGTATGATGGCAATACGGAGGTTTATACCCTCCCCGTCACGGGTGGAGAACCCAGGCGTATCACCTATTCCGCTCTCGTCGGACGCGACAATGTCGGCGAGCGTATGGGATTGAACAACATCGTGATGTGCTGGACTCCCGACGGCAAGGAGATAGTTTACCGCAGCAAGAGCCACAACTTCTCAGGTCTACGCGGACAGCTCTGCAAGGTCCCGGCCGAGGGTGGCTCCAGGGTGGAAATCCCCACTTCCGAAGGCGGATTCTGCTCCTATTCCCCCGACGGCAAGCAGCTGGCATTCAACAGGATGTTCCGCGAGACCCGTACCTGGAAGTACTATCGCGGCGGCCAGGCCGACGACATCTGGATCAACGAAGTGGGAACCAACAAGCTGAAGAGAATCTGCGAGAACGACGCTCAGGATATCTTCCCTATGTGGATCGGCGACGACATCTATTATCTCTCCGACCGCGACCGCATCATGAACCTCTTCGTCTATCACAATGCCACAGGCAAGACCGAAAAGGTCACCAACTTCAAGGAGTATGACTGCAAATATCCCTCATTCTCACAGAAATACATCGTTTTCGAGAACGGAGGATACATCTATAAATACACCGTAAAGACCAAGAAGTGCGAGAAACTTACCATCCGCCTCTGCGACGACGTGGTTTACAGCCGCGACGAATACCGCAACGTGGGTAACGAGGTCTATTCCTACGCAATCTCCCCCGACGGAAAGCGCGTCGTGATGATTGCCCACGGCGATCTCTTCTCCCTCCCCGAAAGCACAGGTGCGGTCTATAACGTGACCCGCACTCCGGGCGCCCACGACCGCGAAGTCAGCTGGTCTCCCGACGGCTCGACCATAGCCTATATCTCCGACAGGAGCGGCGAATACCAGATATGGCTCGCTCCGGCAGACGATATGGAGAACGCCGTATGCGCAACCTCCTTCAAGGGCGGCTATCTCAACTCCATGCAGTGGTCTCCCGATTCGAAGACCGTCTACTTCACCTCCGAAGCGAATGAGATGTACGCCCTGGACGTGAAGGCGAAGAAGGTGAAGACCATCCTAAAGTGGGACGGCGGCGGTTACAGAGGCTTCAAGGTCTCTCCCGACAGCAAGTGGGCTGCGTATTCCCACGCCCTCGAGAATGACTTCTCCGCCATCTTCCTGATGGACCTCGCCTCCGGCAAGAGCTATCAGGTGACCGACAAGTGGTACTCCTCCTCCAATCCCGTATTCTCCGAGGACGGCAAGTACCTCTTCTTCACCTCCAGCAAGGATATCAATGCGACTTACTCCTCTTTCGAGTGGAATGCCTCCTTCTCGTCTACTTCCAGCATCTTCGTGGTGTCTCTGGCTGCCGATACCCCCTCGCTGACCGCAATCAGCGCAGATGAATATACTCCCAGCGCCAAGCCTGCCGCAAAGCCCGCTGCAAAGGAGGAGAAGGCAGCTCCTGCAAAGAATGCCGACAAGACTATGAAGGTCGATATCGAAGGAATCGGAGAGCGCATCAGCGTGCTCCCTCTTCCGTCCGGCAACTACCGGCTCTTCCTGGCTGATTTCGGCAAGCTCTTCTATACTTCCAACGGCTTCAAGGCCCTGGATCTCAAGACGATGAAGAGTACGGATGCCGGCAAGAGCGTTCCCGCAGTGCTCTCTGCCGACCACAAGAAGGCGCTGACCCGTTCCGAGGGCAAGTGGGGCATAGTCTCCTTCGGCCCCGCAGGTACGGGCAAGATTAACGAAGCCATCCCCACCCAGGATATGGATATGGTCATCGACCGCCAGGCCGAGTGGAAGCAGATCTTCGAGGAGAGCTGGCGTACCTATCGCGACTACTTCTATGTCTCGAACATGCACGGCGCCAACTGGAAGGCCATCCACGACAAATATGCCGCACTGCTGCCCTATGTAAGGCATCGTCACGACCTCACCTATATAATCGGAGAGATGATTTCCGAGGTCAACTGCGGCCACGCATACATTACTTCCGGCGAATCGCCTGAGATTCCCCGCGTAAAGACCGGCCTGCTCGGAGCGAAATTCACCCGGGATGCCGCTACAGGAGCATACCGCATCGACAAGGTTTACCGCGGCGCCGACTGGGACGCATCCCTCCGCAGCCCGCTCAACTCGCAGGGAGTCAAGGCAGTGGCAGGTGAGTACATCACCAAGATCAACGGCCGTCCCGCCAGGGAGTTCGTGGACATCTTCCAGCCGCTGGTAGGCAAGGTGGGCAAGACCGTCGCCCTCGAAATCGCTTCCGACGCAAAGGGTACCGGCGCCCGCACCGTCTATGTCAAGCCGGTGGGGGACGAAGCCCAGCTGGCTTACTACGAGTGGGTCCAGACCAATGTCGAAAAGGTCGACCAGCTCTCCGGAGGCAAGATCGGTTATATCCACATTCCCGATATGAGCCGTGAGGGACTCCTCCAGTTCGCCAGGATGTACTACAAGCAGTTCGACAAGAAGGCCCTCATCATCGACGACCGTATGAACGGCGGCGGAAATGTCTCCCCTATGATTCTCGAACGCCTTTCGCAGGAGGTATACCGCCGCAGCATGTCGCGTTATGGCCGCGTCTCCAACGTGCCTGACAATGCCTTCTACGGCCCTATGGTCTGCCTCATCGACAAATATTCCTCTTCCGACGGCGACCTCTTCCCCTACGGATTCCGCAAACTGGGCCTCGGCAAGCTTATCGGAATGCGCTCCTGGGGCGGCATCGTCGGCATCAACGGAAGCCGCCGCTATCTTGACGGCCAGAATATGACCGTGCCTATGTTTACATCCTATTCCACTGAAGGTGAGTGGATTATCGAGGGCCACGGAGTCGATCCCGACATGGTGGTCGACATCAACCCCTTCGATGACTACCAGGGCAAGGACGCCCAGTTGGAGGCTGCTGTAAATGAACTTTTGACCCAGCTGAAGGACTGGAAAGAGCTGCCCGGCGTTCCCAAGGCTCCTGTCAAGAACTGATGAAACGCTTACTCCTGTTCATCTCGGCCGCCCTTCTTTCGGTCGCCGTAACCTCGTGCAAATGCGACCCTCAGAAGGTCCTCAAGGCGTCCAATCCTGCGGCCGGCATCATCGATGCCGCCCAGGCCAGGACCCTCAATACCCTTAAGAACGAGAAGGACAGCAAGTTATATTATCTCGACTACAAGGCGGACTATAAACTTGACGCCCTACTCGAACAGGGAAGCCGTTCTCAGAAAGATATCTTTGACTTCATAACCTCGAATCTGCTTACTGTCGCTCCCATCCACGAGGAAGCGGAGCCGGCCTGCAGCGCATTCAAGGCGGTGACTCCGGACGGGGATGTGATCTACGGACGCAATCTCGATTTCAGGTTCACCTATACGTTGGCTATGATGCTTCGGACAAATCCCGGAAAGGGAGCCCGCAAATCCCTCGGCATCGCAGGGTTGCAATTCCTGAAGATGCCCCCTGCATCCCTCGACGACGGGAAATGCGACATCTCCCCGCTGATCGCGGCTCCCTATGTTACTTTGGACGGCATGAACGACAGCGGTGTCGCCTTCAGCGTCCTGGCGCTTTCGAAGGGACCGAGCACCAAGCAGTTCGATCACGGAAAGAAGGATATCTCCACCACGGTGGCTATCCGCTATGTGCTGGACAGGGCGACGAGCGTCGACAATGCCATCGAACTCCTTTCCAATTATAATATGTTTGCAAAGAGCGCGGAGAGCGAAAAGGGCAGTTACCATTTCCTGCTTGCAGACGCGACAGGAAAATGCGTAGTCCTGGAATACATACTTCCCGAGGGCGAAGCATCTTCCGTGATGAATGTCGTCGATGCCGACTGCGTCACGAACGGCTATCTTACGGAGGGTTGGGATGAGGTCTGCAACGGCGGCGCCGACCGCCTGCATACTCTTCGCGACCGACTGGCGGAGACCGGAGGCGTGCTTACCGAAGAGGAGGCGATGCAGCTTCTGGCATCTGTATCCCGCGGCCTGAATCCGGCGGAACTTACCAGCAACACCCACTGGTCGGTGGTCTATAACCTCACGAAGAAGACCGCCACGGTCTGCGTAGCCCGTGACTTCGAGAATCCGATAAAGTATTCGCTTAAATAACGGACGGTTCGGGATTCCCGGCTTCGTAGCCGGAATCCTCGATCAGTCCGGGACCTGCAGACGCTGCGACCGCCATACGGTCGCAGCGTTCGTTTTCGGGGTGTCCGTTGTGCCCGCGGATCCACTGGAAACGGACGGTGTGCTGCCTGTAAACCCTCAGGAAACGGGTCCACAGGTCGGCATTCGCCTTCTTGGCGAAGTTCTTTTTCTCCCAGGCGAAGACCCATCCCTTTTCGACGGCATCCACCACATAGGAGGAGTCGCTCCAGACAGTTACGTCGGCGCGCTCCCACTTGATGGCTTCCAGGCCGGTAATCACGGCCAGAAGTTCCATCCTGTTGTTGGTGGTGCGGGCGTAGCCCGCGCTGATCTCCTTCTCGAACTTGCCGCAGCGGAGTATGACGCCAAAGCCACCGGGCCCCGGATTCCCGGAGCAGGCGCCGTCGGTAAAGATGGTTATGGGCTGCTTCGTCACTATTCAGGCAGAATGGTGCGTTCATGCCTGGGACCCTCGAAGTGCTTGACTTCCATAGGGTTCCTTGATATCTCGTCGTAGTGGGCGCGGCTCTTGCAGATGTCGATGGCGCGGTTTATGGCCGCAATCATCGGCTCCGGGTTGGCCAGTCCCTTGCCGGCGATGTCGAATGCGGTGCCGTGGTCCGGAGAGGTCCTGACCACCGGCAGTCCCGCCGTGAAGTTGACGCCGTCGTTGAAGGCGAGAGCCTTGAAGGGGATGAGACCCTGGTCGTGGTACATCGCCAGAACAGCGTCGAACTTAAAGAGGAGGGAGGTGCCGAAGAAGCCGTCGGGGGCGTAGGGGCCGAATGCGAGGATATTCTCCGCGTTGGCTGCCTGCACTGCTGGGATTATCTGCTCTATCTCCTCGTTTCCGAGGGTTCCGCCGTCGCCCGCGTGGGGGTTGAGGCCCAGCACCGCAATCTTGGGCCTGTCGGCTCCGAAGTCCCTGATGAGCGAGCTGTTCATCAGCCTGAGCTTGCTGAGGATGGCCTCTTTCGTAATGGCCTGCGCCACCTGCGAGATGGGGAGGTGGTTGGTCACTACGCCGACCTTCATCCTGTCGTTGCAGAGGAACATAAGTCCGTCCTTCGCTCCGAACTGGTTGACGAGGTACTCGGTATGGCCCGGAAACTTGAAGTTGGCGTCATTGACGGTGTGCTTGTTGAAGGGGGCTGTCACTATGGCGTCGATACTTCCCTCCTTGAGGTCGCGGACAGCGGCTTCGAGGGCGAGAATAGCCGCTTTAGCGCCGTCGTTTGTGGGCTGGCCTATCTCTATGGCAAGGTTGTCGCCCACTGCGTTTATTATGTTGATTCTCTTGGGACGTGCGTCTTTAGCTCCGTTGATTATGTTGGTGGCGGTCTGCTCGGTTTCCGGCACTATCCTGCGGTAGATGCCGAAGAAACGGGAGGAGCCGTACAGGACGGGAATGCAGGAGTCGAGCATCCTTGCATCGGAAAGGGCCTTTATTATGACCTCATATCCGATGCCGTTCGTATCACCCTGCGTGATTCCCAACACAATTCTCTTTTCCATTGTCGTAATACTATTTCTTGCAAATATAAGAAAAACGATAAAACTTGTATATTCCGAAAAATTCATATATTTGTATGATTTTACTTGAAAAGAGACAAAAACACATAACACAAACCAAATTATTGAAAATGAAAAAGTTTTTCGTAATTCTCGCAGCTGCCCTGCTTACTTTCGGCGCTGCCAACAATGCTAATGCAGCATCCCGCGTTCAGCAGAATTTTGCAGCAGTAGGTCTTCACACCGGTTATTTCACAAATGACCTCGGTCTCGGTGTCAACCTCGATTTCAACGCCGGCAACTGGAGAGGCCGTCTTATGCTTGACGGCGGCGGATTTCTCAACAACAATCCTTTCTGGTTCGCTCCCGCAGTTGATTTCCACTATGTGCTCCCTATCGTAGGCGGCCTGTCGATCTATCCTGTGGTCGGTGTCAACGCTTTCCTCGCAAAGAACGTTGACTTCATGTTCGGAGCTGACCTCGGTGCAGGTATCGAGTATATGTTCACTCCCCGCTTCGGTATCTTCGGTGAGGGTAAGTATCAGTACATGCTCCTCAACGGTTCCGGTACCCATTACAACGGCTGCGTAGGTTTCACCTTCGCTCTCTAATCGAGCCTGAATCCAGACTTAGGTCCCGGGTCCATAAGGATCCGGGATTTTTTTGTACATTTGCGATATGGGCCGGGTGCTTGACAGCGAAATCAAATTCCTTACGGGAGTAGGGCCGCGTCGCGCGGAACTGCTCCAGAAGGAGTTGGGCATATCCACATTCAGGGATATGCTCTACACCTTCCCGTTCCGTTATGTGGACCGCTCCAAGTTCTATTCCGTCAGGGAGATAGATTCAACCTCCGCCTATATCCAGCTGCGCGGCCGCATAGTGGCGATGCAGATGATGGGAGAACAGAAGGCGCGCCGCCTGGTGGCGACACTGGACGACGGCACCGGCCGCATCGACCTCGTATTCTTCCAGGGCATCAAATGGATGCAGGACAAGCTGCAGACAGGCAAGGAGTACGTGGCCTTCGGAAAGCCTTCGGTCTTCAACCAGGAGTACAATATGGTCCATCCCGAGGTGGATGAGGCCACTCCGGAACGGCTCGCGACCCTAGGCACCCTCTCCGGCATCTATTCGAGCACCGAGAAGCTGCGCAACTCCGGCCTCGGCAACAAGGTCTTTTCCAAACTGGAGGCGACCCTCCTTTCAAAGGTGCTGGATTCCGTGGAGGAGACCCTGCCGCAGTATATCCTTGATTCAAAGCATCTTTGCGGCATTAAATCCGCCCTGAAGAATATCCATTTCCCGGAGAATGTGCAGGCCCTCGTGAAGGCGCAGGAGAGGCTCAAATTCGAGGAGCTCTTCTATCTGGAACTCTCCCTGCTCAAGCAGAAGCTGGTCCGAACAAGCGGATCCGACGGAGTCGTTCTCAAACAGATAGGCAACGCATTCAACCGAACCTACGCCAACCTTCCGTTCCCCCTGACCGGGGCTCAGAAAAGGGTGCTCCACGAGATAAGGGCGGATGTCCTCTCAGGCAGGCAGATGAACCGCCTGCTGCAGGGGGACGTTGGAAGCGGTAAGACGCTGGTTGCCATACTCGCCGCTATGATGGCGGTGGACAACGGCTACCAGGCCTGCATTATGGCGCCTACCGAAGTGCTTGCAAACCAGCATTATAACGGCATATTCAAATATCTCGAAGGGACCGGGGTGGAGGTGGCCCTGCTCACCGGCAACACCAAGGCGGCGGAGCGCAGAAGGATCCACGCCGGCCTGGAAGACGGCTCCATCAACATTATCTTCGGCACCCACGCGCTGATAGAGGACACCGTCCAGTTCAAGAACCTCGGCCTCGCCGTCATCGACGAGCAGCACCGCTTCGGAGTGGAGCAGCGCTCCAGGCTCTGGTCCAAGTCGGCAGTGACGCCGCATATCCTCGTTATGACGGCGACCCCGATTCCCAGAACCCTGGCCATGACCCTCTACGGCGACCTCGACGTCTCTGTGCTGGACGAACTCCCTCCCGGCCGAAAGCCCATCCAGACGGTCCATTGGACAGAGTCCCAGCGCGGCAAGCTCTATGAGTTCATGCGCCGGCAGATCAAGGCAGGGCGCCAGGTCTTCATAGTCTATCCGCTCATCAAGGAGTCGGAAAAGATGGACTACAAGAACCTCGAGGAGGGCTATATGGCCATAACCGAGGAGTTCCAGGCCCCGGAGTTCTGCACGGCGGTGGTCCACGGCAGGCAGAAACCCGAGAACAAGGCTTTCGACATGGACCTCTTCGTGAGGGGCAAGGCGCATATCCTGGTGGCGACCTCCGTTATCGAGGTGGGAGTGGATGTTCCCAATGCCTCCGTGATGGTCATCGAGAGTGCGGAGCGGTTCGGGCTTTCGCAGCTTCACCAGCTCCGCGGCAGGGTGGGACGCGGCGCCGAGAAGTCCTACTGCATACTTATGACCGGTTATAAGCTCAGCGACGAGTCGCGTAAGAGGATAGACCTGATGTGCCAGACCAACGACGGATTCGAACTGGCCGAGGCGGACCTCAGGATGCGCGGTCCGGGCGATTTTGAGGGGACCCGCCAGAGCGGCCTCGCCATCGACCTGCATATCGCCGACCTGGCGAAGGATTCTCCGGTGCTTTCGCAGGCCAGGGCCCTAGGAGAGGAGATTCTGGCCGAAGATCCCCAGCTCCAGAGCCCCCGCAACGCCCTCCTTGCCCGTCACCTTAAGGAGATGCGTTTCGAAATCAAAGACTATTCTAGAATATCCTAAGCCGGGCATCAATACGCTTTCGCGGTACTCCATCTTGAAAAGGCCCTCCCATTGCGCTACGCTTAATTGATGCCCTGAGTTGAACAGATTTAGAACGAAAATAGTTATATTTGCGAAAAGCAGTCATAATTAGTTTTATAAGATATGGACAGAAGAGACTTCATCAGGAAATCACTCGTATTGGGCGGAACTGCGGGCCTGGCAATCGCCACCGGAGACGCTGAAGCAAAAGAGGCCCTCGCAGGCGCAGCCGGAGTGAAAACCGGCCGCTGCCCCCGCAAGGCGGACATTCTCATCAAGGCGGGAGAACTCTACAACGGCACGGATCCGCTTCCCGTCACCTCCGACATCGCAATAACAGGCGAACGCATCGTCTATGTGGGCAAGGCCAATCCCAAGATCGAATCGCGCTGCAAGGCGAAGAAGGTAATAGACGCCACCGGATATGTGGTTTGCCCTGGCTTCATCGACCCGCACTGCCACCTCGAGTCCTTGCTGCTCAAGCAGAAGGCCAACGAGCCATATCTGAGGATGGGTGTAACCACGGTCATAGCCGGAATGTGCGGAGGCAGCCAGTACCCGCTCTCCAAGTACTACGGCAAACTCGAATCGCAGGGAATCGGCACCAACACCGCCAGCTTCACGGGCCACAATACCGTCCGCACAAAGGTGATGGGTTCGGAGGACCGCTTCGCCACCGACGAAGAGATAGCAAAGATGCAGGACCTCGTCAGGAAGGATCTTGAAGACGGCAGCTTCGGCCTCTCTTCCGGCCTCTATTATGTGCCGGGATGCTTTTCCAAGCAGAGCGAGGTCGTGGAACTCTGCAAGACCATCGCTCCCGTCGGCGGTATCTACACCACCCACGTGCGCAACGAGAATAAATACGGAATAGGCCTCTACGACTCGATCATCGAGGCGCTGGAGATTGGCAAGAGTGCCGGCGTCCAGGTAAATATTTCCCATATCAAGTGCCTCGGCAAGGGAGTCTGGTATCAGTCCGACAAGGTCATCGCCGCCATCGAGAAATATCAGAAAGAGGGCATGAAGGTGACGGCCGACCAGTATCCATACCTGGCTTCAGGTCTCGGCCTCGCCTCTGCAATCACCCCTTCCTGGTCGCGTGACGGAGGCGTCAAGGGACTGAGGGAGAGGATGAAAGATCCCGAAGTACTGGCTAAGATCAAGGCCGAAATGCCCGGACTCATCGACGAGCGCGGCGGCGCCGACACCATAATCCTCACCGCAGGAGCAAAGGAATACTCCGGCAAGACACTCGCGGTGGCTGCCCAGATGCTCGGCCTCAACGAGGTGGATGCGGCCCTTGCCCTTATCGACAAATACAATCCATCCTGCAACACCTTCGTGATGAACGAGAAGGATGTCGTCAACTATATGACAAGGCCGTGGGTCATGTCCTGCTCGGACGGCACTTTCGGCTCTCATCCCCGCGCAGCCGGCACCTATGCAGAACTCATCCAGAAGTATGTCGTGGAGAAGGGCGTGCTGCCTCTGGCTGCATTCATCCGCCGCAGCACGAGCCTGGTGGCCGAGACCTACCGTATCAAGGACCGCGGAGTCATCCGCGAGGGCGCCTTTGCGGATGTCACGATCTTCCGTCCCGCAGAAGTGCGCGCAAATGCCACCTACACCTCCGCCAAGCTTCTGGCAAACGGCTTCAAGAACGTGATAGTCAACGGACAGGTGGCCGTGGAGGACGACAACTATCTGGGCACCCTCTCCGGTAAGGTCATCCGCAGGGGAGTCGATACCTTCTGATCATGAAGTATTTCGGAGCACATATAAGCGCATCGGGAGGGGTCGAAAACGCCCCTCTCAATGCATCTGCGATAGGGGCGAACGGATTTGCCCTCTTCACCAAGAACCAGCGCCAGTGGGTCTCGGCACCCCTTTCCGAAGAGAACATACGGCTCTTCAAGGAGAACTGCGGGAAGCTGGGCTTCGTGCCAGACAGCATCCTGCCGCACGACAGCTATCTCATCAATCTGGGCCATCCGGAGGACGAGGGGCTGGGCAAGTCGCGCGCCGCTTTCCTGGACGAGATGCAGCGCTGCGAGCAGCTGGGACTCAACCGCCTGAATTTCCATCCGGGAAGCCATCTGGGGTTGATTTCGGAGACTGAATGCCTGCGCCGCATAGCGCAGAGCATCAATATGGCTCTCGACAAGACCTCAGGAGTCACTGCAGTCATCGAGAATACGGCAGGGCAGGGGAGCAACCTCGGCTTCCGTTTCGAGCATCTGGCGGAGATTATCGACCAGGTAGAGGACAAGTCCCGGGTGGGAGTCTGCATCGATACCTGCCATGCCTTCGCGGCTGGATACGACCTTCGCGCCGGGGATGAGAGCGGCATCTTCGGAGGCGGATTCGACGCCGTATTCGAGGAGTTCGGCCGCGTGGTGGGATGGAAGTATCTGAAGGGGATGCACCTGAACGACGCCAAGAAACCCTGCGGTTCGAGGGTGGACCGCCACGAGACGCTTGGAAACGGCGAAATCGGAATCGGATGCTTCAAGAAGATAGCGTCCGACCCCCGTTTCGACGGTATTCCTTTGATTCTCGAGACCCCGGACCCCGATCTATGGGCCTCCGAAATCGCGCAGCTGCGCGCAAATCAATAATCTTGTCTAGATAAAAGGGAGGCGATGGCTTCGAGGTAGCGGGCATCGACATCCGAGAAGGTGTCGAGTTCGCGGCTGTCGATATCAAGTACCGCTTTGACAGAACCGTCGGCGGCAAAGACGGGAACGACAATCTCGCTGCGGGATTCGCTCGAGCAGGCGATATGGCCGGGAAATAACTCCACGTCCGGTACGATGACCGTGCGGCGCTCCTTCCAGGCCGTGCCGCAGACTCCGCGTCCGAATGCGATGCGGGTGCAGGCGACCGGCCCCTGGAACGGCCCGAGTACAAGTTCGGACTTCACGATGTAGAATCCCGTCCACCAGAATCCCATCTCATAATGGATCAGCGATGAGATGTTCGCCATCAGGGCGACGACGTCGTTCTCGCCGTCGGCAAGGCCCTTCGCGCGGGCCAGAATATCTTCGTATCTGCTCTCTTTTTCGGTCATGGCCGGATGCCTCCTGATGCAAATATAGCAATAAAATTAGTACCTTTGGGTCGATGAAGAGCGAAACCGACAAGTTCCCGGGAAGCGCCGCCGAATGCCTTGAGAGATATTGGGGATACAGCGCTTTCAGGCCCTCGCAGGAGGAGATAATAAACTCCGTCCTGGCGGGGAGGGATACCCTTGCCATACTGCCTACAGGCGGCGGCAAGAGCGTCTGTTTCCAGGTGCCTGCCCTGATGAACGAAGGCATCTGTATCGTGGTTTCGCCTCTTATCGCCCTGATGAAGGACCAGGTCCTCAATCTCAGGGCGCGCCGCATCAAGGCGCTGGCGGTCTATTCGGGAATGACCAGGGGCGATATCGACATCACCCTCGACAATGCAGCATACGGCGACTACAAGTTCCTGTACGTCTCGCCGGAGCGCCTGAAAACCAGCCTCTTCAAGGCACGCCTTCAGAAGATGAAGGTCTCCCTGCTGGTGGTGGACGAGGCCCACTGTATCTCCCAGTGGGGATATGACTTCCGTCCCGACTACCTTGAAATAGCCGAGATCAGGAAGGATCTTCCCGCATCCGTTCCCTGCGTAGCCCTCACCGCCACTGCAACCCCAGAAGTTGCGAAGGACATTATGGAGAAACTCGCCTTCCGCGGCGAGAACCTCATACGCGCCGGTTTCGAGCGGCCCAACCTCTCCTACATCATCCGTCAGGCTGAAGACAAGGTGGGGCAGTTGTTGAAGGTCTGCTCCGGCACGGAGGGCAGCGGAATAGTATATGTCGGCAAACGGAAACTGGCGGAAGACCTGGCGGCATTCCTCCGCTCACAGGCGGTCGGGGCGGAGGCCTACCATGCCGGAATGACAGCGGCGGCCCGCAGCCTTATCCAGGATCGCTGGAAGTCGGGGGAGACCCGCATAATAGTCTCCACCAACGCCTTCGGAATGGGAATCGACAAATCCGACGTACGATTCGTTTGCCACTACGACATGCCCGACTCGCTGGAGGCCTGGTTCCAGGAGGCGGGACGAGCCGGGAGGGACGGTAAGACGGCTTATGCCGTCCTTATCTGGAATCCTCACGATATCAAGAGGTTGAAGCAGATTACAAAGGTTACGTTCCCGCCTCTCGACTATATCCGCGACATATACCAGAAGGTGTTCCAGTATTACGATATTCCTTATGAGGGCGGGGCGGGGGAGAGCCACAAGTTCGACGTGGAGAGTTTTGCGAAGAAATACCGCCTGCATACCGCAACAGCCTATTATGCAGTCAAATACATCGAGCAGTCAGGCTATTGGAGCCTCAGCGACGAGGTCGATATCCCCTCCAAACTCAGCATAACTGTATCGAGGGATTCCCTCTACAAGGTTCAGGTCGATGATCCGGATGCCGATTCCCTGCTTAAGATAGTGATGCGTATGTATCCCGGCATTTTTTCGGGCTACCTCTCGATAGATGAGGAGCGCATCGCACGCGTGGGACACTTCGCCGTGGATGTGGTTAAGGAACGGCTTCAGGGGCTTGCAAGACGTCAGATTATCGGATATATCCCGAGATTTACCGCCACCCTGATTTCATTTTCCGGTGAGCGCCTCACAGAGGACAACCTGCGCCTGCCCCAGTCGGAGTATGACGAGCGGCTGGCCCGAAGGGAGAAGAGGCTGGATGCGATGATAGATCTTGCCCAGGACGGTTCATCCTGCCGCGTGGAGAGGATCCTGCGCTATTTCGGACAGGAGGAGACCCATCCGTGCGGTTGCTGCGACGTCTGTCGAGCAAAAAAAGTAAGGTGAAAAGCCGTGCGGTCGCATTTTTTTTTCTAACTTCGTTTTTCAATTACCTAATCAAGCGTCCTAATATGCATTATCACAGGTACTTCACAGCATCTCTGCTTACAGCCATGATGGCTTTCGCCGCATGCGAGAACGGGCCGGCTCCCGCTTTGCCGGGCAAGGGTCCCGTTACGCTCGAGGTGATTGCCGAAAGGCCCGATCCGGTCGACGAAGAGACGCGCGTGACCCTCTCCGACGGACAGTTGGTCTGGGAAGGCGATGAAACCCTCGGTGTGCTCTTCAGCAACTCCCAGGATACCGAAGGAGGCCCCAGGGCTATCCTCAAGTCCATTTCAGGAGGACGCTTTGCCGGCAAAATCGATCTCAACGCATATGGTTTCCAGGGCAGGACGATGTCAGATCTCAGGGCGATAGTATCGCCGGCGGACAGAAACTCCCGCTTCGAGTGCAACAGCGCCGGCAACCGTGTCGCAACTCCGATAGCCAGCCATCAGGTCCAGCACCGGAACGGAGTCCTCAACGGCGAGTACATTCCCCTGTATGCCACGGTTTCGCAGAACGACCTCAAGCCGATGGATGACGGCCGTTACACTTTGGAAGGCATACAGCTCAAGTACGGTTGCACGCTTCTGGAGTACAACGTGTACGGAGACCATCCCGACGCCAAATCCACCGAGGTGCTGGAATCCGTCTGGATCCAGTGTACCAACAAGGCCATTACCGGAGTCGGATACTGGACCGGCAACAAGTTCTCCATCAGCGGCAACATCTCCGACCCCATCACCGTAGTGCTTGAGGAGAAGTGCAAGATACAGGGCAGGACGATGGACGAGCCCATCAAGCTTTACGCCGCCACCCTTCCCAGATATGAGGGCGGTGCCACACCGGTGCTCAAGACCATCAAGGTTACCACCAACAAAGCCGTTTATGTGAAGGACGTAAACGTCAATCTGAAGCTCCGGGCCGGCCATGTCGTGAGGCTGGGGCTGGATCTGAGCACCTTCACCCGTACCGCGATATCCAACGGCACGATAACATATACCATCCACGGTTCGGCATTCAGCGTCAAGCGGGGAGCCGTGGACTCCATCATATATACGGCGTACGCGCCCCTTTCATCCAGGCCCGTGACCGTGTACTATTATGTTCCCGAAGGAGATGCCAGGAAGTGGCCCATCCTCTTTGCGATGCACGGTTCGGGCAGGAATGGCAAAGGAACGGTGAACACATGGAAGGATATCGCAAATAACAAGAAGGTCATAATCATTGCGCCCACTTTCTACAAGGATTACTGGCCGGCTTCCTACTACCAGACGGGAAATGTCGCATACACCTCCGATCCATACAGTCCCAAGCCGCACTATGTGTACACATACAACATAATCGAGGATCTGTTCGACCTTTTCAAGACCAGGTTGAGCAACACCAGCAGCACCTATGACCTCTGGGGCCATTCGGCGGGCTCCCAGTTCTCCCACAGGTTCACCCTCAACATGCCTGAGGCGCGTCTCAACAGGATTGTCTGCTCCAACGCCGGATATTATACGGTTCCCGATCCCGGCGGTATTTCGAACGGCACCACAACCTTCGGATATCCCAACTCCATCCTGGGAATGAATATGGACAACGAGCAGCTGAGGATCTATTTCTCACGCGATTTGACGGTGCACGCCGGAACTGCGGATACAGCCACCACTATCGAGGAGGACGACCAGCTTCCTGTCGGGCCGGGGCCCGAGACGCAGGGTTCTTGCCGCTACGAACGTGCGAAGTTCTTCTTCAGAAGGGCCAGGGCGGTGGCTGACAGCCTCGGTTACCCCTTCAACTGGAAATATGTCGAGGTGACCGGAGTTGCCCACAATGCCACGAAGATGGCACAGAACAGCGAAACCGGCGCAGCGGTATTACTTTACGGCAAATAGGAGGTAAAGCTATGGAAAAGAGATTATTTGAATACGAGACTCCCAGGACGGAAGTGAGTGTGCTTTTCGCATGCTCCGCCATCATTGCCGCATCCGAGGGCGATCCCCTGAAGCTGCCCGGCACTACATTCGACGACTTCATAATACCATAAACCATAACAACAAGAACAATAAATCATGACAAAAATCGACTTGGCCGCTTATGGCATCAACGGTGTAAAAAGAATCATCTACAATCCCTCTTACGAGGAGCTTTTCAAGGCTGAGATGGATCCATCCCTGACGGGATACGACAAAGGCGTGCTCACCGAACTCGGTGCGGTGAACGTGATGACGGGAATCTACACCGGACGTTCGCCCAAGGACAAATATATTGTGATGGACGGGAACTCCAAGGATACCGTATGGTGGAACACTCCCGAGTACCCCAACGACAACCACGAGATTTCCGAGGCTGTATGGAAGGAACTCAAGAATCTGGCACTCAAGCAGCTATCCAATAAGGAACTCTATGTCGTCGACGGCTTCTGCGGCACCCATAAGGATACCCGCATGAAGGTGCGTTTCATCATGGAGGTGGCCTGGCAGGCCCATTTCGTGAAGAATATGTTCATCCGCCCGCAGACCGGTGCGGAGGTGGAGCAGGCTCCCGATTTCGTGGTCTATTGTGCATCCAAGGCAAAGGTCGACAATTATAAGGAGCTTGGCCTCCGCTCCGACACCGCGGTAGCTTTCAATGTCACCAGCAAGGAGCAGGTGATCCTCAATACCTGGTACGGCGGC
>JAFZXU010000010.1 GCA_017616655.1 Bacteroidales bacterium
GTCCACGCAAAGGAACTCACCGTCCTGTCGAAGTCCCTCCGCGTCCTCCCCATCGTGAAGACCGACGCCGACGGCACCGTGCACGACGAATTCGCCGACCCGGAACTCCGCTACCGCCAGCGCTACGTGGACCTGATCGTCAATCCGCAGATCAAGGAGACCTTCATCAAGAGGGCCAAGATCGTGGCCACGATGCGCGAGTACTTCAACGAGGCGGGCTGCCTCGAGGTGGAGACTCCCATCCTGCAGACCATCCCCGGCGGAGCCACCGCACGCCCCTTCATCACCCACCACAACGCGCTGGACATCGACCTCTATATGCGTATCGCCAACGAGCTCTACCTCAAGCGCCTGATAGTGGGCGGCTACAACGGAGTCTATGAGTTCGCCAAGGATTTCCGCAACGAGGGAATGGACAAGACCCACAACCCCGAGTTCACCTGTATGGAGATCTATGTGGCCTACAAGGACTACAACTGGATGATGGCATTCGTCGAGAAGATGCTTGAGAAGATTTCCGTGGCCGTGAACGGCACCACCAAGGTGGAGATCGCCGGCAACGAAGTTGATTTCAAGGGTCCCTACCGCCGCCTTCCCATCCTCGATGCCATCAGGGAGTACGCCGGTGTGGATATCAAGGGAATGGACGAGGAGCAGCTCAGGGCAACCTGCAAGAAGCTCAATATCGAAATCGAGCCTTCGATGGGTAAGGGCAAGTTGATAGACGCCATCTTCGGTGAATACTGCGAAAAGAACCTCATACAGCCCACCTTCATCATCGACTATCCGGTGGAGATGTCTCCCCTTACCAAGCGTCACCGCACCGACCCCACCCTTACCGAGCGCTTCGAACTCTTCGTATGCGGCAAGGAGCTGGCCAACGCCTACTCCGAGCTCAACGACCCCATCGACCAGCTGGAACGCTTCGAGGAGCAGGCAGCCCTCAAGAGCAAGGGCGACGACGAGGCGATGTTCATCGACTTCGACTTTGTCCGCGCCCTCGAGTACGGTATGCCGCCGACCTCCGGTCTGGGAATGGGAATCGACCGCCTGACTATGTTCATGACTGGCCAGACCGCCATCCAGGATGTCCTGTTCTTCCCCCAGATGAGGCCCGAAAAGAGGTCCTCCGCACAAAAGGAAGAGGAGTGATGGAAGAGCCCATTACCTCTGCCAGGAACCCCAGGATAAAGGAGCTGCTCTCCCTGCGCGAGAAATCGCGCCTCAGGCGGGAGAGCGGCCTTTTTGTTGTCGAGGGGGCGCGTGAGTTTGTCAGGGCGCTGCGTTGCGGATTCGTTGCGCGCAGTGTTTTTTACTGCTCCCAATATCTGAAGGACAATTCCATAGCCGCATATATCGACAGCTGCGGAGGCACTCCATTCGAGGTCTCCGAAGATGTTTACGACCGCATCGCCCTCCGCGAGGGGGCCGAGGGAGTCGTGGCGATTCTGAAGGAGCGCAGGAGCACCCTGGAGGAGATCACCTTCAAGGGAGCGCCGCTGGTGATCGTGCTCGAGAGCGTCGAGAAGCCGGGCAATATAGGCGCCGTGCTCCGCACCGCCGATGCCGCCGGAGCCGACGCGGTGATAGTCTGCGACCCCCGCACCGACCTCTTCAATCCCAACCTTATACGCGCCAGCCTGGGCAGCGCATTCTCCGTCAGGACCGTTGCCTGCACCTCCGAGGAGGCGGCCGACTGGCTCAAGGCCAACGGCATTGCCATCCTCACGGCGCAGCTACAGGATTCAAAACCCTACTATGACACCGATATGACGCGCGGCGTCGCCATCGTGATGGGCACCGAGGATGAGGGACTCTCCGATTTCTGGAGGGAACGCTCCGACGCGAAGATCATGATTCCGATGAACGGTATGATGGATTCGCTGAACGTTTCGGTCTCCGCTGCCATACTCTGCTTCGAGGCTGTAAGGCAAAGGAATTCAGGCAAATAAAGGACAGAACCCACTGACGGGAAGTCCTGTTTTTTTATTTACCTTAAAATTTCACAATTATGCTTAATGTCTTTTTTTTGCGGCCGCTCTGGTCGTAGCGAGTCTGTCTGCACTGCTTGCCGGACTCGCATCCATCTATTATTACAACAGGAAGAAGATTCTTCTTTCCAGGATGCGCGAATACATCGATGCGGGGGAGCGGGTTTCCCGCGAAGCGGTCGAGGGGGTCATCGGCATCACCAGGGAGATCCTGGACAATCTGGCCATAAGCGGCGACAATCCCCAGCTGCTGGCCAGAAAGCTCAAGCGGGCTATCTTTTCTACTGACAGGGATGACAGGGGGCTGGTCGCCTCGGTCGAGAAACTCGCCGACTTTTACTACTTCGGCATCGCCGGCTACCTGAGGGAGAACTGTCCCTCGCTGAGTGACGACGAGGTAAGGATGTGCTGCTTCATCTGTATGAACCTGCCCAATCACAGCCTTCAATACCTTTTCGGCTACGGCAGTACGGCATATCTCTACAACCAGCGATCGAAGATCCGGCACAAGCTCGGAATCGACGATCCGGACATCACTCTGGAGCGCTATCTGGAGGGAATTGTGGAGCGGCTACGGCAGGAGAAGGAGGCGGAAGAAAATTTTTCCTTCAACAAGAGAAATTTTTGATTATATTTACCGGGTTGAAAAGTATATAATAACAAACAACTCAAGATATGTCACTCAACAAAGTATTATTGATCGGAAACGTAGGGAAGGATCCTGAAATCAGACACCTCGAATCGGGGGCCTCGGTGGCCTCTTTCACCCTCGCAACTTCCGAGCGCTACCGCGACCGCGGCGGCGAGCTCAGGGAGAACACGGAATGGCACAACATAGTCGCCTGGCGCCAGCTGGCCGACCTTGCAGCCAATTACATCAAGAAGGGAACCCAGATCTTCGTGGAGGGTACAATACGCACCCGCAGCTGGGACGACCAGAACGGCGCAAAGCGCTACACCACTGAGATTATGGCCAACAGCATCCAGCTGCTGGGCCGCCGCGGAGACACTCCCGCAGCCGACGGCGCACCCGTCCAGGCACCTGCCCAGAGGCCCGCTCCCTCCTACTCCGCTCCCCGCCAGGAGCCCGCACAGCCCCAGTCCACTCCGATAATTCAGCCGGAGGATCTGACCGCTGACAGCGGTACCGACGACCTGCCGTTCTAGAGAGTCGGGACGACAAAAGAAAGGGCGTGCTCCGAGAGGAACACGCCCTTAATCTTTAACGACTTAGCTACTTATCTTCTTTCTTGATATTGGGCAGTTCGAGGCCGTAACCTTTCTGGCGGTCTTCCTTCTTGAGCAGGAGGCTGAAGATGAATGCCAGGACGCCGAAACTGGAGAAGACTATCATCGGCACGAGATATCCGCCGGTGGACTGGCGCAGGTAGCCGATAAGCATCGGGACGAAACACAGACCCACGTTCTGGACCCAGAAGATGAGGCAGTAAGCGCTGCCGAGCACCTTCTCGTCAATGATCTTAGGCACGGAAGGCCAGAGTGCGGCCGGCACGAGCGAGAAGCTGACGCCCAGCACGACGATCAGCAGCAGTGCGAGCCACTTGTGGGGGAATGCAGGCAGCAGGAATGCGAAGCTCAGGTGGCAGACAATCATAATGATGGAGCCAATCATCAGCATCGAGGCGCCCTTTCCCTTGTAATCCAGGAAGATACCCAGGAACGGGGTGAGCACCATGGCGAGGATGGGGAAGCAGCTGAAGAGGCGCGCAGCCGATGAGGCGTCGATCAGCAGGGTTTCCTCCAGGAAGTTGGTGGCATATCTCTGGAAGGGGAAAATGGCACTGTAGTAGAGCACGCAGAGGAGGGCGACGATCCAGAACATCTTGCTCCTGAAGATGGTGCCGAGGTCCTTCACATGGAACTCGTCCTCGGGGGACTTCTCCTCGGTGGCGAGGCCCGCTGCGACGAGCTGGTTGTCGAACTTGCGGTCCATCACGCCGAATATGATGAAGTTGATGAGGCCGATGCAGAGCAGCGCGCCGCAGAAGCCGAGGGGAGCGATGACGGTGTTTCCGGCCTTTGCGGAGATGATGGGAGCAATCCACATCACGGCGAAGACGCCCAAACGGGCGATAGCCATCTCGAGACCCATTGCGAGAGCCATCTCCTTACCCTTGAACCACTTGGCGAGAATCTTGGATACGTTGGTACCCTCCATCTCGCAGCCGCAGCCGAAGATCATGAAGCCGAGTGAGGCCATCTTGGCGCTGCCGGGCATCGAGGTCCACCAGGTGCCGAGCCACTCGCAGAACTGGGTGGTCTGGAACCAGTCGGATATACCTATATATTTTATTGCCGCACCGAGGACCATCAGGCCTGCGGAGAGGACGCCGGAGAAGCGGACTCCGAGTTTGTCGAGGATGATGCCGGCTATCAGCAGGAAGCCGACCACGTTGAGTATGTACTCGGATGCTGCGTAGGTGCCGAAGACGCTGCTGTTCCAACCGAGGCTGGACTCCACAAGGGATTTGAGCGGGGACATCACGTCCACGAACATATAGGCGAAGAACATCATCGACGCCACCAGGATAAGGACAGTCCACCTGGCAACGGGGCTGTCGTTCATCAGTTTTTGAATCTTTTCTGACATAGTTTATTTATTAACGATTACTGACGGATGGTTTTGAACCGCTAATTTAAGGTTTTTTTATAAATTCGTAATTATATCTTAATTTTGCCATCCCATTATGGCACTGCTCGAAAAAATAGATTCACCCGCCGGCCTCAAGAGTCTCGGCAACGACGAACTCCGCGCCCTCTGCGCTGAGCTGCGGGACTATATGATAAAGTGCTGCGCGGTGAATCCGGGCCATCTGGGCGCCAGTCTCGGAGCAGTCGAGATAGCGGTCGCCATCCACAAGGTATTCGACACTCCCGCCGACAAGGTGGTGTGGGACGTCGGCCATCAGGCTTACGCCCACAAGATACTCACGGGACGCCGCGAAGCCTTCCTGCGGAACCGCTGCCACGACGGCATCAGCGGCTTCCCCAAAATGAGCGAGAGCCCCTACGACTCCTTCGGCGCCGGCCACTCCTCCGTCTCCGTTTCGGCGGCGCTGGGAATAGCTGCGGCCGAGAAGCTGCTCGGCAGGAACGACCACGTGGTGGCGGTCATCGGCGACGGCGCGATGACGGGCGGCCTGGCCTTCGAGGGGCTCAACAACGCAGGGGCCTCGAACGCCGACATCCTGGTGATCTTCAACGACAATCAGATTTCGATCGACAACAACACCGGCGGGCTCCACAACTATCTGGTGAGGCTCACCACCAGCGAAGGCTACAACCGCTTCAAGAAAAGCGTATGGGAGCGCCTCGGACAGCGCCGTATCCGCAAGTTCATCCAGCGTATGGTCAAGGGGGTCAAGCGCGCCCTGATTCCCGAAAAGGACCGCATCAACTACTTCGAGTCGCTCGGTTTCCGCTATTTCGGTCCCATCGACGGCAACAACATCGACACGATGGTCAAGACACTAGGCAGGCTCAAGGAGATTCCCGGTCCTAAGCTGCTTCATGTGGTGACCACCAAGGGCAAGGGATACGCCCCCGCGGAGGCCGATCCCACGGTATGGCACGCCCCCGGCAAGTTCAATCCCGAAACGGGAGAGCGCATAAAAAGCCTGGGAGGCGCGTCGAAGTACCAGGAGGTCTTCGGCACGACCCTGCTCGAACTGGCGCGCGCCGACAGCCGCATAGTGGGAGTGACCCCCGCGATGGCTACGGGATGCGGCATGGACATAATGATGAAGGATCTGCCCGGCAGGGTGTTCGACGTCGGAATCGCGGAGCA
>JAFZXU010000011.1 GCA_017616655.1 Bacteroidales bacterium
ATTTCCCGGTTCTGTTCATGGGGACCACCGAGGCCGAGGCGGTGAAACACTTCGCCAACACCTTCCTGGCGCTGAGAGTCAGCTATTTCAATGAGCTGGATACCTATGCGGAGATGAAGGGACTCGATACGCGCTCAATTATAGAAGGCGTATGCCTCGATCCGCGCATCGGCACCCACTACAACAACCCCAGTTTCGGCTATGGCGGCTACTGCCTGCCGAAGGACACCAAGCAACTGCTGGCCAATTACAACGATGTGCCCGAGAACCTCATCGGCGCCATAGTGGAAAGCAACCGCACGCGCAAGGATTTCATCGCCGACCAAGTTCTCCGGATGGCGGGCGGCTACACTGCTTCGAGCGATTTCGATTCCGCCAAGGAGAAGGGGACCGTCATCGGCGTTTACCGCCTAACGATGAAGACCGGTTCGGACAACTTCCGTCAGAGCGCCATACAGGGCATCATGAAGCGCATCAAGGCCAAGGGTGCCAAGGTGATTGTTTACGAGCCGACCCTTGAGGCCGGCAGCACCTTCTTCGGCAGCGAGGTGGTCGGCGACCTGGCCGATTTCAAGGCGCGCAGCAACACCATCATCGCCAACCGCTACGACCCCGCCCTCGACGATGTAAAGGATAAAGTTTATACAAGAGATATTTTCAAAAGAGATTGATGTAAGAGGTTTTTTTGTTTTTTAGGAATCTCGATAGTATCTTTGCGATACTTCCCCGAGATTGTGGTGACTCAGCATCGCTGACACGAACCAAGCTAGATGCAGCAATCTCTGGGATTTTTTCTGTTAAGAAGGTTTCGTGTAGATACAATCTTCGTTCTTTAAGATTGAAAATCACAACCACTACACAAATAAAATAATTACCTGCAATAAGAATAGGTGCAGCAATCATACCTGTCATTTGTTTTTTTCCTCCCGTGGCGTAATAATCCAATGGCAGTATTATCTCACCTCTTTCGATGACATCTTTGATAGCTGCAAATGAAGCTGCTTTGATTCTTCCTACCCCATGCGATTTATCTGATTGAATACCTTTCATGTCAAGAAGAACCGGGCCCCAAGCAGATTGAGCTTCATCTCCTTGTGAAATAAAGAATTCCAATACTTGTTGTGCGAAGGTTTTACCTTCTGTTGGGAGGAATTCTTCTCCCGTTAGGATAGTAACCGGGTTGGTAAGATTCATTTCATTTTCTTTTTTATTAAAGTGCAAATTAAGGTGGTATAGAATTCTCCAGTAATACTTTAAACGCTTATAGTCGTTTAAAAACGCTTTTAACCGGTAAATACCAAAAGAATATGTCAAACTTAAGGTTCTTTATTCCTCTTGTCGCCGCAATCCTCCTCACAACAGGCTGCGGCCCGCTCCGGATGACCTCCGAAGAGAAGGCGGCGGAGGCTGCCCGCACGGCGGCATTCGTCAAGAACGGCCTCGACTCCCGCAACTACCGCATCTCCGTAACCCGTATGTATCCGCTCCGCGGTACCTCCAAGGTGCTTTCACCGCCCTATTCCCTTAAGGTCGAGGGCAAAAAGCTCTACTCGTATCTCCCTTACGCCGGTGTGGCCTACAGCGTGCCCTACGGCGGAGGCAAGGCGCTCAACTTCGATTCCGAGATTTCCGAGTACTATGAGGACTTATCGCGCGCCGACCGCCGCACCATAACCCTCTCCACAGATAACGGCGAGGATGTCCTGATTTATACGATCGTCGTCTTCGACAACGGCAAGGCCGACATCGACGTACGCTGCCGCAACCGCGAGGGAATCGCCTTCAGCGGGGAAATCGACGAGACCTACGTCCCAGACGCAAAGAACTGAGATATGTTTACTCTTATTGATTTGCCTTATGCGCCGACGCACTGGAACCGGTCATCAGTGCGCAGACACTGGCTTTCCACCACGGCAAGCATTTGAAAGCATACGTCGACAACCTCAACAAACTCATTGTCGGCACTGAGTTCGAGAATATGCCTCTCGAAGAGATTGTCGCCAAGGCTCCCGCCGGCCCCATCTTCAACAACGCCGGCCAGATCCTGAACCACAACCTCTACTTCACCCAGTTCGCACCAGCCGAAGCCGCCAAGACCGCCCCTTCGGGTCCTCTGGCAGCCCAGATCGATAAGCAGTGGGGGAGTTTCGAGGCCTTCAAGGCCGAATTCGAAGCCAAAGGCGTCGGCCTCTTCGGCTCCGGCTGGGTATGGCTCTCCGCGCAGGAAGACGGCACCCTCGTAATAAGCCAGGAACCCGGCGCCTCCAACCCCGTCACCCGCGGCCTCAAACCCCTGTTGACCTTCGACGTCTGGGAACACGCCTACTACCTCGACTACCAGAACCGCCGCGCCGCGCATCTCAAAGCCCTCTGGGATATTGTGGATTGGAAGGTGGTAGAGGGACGATACTAATCAAATTTTTATCAATTATACAACTTTATCGTTGAATTTTTGCCTAATAATTAAATAATTGTTGTACCTTCGCTGCTGCTTAATATGGAGATATGGTGACGAAAGATGAAGTTAAAGCGTTTTTAGAGCAGTTTAATGTAAAGACACAAATATTTGGAATAACCTTTAGAGATGACAGGGGAAAGAACAGAGAGACTCTGTTGAAGTTAGATGTTACTCCTGTTCAACGAGAAGTGATTGTTAAGAACCTGCTTGTACAGGATTATGTCGAAGGCCCGGTCGTCGATGAATTGAATAAAACCGGTGAGATGTGGGTCTTTGGCAAAGATGTTAAGGGTAGGGAGGTATATATCAAGATTACATTGGGATATGAGAACGGCCAGACGATTTGCATCTCGTTCCATATTGCCGAGCATCCTATGGATTATCCTTTCAAACAATAGTATATGAAAGTGCCAATCAGTCATGTTACGGGTAAGCCTATGAGGGTGGTCTACGAACCTGCTACAGAGACGTATCGTGGAGATAAGTATCATTTTACATACGTATCATTCCGTGACGATGCGGAAGGTGAGAACTATACCACAACTGAAAGTGATGCCGTTTGGTATAACCAGATGACAAACCAGTATCGTGAGCGGTATGGAATTCCATATACAGACGAAATAATCGCTCTTCGCAAGCGCTATGGACTTAGTGCGGCCAAGATGTCGGTCATTCTCGGCTTCGGGACAAATCAATACCGGCTCTATGAAGAAGGCGAAGTGCCCAGCGAAAGCAATGGCAAAATGATTCGCGGAGCAATGAACCCGCGAGTGTTTCTGGATCTTGTATTCAGTTCGCGGCACCAGCTTTCAGAGAGAGAGTATGCCAAGATTGTTGCACGTGTCAATGAAGTTATAGCAGACGCCTATAAATGGCACGATGAACAATGGCTGTCCGCCAGGCTGTTCACGACCGGTCGTGGCATCGAAAACGGCTTTGCACCCCAATCCTCTGAGCGACTGAAAAACCTGCTCCTATATATACTTGAGAAGATGGGAGACACCTTCCAGACCAAGATGAACAAAGTGTTGTTCTACATAGATTTCCTGTCGTATCGCGAGCGGGGGATGGCCATCTCGGGACTGGCATATAATTCCATAGACTTTGGGCCGGTCCCTCAGCGTTGGGACCGTGTATATAGCGCTTTTGACGAGGTGGTGCCGCAGCCCAAACTTGTATATGAACAGGAGAGTGTAGAACTCACTGCCTCTGCAGAAGCTGATATGAGCAGTTTTACAGAGCAGGAGTTGGAGGTGATTGACGCAGTATGCACTAAGATGAAAACCCTTTCTGCACACGACATATCAGAACTGAGTCACTCCGAGCCTGCCTGGAAAAACCATTTGCACCAGAGTGATACAATCCCATTCTCTGAAGCGTTTACGCTGAAGGCGGTGTGAGTCCCTAACCTCTGCCACGGCTGGAGTGGGGATATGCCGAGGTGATTCAATTAACCAAATGGATTGGAGGGTGGTGGAAGGGCGATATATCGCTGATTAACTTTTTATTATTGGTTTTTTTATGAGCGCCTACGAAGAACAAATTGTACCAATCAAAATTTCCCGTCTTGCGGAATATGTTTCTCAAAGAAAACGAGTTTCTTTGGAATATGCCCTGGCATATATCTATATGAACCCCCTCTATAAGCAAATGTATGACGAGGGTCCCAAGTGGTGGTATCTGAGTACGGAGGCATTATACGAGGAGTTCGAAAATGCCCGAAGGGTTGAGAGTCGGGTAATTATGAGGGAGGAGTTCGAGTTTGCTGTTTATTGCCTCGAGAAATATGCCTTTGAAAAAGGTATTTCCGGCTTGCAGGCATTAGCACTGTTCAAACGCTCTGGCGCAGATGATTATCTGATCGATCATTACGATCTCCTTCATACTCAAGGAACTGGTTATGTGATTGATGAATTGGACCGCATTATTAACAGGAGGAAAAGGAAATGAGACTATATCATGGCTCTATTGTGGAGGTTAGGAAACCAAGTTTGCGTTACGCCAGAAAAAAGACCGATTTCGGCAGAGGCTTCTATACTACAACCCAGCAGGAACAGGCTGAACATTGGACAACCATCAAGATTGACAGGGCAAAGGATGCCAAGAGAAAGGTGGTGTCAGTATATGAATTTGATGAGGCAGTTTTGGCTGAACCGGACATCAAGATTCGGGAATTCAAAGGAGCCGACGAGGCATGGCTAATCTTTGTGGTTGCCAGCCGTAAAGGTGTCCACCACGAATACGATCTAGTTTTCGGCCCCGTTGCCAACGACAAGGTATTCACTGTTGTCAATCTCTACGAAAGTGGCGTGCTCGATGCAGCGGCTGCTATTACTGAGCTGAAGGCCTATAAGACCTACAACCAACTCTCTTTCCATACGCAACGAGCCCTGGAAGCACTGAAGTTCGTGAGATCATATGAGGTTAAGTAATAATATGTTCAGCATCACTCCCCAAGGTCTCATCCAAGAGATTGTTTGCCGTATACTAGGCCCCAATGTGGTGTACCTTAACAATGCCTTTGAGGCATTCAAGAACATGCCATCATTGTTAAGAGTCATTAACGTGATTGACGGCCAAGGAGCAGAAAGATTCATAACACTTGATGAACTTCATGCCGCCATGAATGAACTATTGAACGTTTTGGATAACAATACGGACCAGAACCCTAATCTGAATGATTCGCAAAAGCTTGTTTCTAAAATAGCCAATAGAACTTTTACCGGGATGATATATGAAATCATCGTTTCTCATGGATTTGTGTCCGAGCCGATTATATCGAAGAACATTGGGCGGTAGAGGATTGGAGGGTCATTGAAGATAGATACACCGATTAAAATGACATATAGAGATCTTGTATTTCCCCTGAATTCACTCTTCCTCGTTACAGGCGGAGCCGGCTTTATCGGCTCTAATCTTTGCGAGGCCATTCTAAAAATGGGTTATAAAGTCCGTTGTCTTGATGACCTAAGCACGGGTAAGCAGGCAAACGTAGATTTGTTTCTGAATAATCCTAACTATGAGTTTATCAAAGGCGATATAAAGGATTTTGATACATGTATGAAGGCTTGTAAGGGCGTTGATTACGTCTTGAACCAAGCCGCATGGGGAAGTGTTCCACGCAGCATCGAAATGCCTTTGTTCTATTGCGCCAATAACATCCAGGGTTCCGTTAACATGATGGAGGCAGCTAGACGGAATAATGTTAAAACCTTTGTGTATGCAAGCAGTAGCAGCGTATATGGCGATGAAACTCATCTTCCTAAGAAAGAAGGAGTTGAGGGTAATCTTCTAAGCCCCTACGCTCTAACCAAAAGAGCTGACGAAGAATGGGCAAAGCAATATAGCCGTCACTATGGTTTGCGCACAATCGGCCTGCGTTATTTCAATGTTTTCGGCCGTCGTCAGGATCCTCACGGAGCATATGCTGCCGTTATTCCGAAGTTCATTAAACAACTTCTCAATGATGAACGTCCCTCAATCAATGGCGATGGCAAGCAGAGCCGCGATTTTACGTACATCGAAATGTCATTGAAGCTAATCTTAAAGCTTGCCTTGCTCTTGATGAAGCAAGCGGCGAAGCATTCAATATCGCATACGGCGGCCGTGAATATTTGATTGACATTTATTTTGACCTTACTAAAGCCCTCGGAAAAGAAATAGAACCTTTTTTCGGACCTGATCGCCCGGGAGATATTAAGCATAGTAATGCCGATATAAGCAAGGCTAAAAGGCTCCTTGGGTATGACCCTCTGTATGATTTTGCAAAAGGTCTGAATGAGGCAATTGAATGGTATAAGGAAAACTTGTAAATAACTGACGATATGAAAGAAACAAAGATTTGTGTCATCGGTCTTGGATATGTTGGCCTCCCTTTGGCACGGCTCTTTTCGACAAAGTACAAAACGGTAGGATTTGATATGAATCAGAGGCGTTGCGATGCTCTGATGGCAGGTCACGATTCCACGCTAGAGGTTGCTGATGACATCCTTCAGAGAGATAAGAGAGCTCGAATCATTCCACGATATGCCCTATGGGCTTATGGATATTAATGAAGCATAATCATAAAAGCAGAACACTCTTGCCCAAACCAGAGAACATATGATCCAAAAACTCCACATCGAGAGATTCCGCGGCTTCAAGAACGTTGACTGTGAACTGGGGACCCAGATCACAGCCATCGCTGGCCAGAACGGCACCCAGAAGACCGTCCTCCTCGGCATCCTCTCCCAGCCCTTCTCTCTTACCGACGGAGAGAACCCTATGAAGGGAGAGACCCCGCTCTGTGGCGGCAACTACAAGTCTGCCTTTGCCGACAAATTCAAGTTCTCTCCAGAGTTCGACAAGCCCAAGACTCACGAATGGACTATCTACGTCGATGACGAGCCCTTCACTCTTGAAAGCATTCCTCGTGACAAGGAGAACATTCGTTTCTGGCGCAAAGGAGACCGTGAAAAGGGATCAGGCTATCTTCAGTATCCGGTCATCTATCTCAGTCTCAAGCGCCTTCTGCCAATTGGTGAAGATGTACGCCTCAAAGAAAGCGACAAAGTCCAGCTTACTGATGACGAGATTCAAGAATTCAAGCTTCTTCACAAGAAGATACTCATATCCCAGGATAAAGTAGATACACCCAAGTATATTGAGAGTGCCAACAAAAACACACTCGGAGTCAATACCGACCTCTACGACTGGCGCCTCAATTCCGCTGGCCAAGACAATCTGGGAAAGATTGTCCTCGCACTGCTTTCTTTCAAACGCCTTCACACGAAGTATAAGGACGATTACAAAGGCGGAATCCTGGCCATTGATGAAATGGACAGTGCTTTGTATCCAGCTTCTCAGATGAAGCTTTTCGAAGTCCTGCGTCATTATGCAGCAAAGTACAACATTCAGGTCATCTTCACAACGCATTCCCTCTCCCTGCTTGAAGAGGCCTGTAAGCAATACGAGATAAGTCAACAACACAATAACTCAAAGGGCCAAGTACAGGTCTTATATCTGGAAAAAGAAGACGGTCAAGTCGTTCTTACCAGCGTCAAAAGCTATCAGACTATCAAGAATCGTCTCAACGCGACGACTGGAATCAATCCTCCGAAAAAACTGACAGTTTACACCGAAGACGAGGAGGGAGCAATCTTTGCCAAGAACCTTATGCCCTACAAATGGCGCTCAAAGTTCAACTTCGAGACCTGCAGTATGGGGTGCACCTCATATATCACGCTTATTGAGAAAAAGATACCGGCCTTCCAGCTTCCTCAAGCTTGCATCATTTTGGATGGGGATGCCTCTGCTAATGTGAAGAAGATTCGTTGGGGGAAGTTGGGAACGACTAAGAATGTCATTTGTCTTCCAGGTGCGTCTTCTCCAGAGCGGGAGTTAGCGGCGTTCCTCTCCGATACAGACAAGATTAAGGATGCCGATCCATTCTGGAAGAGCCTCAACAATGACTATAGCAGACAGGTATGTTTCCGTGATTACCTCATTGAAGAGATTGAGAAGGATAGGAACAAGGCGAAGGAATGGTTCAAGAGTCAGACACCACTTTGGGGCAAACAGTCTAACAAAGCCATTGCCTTATGGGCACAGGATCACCAAGAAGAGGTGACTGCTTTTCAAGAGGAGTTGAAAGCCGCATACAATGTGTTTGCTATTGCGTATGAACTGGAAGAGATTGATTAACTTTTGAACTATCTGAAGCATAATGAAAAACAACATCTTAGCTTCCATAGCCCTTTTCGGTGTTTATCGTGACAAGAATCTAGACACCTACGATTTGGTTGCCCAGTATATTTCTGCTGTCATTGCACAGAAGGAGCGCACACAGTTTACTCCTGATGTAATGAAAGAGGATTTATATAGTGTGTTTGGGATAGACATTCCTTTCGGTGTTATTCGTTCTGTTTCAAGGAATAGGATAGAAGGTGTTTCTCTTAAGCAGGGAGTTTTTTACAGTGAACTGATTCCAAAAGACGAGATTGATAAAGAGTATTCTGAACTAACTGAGGAATATGACGCATTATTTAAGAGCTTGATTTGCTTTATGCGTCAAGTCGGTCATATTGAAGTGGATTCATATAGTGATGATGATATCAGGAATAGATTTGCCGATTATTTACTGTACCAGTATACTTCGGAATCGAGATTGAATAGTTACTATGCCGCATTCATTTCCGAAAATGAATCAAATCCAGATGTTCGTCGACAGCTTAACCTTCTTTCCTCCGGACTTATCAGTTATAATGGACTTAGTTATACAGAGGATGCCGGGAATAATGGCGCTTGGACAGAAAGACTAACTATTTATCTTGACACGGAGTTTCTGTTTAATTGCTCTGGGTATAACGGAGAGTATTATTTAAAGGTATTTGACGAGCTCTATAACTTGGTAAATGAAGTTAATGTATCGTATCGAAGACGTACCAAGAAGAGTGATAATCTTATAGATTTTAAGATTCTGAACCATACGTTGAGGGTCTATAATGGATTCTTTGAACAAGCAAAGAAGATTATTGATTCAAAGGTTGCCCCCGATCCCTCCAAAAAGGCTTTATTAAAGATTGTTCATGAGTCTTCCTCCGCCCATGATGTTGAAGAGCATAAAGCTGTAATTGATAGTGTAGTGTTCGATAAATATCATATTCTTCCCGATAGTAATGAGTACGACAACTACGCGACCGATCGCGATTATGTGCTATTTGATGAAAAGGCGGTAACCGATCTAAATACCTCTTTTAATCCCAGAAATGATTCTCAAGTGTCGGGACGAATTGATTATGCATCGAGAGTCCTAACAATCATTAATGGGTTACGTGGAGGGAAAAAGATCTCTGTCTTTGAGAATTGCCGTTATATCTTTTTAACAGGTAGCCGTGTGGTTCGAGGGGCGTCTTATAAGGTGGCTGAGAAAGGAACGGTATTATTATCTACTGATATTGACTTCCTTGTCTCTCGTTTGTGGTTCAAGTTAAACAAACCTCTCGGGAATTCCAGAATACCGATTTCATTGGATATTGTGTCCCGTTCTCAAGCCGTGCTTAAGCGAGATGTCACTAGAAAAGTAAAAGAATACTATGATGATTTGCTTAAGAAAGAATACTCCGATGATGTAAAGAAGAGGCTATATGCTTCTCTAAAAGAGAAGTGTGAATTCTTACCCCCTTATGATGAGTCTTCTCTTTCTCAGATGCTTGCTTTTATTGACACTCGTGATTTAGATGCCATGCTTGAGGCGAACAAATCTATGATGAAGAAAGCGGCTGAGGCAGAACAAAAGGAAAAAGAGTTGTCAGAATTAAAGACAGAGTTAGATAAAACAAAAGAAGAAAACAAGGGCCTGAAACAAGATATTGCGAAAAAAGAGCTAGACCACAAACATCAACAGGACGATGCTGCGTTACAATCTGACAAAAAAGATAGTATTATCAAATGGTTAATTGTTGCCTTAGCGGTTGTTGTTATTGTTGCTATCGTTCTTGCGCTTGTTTTAATACTCAAATAAATGTCCATTTACGACTTAGTCAACCGCACCAAGACCTTCATCTCCGGTGACTGGACCGGAGATCAGGATCTTATAGCCAAACTCAAGGAATGGAACCAGAATAACAACCTGGGTCTAAACTTTGTCGATGTCCACGAGCTTACCCAGTCTTATGATACTTCCAATCCTTGCAGTATCAAGGCCAGCCTTCGTCAGCGGCTCAACATATCCAAGACGTTTGTGCTCATCGCAGGAAGGAATACACTCTCTTTGACCAAGGGCGCTTGCCGATACTGTTCTCACTACAGCACTTGGTACACAAACTGTGCAGCAAATGGTAAGCCTTTTGATAACCGTAGTTTTATTGAGTTCGAATGTGAGATGGCCCTCAAGGATTACAATGCCGGTGAACTCAAGAAGATCTTTGTCATCTATAACGGCCTCATCACCCCGGAAAGATCAAGATGTCCGGAGGTGTTGAGGTATGTAGGGACTCATATCGGTTCCGATTGTTGGAACGCGAATGGGCAACGTGCCTTGGACTATCAGGAAATAAAGAAGGCGATTTGTTGGTAATAGAAAGTAATTCAATATTAATATATTATGTCCCTCTTTAAAGACAAAACCCTACTCATCTCAGGAGGTACAGGATCCTTCGGAAATGCAGTCCTGCGCCGCTTCCTCCGTACCGATATAGGAGAAATCCGCATCTTCTCTCGCGACGAAAAAAAACAAGACGACATGCGCCATGAGTACCAGGCGAAATACCCAGACGTTGCCCACAAGATCAAATTCTACATTGGTGACGTCCGTGACCTTAACTCCTGCCGCACTGCTATGGGCGACGTAGACTACATCTTCCACGCTGCCGCCCTCAAGCAAGTGCCTTCCTGTGAGTTCTTCCCTATGCAAGCGGTCTACACCAACGTTATCGGCACCGACAACATCCTCACCGCAGCCATCGAAGCCAAAGTGAAAGCCGTCATTTGCCTTAGCACTGACAAAGCCGCCTATCCCATCAACGCGATGGGCATAACCAAAGCTATTGAGGAGAAAGTCGCCATAGCCAAGAGCCGTCAGACCACCACAACCAAGATCTGCTGCACACGATACGGCAACGTTATGTGTAGCCGGGGCTCCGTTATACCGCTTTGGATCGATCAGATCCGAAACGGCCAGCCCATAACCATTACAGAGCCAAGCATGACTCGATTCATTATGTCGCTCGACGAAGCTGTCGATCTCGTCCTCTTTGCTTTCGAACACGGCCAGAATGGAGACATCTTAGTCCAGAAGGCGCCTGCCTGCACCATCCAAACTCAGGCCGAGGCTGTATGTGAACTCTTTGGCGGCAAGAAGGAAGAGATCATGGTCATCGGCATTCGCCATGGAGAGAAGATGTATGAAACTCTCCTTACCAAGGAAGAAGCTGCCAAGGCTGAGGATATGGGTAACTTCTATAGGGTGCCTGCCGACAATCGCGACCTCAACTATGACAAGTTCTTTATCGAGGGCGATACCAAGCGAGTCCTTATCGAGGAGTTCAACTCAAATAATACAAGACGGCTCAATCTGGAGGAGACGAAGGAGAAGATTTCTGCATTGGAGTATATTCAGAATGAGTTAAAGAACAATTAATTACACCATAAATCACATGAATACCAAGCGTTTATATATTTATCAACTCATTACGAAACTTCTTCCTCCCACAAGGTGTTACAAGTTTAAAGCTTCTATGCTTAGATGGTGTGGTGCTATAGTCGGTAATAATGTTAGAGTCGTATCAAGTGCAAAGATTATAGGGGACATGGAATTAATCTTTGGGGACAATGTTTTTGTCGGTCACGATACCCTGATTTTCGGAACAGCCGGTTCTACGATAAATATTGGGTCAAACATCATAATCGGCTCAAGGGTGATCATTGTTACAGGTTCACATGAGTTTACACCTAATGGCCCATGCATTGAAGGCCCTGGAGTGTGTGCAGATGTCACCATTTGTTCTGGGGCCGCGATATCTACGGGCAGTATTGTGTTGCCTGGTAAAACCATTAACAATATGGCTCATGTGGCGGCAGGAAGTGTTGTAACACATGATGTGCCCGCTTATACTCGAGTAGCTGGTGTTCCTGCTCGTGTGATTAAAAACTTTAAAGAACAATAGAGTCAGTGTCAGAACTCTCTTGCGATAATGAATACAGTTAATAGAGTTGCTGTAAATACAACGGTCAATTACGTTCAGCTCATACTGAATGTATTAATCGGTTTACTAACTGTTAGATTCGTCCTTCAATCGCTAGGTGAGATAGACTATGGCTTATATAACCTCATTGCAGGAGTTATCACGTTGATTACTTTTATTTCGGAGTCTCTATCTCAAACTTCGATTAGATTCATCTCAATCAGTTTAGGACAAGGGGACTCGAAGAACCTTAAACATGTATTCTCTTCGTGCTTTTCTCTGCACTTATATATGGCTGTCATTCTAGCCATCATACTGGAGATTGTCGGGCTGTTTTTGTTTAACGGATTTCTTAATATTCCTAGTGATAGACTATCTGCAGCGCAGATCGTTTACCACTGTATGGTGGTTACTCTTTGTTTGAATATCGTTTCCACACCTTTTCGTGCAATTATTATAGCTCATGAGGCGTTGGTCTTTATCTCAATTATTGGAATCATAGAGTCAATCTGCAAGTTAATAGTTGCAATCGTTATTTTACATACGATACTTGACAGGCTTATTGTCTACGGCATATTGATGATGGTAGTTGGGCTTGTCCCTTTTGCCGGCCTATATCTTTTCTCTTCAATAAAGTATCGAGATAGCCTATCGTTGAAACTTGTTGGGTATTCTTCTATTTCGCAGATCGTAAATTTTGCCGGTTGGACACTTATGGATGTCTTCGGCGTGATAGCAAATCGCCAAGGATATGCATTAATGTATAACAAGTTCTTAGGACCATCTGCCAATGCCGTTTTTGCTCTTGCTGGACACGTGGAAGGCCCGATGTTTTCTGTCTCTGCGTCTGTTATTAATTCAATCCGGCCACAGATTCTTCTAAGCTACGGGAAAGGAGATAAAGACAGAACTCTACGATTGGCCATGACTGCAGGAAAGCTTGGCTTTTCTATGATGTCAATGATAGCCATCCCTGTGTTAGTAATGCTGCCGGACGTGCTTAAGATCTGGCTTGGAGACTATCCTGATCAAACAGTATTCTATGCTCGTATGATGATTGTTGCGTGTATGGCAAATCAGATTACTCTTGGCTTGAGTACGGCCAATCAAGCATTTGGTAGGATTAAGACATATTCAATAGTTGTTTCGCTAGTTCGGATGTCAGCATTACCAATCTCAATCATCTTATTATTGATTGGGTGCCCGGGTACGGTTGCTATGGTTGTATATGCTATATGTGAATCTTTGGCTTCAGCAAGTAGGGTAATTGTAATGAATCGTATAACAGGTCTTAGTATTAAGAGATTTATCTTTGACGTCGTGTTAGATCTCATAGTCCCTGTTATTGCTGCGGCTGTAGTTTGCACAGTTCTATATAGCGTTTGGAGCGGTGTCCTTGGATTGCTGATTTCGACATTTTGTTCAGCAATCGCCTATGCATCGACGATTTATTTGATAGGGTTGACGAAAGAAGAGAAGTCAAGTATAAATGCTCTCATCTCGACGTTGCTTGGAAAGATCATAGTTAGAAGATAGTGGTATTATTTATCGCTCCGGTAAACTCATACTGTGCGCGGAACGAATGATTTCATCAATGAAAACGCAACACTTTACAATACAGAATATTTATATTATTCTTAGCGTTATTTTGCCCGTCCTCTCTATATATGTTTCCCCCATTCCGGGAATTGACTTAGGAACAGCTTGCATCCTTGTATTTGGAGTGATAATGCTTATGAGTAGCCAGTCATTCCATATGTATGGACTATTGAGTTTGATATTATTGTATTCCTTCGTTGTTTCCATACCAGCAATTTCAGGAGGCGCAATAGAGTATTCTTCCTCGGGTGCAGTTTTGGTAAGATTGATGCGTTTTATTATTCTATCACTGCTTATGATAGGATGTGGCTATGCGAATTATTACAATGAGCAAAAGTATACAAAGGTCCTAGGGGTCGCATCATTAATCGTTGCGGGCTATGCTATTCTCCAATCAATTGTGTTCCGTTTTATGGGTATTAAACTGAGGAACATTTTTGGTAAGGAGAGGGGGGGGGCTGTCTTCTCTGCTGCCCTTGGGCAGTATGAAGACGTCTATCGTCCACCTTCTTTTTTTCTAGAGCCATCAGCAGTTACGTATTTCTTAACTCCCTTTCTGTGCTATATTCTATTTCGAAGCAAGAAGATGAATTATAAAGATTTTCTTGTTGCTGCAGTTTTGACGATAGGAATACTTGTTAGCACATCTGGGCAAGGATTGTTAGTTATTGCTCTTTGTTGGGGTATATGGGGTATTACACAAATTAAATCCAGAAATATTGCGGGAATCATAATCGCTGCACTATGTGCGGTTTTATTCTTCAAGAACTTTGACATGGAATACTCTCTTTCTCGTATAACAACTGAAGATGAACTAAATGCAGTTGATGCACGTTCTGGAGGGTATGATATGGTCAAGGAGTTATCAGGGACGGCACTTTTATTTGGGAATGGCTATGGAAACTATGATGAGACCATATACTATTCAAGTTTCGCGGAGATTCTGTTTTGTACGGGTATAATTGGGCTCGCATTGGTAATATTGTTTTACGCAATACTTTTCATAAAGGGAATCCGTTATCAGCGGGTTCTAGTGTTGGCAAGTCTTATTCTTATGTTAGGAGGTGGTATTTATACTGCCACATACTTGTGTCTTTACTTGCCGCTATTACTCAGTCGTGGTCGTTACTCTGACCTCCATTCGTAATTATTGTTTCGTGTAGGGTCTTAATGATAACAATCTGCTATATATCCACATATTTGAACCATCACAACAAACCAGTATGTGATGAACTCTACGATCTAACAAACGGGAGTTTTTTTTATGTCGCCACTAGTAATATCGGTGAATTGAGAAGAGAGATGGGATTCTCTCAGATGCAGGCAGAGTATTTATTGGATTACACAGTTGCGTCAAATAGAAACGAGATAAAAGAAGTGATTAATACTTCAGACGTCGTTCTCATAGGTGCATCAGAACCAATTAATCTTATTGACAAAAGACTCCGAGATGGTAAACTAACTTTTCGTATTTCAGAAAGGTTATTTAAAACAAAGAGTCGTTATATTAAGGCTCCGATACATTGGTTAAGATCTTTATTGTCACGTAAAGCTTATATGTTATGCTGCAGCGCCGCAACGGCGAGTGATTATAATCACCTTGGTTTTTATAAAAACCGATGTTTTAAATGGGGGTATTTCACAGAGGTTAAGGAGTTGGAAGCTCAAAGATTATGGAAAAATGAAAAAATGGAATTGAAGCATCCGGATGTTTCCATCCTATGGGTTGGTAGACTCATAGGATTGAAACATCCGGAATCTGCCGTATTAGCTCTACATAGACTAAAAAAAGAGGGCTATTCTTTCCACCTAAACATTATTGGTGATGGTCCAGTAGCGCCAAAGATTCATTCAATGGTAGAAGAACTGAATTTGAATGATAGTGTTCATCTTTTGGGGGCGAAATCAACGGAGGATGCACGTCGGTATATGGAAAAAAGTGAGGTTTTCTTGTTTACTTCAAATAGGGAAGAAGGATGGGGAGCTGTGCTTAATGAATCAATGAGTTGCGCCTGTGCGGTTATTGCGAATTCAGAGATAGGATCAGTCCCTTTCTTGTTAAAAAATGGAGAAAATGGTCTTATTTATTCTTCAGGTTCGATTGACTCCTTATATGGTTGTTTGAAGTCTCTTATGGATTCTATAGATTATCGAAAACAACTTGGCATCGCAGCTTACGAATCAATTTCGCGTTTATGGACACCTCGTAAGGCGGCGGAGAATCTTTTGACACTAGTGTGCTCCATTCGCAAAGGTGTAGTTAACCCGATCAGAGAGGGACCATGTAGCGTATCAAAATAGTTGCTTTGATTTATAAGCGAACACTTAGAACAATGAAAGTAGATATCATCACACTCCATCGGGTAACGAACTTCGGATCTATGCTCCAGACATATGCCACTCAAAGGTCTATTGAGAAATTGGGGTATGAGACTGAAGTTATTGACTTTGTGCCTGAAGGATTGTCATTTAAAAGGGCTTGCTTCCCCAGGAATGATGCTCCATTAGTTAAGAAGTTGATAAAGTTCTTGCCTCTTCTGGTAGTGAATACTTTTCAATTTATAATCTTAAATGCGTTTATTCGTCAGTATATACACTTAAGCAAACAACGTTTTAGAAGATTCTCGGAGCTGAATAAGGCGTCTATAGATGCAGATATATATTTGAGTGGAAGTGATCAAGTTTGGAATACCCAAAACAATAACCCTTCAGACGATTATAAGGCTTATTTCCTTGGATTTACGCCAAGGAATAAACTTCGCGTTGCATATGCTGGCAGTTTTGGGAAGAATTCTTTTTCAGAAGGGGAATCGTCAGTTATTAAGGAATACCTCTCTCGATACAATTATATTTCAGTTCGTGAAGATGAAGGCTTGAAGATTTTAGAACAGTTTGGCATTTATTCCGGTTTACACGTGCTTGATCCAACATTGCTCTTAACTGGAGAGGAGTGGCGACAATTCGTATCTAAGAAAAAGGCACCCAAGTCTGGATACGTTTTTGTCTATAATCTTAATCGAAATGCCATGCTAAAGCAAGTGGCTAAGGCTGTGGCTGACGAAAAGGGATTAAGAATAGTAAACTTTGCGGATTCATTAGATTTTATTAATGGCGCAACAAATCGTTTCTTTAACACTGCGCTAGATTTTATCAATCATGTGGCATTTGCAGATTACGTTGTGACCGATTCTTTTCATGGAACCGCTTTTTCTCTTAATCTTAACCGTCAGGTCATTGTGGTGAGGGCACCTCGTTATAATACCCGTATCGAGAGTCTTCTTCGACTTGCCGGATTATTAGATGTGAGACTGGTTGACTCTGTTGATGCGGGTCTTAAGGTATCACGAGAGCCAATCGATTATGGCAAGGTGAATGTTATACTGGACGATGCTCGCAGAGTGTCTTATGGCTTTTTGGAAAAAGCTCTCAATGATACTCCCCAGTAATAGAACACGCCTTATTGAAGAAATCAAGATAGAATATGGACAATACTTATTCAAGTGAAAAGGCGATACAGATACTGGTCGCATTATTAAAGCAACACGGTATCAAGAAGGTAATTGCCTGCCCTGGCGGAACGAACATGATGCTGAATGCGTGTCTGATGTATGACGGTGGGTTTGAAATGTACTCGTGTGATGACGAGCGGTCTGCGTCCTATATGGCCACAGGTATGTGTGCCGAGTCGGGTGAGCCGGTGGTGATTACCTGCACGGGTGCTACCGCCTCGCGTAACTTCATGCCGGGCTTGACGGAGGCCTTTTATCGCAAGCTGCCTATTCTCGTTATTACCGGCCAGCAGGATTATCGCAGGCAGGGCAATCTGCACGACCAGATTATTGACCGTAGTGTACAACCCAATGACTTGGTTAAGAGCAGCGTATATGTTCAGATAGTCAGGGACGAAAAGGACGAGAAAAACACTGCTTTGCGTATCAACCAAGCCATTTCTGCCTTAACTCTGAACGGTGGCGGGCCTTCACATATCAATTTGGAAACATCCTACAGTCAGTTGTGGAATGTGAAAGAGTTGCCTTCCGTAAAGGTTATCCGTCGTGTAGATGTGGACGGCGATTATCCCGCATTACCGAGCGGTAAGATTGCGCTTTTCATTGGTTCACATAAAAGCTTCTCGGATGCAGACATTGAGGCTATTGATGCATTCTGCTATAACCATAACTCTGTGGTGTTCTGCGACCATACTTCCAATTACAAGGGCCAGTTCCGCCAGATGAATGCCATGCTGAGCCTGCGTCACGCAAATTGTATGAACGGCATTGATTTGCTGATCCATTTTGGAGAGATTTCCGGTGACCATTTTGCTGTTGGAGATGGTGCTGCCAATGTGTGGAGAATTAGTAATGACGGGCAGATGCGCGACAGATATGGCAAACTGACCTATCTGTTTAACATGACGGAACAGCAGTTCTTCAATCACTATAAGGATGAGAATACAACTCCCGGGGATTCGTTCCTGAAGGCTTGTCAAGAGGAATATAGACAAATGTATGAGACGCTCCCCGAACTGCCGTTCTCTAACATTTGGTGCGCCAAGCAGTGGCATAACAGAGTGCCCGAGAACAGCTGTATGCACTTCGGCATTCTTACTTCTCTGCGTTCTTGGAACTTCTTTGATGTGCCAAGAAGTGTGAACACAATGAGCAATGTGGGTGGATTTGGAACGGATGGTATGATGTCGTCATTAATAGGGGCTTCTCTTGTGCATCCTGACAAGTTGTATTTTGGTGTAGTTGGCGATCTGGCATTCTTCTATGATTTGAATTCATTGGGGAACAGACATATCGGGAAAAACATCCGTATCATGTTGTTCAACAATGGCAAGGGGTGTGAGTTCAAACACAATATGAGTCCTGGGCACATCTTTAAGGATGATGTTGACTATTATATCTCGGCGGCAGGACATTTCGGAAAGCAGTCGCCTACTTTGGTGCGTGACTATGCCACGAATTTGGGATTCAAGTACCTGACAGCAAGCACTAAAGAAGAGTTTCTGGCGAATCTTGAGGAATATCTTAATCCAGAAATCACACAGTCCTATATCTTCGAAATCTTCACGCAGGATGTAAATGAAAGTGAAGCCCTGAAGCTGATGAAGATAAATGGCTTGAAGGATAATATCCAGGAAACCATGAAGGACAAGGGATTGGATGTGCTCGTTTATAAGGCTAAGGATAAACTGACAGGATTATTCAAGTAGTAGAATGCCAAGGCTCCTTCTAATCAACGTTGCCTTAAACTGGGGCTCAACCGGTAAGATTGTCGAGGGCATAGGGAAACAGGCCCGCTCTAACGGCTGGGAAGTGTTCGTCGCACATGGCGCGAGGTATCAGAATCCTAGCTCGCTACAGGGTATTCAAGTAACTTCTAAGGCGGGCGAATGGGTGCATTATTTAGAGAGCTCTTTGTTCGATGCACAGGGATTAGGGTCTCGTTGTTCGACAAAACGGTTCTTGAAAAAACTGGATGAGATCAAGCCTGATTTGGTACACATCCATAATTTACACGGCTGTTACATCAATTACCCACGTCTGTTTACATATCTGAGAGATCACAATATCCCTGTGGTGTGGACATTGCACGACTGTTGGTCAATGACAGGTCACTGCTCGCATTTTATGCGCACTGATTGCCATAAATGGAAAACGATATGTCATCACTGTCCGCAGAAAAAGACATTCCCGGCCACATACTTGTTTGACTGTTCGAAAAGGAATTATACACTGAAGAAAAGCTTGTTTACTTCAATATCCGTGATGCATATAACTACGGTCTCAAACTGGCTAAAAGGAATTGCAGAAACGTCCTACCTTAATAAGTATCCGGTAACCGTAGTTCCTAACGGCATTAAATCAGAAGTGTTTACTCCAACTGCTTCCGACATTAAAGAACAATACGGACTCCAAGGGAAGAACCTTTTGTTGGCAGTGGCAATCGGTCTGGATGAAAGGAAAGGCCTTTATGATTATATAAAGTTGGCAGAAAGGCTTCCTGAACAATATCAGTTGATGTTGGTGGGACTCACGGAGGAAGAGAAGAAAGCGCTTCCGAAGATCATAATTGGAGTAAAGCGTACAAACGGAGCAAAAGAGCTTGCAGCCTATTATTCTGCTGCAGATGTCTTGTTAAGTCTGTCATACGAAGAGACGTTTGGTCTTACCATCGTTGAGGCAATGGCCTGTGGGACACCTGCGATTGTCTATGACAATACGGCTCAGCCGGAATTGATAACCCCGGAGACGGGAAGAGTTGTACCGACTGGTGACATTGACGCTTTGGAGAGAGCAATCAGTGATGTGTGTGGGAAAGATAAGGCCTCTTATACTGAGGCTTGTAGGAATCGTGCCGTTCAATATGACGAGGCTCTGAGTTACCAGAAGTACCTCGATATTTACCAATCTGTAATCAAGAACAAGCAATAATGTACATACACTTTTTCAAGAGGGTGATAGACCTCATCTTCGCTCTCGTTGCACTTCCATTTGTGCTTCTTATCATCATTATCGTTGCCCCGTTCATCTGGCTGGATGACCGCGGCCCCATCTTCTATGCCGGTAAGCGCATTGGCTACAAAGGCAAACCCTTTGGGATGTTGAAGTTTCGTAGCATGAAGGTGAACGCACCTGACATCCGCCTTGCCGACGGCAGCACGTACAACGGTGACGATGACCCGAGAGTGACGAAAGTGGGTAAGTTCCTGCGCAAGACCAGTCTGGATGAGATTCCCCAGTTCCTGAATGTGCTTACAGGTCAGATGAGTATCATTGGCATCCGCCCTGATCCGTTGGACTGGTTGGAGAAATACAACGAGCACGAGCGCGTGATCTTGACTGTAAAGCCAGGCATCACAGGTTACAACCAAGCTTATTACCGCAACAGCGCAGACGGTGATTTGAAACTGAAGAACGATGTGTATTACGCAGAACACATCTCCTTCTGGCTGGACGTGAGAATCTTCTTCAAGACTATCAAGACTGTGCTTTTGCGCGAGAATGTAAACATAGACGAGGACAGAAAATGAGAGAATACGGTAGCGAACACCCGGGAATAATCCTGCCTGACGGATACTTTGCATCATTTGAGAAATACGGGCATTGCACTTGGCTAAGGTCGGGCAGGGAAGCTTTGCACCTTGTCGCATTTAATCTCAATGCAGAGAAGAACCCGCCTGTTGTACTTATGCCGGCTTATTGCTGCCACTCGATGGTAGACCCGTTTGAAAAGGCGGGATGGAAGGTGGTGTATTACAAGTTGAATGAGGACCTGACGGCAGACGTGGACTATCTGTCTCGATTATTGGTTGAGGTGCGCCCTAAGGCGGCTTTAACGATGAACTTCTATGGTTCTGCCTCTACTTTGGATGCGGTCTCAGTAATCAAGTGTGGTTATCCAGAATGTGTTTGTATTGAGGACTTTTCGCACTGCACTTTCTGCTTGCCTGAGATCTACAATGAACAGGTAGATTACTATGTGACCAGCATCCGCAAGTCTGTTGGTGTGTGCGATGGCTCCGTGATTATTAGCAAGGCTTCGTTGGACGAGAGCGTTGTTGAGGAAAATGAGACAGAGTTTATGATTGCCAGGAGGGATTGCCAGAAGTTGAAAGCGAATTATACCTATACTCAGGATGCGGCTCAGAAAAACATCTTCTTCCCGGAGCTGCGCAGGCAGGAAGGGGAGTTGGATAACTTCGTTGGTGTACACCGCATTTCAAAGACAGGAAAGGAAATGTTGGCCGTGCTGAATGGGGAGAGCATCCGTTATGCTCGCCAGAAGAACATGGTACATATCCTGGACTTGCTGAAAGGAAAGGTAGAGAGTGTGCCTGGGATTGAGAGGTGCATAGACGGGGCTCCGTTCTCGCTGCCCATCCTTGTAAAGAACCGTGATGAGGTACAGCAGAAGCTGGCCAAGAGGGGCGTATATGCGCCTGTGCTATGGCCAATTTGCGATGAAGCAAGGGCCGTCTGTCCTGTGTCGGCCAAAATGGCTGACGAATTGCTGTCCATCCCGATGGACCAGCGGTACAACTGGGATGACATTGAAGAAATTGCCAAGATTATCTTGGAAACTTTATGAAGAAACTAATGATAGTGGGAGCGTCGGTGCTCCAACTTCCTGCGATACTGAAAGCAAAGGAGATGGGGCTGCACGTGGCGGTGGTGGATTTCAATCCTCAGGCCATCGGCATCCCTTACGCTGACGAGTACTACAACGCTTCAACGATGGATGAGGATGCAGTATTGGCGGTAGCGGAGGCTTACAAGCCGGATGGCATCATGACGCTGGCAACGGATATGCCCATGCGGGGCGTGGCAAAGACATCGGACAAGCTGCACCTACATAGCATCAATTACGAGACAGCGGTGAAGGCCACGGACAAGTACGACATGATCAAGGCGTTCAAGGAACATGACGTGCCGTCGCCCTGGTTCTTTGTGGCAGATTCGCTGGAAGAGCTGAAGGCGCATGAGCAGGAAGTGACCTTCCCTTGCATCATCAAACCTACGGACAATGCGGGGAGTCATGGCGTGGCCAAGGTCTTTTCGTTCCAAGAACTGATAGACAATTACGAGTATGCCCATTCCTGCAGCCGTCACGGAAAGGTGATTGTAGAGGAGTATCTTGACGGGCCGGAGGTATCGGTTGAGGTGATGGTGGTTAATAGGGAGGTGAACATCCTCCAGATTACGGACAAGATAACCACGGAGGCTCCTCACTTTGTGGAGATGGGGCATACCCAGCCGTCACGCCTGCCGGACGATGTGCAGAAAGCGATTCGGAATGTGACCGTGGTGGCCTGCAAGGCCGTCGGCATTGACAAGGGGCCGGCTCACGTGGAGATGATAGTCACGAAGCGTGGCCCTGTGATGATTGAACTGGGTGCCCGTATGGGAGGCGACAATATCACGACCCATCTTGTGCCGCTGAGTACGGGAATTGATATGGTGGGTTCTACCATCAAGGTTGCCCTGGGTGAGGAGCAGGACATTGAGCCTACGCTACATTGCGGCTCGGCTATCCGATACTTTGAAGTGCCGTATGGAACCATCAAGGCTATTGAAAATGTGGAGAAGGCACAGCTGGTGCCTGGCGTGAAACAGATCACCTTCACCAAGAATGTAGGTGAGGAATCCACTCCCATCCATTGCAGTAACGACCGCATCGGCTTTGTGATTGCCCAAGGTACAACGGCAGCGGATGCCGTGAAGGCCTGTGAGGAGGCGATGAAGGTCATCAAGGTGGTAATTGGATGATGAAGATACTGATACCGTTTTCATATTTTCACCCCGAGCAGTGTGCTGGCCTGTTCGTCATAGATGATATGACTGAAGAGGCGGCACGGCAGGGGATAGCGTCGCTGATTACCGTCCCTACGCCCACGCGCAATGTGCCTGAGGGGGCCAAGTGGGAGCGGGACGAGACGCTATGCGACGGCAAGGTAAAGGTGCATCGGTTCCGCATGTATGGAGAGGGGAAGAACCCCGTGTTGAGGGCTTTCCGCTACCTGCTCTGCGAGATGGTGCAGTTGCACTATATGCTGTGGAAGGAATACGACGTGGCGTTCATCGACAGCACACCGCCTATTCAGGGATTGAAGCTGCCCATTGTGCGCTTGTTCCGCAGGAAGAAGCGCTTCGTGTATAATGCACAAGACTTGTTTCCTGAGACGCTGAGCGGTACAGGGTTGGCCAATCAAGGCGGCCTGCTTTGGAAGATTGGGATGTGGGTGTCGAATGTGACATTTAAGTATTCAGATAAGATTATAGCCATCTCTGAAGACATTAAGCGTAGCATTGTTGCTCGTGGTGTGCCGGCAGAAAAGGTAGAGCTGGTTTACAACTGGGTGGATGAAAAGGCCGTGCGGCCAGTGGCGAAAGAAGACAATCCTTTGTTTGAGGAGTTTGGACTGTCGCGGGAGAAGTTCACTGTAGTGTATGCGGGGAATCTGGGGAATGCGCAGAATATCAGTATTATTGTGGATGCGGCGAAGCTATTGCCGGAGATACAGTTTGTCCTCTTTGGTACGGGCGGATTGGAGAATGATATCAGGGATCAGATTGCCAAAGAGCAAATTGAAAACATTCATCTCAACCTGTTGCAGCCTTCAAATCGAGTAAGTCAGGTATATAGCCTTGGCGATGTCTGTATAGTCTCTTGCAAAGCCGGTTTGGGGGGCAGTGCAATGCCATCCAAGACTTGGAGCATTATGTCCTGCGCCCGTCCCGTATTGGCAAGCTTTGACGAAGGAGAATTAAAGAGTATCCTAGAAGAGAACAACTGTGGGGTATTTACTCACGCAGGAAATGTGGATGAGTTTGTAGAAGCGATCCGGCGATTGTCTTTAGACAAAGAATACTGCGATACTATGGGGAATAATGCCCGTGAGTTTATCCTGAATAACCTCACCAAGGAGGTTGGTACCAAGAGGTACGTTGACATCATTACCTCAACAACACGAAAATAGTTTTTTATCATATGAACCTTAGACTACGAAACGTTCCGTTCTCGCCTCCGGATATGTCGGAGGCTGAGATCGCCGAAGTCGCTGATGCACTTCGTTCAGGTTGGATTACGACCGGTCCCAAAACCAAGGAGTTTGAGCACCTTATCGCCCTTTGCATAGGAACCGAAAAAGTGGTATGTCTTAATTCCGCAACGGCGGCAATGGAGATGGCCTTGCGCTTGATTGGGGTTGGACCGGAAGATGAGGTAATCGTCCCTGCTTATACATATACGGCTTCGGCATCTGTTACTCAGCACGTGGGATGCAAACTTGTGCTTGTGGATTCGCAGCCCGATTGCATTGAGATGGATTATGACAAATTGGCGGATGCAATCACTGAGAAGACTAAGGTAATCTGTCCGGTTGATCTGGGTGGAGTGATGTGTGACTATGACCGTATCTTCCAGATTGTTGAGGAGAAGAAGGCGTTGTTCCGCCCGACGAATGAAATTCAGAAGCGGATTGGTAGGGTGATTGTAGCCGCTGATGATGCTCACGCATTTGGGGCTAAGTGGCACGGGAAGATGGCCGGAGACATTGCCGACTTCTCATCGTTCAGTTTTCACGCGGTGAAGAATCTCACCACAGCGGAGGGCGGTGCTCTTACCTGGTCTCTGCCGTTCGGGAAGGAGCCGGTTTCGTACGACGCCTGGTCTCCGGTTCCCCACATTGAAGGGGAAACCTGGAACGAGTTTTTCTATCGACTATCTCAACTCTTTTCACTCCACGGCCAGAACAAGGATGCCCTTGCTAAAACCAAGTTGGGATCCTGGGAATACGATGTGATCGGCCCTTGGTACAAGTGCAATATGACGGACATAATGGCCGGTATAGGACTCGCGCAGCTTCGTCGCTATGCGGAAATGCTCGTCCGTCGTCGTCATATTATCGAAACGTATGATGCAGCCTTGGCCGATTTGCCCGTAGCAGTGCTTAATCACTATGGCCCAGACTTTTCTGGGAGTGGCCATTTGTACATCACCCGGCTCTTGGGGCGTTCCGATACTGAAAGACGGGAGGTAATCGTTAAGATGGCCGAGCGCGGCATCGCTTGCAATGTCCACTACAAGCCCCTGCCAATGATGACTGCCTATAAGGCCTTGGGGTTTGATATCAAAGATTTCCCGAACGCATTTCATTTATATGAAAATGAGGTAACTTTACCGCTGCACACGCGTCTTTCAGACGAAGACGTGGTATATGTTATCAGTAACTATGTGGACATCATAACGAGATAATGAAGATTCTTGTAACCGGGGCTAAAGGATTCGTCGGAAAGAACCTTTGTGCTCAATTGAATAACATACACGACGGCAAGGCCAGCAGCTACGGCGTTGAGGTCACTGAAGTCTACGAGTATGACCTAGACTCCACGCAGGAGCAGCTGGACGCCTGGTGTGCCCAGGCCGACTTCGTATTTAACCTGGCCGGCGTCAACCGCCCCCAGAACCAGGAAGAGTTTATGGCGGGCAACTTCGGCTTTGCCAGTACGCTGCTGGACACCCTCAAGAAGCACCGCAATACCTGCCCGGTGATGCTCAGCAGCAGCCAGCAGGCCAGCCTCACCGGCCGCTTCGGCAATTCCGAATACGGCCGCAGCAAAAAGGCGGGGGAAGACCTGTTCCTTCAGTATGGAGAAGATACCGGCGCCCGCGTGCTGGTCTACCGCTTCCCGAACCTCTTTGGCAAGTGGTGCCGGCCTAACTACAACAGTGCAGTTGCCACCTTCTGCAATGCCGTGGTTAACGTCCTGCCGTACACTGTAAACGACCCGTCAGTGGAGTTGGAACTGCTCTATATCGACGATCTGGTAGACGAGATGATCGCCTGCCTCCGCGGCCAGGAGCATCGCTGCGAATTCGACGGCCTGGGCGTCTTCCCTATGAAGGACTGCCGCTACTGCTATGTCCCCACTACCCACAAGGCCACCCTGGGCGAAATCGTCGATCTTCTGAACAAATTTGCCGAGCAGCCCAAGACCTTGATGATTCCGGAGATTCCGGAAAACAGCTTCGCCAAGAAGTTGTACAGCACATATCTTAGCTATCTTCCTAAAGAGAAGGTAGCCTTCCCGCTAAAGATGAACGTGGACGACCGCGGCAGCTTCACCGAGCTGATTCATACCCTTAACGCCGGCCAGGTCTCCATCAATATCTCCAAGCCCGGTATCTCCAAAGGTCAGCACTGGCACAACACTAAGTGGGAGTTCTTCATCGTAGTGGCCGGCCACGGGCTTATCCAGGAGCGTAAAATCGGCACGGACGAGGTCCTCGAATTCGAGGTCTCCGGCGACAACATCCAGTGCGTCCATATGCTCCCGGGCTACACCCACAACATCATAAACCTCTCGCAAACTGATAACCTCGTTACGGTGATGTGGGCTAATGAACAGTTCAATCCTAACAAACCAGATACATATTTCGAACCCGTAGAATAAACCGTCATGCCCGACGTGATCGGGCATCTAAACATCCAGAATATGGCACAATTCAAAAATAACGGCAAGCTCAAGCTCCTCATCATCGTCGGCACCCGCCCGGAAATCATACGACTGGCGGCCGTGATAAACAAATGCCGGCAGTACTTCGACTGCCTGCTGGCGCACACCGGCCAAAACTACGACTACAACCTAAACGGCGTCTTTTTCAAGGACTTGAAACTCGCCGGCCCCGACGTCTATATGGACGCCGTCGGCAGTGACCTGGGTGAAACCATGGGCAATATTATTGCCAAGAGCTATCAGCTGATGGTTGAGGTTCAGCCCGACGCCGTGTTGGTGCTGGGCGACACAAACTCCTGCCTGAGCGTTATCGGCGCCAAGCGGTTGCACATTCCCATCTTCCATATGGAAGCGGGCAACCGCTGCAAGGACGAATGCCTGCCGGAGGAGACTAACCGCCGCATCGTGGACATAATCTCCGACGTGAATATGGCCTATAGCGAGCATGCCCGCAGGTATCTGGCAGATTGCGGTTTGCCTAAGGAGCGCACGTATGTGACCGGTTCACCGATGGCAGAGGTGCTGCATAATAATCTGGCGAAGATAGAGGCTTCTGATATCCATAAGAGGCTGGGACTGAAGAAGGGGAGGTACATTCTTCTGAGCGCGCACCGCGAAGAGAATATTGACACGGAGAAGAACTTCCTCTCGCTGTTCAACGCAATCAACGCAATGGCTGTCAAGTACGATATGCCCATCCTGTATAGCTGCCACCCGCGTTCGCGCAAGCGCCTGGAGGCCTCTGGGTTTGTTCTGGACCCTCGCGTAATTCAGCACGAGCCGCTCGGCTTCCACGACTACAACTGCCTGCAGATGAATGCATTTGCTGTGGTGTCCGATAGCGGTACTCTGCCGGAGGAGAGTTCGTTCTTCACCTCCGTGGGCCATCCGTTCCCCGCAATCTGCATCCGCACATCTACCGAGCGTCCGGAGGCCCTTGACAAAGCCTGCTTCTTCATCGCCGGCATCGATGAGAAGAGCCTGCTGCAGGCCGTCGACACCGCAGTTGAGATGAACGCCGCCGGCGACCACGGCATCCCCGTGCCCGATTATGTAGACGAAAATGTCTCCACCAAAGTCGTCAAAATCATCCAAAGCTACACCGGCATCGTCAACAAGATGGTATGGAGAAAATTCTAAAAGGCATCTGGCATTTTATCTCATTCCTGTTTGTCCCGCAATGGTGTTTGAAAAAGAGAAATAGTGAAAAGGAACGATAGGAACATAGTCGCTTTCTTGGCCCTGTTGAGGAGTGGCCTTTGGGAACAGGGTGTCCGGCTGAAACAATTTGAGCAGATTGATTTCTCTGTCATCTATGATTTGGCAGAAGAACAGTCGGTGGTAGGTTTGGTGGCTGCTGGACTAGAACATATCGAAGATGGGAAAAGAGCCAAGCAAGAGGTCTTGCCTTTTATGAAGAAGGTTATCGCGATAGAGAATCGCAATTCTGCAATGAATGACTTCATTGGGATGATGATTGATAAGATGCGCGAACAGAAGATCTATGCATTGCTTGTAAAAGGACAAGGGATTGCCCAGTGCTATGAGAGGCCCCAGTGGAGATCTTCTGGCGATGTGGACTTCCTACTTGATTCGAGCAACTACGAGAGAGCAAAAGACTTCATGTTTCCCTTGGCTAATGCTGTTGAGGTTGAAGACATTGGGAAGAAGCATATTGGGATGACCATCGAGTCGTGGTCAGTAGAACTTCACGGGACTCTCCGTAATGGACTTACGCGCCGGGCAAATCGTGTAATAGATCGCGTTCAATACGATATGTTCTGCAATGGAGATGTACAGATGTGGCGAAATGGCAACACCGACATTCCGATGCCCGGAACCGACAGCAATGTTGTTTTTATCTTCTCCCACATCCTCCAACACTTCTTCCACGGAGGCATCGGCCTTCGACAACTCTGTGACTGGAGCCGTCTGCTTTGGAACTCTCGGACGAAAATCGACAAAGAGCTTCTTAAGTCTCGTCTTCAAAAAATGAGATTAATGACGGAGTGGAAGTCATTCGGCGCTTTCGCCGTAAAATACCTAGGTTTGGCAACGGATGCGATGCCATTCTATGATTGCTCTCGATACTACAAACGCAAATCTGACAAGATTCTGTCCATCATTCTTGAGAAAGGTAATTTCGGCCAAAATGTCGACAATAGCTATATGGCTAATGCAACGCCGTTAAAGCGCAAGTTCATCACCATCTGGCGCCAGCTCAAAGAATCCATGACATTCTTTCGTCTGTTTCCACTGGATACACTCCGCTTCCTTGGCTTCTTTTTCGTTGACGGCTTCGAACGCACAAAAACCACAACAACCTTCTCCGAATACCATAACACGTAGAAACAAACAAGCTAAACCATTGGCAATGGTAATCGACCAAGCGATACTTGACAACCTGACCGCTCAGGCCAAAACCTCACCCCGCCTCAGGATGAATCTCGACCTCCGCAACTCCCCGGCCGACAACTCCCAGCGGATGCTCAATGCGATTGAGCCCGGCACTGTGATGCCAATCCACCGCCACCGCACCAGCTCCGAAACAGTTGTCTGCCTCCGCGGCCACTTCGAAGAATACTTCTACGACGATGCCGGCAACCTCACAGATACCTTCGACATGCTCCCCGCCGGCCTCCTCCTCAACGTCCCTGCCGGCCAATGGCACAGCCTCAAATCCCTCGAGTCCGGCACCGTCCTCCTGGAATGCAAGGATGGTGCATATGAGCCCCTTATGCCAGAGGATATGTTAACATGTATTTCGTTAGGATAGTAATATAGCATATGGCAGACACAAGAATCTTGCAGGAAGAGTTGTTGGCTGCCGGAGTGTTGCCTCCTGACTATGATTTCGAAGCGCATAAGAATCTCGTGTCTATGCAGCCCAGCGATGTGCCTACAACGTATACCGATGCAACGGCTATGAAGATGGACTTCGGGTTTGACCCCGATGTGTAACTTTGTGTAATGTCTTGCGAATGCTCACTAAGTGGCATAAAGAGTACTACGGATAATCGTCATAGCCGCTCTCCCCGGCAATCTCAAAAGAAGATAGTCTTTCTGTAGGTTATGACGCAAGATGAGTTGTCGTTTTTAGAAATGACGTGAACTGATGGACTTCCTGGAAACCAATCAGATTCGTTCCTCGAAGTTCATACCCGAAGAACGCAACATGCGAAGTTGGTGGAAACACAACAATTATCTCCTCAATTCCGACGAGATAAAAGTGAACAGAGTGGCGTTGTTTGAGAATCTGATGGAGACAGGGAAAGAGTATAGGAGAGTTAATCAGTATAAATGATGTAATAGTATGTGGAAACGCTTTAAGCTCAATTTGAAGTACATATTCAAGAAGTCGTTGTCGTGGACTGGGGCTATCTATGCTATACTCGGTTTCATTGCAGTATTCGTTTCTCTTGATGAGCTTTTCTCATTGGTTGGGATAAGTGGGCTCTGGTGTAAGCTGCTGGCAAGCGTGTTGGTTTTGTTACTAGTTTTTACCCTTTGCTTTGTCGCATCGACTCTATGCGTTCTTTGTAGAAGGAAGGTTAAGGTGCTGGGAGGACAGAATGGAAAGGCTGTGTATGTCGTGTACGGGGATTTGTTTGATAAGGACATCGTGAAGAAGTCGGACGAGCGGCGAAACATTTGCTTTGCGGTGAATCGTTGTTTTGATTCAATCGTGGACAATCAACTCATTTCGGAGAAGACGCTCCACGGAAAGGCGTTCAAGGAACTATACAAGGATGGTGTTTATGCTCCGGAGACGCTCAATGATGCTATCCAATCTTCAATTATCCATAGCGCGAAGTCTACGATGCTTTCCAGGAATCAAAAACCTGCAGGCAACCTGAAACGGTACGAAGTGGGAACCGGTGCGGACTTGGCAATATCAGAGTCCCTGCATTATTTCTTGATAGGTATTGGCAGGATGGATGCCAATCTACGGAATTCGGCAGAAAATGGCGAGTACTGCTTAGCCGTCCAGAAGATGATAGAATTCTTTGACTCCTTCTCCCAAGGCTTCCCGGTTCTGATGCCCATTATTGGTGCCGGCCTTACCCGCCTTGGTCAGGACTCTAAGGACCTCCTCAAGTATCTCATCCAATCCTTGTCCATAAACAAGTCACATCTTCACTCCGACATTTACATCGTTCTTCGAGAAGAGGACCGGGAGAGAATATCAATAGCGGATTTAGTTTGATTGTTATGTCTTATCGAATGTACAATTATTCTGCTTTTTATGTAGCAGAGCCTTTCAACGAAAGCAATCTGGGTGCTTATGCGACGCCTGATTTCGTTTATTACAATATGCTTAGAGCCTGGAAGGGGAAGGATTCGTCTTTCCCTTTCTATGATGCTCATCAGACCACATACAATGTGCGTGATAATAGCACGTGGGATACACTGAAGGAACGTTTACATGCCCGGCTTAGGAATTCTAAAAACATCATTCTATTTCTGAGCTCGAATACCAAGTATAGTCGTGCGCTGTATGAAGAACTCGATTATGGCATCAATGTGCTGGGGCTTCCTGTGATAGTAGTTTATCCGGATTATTGCTTAAACAGTACTATTGCTGATGGTAATAAGCCAAATGCAACAGCTAAGAAATTGTGGGAATCTCTCCCCGTTTTCAGAGATAATTGTCACAAGGTTCCTACTGCCCATGTCCCTCTCGATAAGACCTTTATCCAGCAAGCTCTGAATGACAAGGACTTCACGGTGCAGAATAAAAGTACTAACTATTGTTGGTGCTACTCATAATGCATTCTCGAGTATATTATGATTTTGGACAGTAATAAGATAGAAGAAATCTGGGGCAAGGCAACGGAAGTCCCCGGATATGATTCTGCGCGTTGGCGGCAAGATTTCGCTGGCGCATGGATTCAAAGAGACCAATATGGATTACCGACCGAGTTTGGCTGGGAGGTGTTTCATCTTGTGCCGGCGAGCCAGGGAGGCACCAATGATGTGGAGAATTTGTTGCCCATCCACAGGCTAAACAATCTCCGTCGGTCAAATGAGTATCCGATGTTCAAGACGGCCGTCACAGCCCAAGGGGTCAAGAATGTAAGAGAGGAACGCATATGGCGAATCGAGCGATAAAGAGCGCACCTCAGATTACACCTGCATCGGAGGCTACATACGAAGCAAAAACGGCGAAGAAGAAATCATGGAATAGGTTTATCGTCATCGCTGCTTTTTCCGGTGTTGCTATAATAGCTTGCTTCGTTATGTTTTTATGGAAGCAAGTTGGCTGGTTCGACTGGAAAGCGTCCGTCAACAATGAACTGTTGGGGACGCTGGGTGATTTCGTGGGTGGTATCCTGGGTACTCTGATTGCCATTTATTCCATTGCCATGCTGGTCAAGACGCTCAATGCGCAGATTGATTCTAACGCCAACATGAAGGTTACCAACGACAATGTTATCAGAACCAATAACGCGCAAATAAAGCTAGACACTCAGCAGTTGTTTGACAATAAGTTCCAGGTATTCTTTGATCAGTATAAGGACACGATTTCGGCTTATGTGGCAGATAAAGGTTTGAACGGACGGCAAGCCCTGGAGGCTATTGTTGCCTCGTTTGTTGCAACGCCTTTTAACAATAAGCTGGTGTATAAGAAGCGGGTGAAGGCTTCGGTCCGGGAATTTGAAGCTTTCTATGCAGAGAACCGTGAGCAATTGGCTGTTCATTTCCGTGAGCTCTACCAGTTGATGCGTCTTGTCGCGGAAAGTGATATTGACGAGGAAGACCGTGTGTTATACGCCAAATGTATCCGTGGCCAATTAAGTGATGGAGAGTTGGTAATTCTTAGGTATAATTGCCTAACGGCCAACGGCATTGCGATGAGAAGGTTTGTGAATCACTTCAACCTCCTTAAGCACCTACCGCTGATGAGCCTGTTTGAATTCCGGACGTGGGCTGACATGCTCCCAGACAAGCACATGCGTTCGGCTTTGGATTCGGCCTTCATAACGCTCCGAAAGATCATGAAGGAGGGGAACTATTCTGATGAAGCGGTTACTTTCCAAGACCTGGAACTCTCAAGTCGTTACGTGATAAAGATGAGTTATGTTGAAGGTCACACCTGCTTGATATTCCGACTCGAAGAGGATAAACAACATAAAGGAGCAGCTGGCGTAAAACGCCCTTATGCAGAGAAGGCCCTGGATGCAATCGGAACAGATGAGATGCCGGAACTGTTCTACTCCTTCCTCCACGAAAGCTTCATCACCGGAAACTTCGGCCTCTACGGCAACCCTTCCAACTGTGTCCATAACCCCATAGTTGTTGTTGACGATCCCAATACCTTCATCTTCGAAATCGAAGTCAAAGGCCCCAGCAAACTCGTTCTCTCCGAAAACCAGATGTACCCGGCGTAATGGCTCGCTTTGATTCACTTTTCTGAGTTGGTTATTGCAACCACTCAATCTGGATGGCATCTGAGAATACAAAGAACTCATTGGTCTTCCGCTTTTGCTGCAGGAAGTAGCTAAGTTCGTGCTGGGTGGTGCGGAAGCCGTCGTATAGTTGATGTATTTCCTCAACATCATCGTAGGAAATCATCCATTTCAAATTTCTTAGGCCGGCCATCAGGTCACGCAGGTTTTCGTGGTTCTGGTGGTTGTAAGCATTTAAGTACAGGGAACTGCCGTTCTTGTAGTAGGGAGGATCCAGGTACATGAATGAGTGCTCATCCGACAGGCGGCCGATGCTCTGCTGGATGAAGGCGAGGGTGTCTTCGTTGAGAATCTCAATATCGGAGGCGCGCTCCGCAATCATCTCAATGCGGTGGGCAAGGTTCGCTTTGTTGAACCGGCAATCCATCTTATATTTACCGGTCTGGTTGGCTCCGCCAATCGGGCCGGCTTTCGTTATGATACCCGAGCGGTTAGTGCGATTGAGGAAGAAGGTGGCAAAGCCGATTTCAAGAGGAGAGGGGTTGCCATCATTTTGCCCCTCTTCATAGACGGCACGCAACTGGTGCCAGGAATCCATATTCACGGGAGTGCCCCACATCAACCGAAGGAAATCATCGGTGTGATGCAAAATGGAATCCCAGAAATAGAAAATATGGGTATCGGCATCATTCAGCACAATCCGATCCACATGCCCGCCCAACAGCAGGTCAAGCGCCGCACCGGCCCCGCCCGCATACAGTTCAAAGTACGTACATCCTTCCCCTACATTCCGCTCAATCAGCCCACGCAGGAACCCGGCAAGGTTAGCCTTGCCTCCCGGATACCTCAATGGACTCTTTGTGACCATACCTTAACTGGCGTTTAAAACACTGAGCCCTAATCGCTTGCGGACTCGTCCGCAAAGTTACGAAAAAAACACGACAATTTAGGGCTTATGTCTGGCCTTGGTCCTCAAATTAATCACGTCGTGTTCCATGGTATCCAAGGTTTGCAATGCAGAGTTGCGCGCATCGTCATCCTTAATCTTCCCCATCAAATCCCTGAATTGCTGGAATTGATCACGGATGCGTTGATAGGATCGCTGCTCCTCCAATTGATTGAAAGCTCCAGCAAAAAGGGTTACGAAGCGAATAATGCTGGTGGTGAGATTCCGTATCTCGATGATTTTCGCGAGTGCATCCGGAACACTGATGGAGAGCAAGTTGTCGTAGGTTTGCACCAACCATAGTCGCTTCTTTGAGCGATAATGGACAAACGAGCAGCGACGTCTTGAGCGGTGAAGACCATATCTCTTTATCAAGGATTTCGTCTCTTCTTTTAGTGCTGAATAACGCTCCTGGACTGCAGCCGGCAAATCTATGACAATACTGTCAAGCATTTGAAATAGAGACTCCTGCTTTGATGCTTCCGTGAAGCCGACAATTTTGTCTAGTGCTTCATAAGCGGCGACATCCAATCGCTTCAAGTGCATTCGACTCTCCCAAAACGATGTAGAATCTGTCAGGGCTATAGCTGCTGCGTGCGCGTCGTTTGTCATAAAAGCCAGTACACCGACGGCATTTAATGCCTTTTGGTAACTCTGCAGAGCAAAGTCCTCCTTGATATTGGGCGCATATTCTTCGGCAATATCACATAAGGCTTTATACTTCCGACAAAGGGTGATGCTTGTATCCAATTGTTTCTCTGTTTCGCCGTAAGTGTACTTTATTGCATTGACCAAGTTCTGATTCAAAAGCCTTTTTTCAATACACCACCTGATTTCTGTGCCAGGGGTAGTTGGCGGGATGCCATTGGATTCTGAAGGCGTGACTGGCGTGCCGGTCTTCCAGCGGGATGCTATCTCTGCGAATATCTTTGAGAGGATAAAAGATAGCCTTTCGGAGATATAGAGGTATTGATTCCAATCCCGGCAAACAAGTTCTTCATCGTCCAGTGATGTGAAAACAGAGGCGGTCGCAAGAGTATCCCAATCGTAATGGCTGGCGAAATCCCTTGCATCCTTGTTAATGACATCTGATTTAAGCCTTTCTACACCTGCAGATATTTCTTCGAGTTCAGTGGAGAATGAAGACAGGTCAATGGTTGATGTCAGTTTACCCCAGAGAGCATTTCGCTGGTCTTTCCCGAATCCGAACAAAGCTTTTGTCGCTTCGGAAAAGACGCGGTAGCACTGTAGAAGGAGCGTTCGCCGATAAAGATTATCCGAACGTCTTGTGAAATCGGCATGGAAAATGGCCGCATTATCCAACTCTGCCAGATAATAGGTAATGGTCACCTCATATACAATCTTCAAATTCAGCAGGTATGGGTTGTCTGCGAGAAGAGGATCCTTGAGCAATTCGAGGCACGATTTATAAACGGGCATCGAATTCTCAAGCGTTTGCCCCATCAAACGGATATGTGCATTAAAGTTATCTCGCAGTTTTGCGATACTCTCCGGAGATGCCTCCCTTCTTGGAGTCTGAAATTGACTGCTTCTAATCTCATCCATAAGACGAAGGTACGCATTTATTCTCAACTATCCCACTGATTTGCGGTCTATGATAGTGGCGGAAGTTCTGGAAGATCCGGAAAGATAACGTGGAGAAATCCCCAGATGATTTCAATTATCCCTACGATCTCAAAAAAGTCAGGGCGAAGCATAAAGCGGAGAGCAGTGTTCAGCATCCATACTAAGGCGCCACGAACGAGATTCTGTATGTTCTTTTTCATAACAATGAGTTTTGTGCTATGCCTTTTCAGGCGTTTAAAACGAATAGCCTGATAGCGTTCGTTTTGTTTGAACTCATTGTCGCTGCGCTTTCAAAGATCGGCGGTTTCGTTCAGACTAATGGTCTATCATTCCCAATGCTCGCATCCGCTCGCAAAAATAAGTGGGACTTTTCATACCACCTATTTATCTATTACTCTTCGTGCATTATTCTGTCGCGCGGAAAAAAGCGGTCAGCCTTCGGCTGGTATATGCCCACCCGGCGCCTGTGGCGCCTTCCCACCCATAATGGGAAAGCGGTCAATCCCTCTTTGCACTGCTGTCCGGTACAGGCGTCGCGGGGCGCGCCACCTGCACCTCCCATCAGCACAAAGAAGGCTTGGTTCCGGCCACTGCCGCACCCTGCGCGGCTGTGACCTCCACTCTATCCCCCTCGGTCCCCAAGGGGAAGATGAACGCCCGGGCTGCGTCGGAGCTCGGAACGACCGTAAGTAACAGAAATACACTACGTTAACATAACGCTCTATTGTGAAACTCCTCGTGCGAACGGAGTGCCTTGAAAGAACGTCATTGAGTTTCGGCTGACATCACCTTTTCGAGCCTTCTACCAGCTGCGGGTTTCACAACAGGGGAAGAATTGTTCCGCCTTGAAAGAAGGCGCGTATGGGAAAATGAAGGGACTGATATCTTCCTGCCGTGCCCGGATGATAATGTCATAATCATCTTTTCACATATACTCCAGCATTTTTTCTTCGGTGGTATAGGACTCCGGCAGATTTGCGATTTGTGCAGGTTGCTTTGGACCTGTCGCAATGAGATTGACAGGCCGCTGCTGGAGAGCAGAATCAGGGAAATGGGCTTGCTGTCGGAGTGGAAAGCCTTTGCCGGCTATGCAGTGGATTATCTTGGAATGCCTGCGGAGGCGATGCCGATGTATGAAGGCTCCCGCCGTTGGCGCCGCAAAGAGAGTCGCATCAACAGGTTTATTCTTAAAGTCGGCAATTTCGGCTATAACCGCGACCGTACTTTCTATGACAAGTACCCCTACGTCATCTATAAGGCCATCTCTCTGGGACGCCATATAGCAGATTTCTTCTGCTATATCCGAATCTTCCCTATGGATTCCCTCAGAGTGATGACAAGAAGGCTTACAATAGGGGTTAAGGCCGTGTCAGAGGGGAAGTAATTATCCTCTCTCTCCGCCATGCAAATCTTCTTCTGTGTCGTTCAGGAAGGGGAAGGCGCGGCCTTTGACCAGCCATGCGAAGCCGAAGAGCAGCAGCAGGAGTATCTCCAGGATCATCGTCCAGTAGCCGGGGCACGGCGTGACGCGTGTTATGATAAAGACGACCTCCAGTGCCAGCATGCCATATCCGCAGAAGCGGTAAACCTTGTTTCTCAGCTTCTTTCGCTCAGTCATCGTGTTGCGTGACTTGGTGAACTGGAAGATGCTGTTGATGGCGATGGTGAAGAAGAAGAGGGCCGCGCAGCCGGCGTGGATGTAGTGCGAAATCTCTATCGGAACCTGGAAGAATCCGACCGGTGTGCCGTCGGGAATCCAGCTGACCTTACAGGGGAAGAGGACGATGCCCAGGCCGGAGATGCCGGCGGCTGAGGTTATCAGGTTGTCAGTGGCGTTATAACCGATATAGGATATCAGCACGATGCAGGCGGGTACCAGCACGCCTACCAGCGCCGGAGTCTGATAGTACGTGGCGGAAAGGCTCCACCACCAGTCGTCGCCGGGATGAGCCGCTATGCTGGCTGAAAATATTGCCAGTACGGGCAGTATGATGCCCAGCAGTCCGCACAGGTTGCGGATCCTGAGGTACATCCGCTCCTCTTTAGTCGTATATTTTGCCATAATGTTTTAGTTTCCCAGCATTATTATCCCCACCACATACGCCACATACAGGGCGATGAAGAGGGCGCCTTCCCAGCGGGTGAGGCGACTGGTGCGCAGGGGAAGGGCGGAGAGCAGAAGCAGCACTGCCGAAGCGGCTACGGCGTAGATGCTCAGCAGATTGACGCTGAGCACGTTCAGCGGTGTGATCGCGGCGCTGAAGCCGACGATCAGCAGGATGTTGGAAATGTTCGAGCCGATGATGTTGCCGATGGCCATCTGGCCGCGTCCCTTGGCGGCGGCCACTACGCACACCGCAAGTTCGGGCAGGGAGGTCCCTCCGGCCATCAGCGTGTTGGCAATCACCGCTTCTGAGATGCCTATCTCATGAGCCAGGTTCACGCCGTGTTCCACAAACAGGTTGCCGCCCAGCACCAGGCCTGCAAGTCCCGCCAGAATCAGCAGGATCATCTTCCAGACCGCCATCGGCGGCTCCTTGGCGGCAGTGTCTTCGCCGCCGTCTTCACCCTTTCCTTTCTTGATGTTATACCATATATAGGCGATGAAGAGGAGGAACAGGATTCCCCCTTCGTAGCGGTTCACCGTGCCGTCGAGGCTGAAGAGCAGGAAGAGCAGTGAGGCCGCTATGCAGGCCGGCATGTCGAAGCGGATATTGCTGCGGCTGAAGAGCAGGGGCAGCACCATCGCCGTGACTCCCAGTATCATAAGTGTGTTGAAGAGGTTCGATCCCGCCACGTTGCCTATTGCGATGTCCGCATTGCCGCGAATCGCGGCCACTGCGCTGACCACGAACTCAGGCATCGAGGTTCCGATGCCTACGATTGTCGCGCCTATTACGAATTCCGAAAGGCCGGAGCGCCTTGCAATTCCGGATGCGCCGTCCACAAGCCAGTCCGCGCCGAAGATGACCAGGGCGGCACCCGCGATAAAGAGAAGTATGTCGATTGCTATCGTTAAATCCATAGGACGGCAAATATATAATAAAAATATTTTATCCGTCAAGGGTGGACTTCCCGGCGGTCTGACTCTATGAGTTCCAGTAACTTATCTATTGCCTCCTCCTGCCTGACCCCGCGCAGGACGGGTTCCTTGCCGCGATAGAGCGTCACGTGGTTGCGCCCTTCGCCCACATAGCCGTAGTCGGCGTCTGCCATCTCGCCGGGGCCGTTGACTATGCAGCCCATAACGGCGATGCGAAGGCCGGCAAGGTGCGAAGTGCGGCGGCGTACCTCGTTGAAGACCTCCTCGAGGTTGTATAGGGTGCGGCCGCAGCCGGGGCAGGCAATATATTCGGGCTTGGTGAAGCGCCTGCGGCAAGCCTGCAGCAGGGCGTCCTTGAAGTACTCCTCCTTTTCAGCGGTGAGCGGTTCTCCCGCCACGGTGCAGCCCGAGAGATCGAAGTCGTCGGTGCGGCACTCGAGAAGGTAGGGGCCCCAGAGAACCGAGGCGCTGATTAGGAATTCGTTCCAGCTTCCGGCGTGAACCGGGCCGTTCTCAAGGTCGCAGGCTTCCACGATCTGGCGGCCCGCCTCTATCTCGTTGACGGGATTCTCCGTGAGGGAGACGCGGATGGTGTCTCCTATGCCCTCGCGCAGCAGGGTCCCGATGCCGACTGCCGACTTTATGCGGCCCGTGTCGCCGCCACCCGCTTCGGTGACTCCGAGATGGAGAGGGTAGAGGCATCCGAATTCTACGGCCATGGCCTCGTTAAGGAGCCGGTAGGCATCCACCATGACACGCGTGTTGCTTGCCTTGAGCGAGACCGCCACACGGTGGAAGTCCTCTTCGCGGCACATCCTGAGCCACTCCATCACCGCTTCCTTCATCGCTTCGGGGGTGTTGCCGTACAGCGTGGTGATGCGCTCCCCGAGGGAGCCGTGGTTGAGCCCTATGCGGATTGCGGTGCCGCGCTCCCGGCAGATTGCGATCAGTTCGCGGAACTTGCTGCAAGCCTCTTCGTGCACCTTCGAAAAGTTGCCCGGATTGATGCGGACCTTGTCGGCGATGCCGGCCACTGCGAGCGCCACGTCGGCGGAGAAATGGACGTCTGCCACAAGCGGGGTGAAAACGCCTTCCGCGTGCAGACGCTCTCTGATGCGGGCGAGGGCCTCCACCTCCTTCATCCCCTGCGTGGTGAGCCTTATCATCTGCGCTCCTGCACGGTACATCTCACGGCACTGGGACACGGATGCCTCCACGTCCTGAGTCGCGGTGTTGCACATCGTCTGAATCACCACCGGGGCCCCGCCGCCAAGGCGGACACAGCTCTCGGGATGGCCCTCCACCGGGCGCCCAATCTCAAAACTAAGTCTTTCCATCTTTCTGATTACCAGAGGTTATAGAACACTCCGGCGCTGATTATGATGTTCCTCGGGTATGCCAGGATCCAGTAGAGGTCGCTGAAGCGGTTTGTATGGTACATGCTGCAGAGAGAGTATTTGTAGCGCCCCTCCAGATGCAGTTCGAGGTTCTTCAGGACGAAGGCCACGCCTCCGCCGCCAAGGATGCCGTAATCGTGCAGGATGTCGTACTGGTCGAAGCCGCCGGCCTTGTCGGTGTCGAGTTTGTAGCCGTAATAGGGGCCGAGGTCTATCAGGAAGCGCATCATACCGGCGTCGAGGTGGATCTGGGCTAGGAAGGGGAATTCCACTATGGTGTTGGTCTCGCCCCATCCGGAATATTCGGAACTGTAGCCCTGGCGGGCATAGCGCGCGCCTATCTGCAGGCCGAATATGTTGACATAGTCCCAGAGGGCGCTGTAGTAGGTGTAGGAGACCTCGAAGTTCATCGGGGAGGTGATGTATCCCTGTCCGACGTTGGGGTTGGCGCTGACAGTGCAGAGGTCGTAGGAGTACTTGACTCCCACCATGTGGCGGCTCTTGAACTTCCTGGGCTGCGGCATGGTGTCGATGGTGCTGAAATCGTCCTGCAGGTCGGGCACGATGCCGACGTCCTGCGCCTTCGCCGGCACAAGGAGAAGTATCGCAAAGAGTGCTAATACTATTTTTTTCATCTGAAGAGATCCGTTAGGTTGATATCCTGCTCAAGCTCGGTGCGCTCGAGGAGCTCCAGCAGCTTCTCTCCGTTTTCGAAGATGAATACCTTCACCTTCTCGGGCTGGCGCCGCTCGAGAAGGTTGCCGACGTCGAAGATGCCGTTGCCGTTGAGGTCCTGGGTTATCCTGATGCCGTATTTGCCCTCCTTTAAGTAGGGGCAGAAGAGAGCTCCGTCGCTGTCGATCGTGAACTTGCGCAGCGTCTGGTCCATCTTTTCATTGACCAGCTCCACTATGTATCGCATATCGACGCCCGTCACGTTGAGGGTGAGGCTGGAGAGGTTTTCGTCGTTGGGCAGGGCTATCTTGATCTCCTGCTTGGCGTTGGGCAGGCCGTACATATTGACGAAGGTGCCCTGCGGGATGTTGAGCTTGTAGTCGTATCCCACCTGCAGCTTGCAGTCGGGGCGGATGATGAAGCGGCGGATCTCCGCGGTGTCGCGGTTGAATATGACCGGCCGCTGCTCCGTCTGGTTCTTGGGGTTGGTCTCGATGAAGGTGAGGGAGTCGAGCACGAACTCCATGATGGGGGATTCGCTCTCGAGGATTATGCCTTCCTGCTCGACGGTCTCGTTTGAAGAGGTGGCCTTGATGGTGAAGGTGGTGTCCTTCTCATGCTCCTTTATCTTCTTGAGGATGTTGGTGTCGGTTGGCATCGCCATCGATACCGCCTCGGAAGATTCAACCAGCACGCCGGTGGAGTCGGTCTTCATATAGCCGACCCTGACCAGAAGGCTGTCGTCGAGCTTGTAACGGCTTGTGATCCAGAAATTAAGGCTGTCACGTGAGGGGTTGTACTGAAGCAGCACCTCGCTGGAGTCGATGCCGTAGAATTCGAGGCTCCGGATATCCACATTGGCGGCGCTGAACTTCAGGAAGCCGAACTTCTCGTCGAGGCGGCCGTAATTCTGGAGGTACTGGATGCTCTGCAGCTCCTTGAATGCGGAGAGGGTGACCATCGGCTTGCGCTCGTTGCACTTGAGGGTATCCTTCATATTGAAGCTCTGCAGCTCGTAGATGGAGTCGTTGACCACCGCGGTCGGGGTGAAGAGGGTGTCGAGGAATGCAACGTTGTCGGCGTCGGGGTTGTATTTGCTGTCGCCGTCCTCGTCGGTGAAGGCGATGATGCGGTAGGCGGCCGGCTTGATGTTCCTCAGCGAGAAGAAGCCCCAGTCGTCGGTACGGCTGGCCGCGTCGGGGAAGACGTTGAAGCAGGCCGAGTCGCTGAGGTCGGTGTAGGCCGCCACGAGCATCTTTGGCACGGGGTTGAGTGTCTGGCAGTCCACGATGTTGCCGGTGAAGTACATCGAGTCGATGACCTCTCCCGTGGAGAATGTATATACGTACCTGGGCGCCAGGTTGCCTTCGTTGTTGTCGGCCAGCGCCTGCCCGAAGTCGATGGTATAGGTGCGGTCGGGCAGGAGGGTGTCCTGCATCGTGACCACGATTCCCTTGCCCCTGACCTGGGAGAGGGGTTTCTTCTTTACAGGCGGGGAGAGAAAGATGTCCGTAGCCGTCTTGATGACGGTGTATTCGTCGAACTGCAGGGTCACCTTTCCTCCCGTCAGGGGGAACCCGGTGGCGTACTGCTGCGGCGTCACCTTAACCAGCACCGGCGGAATGGTGTCTTTCGGTCCGCCTCCCGGAGGGGTGGTGGTATTGGCGCAGGAGCGGGAGAAGAGGCTGCAGCAGATAAGGCCAAGCAGCAGGTATGCGGTTGTCCGGTTTGCTTTCATCATTGGTTGATCTCCACTCTGTTAATCATTTCAAGCCCCCTCACGTTGCCAAGGCGGCGGATAAGATTGTCGATGTCGTCGGTGCTTTTCACATAGAGTTCGACGGCTCCCTCGAAGACGCCGTCGTGGGCCTCGAAGACCACTTTCCGCATATTGATGCTCATGTCTTCGGAAATCACCTTGGTCAGGTCGTTGAGCAGGCCGGCGCGGTCGATGCCGCGGATGAGCACCTTGGTGAGGAATATCGAGACCGATTTCTCGCTCCAGCGCACCGCGATGACCTTTTCGCCCCTCTTGGAGGCAAGGTCGTTGGCAACGCTGCAGCTCTTCTTGTGTACCACCACGCGTCCCTGGTCGTCGATGATTCCCATTACGCTGTCGCCGGGGACGGGGGAGCAGCAGTCGGCTATTATGAAGGTGTTGTCGGAGCCTTCTCCTATGACATACTCCTTCTTGCGGTCTATCCTGCCCTGTTTCGGGCGGAAGAGGCGGTTGATGCTCCAGAAGCTCTCGTTTGCGGGGGCGTTGGCCCTCAGCGCCTTGTCGAGGTCGTCGAGGGTCAGGACGCCGATTCCTATCTTGGCGTAGAACTGGTCCTTGGTGTCGCACTTGTAGTATGCCAGCAGGCGCTTCATCACCTTGATGCGCTCAGAGATGCCGCGGTCGTTGAGGCGTTTGTCGAGGATGCGGAACCCTTCTCCGATGCTGTCCTTAGTGTTCTTGCGGAGGCTCTCCATCACTATGCCCTTGGCCTTGGAGGTCTTGAGGAAGTCGAGCCACTCGCGCTTGGGACTGCTTGTGGCAGAGGAGATTATCTCCACCTGGTCGCCGCTGTGGAGCACCTGTGAGAGGGGTACGAGCTTCTGGTTGACCTTGCCGGCGATGGCCTTGTTGCCGATGTCGGTATGGATGCTGTATGCGAAGTCGAGCACCGTGGCTCCCTTCTCCAGACGGCGGGTTTCGCCCTTCGGGGTGAAGACGAATATGTCGGCGGTGGTAAGCTCCTTGTGGAAGTCGTCGAGGAATTGGATGGCGTTGGCATCTGGATTCTCGATGATCTCGCGCACCTTCTTGAGCCAGTTGTCCACCTCGAAGTCGGAGTCTTGCTGCGACGCGTCGTTCTTCTTGTAGAGCCAGTGGGCAGCAACGCCGCGCTCTGCGATGGAATCCATCCTCTCGGAACGGATCTGGACCTCCACCCAGTTGCCGCCGGGCGACATCACGGTAAGGTGCAGCGCCTCGTAGCCGTTGGATTTCGGTTCCTTAGTCCAGTCCCGCGTGCGGTCCGATTTATAAGGATAGAGCGAGGTGATTTTTGTGAAAATGTGCCAGCACTGCTCGCGTTCGGTGTAGTTTTCCTTGGGGTGGAAGATGATGCGGATGGCGTAGAGGTCGTAGATCTCCTCGAAGGGGAGATTCTTGGTGTTCATCTTCTTCCAGATGGAGTAGGGGGTCTTGAGGCGCTTGAGTATCTTGCTGTTGCCGTATCCGGCATCGTCCAGCTCCGCGCGGATGCTCGCTATGAATTCGTCCATCTCTCCGGAACGCTGCGCGTCGATGTTCTCCAGGCGGGATTCGATGTCCTTGTAGGCCTCCGGCTCGCGGTATTTGAGCCAGATGTTCTCCATCTCCGACTTTATGGCGTAGAGGCCGAGCCTGTGGGCCAGCGGGGCGAAGATGTACATCGTCTCGCTGAGGATCTTGTCCCGTTTGTACTCGGGCATGAACTCTATCGTGCGGATGTTGTGGAGGCGGTCGGCGAGCTTGATGAGGACTATGCGCACGTCGTCGTTGAGGGTGATGAGGATGCGCTTGAAATTCTCGGCCTGGAGGCTGGTGGTGTCCTTGCTGCCGTCGAGGGCGGTCTTTATCTTGGTGAGGCCGTCCACCAGGGAGGCTATCTTGTCGCCGAAGTTGCGGCGTATGTCGTCGACCGTGAAGTCGGTGTCTTCCACCACGTCATGAAGCAGCGCCGCGCTTATCGACTTGTAACCCAGCCCGATTTCGTCCACCACTATCTTGGCCACCGCTATCGGGTGAAGGATGTAGGGGTCGCCCGAGCGGCGCCTGACATTCTTGTGGGCGTCATTCGCGAATTCGAACGCCTTGAGCACAGTTTCATATTCGGTGCGGTTGGCGCAGCGCTTCCGGCTCGAGTCGCGCAACCCCGAGAAATTCTGCTCTATCAGCTGATAATCTTCTTCAGTGAAGGTGCTGTTCATATATTCGAAAAAAGGTCTTTTTCTGTTTCGGATTCCGTTCCCGGGGCGGTGAGCCGCCGGAAGTCGTCTTCCGATATTACTTTTATTCCAAGCTTCTCCGCCTTCTTCAGCTTTTCGGGGCCCGCCTTCTCTCCCGCAAGGAGCCAGGTGGTGCTGCCGCTCACGCTGCCGGTGCATTTGCCGCCGTGGGCCTCTATCAGCCGCTTCATCTCCTCGCGGGAGATGGAGAAGTTGCCGGAGACCACCACGGTGCACCCTTCGAGCGAGTCGGAGAGTTTCTGCCGGGACGATTCATCTATTTCAAATCGCAGGCCGATTGCCTTCAGGCGCGCGACCATGTTGCGGTGTTTTTCGTTCTTTGACCACTCGAGGATGGCGTCGGCCATTATTCCGCCGATGTCGGGAACCTGAAGAAGCTCCTCCCTGGAAGCGTTCATCAGTGCATCCATCGAGCCGAAATGCGATGCCACCGCCTTTGCGGTGGTTTCACCTATATGCCTGATTCCCAGTGCGTAGAGCACGCGCTCGAAGGGTACCGTCTTGGATTTCTCGAGGCTGTCGAGGAAGTTCTCCACCGACTTCTGCTGCCAGCCCTCGAGGTTCAGGAGCATCATCGGGGGGATGGTATAGAGGTCGGGCAGTTCGCGGATCAGGCCGTTGCTGTAGAGCTGCTCGACGGTGGCGTCGCCAGCCAGGATGTCCATCGCCTTGCGCGAGACGAAATGGATGAAGCGGCCCTTGATCTGCTCGGGGCAGTTGTCGGAGTTGGGGCAGTAGTGCCGGGCCTGCTCGCTGTCCCTCACAAGCGGGGTGCCGCAGTCGGGGCAGACCTCGGGGAAGTGGGGCAGGGGTGCGTTTTCGGGACGCTTGCTGAGTTCCACTGCGGTGATTTTAGGTATTATTTCACCGCCCTTCTCGACATAGACCCAGTCGCCTATGTGTATGTCCAGCAGGTCCATCTGGTCCTTGTTGTGGAGCGATGCGCGTTTGACTATCGTGCCGGAGAGGGGGACGGGCTCGAGGTTCGCGACGGGAGTGACGGCTCCGGTGCGTCCCACCTGGTAGTCTATCGAGAGCAGGGGGGTGAGGGCCGATTCGGGCTTGAATTTGTATGCCGTCGCCCAGCGCGGGCTCTTGGCGGTGAAGCCCAGCTGGCGCTGGAGGTCGAGTTCGTTGACCTTAATGACTATGCCGTCGGTGGCGAAGGGGAGCTCCTTTCGCTTTGTGTCCCAGGCCTTTATGTATTCCATAGCCTCCTCGATGCTGTCGGCCCTGCGGCTGAACTGCGAGACGGGGAGTCCCCAGGAGTGCGCTGCCTCAATGGCTTCGATATGTGTCCTGAAGGGATTGTCGTCGGTTATGAAGTGGTAGAGTACGCAATCCAGGCCGCGCGATGCCATCTCCTCGGGATTCTGGAGCTTGAGACTGCCGGCGGCGGCGTTGCGCGGGTTTGCAAATGGGATTTCACCCCTGTCGGCGCGCTCTTCGTTGAGCCGTTCGAAGGCCTCGAAAGGCATATAAATCTCGCCGCGTATTTCGAATTCCTGCGGTATGGGCGCTCCGCCGGGGGCTTGATGCAATTCTCTCGGGATTGCAGGGATGTTGACTACGTTGCGGGTGACGTCGTCGCCCTTGGTGCCGTCTCCGCGGGTGAGGGCCCTGAGGAGTTTGCCGTCACGGTAGGTGAGGCAGATGGCGGTGCCGTCGAATTTGAGCTCGCAGGAGAAACTCCATGGCTGTTCCGTCGCCTTGGCTATGCGGTCGTTGAATTCGTAGAGTTCCTCAAGGCTGTAGGTGTTGCCAAGCGACATCATCGGATACTTGTGGGCTACCTGCTCGAACGCCTGCGCCAGGTCACTGCCGACATGCTGCGTCGGTGAGTCCTGGGTCGCCAGGTCCGGGAACATGGCTTCGAGTCCCTGAAGCTCCTGCATCAGCAGGTCGTACTCGAAGTCGCTGATAGTGGGCGCATTAAGCACATAATAATTGCGGTTGTGCACCTCCAGCTCCCTTTTGAGGAGAGCGATGCGCTCGGCAGCCGCTTTATGTGATTTCTTCGCCATTCCTTTGCCGGTTATATAATATAACCTGCAAATTTACTAAAAAATGCCTTTCCACGCTCCAAAAATCGACGCCCTGATTGCCTTCCTGCTCCGGATGAGCCATTGCAAACCGTCTCGCTCCGCTCGACCCCTCCCATGTCCACTCTTGCCATAAGCCAAAGCAAGCTTTGTCTCACGTCAATCGTGTCCACGGGCCCCTCCCTCTTACGTTGCCGAGGGTGGCACGGGTTTGCAATGGCTCATCGCTCCGCTGGATTGGCAATCAAGAGATAACCGCCTTAGCAGCAACTCTTGGGCACAATGGAGCAGGCCAGTGTGCCCAAGATATGCTTCTGAGAGGGGGGACGCTGCTCCATAGCCCGAAATAAGCCGATGGAGCAGACCGACCTGCCCCAGAGTGCCATCCAAGGCCGATCCCCCTGCTCCATTTTTCCCTGAACTAAATAGTCTGCTATCGCTTACGGGAGGAATCTCCGGATTTCGTTTTCGGGGAGGCGGAGGAGGGTGGAGAGTTGCCGGAAGGTGATGCGATACTTGCGTCGGAGATGATGTGCGAGTTGCAGTCGCTGCTTCGGCTCCAGAAGTCGCTGATTCTTTATGTTGAACAGTTCCAGGCAAGCTTCAGTGCATTTCTGACGGGCCTCCGTATCTTCGAGTACGATGCCTCTCTCATTGGCAATCCTCATCAGAATATCTTCCTCTTTCTTCCGGCTTCCGGATAGGAAAACACGATAACAATTATGGGTCTGGAAGATGCTTTCGAAGCGAGGGATGTCGATATAGTTCTGTGGCAAGATAATGTCCCCGCATAACTTCCAGCTGTCTGGAATAGTTAGAGAGCGGGAATGCAGGATTTCTCTTTTTCTCGTACCGGATAACTCCTTGAACCGGATTTCAGGAACATAATTGCACGCCTTGTCATATGACCACAGGTGAACAGGACACGGGGGCCTGAAGTATAGCGATCCGCTGCCCCAGCGATAATCAAACGGCATAACCCGCTTACCGTCTTTCGTCGGTTGGATAATTGTGTAAGCTGCGACGTTTCTCAGATAGTCGAGGTCGTTGCCGATTGGATACAGCTCTCCGCCGGGCACGGCATTCTCGGTGTCTCTCCTGGAAGATGAGACATAATGCCTGTATGTTTTTTCGAACAACTCTTTGAACTTCGCACATTCGGAAAGTTCTCCGAACAGCAGTATATGATAATGAGTGTCCTGGATTGAAAACGAAATTACAATGACATCACAGTTGGCTGCGGCCACGGCCAGGATATTCATGGCTGCGATGAAATCCAACTCATTGGTAATGAAGTTTCTGGATTCTCTGCCGCTCGAGCAGAGGTGAAAGTACTGTTTCTCGTTCATCTTAATGTCTCGCGCCTCAATTCTCCGTCACCTTAGTTGATGGACGCAGTTGATTCGTTATCACAAATATAGTGATGCGCGAATCCAAAGTCAAGTATTTGTTGAAGAATCATCATCCCGGGAAAAATGGAGCAGGCCAGTGTGCCCCAGATATGCTTCTGAGAGGGGTTACTCTGCTCCACAGCCCGAAATAAGCCGATGGAGCAGGCCGACCTGCCCCAGAGTGCCACCCAAGGCCGATCCTCCTGCTCCATTTTTCCCGGGGAGCCAGCGGTGGAAAGGCAGAGCGGAGTCGGGCGGCAGGCGCCCCGGAGGCTATTCGCAGACGGTAATTGTGTCGGAGTCGGCGCGGAAGCGGATTTCGAGGCCGGCGTATTCGAGGGTGTAGATGCGGTCGGGGTCGTCGTGGTAGGCGGGGCGGGGATCCTGGGCGAGGATTTCGCGCAGGGCGGAGATCTGACGTTCGTCGAGCCTCTTGCCGAGGGCTACGGCGGCCTTCTCCGGAATCACCACTTCTAGCAACTTATGTTTGTGTTCCCCCACGAAGCCGTCGCGGGCCTCGGGATGGGAATCGACTCCTGGCAGATATGGCTTGATGTCGTAGATCGGTGTGCCGTCCATCAGGTCGGCCCCGGAGACCGTCAGCACCGGACCGTCCGGAGTGTCGAACTCGATGGATTCCAGTTTAACGCAGGAGAGTCCGATGTGATTCGGACGGAATGGGGAGCGGGTGGCGAAGACTCCCATCCTGCGGTTGCCGCCGAGCCTCGGCGGGCGCACCGTCGGCGACCACTCCTCACAATGACTTTCGGAGAAGTCCCAGATGAGCCAGATGTGCGAGAAGCCTTCGAGTCCTCGCAGCGCGTCGGGATTACGGAACTCCTGCTCGAAGATGATCTGGGATAAAAGCGACGGCGCAAGACCGGCCTGCCTGGGCAGCCCGAACTTGGTTTTCAGCGCGTTATGTATCGTCGCTATGGGCTTCATTTCTTGCCGAACTTGCGGGCCAGATCGAAAATGGCAGGGGTGAGGTGACAGTACCCGCCAGGGTTCTTGTCGAGATAATCCTGGTGGTAATCCTCCGCCCTGTAGAAGTTTTTCAGCGGCAGAAGTTCCACCGCCAGCGGCTGCCCGAGTTCGGCCTCCACGCGGGCGAATTCCGCCTTGATTCCCTCCAGCGGAGTGCCTGGAAGATAATAGACTCCGGTGCGGTAGCGCGTCCCTTCATCCTCTCCCTGACGGTTCAGGCTCAGGGGGTCTATCGCCTTGAAAAACAGTGCAGTAAGTTCTTCTGCCGAAACCTTCGAAGGGTCGAACTGCAGGTGCACCGTCTCGGCGTATCCGGTGGTGTCGGTATAGACTTCCTTATAGGTGGGATTCCCGGTGTTGCCGTTGGCGAAGCCCACCTCGGTGAAGGTGACTCCGTCGATCAGTTTGAAGAATTTTTCGGCGCCCCAGAAGCATCCTGCGGCGAAATAGAGGTCCTGGTTCGGGTTCATAATTCAAATGATATCTGTGCGCCTTCGGAAGTAACTTTAAGACGGGTCTCGGAGCCGATGGGAAGCGGCCAGTTCTCGCCGCCGTGACCTGCCGGGAATCCGCAGCAGACGGGGATGCCGCGTCCCTTTAAATAGCTGGTCAGCAGCGCCTCGGCCGAGGGGTATTCGATGTCGGCCTTGCAGTCGGAGAAGTCGCCGAGTATGACGCCCTTGATCCTGTCGAATACTCCGCTGTTAATCAGGATGTTGAGCTGCCGGTCGAGGTTGTGGAAACTCTCGCCGACCTCCTCGATGAAGAGGATCAGATCGCCCTCGGCGGTGAAGTCGGCATCGGTGCCGAGAAGCGGCGCGAAGGTGCAGATGTTGCCGCCCACTAAGCGTCCTGTGGCGCTGCCGCTGATGTTGCAGGGGTGTGCGGGAACGGAGTAGGAGGGGACCTTGCCGCAGAGCAGTTCGCGCAGCATCACGCAGCTGGTGTCGGCGCCGTCGCAGGCCGCGATGTCGTTACCCATTATGCCGTGCACGGAGATGACGCCGGCGCGGGTCGCAAAGCCAAGCAGGGTGGTTATGTCGCTGTAGCCGATTATCCATTTCGGGTTGCGCGAAATCTCTTTCAGGGAGAGTTTGTCGATGAAATGTATCGCGCCGTAACCGCCTCTTTGGCAGATGATTGCCTTGATATCCGGATCCTCGAGAGCCCAGCGCAGGTCGGAGAGACGCTGCTCGACGGTGCCCGCATAGGCCTTCGCGTAGCGCTTGCCCACGTTGGGCCCCAGTACGGGCTGGAAACCCCATTGGCGCAGGATTTCGACATGCCTGTCGATTTTTGCCTTGTCGGTGGCGTAAGCAGGGGTGAGGACCGCGATCTTGTCGCCCGGCTTCAGGTATGCCGGCCTGGTCATCTCCGTGCCCGCTGCTTTTGCGCCTGCATCCCGATTCTCCGGGGACTTGAACGACATTGCGAATATGGCTCCTGCGGCAGCCATTGCGGCGGTGACGATAGCCGCCTTCCTGAATAGTGCAGATCCGTTTTTCATCTCGTGTTCCTTTCTCTTGCAAATATACATTATTAATCTAATAATTCAGAATAACCCTTGCTCCGGCTGATAAAGCGGAAGACATACCTGTTTAGGGAGGATTTGATTCGCAGCAGGCGAGACTCTACGTCCTCCCGCACAGGTATGCTTCCGCGCGAGGGAGGAGCAAGTCTTCAACTATTTATTATCCATAATCCACATATTGAGTTTAATTTCATATCTTTGCTCCCCCTGTTCGGAAATCGGATAAGGAGAATTAACTCAAAACGCGTTTTTTATTAAGAAACATATACTGATATGAATCCCAAGATAGCACTGAACCCCAACCTGGTGGTCGCGGCTCTCGGTAAGGAGCCCAAGGATTTCACCCGCGAAGACATCATCCGTTACGTCACTGAGAACGGCATCAAGATGTTCAACTTCATGTATCCCGCCGAGGATGGCAGGATCAAGACCCTGAACTTCATGATCAACAACCTCAACTACCTCGAGAACATTCTCTCCGAGGGCGAGCGGGTCGACGGTTCGAGCGTCTTCCCCTCCTTCGTGGAGCCTGGCAACAGCGACCTCTATCTGCTGCCGCGCTACAGGACCGCATTCGTCGATCCCTTCGCGCAGATACCCACCCTATCGATGCTCTGCAGCTTCTTCGACAAGGACGGCGAGCCCTTCGGCTGCTCCCCCTACCAGACCCTGCTGAGGGCTGAGGAGGTTTTCAACCGCAGCACCGGAATGACCTTCGAGGCTATGGGAGAGCTTGAGTATTACGTGATTATGGACGACGAACCCTGCTTCCCCGCCACCGACCAGCGCGGCTATCACGAGTCCGAGCCCTTCGCGAAACTCAACACTTTCCGCACCGAGTGCATGGAGTACATCGCCCAGACCGGCGGCCAGATCAAGTACGGCCACAGTGAGGTGGGCAACTTCACCCTGGACGGCAAGATCTACGAGCAGAACGAGGTGGAATTCCTCCCCAATCCCGTGGAGACCGCGGCCGACCAGCTGGTGCTGGCGAAGTGGGTGATCCGCAATCTTGCATACCGTTACGGCTACGACGTCTCCTTCGCCCCCAAGATCACCGTGGGCAAGGCAGGCTCCGGAATGCATATCCATATGCGCCTGATGCGCGACGGCCAGAACGTCACCCTCGGTCCCGACGGACGCCTCTCCGACGAGGCCCGCCGCGCCATCGCGGGAATGATGAAGATGGCTCCCTCCATCACAGCCTTCGGCAACAAGAATCCCACATCCTACTTCCGCCTGGTGCCTCACCAGGAGGCTCCGACCAACGTCTGCTGGGGCGACTGCAACCGCTCTGTGCTGGTCCGAGTTCCCCTCGGCTGGTCCACCGGCAAGGATATGTGCGCTTCGGCAAATCCCGGACAGCACGCCCTCAAGCTCGACACCAAGTCGCGCCAGACCTTCGAGATGCGTTCCCCGGACTGCTCGGCGGATATCTATCAGCTGATGGCAAGCCTCTGCGTAGCAGCACGTTACGGACTCGAGATGCCAAAGGAAGAGGCTCTCAGGATAGCGCAGGAAACCTATGTGGACCTCGACATCCACAAGCCGGAGAATGCTGGCCGCCTCGCCACCCTCGACTCCCTGCCGGTATGCTGCTCGGAGTCGGCAGACTGCCTTGCCGCCGTCCGCGAAGTCTATGAGTCAGAAGACGTCTTCCAGCCCAAGATGATAGACGGTATCATCAAGGCGCTAAAGACCTTCCACGACAAGGATCTGCACGAGCGCGCTAAGGCCGACAAGAACCTTATGCGCTCCCTCGTGGAGAGGTATTTCTACTGCGGATAGCATTCCGAAGAGAATCTGAAAATGCCGCCGGTCCATCTGGATTGGCGGCTATTTTTTGTATATTTGCAAGATATGAAACGAGATTATTTCGAAGGCGTGGACGTGGCGGTCACGGTCTGCGCCAAGGACGGCATCATACTGGATATGAATGCCAAGTCCGTAAAGACATTCATCAAGCCGGGAATGAAGGAAATCATAGGCGACAACGTGCTTGACTGCCATCCCGAGCCTGCCCGCTCGATGTTGGCCGATATGCTGGAGAACCCCCGCACCTACGCATACACGATTGAGAAAGAGGGGGTTAAGAAACTCATCTACCAGACTCCATGGTATGAAGACGGGGAGTATGCCGGATTCGTGGAGCTGTCTATGGCCCTGCCGGAGGTGATGCCGCACCGCATCCGCAAACCGAAGAACGAATAATCAATACATTTATAAGAAATGAAACGAGTAGCGTTTTTAATCCTGGCTGCCTTCATGGCCTTCTCCTGCGCTCCTAAGCAGGATGGGACCAAGGCGCCCGTCAAATTCATCATCGAAACCGATATGGGCAACGACATCGACGATGCCCTTGCCCTGACGATCGCCCTCCGCGCCGTGGATGAGGGGACGGCCGAACTGCTCGCCGTGGGATGCCACAAGCAGAGCGCTTCGCCCGCCGCTTTCTGCGACGCCGTCTGCACTTATTACGGTCATCCCGGCATTCCCGCCGCAATGAGCCTCACACCTGTCAAGGAAACCTCCGATTATGTGGACTACACCGTCGTGGAGAAGGATTTTCCCAAGAGCGATACCGAATATCCCGAGCCGGTGGCACTCTACCGCAGGATCCTTTCTGAGCAGCCCGACCATTCGGTGACCTTCATCAGCCTCGGATTCGGCACGACTCTCGCCCAGTTGCTGGAGAGCGGACCGGATGACATTTCGCCCCTCAGCGGTGTGGACCTTGTGGCGAAGAAGACAGTCGGCCTCTCTGTGATGTGCGGCAGCTACGGCTCCAAGGCCACCAAGATTGCAGAGTACAATGTCAGGAACGACATTCCCGCGATGAAGACGGTCTTCGAGAAGTGGCCCACCAAGATATGGCAGAATCCCGGCGAGATAGGTGAGGCGGTACTCTATCCGTGCGAGCTCATAGAAAAGAATCTGGGTTACGACACCCCCAACCCCGTTGCCGAGGCCTACAAACTCTATATGTCGATGCCCTACTTCCGCCAGTGCTGGGACCTGCTGAGCGTGCTCTATCCGCTCCGCCCCGAACTCTTCACCGAGAGCGTGCCCGGCACCGTTACGGTGGATGACGAAGGCTACACCTGGTTCACCCCATCGGAGAATGGCCTGCACATCGTGCTGAGCGCCACCCTCGACCAGCCCCAGGCTATGGTGGACGCCATAACTGAGATGACCTATAAGAAATAATGATAAACCGGATAATTATAGTCCTGGCATCCGTCACCACTATGCTGACGGCATGCCATGTCGTGGAACTCTCCCCCGATTCACCGGGAAAGAACGGGGAGTTCCGCGGTGTGATTGCTGACGTACCAACCCGCACTTCACTCAAGGCTGACGGCGACATCTGGCACGTCAACTGGACAGAAGGCGAGAAGATTGTCATCAACGGCATCGCTTACAAGGCGGCAGAGGGCGGAAGCGCCAGCACCTGGTTCGTGAAGGAGGGCGCTGCTGAAACCCCCTCCGCGCCTTATACCGCCTATTCACGTGAAATGCTGCTCAAAGGGCTGCCCGCGGTGCAAGAGTATGTCCCCGGCAACGTGCAGTTCATACCGATGATGGCCGCTTCCGACAATACTACGCTGCAGTTCAAGAACCTCTGCGCGATTCTCAAGCTGAACATAACGACTGCGGCTCCGGACGCCGTTGTCAAGCGTATAGAACTCAAAGCGGATCAGGGACTCAGCGACGCATTCACTGTCACTGACGACGCGGCCGTGGTCAGCGGCACCGGTGGGGTGGCGCTCAACTGTTCGGAGGGCGCTGCGATCGGCACCGAGCCGGTTCCATTTTTCATCTCGGTTCCCGCCAATACCTACACCGGATTCTCCATCAGGCTGGTGCTGACCGACGGCCGTACCCAGACATTGAAACTCAAGGAGGGATCTTCCTTCAAGACCGAGCGTTCGAAGGTGTACGAGTCGGATTTCGCCTTCAACAATTTCACTCCGATGGAGGTGCCTGAGGGCAAGGCAACACTGGCTGCGGGTCAGACCTTCAATGCCTCCATCAAGCAGATGGCCAAAGAGGGGGCCAAGTATTCCGACAGTGATTATGCTATAACCAGAATTATCTTCTCAGCCTGCGATCCTTCGACGGAAGGGGAGGTGGTCAGCAAATCCAATTCCGACGTTCCCGTTTATGCTTCGTTCGATCCCGTTTCGGGAGTGATGACAATCTCGACCGCGGCTGATAAAATCTGTCTCGGTGCCAATTCCAGCTATATGTTCGCCTATCTGAGGGCGCTTGAGGCCATGGATAATACCGGGCTGCTCAATACTGACAGCTGCACCGATATGAGCTATATGTTCAGGGCCTCCTTCTGTGACGGTTCCGGCAAACTCGACCTCTCCGACTTCAACGTCTCCAAGGTGACCACTTTTGCATATATGTTTTACGACAATCTGGCGAGCGAACTGGACCTCAGTACCTGGGATACCGGAAAGGCCACCAGTATGTCCTATATGCTGCAGTATTGCAAGAACCTCGGAGTGCTCCGCCTTAGTGACAAGTTCAGGTTCCCCAGTACCACCACCAATCCCGCCAATTTCATGGCAGGTCGGAAGGCCGGAGCCTTTACCGTGAGGACGGGTACGACTCCCGGCGCGCTGACCATCTACTGCACCCAGGATGTCGCCGACTGGCTGGCTACCACCACGCTGCGCTTCATCCACGACGGCTCGCCGACCGGACTCCCGATCCCCATCCGTTTCATCGACAGCCATACCGGGGCGGAACTGAGCGTTACATGGTCTCCCTCTTTCCCGGAGCGCACGCCGCACGACAAGATCAGGTATATTATCGAGACCGATATGGGCAACGATATCGACGATGCGCTCGCACTGGCATTGGCGCTCCGCGCGGTGAATGTGGGAGAGGCCGAGATATTGGCAATCGGATGCCACAAGAAGAGCACCACGCCCGCCGCATACTGCGACGCCGTATGCACCTGGTACGGCCATCCGGAAATCCCCGTAGCTATGAGCCTCACCCCGGTTCAGGAGACCTCCGACTATGTGGATTACACCAAGGTGGAGAAGGATTTTGCAAAGAGTTCGACCGAGTATGCGGAGCCTGTGGCGCTCTACCGCAGGATACTGGCCGCGCAGCCCGACAGCTCCGTGACATTCGTCAGCCTCGGATTCGCCACCACGATAGCACAGCTGCTTGAGAGCGGCCCGGACGAGTATTCCCCGCTGACCGGTGTTGAACTCGTCGCGAAGAAGACCACAGGCCTTTCGGTTATGTGCGGCAACAACGGTTCCAGCGGCTCGGAGTACAATGTCAAGAACGACATTCCCGCTATGAAGAAGGTGTTCGAGAGCTGGCCCACCGTCATCTGGCAGAATCCCGCCCCTCTGGGAGGCAGCGTCACCTATCCCGGCGCATTAATCAACCTGAATCTGGGATTCGACGGCCCCAACCCCGTTGTGGAGGCCTATAAGATATACAAGACGATGACCTACGACCGCTCCTCGTGGGATATCATCAGCGTGCTCTTCCCGCTCTATCCGGAACTCTTCGACACCGGCGCTCCCGGTACTGTGACTGTAAGTGACGCCGGAGTTACAAGGTTTACGGCTGACGAAGGCGGAAAACACTATGTGCTCGGCACCACAGCATCCCAGGGCACCGGCGGTATCCTTGCCAAGATAATGGAGCTGACCTATCGTAAGCGTTGGCCGACGGTGGAGAATTATTAGCCGTTCTCCTTCAACAACTGAAACATCCCGGAGGCCAGGCGTGATGCCGCTCCGGGTTTTTCCATTTTGGAGCGCAGCTCGGCGTAATCCGCCTTCAGAGCGGCGCGGCAGGCGGCGTCGTTGACCAGTCTGTCGAGCTCTTCGAGCATCTTTTCGGGAGTGCAGCCGTCTTGAAGAAGTTCGCGGACGGCCGGGCGGCCGAGGATGATATTGGGGAGGCTTATCTGCTTGATTTTCACCGCCATTTTGGCGAGAATCCAGGTGATGCGGCTGAAGCCGTAGCAGACCGTCTGGGGCACTCCCATCAGCGCTGCCTCGAGCGATGCGGTACCGGAACAGACCACGGCCGCGGTGGCTTCGCGGAGCAGGTCGCAGGTCGCTCCGTAGCGCACTTCGATACGGGAATTCGCAGGCAGGAAGGCGGCATAATCCTCCGGCTTGAACCGGTCGACTCCGGCTATCACAAGCCGGTAATCTTTCCATTTCCCGGAGGCCTCCATCAGCTTTTCCATCTGCGCGAAACGGGGCATCATCCACTTGAGTTCGGCGCTTCGGCTGCCGGGAAGCAGAGCTATCACGGGACTGCCGTCCGGGGTGGGGAAGGGGCATTCGCCCTGCGGCTCTCCCACGCTGTCGACCAGCGGGTTGCCGTAGTAGTGCGCCTTGACTCCGAGGCGGGCGAAATAGTCCACCTCGAAGGGGAAGATCACGAAGAGTCCGTCGACGTATTTCCGTATCTGCCTGATGCGCCTTTCGCCGCGCGCCCAGAGCTTCGGGGCGATGTACCAGAAGACCTTGATTCCGCGCTTGTGGGCATACCTGGCCACCCTCAGGTTGAAGGCGGGGAAGTCGATGAGTATCAGTACGTCAGGTTTCCAGGAGACGACATCTTCCTCGGTGGAATGAAGGTCGGCGAGAATGCGTCCCGCCTTGGACATGACCTCCGAAAATCCCATCACGGCATTCTCCCCGTAGTGGCGGAAAAGGGTGCCGCCTTCGGCCTTCATCGCGTCGCCCCCGCGGAAGCGGAATCCGGCCTGTGGGTCGGCCTCTTTCAGGCCGCGCATCAGCGCTGCTCCGTGGAGGTCGCCGGAGGCTTCGCCCGCTATGAGGTAGTAACGCATAAGAGACTGTGGATCAGAGTTTCCAGCTGCGGACGATTTCGTCTGCCGCTTCGTAGTCGGTGGAGTCTAGCCGGACAGGAGTTATGGCTATGTAGTTGGCCTTGAGGGCCACGTGGTCACCGGTTATCCCTTCGCCGGGAGCGGGGACTTTGTAGGAGTCCTCCAGGTTTTCGAAGATGCCCCTCATAACATAGCAGTCGCGACCCTCGGAGTCGGTTTCGGGGTCGTATTCGCGCACCCACCGGCCGCGTCCCATACGGGTTACGCGGATGCCCTGCACCTCTGCCGGCGCGATGTTGGGGAAGTTGATATTCAGGTAAGTACCCTTCGGAAGCCCCTTTTCCAGCGCCTCGTCGAGTATCCCGGGGCCGAACCGGGCCACTACGCTGAAGTCCGCCTCCGGGTCGTGGGTGTCGATCGAAAAGCCGATGGAGGGGACCCCGTAGATGCATCCTTCGGCCGTAGCGCCGAGGGTGCCGGAATAGATCGTCGCCACGGAGGCGTTGGTGCCGTGGTTGATGCCCGACATAAGCAGATCGGGGGTGCGCCCCTCCTCGAGGAAGAGCCGCATTCCCATCTTCACGCAGTCCACCGGGGTTCCGGTGAGGGTGAACATCCTGTATCCTTCCGATTCGCCCGCCTTCTCCAGATACATTGGGGTGTGGAGGGTGAGGGCGGCAGATTTGGCCGACTGCGGCACCTTGGGAGCCACTATCGTGACGTTGCCATAGTGGCGCATCATCCCCGCGAGGAAGTGTATTCCGCGCGCGTCGATGCCGTCGTCGTTGGTTATGAGTATTTCCCTTGGCTTCATATTCTGCAAAGTTATAAAAATTCGTGGCACTACTTTAAAAGAAATATGTTACATTTGCCTTTTGCAATCACCATAGCAACAACTCATCATTATGGAAAAGATAAAAATAGGAATCAACGGCTTCGGCCGTATCGGCCGTCTGGTTTTCAGGGCCGCACAGCACAGGGATGACGTCGAAGTTGTCGGTATCAACGACCTTATCGACGTGGATTACATGGCGTATATGCTCAAGTACGACTCCATGCACGGCCGTTTCGACGGCACCGTGGAGGTGAAGGACGGCAAGCTCGTGGTCAACGGCAATGCCATCCGCGTGACCGCAGAAAAGGATCCTGCAAACCTCAAGTGGGACGAGGTCGGCGCAGAGTACATCGTGGAGTCCACAGGTCTCTTACTCACCAAGGAGAAGGCTGAGGCTCACATCGCAGCCGGCGCAAAGAAGGTCATCATGAGCGCTCCTTCGAAGGACGACACCCCGATGTTCGTCTATGGCGTGAACCACAAGGATTACAAGGGTCAGCCCATCATCTCCAACGCATCCTGCACCACCAACTGCCTCGCTCCCGTGGCCAAGGTCCTCAACGACGCCTTCGGCATCGAGAGCGGTCTTATGACCACCGTCCACTCGATTACCGCAACCCAGAAGACGGTTGACGGTCCCTCGGCAAAGGACTGGCGCGGCGGACGTGCTGCAAGCGGCAACATCATTCCTTCGACCACCGGCGCTGCCAAGGCTGTCGGCAAGGTGATTCCCGCCCTCAACGGCAAGCTCACCGGTATCTCGATGCGTGTTCCCACCATCGATGTCTCGGTCGTGGACCTCACCGTGAATCTCGTCAAGCCCGCCTCCAAGGAGGATATCTGCAACGCAATGAAGAAGGCTTCCGAGGGTGAACTGAAGGGCGTTCTGGCATATACCGAGGATGCAGTCGTTTCGAGCGACTTCCTGGGCGACAGCCACACCTCCATCTTCGACGCCAACGCAGGCGTTTATCTCACCGACAAGTTCGTGAAGGTAGTTTCCTGGTACGACAACGAGTGGGGTTATTCCTGCAAGGTTCTCGAGATGATAGCCTACACCGCCCGCCGCTAATCCGGCTCCGGTTCCATCTTTAAGGTCGGCCTCCCAGCCGGCCTTTTTCCGTCTCCGGCCCGTCTCGATGGCTCGTCGTTTGGGCTACGGCCTTTTGGGGCTCTGGTATATACTTCCGAAAAGCAGAAAAAATGCTTTCGGAAGTATATACCGCCCGCCCCTTATAGGGCCATCTCCAAACCTATGCCCGGTATGGAGCGCAAGTGCTTGATAATCAGCTTGTTTCTATATTTGGGTGTCAAATTTTTAGCGCCCAAATGTGAGCAATGCGTTGATAGCTAGGACTTTACGCTCCAGCCAGCGATAGGCGTCTTTGAGACTCCCGCCGGCTCGCCGTGGTGGCGAGCCCGACTGAGAGGCGGAGTTGATATTCCTCTGAAAACCCGTGCCACCCTCGGCAACTTTAGAGGGGGGGGGCACGAAGTGGGAGGGATGGAGCGTAGCGGAAGGTTTGAAGAGGAATATCACGGAGCCGGTAAAGGAGGGTCAGGAAACAATCATTGGATACTATATTAGAAAGTAATTATTATATTTGTAAGTTAATATAGTCAGTGAAGATATGGCAAAATTCAAGGGACTTGGAATCAAGCGCAAAGTGATGCTGGGATGTCTCGTGCTGGGACTCATACTCCTCTTCTCGGGCATCATATCCGTATATGAGATGCGCTCGATGAATAAATACGTATCGGATGTCATCGCCGACAACATCAGGAGCATCGACGCCTCGAAGGAGCTCCTCAACGTGGCCGAGGAACACAACCTCAGCCTTATGTCCGGCATCACCGAAGACTACTCCGCGATAGATTCCGTCAATGTCGGGGAATTCCGCGAAATCTTCGGAAACCTGAGGGATTCGTTCCGTACGACGGCGGAGAAAAAAGCCGCAGACTCCGTCATGTTCGCCTATGCGGCATACATGCAGGTCGTAAGCGAGGCGGAAGAGGTCTGGCAGTTCGACGAATACTTCCGCAGGGAGTGGTTCTTCGACCGCCTGCAGCCTGTCTATCTCAAATTCCGCGGCTATCTCAACACCCTGACCAACGAAAGCGAAAAGAACCTCATATCCAACTCCCAGACGCTCCAGGACAGCTATCACCGCAGCTCGATGCCGTCGCTGATCTCCCTGGCGCTCAGCCTTGTGCTGGTAGTCCTCTTCAACTACTACCTGAACTATTACATCATCAACCCGCTGCTCAAGGTCAACCGCGGAATAAAGGATTACAGGCAGTTCGGCAGGAAATATGACGAGAAGGTCGAGAGTTCCGATGAAATAGCGGATCTCAACTCCAACGTCAAGGACCTGGTTGACCTCAACCAGTCATACAAGAAACAACTCCAGAAGTAGTGAACATCGGCGTCATATCCCGCTATGTCGGCATCGCGCTGATCTGCAACGCGGCCTTCATGCTGCTCTCGGCAGGCGTCTCGGCCTTCTACGGCTTCGACTCCGCCTTCTCCCCGCTGCTGCTGAGCTCGCTCATAACATTCCTGTTCGGCATCTTCCCGATTATCTTCGTGAGGAGGGAGAAGGATATCAGCACCCGCGAGGGAATCGCAATCCTGATACTCGCATGGCTGCTGAGTTGTATCTTCGGAATGCTGCCCTACATCCTCTGGGGAGGGGATTTCAGCGTGGCGAACGCCTGGTTCGAGAGCACTTCCGGAATCACCACCAGCGGCGCCACCATTCTCGCCGACATCGAATCGCTGCCGCACGGTCTGCTTTTCTGGCGCTCCTCCACGCATTACATCGGCGGATTGGGAGTCGTGGTCTTCATAATGATGATCCTGCCTGCCTTCGGCTCCGTCCGCTTCAGGATGAGCAAGATGGAGGTCATGGACATCTCGAAGGACAACTATCACTATGCCACCGATAAGTTCCTGAAGGTGGTCGTTACCGTCTATCTTGGCCTCACCGTAGCGGCGATAGTTTCGCTGCTGCTGGCCGGGATGCCGCTCTTCGATGCCGTAAACCACGCCTTCAGCGTCTGCGCCACCGGCGGATTCAGCATAAAGAACGCCTCCATCGCGGCCTACGACTCTCCGATTATCGAGATTATCCTGATGGTCTTCATGATTCTGGCCAGCCTCCACTTCGGACTGATCTACTCATCGTTTGCTACCCGTTCCTTCAAGGTATTCCGGAATCCCGTCACCCAATACTATCTGCTGACAATCTTCGTCGCCTCCGTCGCAGTGGCGCTCAATATCTTCTTCGGGCACCGCGTCGAGGGGTTCTGGCAGTCGATGCGGGTGGCCTTCTTCGAGGTGATAGCAACCATCTCCACCACCGGCTTCGCGATAGCCGACACCAACGAATGGCCCATCTTCAGCACCCTTCTGATGATAGCGGTGGCGGTGCAGTGCGGCTGCTCCGGATCTACCACCAGCGGTCTGCGTACCGACAGGGTATGGATACTGCGCAAGGCGGCCCATGCACAGATTACCAGGATGGCGCACCCCAACGCAGTGGTGCAGGTCCGCTCCGGCAACAGCGTGGTTGACAACGAGTTGCTCACGAGCGTCTCGTTATATGTGATACTCTACTTCGTGCTCGCCTTCTTCTTCGCCGTCATCTACTCCTTCTTCGGCTTCGACTTCCATGAGACCGTCAGCGTTTCTGTGTCGATGATGAGCAACGTGGGCCCCGCCTTCGGAAGCGTCGGTACGATGTCGAACTATGCGGCAGTCGCGCCGCTGGCCAAGTGGATAATGGGCGTACAGATGATAATCGGCCGTCTCGGAATCTTCTCGGCCCTCATGGTATTCACCCTTTTCAGCAAGAGGCATTAGGATGGGGGCAGCGTCGTTTCTGGCCGGAAAGATGGCGGGATACCTGGCCTTTCCTCCCACGGAATGCCAGAGGCGCCTCTTCGATACCATCGCGGAATTCGCGGTGCAGTACGGCGAGTGCGACCTGCTGCTGGTGCGCGGATATGCCGGCACCGGCAAGACATCTGCCATAGCGGCCTTCGTGCGCACCCTCAAGGAACTTGGATACAACTATGTATTGCTCTCGCCCACGGGGCGTTCCGCCAAGGTCCTCTCAGGTTTCACGGGCGAGAAGGCAAGCACCATACACAAGCATATCTACCGTCAGAAATCCCTCGCAGGGGGAATAGGGGAGTTCCAGCTCAACATCAACAGGGCGAAGGACACCTTCTTCATAGTGGATGAGGCATCGCTTATCTCCACCTCCTCCGCGGTGATGCAGGACTCCATCTTCGGAAGCGGCGATTTGCTCTCCGACCTTATCTCCTTCGTGCGCTCCGGGGTGGACAACAAGATGGTTATCATCGGCGACAAGGGGCAGCTGCCTCCCGTGGGGATGGAACTGAGCCCCGCGCTAGACGAAAACTATATGTCGCAGTTCGGCAAGGTGATGGTCGCCGACCTCACCTCCGTGGTGCGCCAGGCGGAGGGGAGCGGCATCCTGACCGACGCCACCATAGTGCGCTCCCTGCTCGAAAGGGAGACTGCCGAGGTGCCGAAACTCCGCCTGAAGGGCTTCTCCGACGTGGAACGCATTTCTGGCGGCGACCTGATAGAGACCATCTCCGACGCCGTGGGCCGGTACGGCCTCGACAACGTTGTGGTGCTCTGCCGCTCCAACAAGCGGGCGAACCGCTACAACGCCGGAATCCGCTCCACGGTACTCTTCCGCGAAGAGCGCCTTACCCGCGGCGACAAACTGATGGTGGTCAAGAACTGCTACCAGTTCCTGGAGGATGTCCCTGAACTCGACTTCATAGCCAACGGCGACGTGGCAGAACTCCGCAGGATATCGCGCTACGAGGAGCGCTACGGCCTCAATTTCGCCGAGGCGCGCCTCTCGTTCCCCGACTATAACGACGTCGAGATCACCGCCAAGATAATCCTCGATACCCTCGACAGCGAGGCACCCGCCCTGACCGCGGAGCAGAACAAAGCCCTCTTCGACGGTGTCAGCGAGGACTATGCCGACGAGAAGAACTCCCGCAAGCGCTATCAGAAGGTGCGCGAGGACAAATATTTCAATGCGCTCCAGATAAAATACGCCACCGCCATAACCTGCCACAAGTCTCAGGGCGGGCAGTGGGACTGCGTTTTCATCGACAACCCCTTCTGGAAGGAGCCCGAACTCGAGGACCTCAAGTGGCTCTACACCGCCATAACCCGCGGGGTGAAGAAGGTCTATTTCGTCAACTTCAAGGATGAGTATTTCGAATAACAGATAAAAAATCAACGATATGTCAATGAGTCTTCTTTACTGGATCCTATTCGGAGGCGTAGCCATCCTGAGCTACATAGTCCAGGCCTCCCTGCAGAGCAAATTCGCCAAGTACTCCAGAATCGGCATTGCGAACGGCATGACCGGAGCTGAGGTGGCGCAGAAGATGCTGAACGACCACGGCATCACCAACGTGAAGATCACCCACGTTCCGGGCCAGCTCACCGACAACTTCAATCCCACCAATATGACGCTCAACCTGAGCGACTCCGTATATGGCACCTGCTCGGTGGCTGCAGCCGCGGTAGCGGCCCACGAATGCGGCCACGCCGTCCAGCACGCCAAGGGATACGCTCCGCTCCGCCTGCGTTCCGCGCTCGTTCCGGTGGTCTCCTTCGCTTCGAAGGCAGTCACCTGGGTGCTGCTTATCGGCATGCTCCTCATCAGGATCTTCCCCGGTATAATGCTGGCCGGCATCATCCTCTTCGCGCTGACCGCGCTTTTCTCGCTTGTGACCCTTCCCGTCGAGGTGAATGCGAGCCAGAGGGCTGTGGCCTGGCTCCAGAATGCCGGAATAACCGACTATTCCAACCACGAGTATGCCTGCAAGGCGCTCAAGGCTGCGGCTTACACCTATGTGGTGGGCGCGCTCAGCTCCCTCGCGACACTGGTCTATTACATTCTGATCTTCATGGGAGGAAGGAGGTAAGGCTATGAAAAAGATTCTTTGCGCACTGCTCGTACTTTTCGCACTTGTTCCCGCCTCCGCTGCGGTGAAGGAAAAGATCCGCCTCACAGAGGAGGAGCAGCTCAAGGGGCTCCCGGAGAGCGTGGTGAAGCGCACCGCCGTGCCTGTGAAGTTCGTCTCCGACGACCAGGCCGTCTATGTCCAGGGAGGCAAGTACTATCTCTACAGCTTCAAGGACAAGAGCTCCCGCCTCTACGACTATAAGGTTCCCAGAAGGGTGGAGGAGTTCCCCAACCCCGTGAAGGGTTGGAAGAACCCGACCTATTCCCCCGACCAGACCAAAATAGCATACACCCTCGACAACGACCTCTATTCGATGGATGTGGCCACCGGAGAGATCGTGCGCCATACTTTCGACGGCTCCAACGTCATTCTCAACGGATACGCTTCCTGGGTCTATTATGAGGAGATCCTCGGCAGGCCCTCGAAGTACAAGGCATTCTGGTGGTCGCCCGACAGCAAGGTGATAGCCTTCTACCGCTTCGACAACAGCCGTGTGCCGATGTTCCCGATCTACCACTCTCCGGGCCTGCACGGCTATCTCGACGAGACCCGCTATCCCAAGGCGGGAGATGAGAACCCGAAAGTCCGCGTTGGCTTCGTCTCAATCCGCGGCGGCGAGACCGTCTGGGCCGACTTCGACGAGAACAGGGACCAGTACTTCGGAATCCCCTTCTGGAGCGGCGACGGCAAGCGATTCATGGTCTCCTGGATGCCCCGCAGCCAGGACGATCTGGAACTCTTCTCGGTGGAACCCGCAACCGGGATCAAGGTCTCGGTTTACAAGGAGCACCAGAAATCCTGGATAGAGTGGATGGAGGATATGCTCTTCACCCCGGAGGGCATCTATATCGTGAGGGACTTCTCAGGCTGGCAGCAGATCTACTATATGACCTACGACGGCAAGCGTTTCGAGCAGCTGACGGAGGGTGAAAACTGGGGCGTCAACCTGATGAAAGTCGATTCCAAGTACCTGTGGTTCACCGCAAAGCGCGAGGCTTCGACCCGCGTGGACATCTACCGAGTCACCCTCAGGAACAAGAAGCTCGACCGCCTTTCCTACGGCAATCTGAACTTCGCCAACGTGATGCTCTCGCCTGACGGACGCAACCTTCTGGCAGTCGCATCAAACACCAGGACCCCCAACCAGCTGGTGGCCGTTTCGGTGCCTGCGAACGGGAATGCCGACCGTAAGGATGTGAACGTGATCTTTGACTGCAAGGGGGAGAAGTTCGACGACTATCTCTTCGGCCGCGCCGAGGTGGTGAACATCAAGATGCGCGACGGCGTCGTGCTGCCCGCCCTGGTGACCTGGCCGGTGGATTACAATCCCTATTACGCCAACCACTTCCCCGTGCTGGTGAGCATATACGGCGGTCCCGACAGTCCCCGAGTGAAGGACTCCTGGGGAACCGGTTGCAGCCAGTGGTGGGCCAACCACGAGGTTATCCAGGTGGTGCTCGACAACCGCGTAAGCGGCCATCTGGGCAAGAAGGGGCTTGAGGCGGCTTACCGCCATCTTGCCACCGTCGAGGTGCAGGATTTCATCGACGGCCTCAAATACTTCCTCGGCAAACCTGGCGTAAGGCGCAGTAAAACAGGTGTTTACGGCTTCTCTTTCGGCGGCACGATGACAACCCTTCTGGTCACCGAGGGACGCGAATACTATAAGTACGGCATAGCGGGCGGCGGAGTCTATGACTGGGCTCTCTATGACACCCACTACACCGAGCGCTATATGGACACTCCTCAGGACAATCCCGAAGGCTACGCCTCCACCCGCGTAATGGAGCGTGTCCAAAAGTCGGGCTACAAGGGGGATGCGACCAATATGTTGCGCATCACCCACGGCACCGCCGACGACAACGTCCACTTCCAGAACACCCTGCAGCTCCTCGACCTGATGGAGAAGGAGTGCATGGATTTCGAACTTGCGGTCTATCCCGAGGAGTACCACGGCTACCGCGGCGCCAAGTCGCGCCACTCCTCGATGCAGGACTACAAGTTCTGGTACAAATATCTCCTCGAGAAAGAGATGCCCGAGGCACTTTTGAAACATTTCGGATATTGATATAGATATGGCACAGGAATACATAGAGACCGCAAAAAGCTGGCTCGAGCCGGAGTATGACGCCGAGACCAGGATGCAGGTGCAGGAACTCTTCCAGGGAGATCCCAAAGTGCTGGAGGACAGCTTCTACCGTATGCTGGAATTCGGCACCGGAGGACTCCGCGGCATTATGGGAGCCGGCACCAACAGGATGAACCGCTACACCGTGGCTATGGCCACCCAGGGACTCGCGAATTATCTGCTCAAGACCTTCCCCGAACAGGTGATCCGCACCGCGATATCGTTCGACAGCCGCCGAGACAGCACACTGTTTGCAATGACGACGGCCCGCGTGCTGCTTTCCAACGGCATACAGGTCAGCATCTTCGACAACATCAGGCCCACTCCGGAGTTGAGTTTCGCCATCAGGCATCTGGGCTGCAAGGCGGGCGTGATGATTACCGCCTCCCACAACCCGAAGGAGTACAACGGCTACAAGGTATTCTGGGAGGACGGTGCTCAGGTGACGCCGCCCCACGACAAAAACATTATCGCCGAGGTAAACAAGATTACTTCGCCCTCACAGGTGAAGTTCGACGAAACCCTCCATCCCGACGTGATATCGGGCCTTGACGAGGTTTACCTTGACGAGATCCTCTCCCTGACGCTCTCGCCGGAGTCGGTTGCAAGGCAGGCCGACAGTCTCAAGATGGTCTATACGCCGCTGCACGGCACGGGAGTGCGCATCATTCCGGCGGCGCTGCGCAAAATGGGATTCAAACGCATCTACAACGTCCCTGACCAGGATGTGAGCGACGGCAGTTTCCCTACCGTGGCTTCGCCCAACCCTGAGGAGCACGCCGCCCTCGAGATGGCGATAGCGCGCGCAGAAGAGGTGGGAGCCGACCTGGTGATGGCCTCCGACCCCGACGCCGACCGCGTTGGAGCGGCAGTGCGGGACGACAAGGGCCGGATGGTGCTGCTCAGCGGCAACCAGACCGCGGCGATACTTACCTGTTACATCCTCACCCGCTGGAAGGAGCTGGGCAAACTCGACGGACGCGGCTACTGCGTAAAGACGATAGTCACCACAGAACTGCTGAAGGCCATCTGCGACAAGTTCGGGGTGGAACTCTACAATGTCCTGACCGGCTTCAAGTATATCGCCGAGGTGGTGCGCCGCAACGAGGGGGAGAAGGTTTTCATCTGCGGAGGCGAGGAGAGTTACGGCTTCAACGTGGGCGAAAAGGTGCGCGACAAGGATGCCGTGATAACCTGCTCGATGCTGGCGGAATGCGCCGCCTGGCTCGCCGACGCCGGCAAGACTCTCTACGGCTATCTGCAGGAGATCTATTCGGAGTTCGGCCGTTATGCGGAGGGATTGCTTTCCGTGACGAAGAAGGGAAAGGAAGGCGCAGAGGCCATCCGCGCCCTGATGGCGGGCTACCGCGGGAATCCGCCCGCTTCGCTCGCCGGTTCGCCGGTGGTGAAGGTCGTGGACTATACCGAACCCGAGAAAACCGGGCTGCCCTCCTCGAACGTGCTGCAGTTCTTCAGCGAGGACGGCACCGTAGTGACGGTCCGCCCTTCGGGCACGGAGCCCAAGATAAAGTACTATTTCTGTGCCCGCGGCGATGCGGCCCAGGCGCGCGTGGATGCCCTCAGGGCGCAGTTCTCGGAGTGATGTTCGACGGCTGGAGATTCATATTGGGTTCGGGTTCGCCCCGCCGCAGGGAGCTCCTTGCCGGCCTCGGCATCGAGTTCACCGTGGAGCCGATCCAAGGCGATCCGGAGAGTTACGACTGCAGTATGCCGTGCGACGAGGTGCCGGTCTACCTGGCGCGTCACAAGTCGTTCGGCTACCCGAGGCCGCTGGAGCCTGACGAGGTGCTGATTACGGCCGATACATTGGTCTGCCTCGACGGCGCGCTGCTCGGAAAGCCGGCCGGAAGGGAGAAGGCGTGCGAGATGCTGCGCCGCCTTTCGGGCCGGACGCATCAGGTCTATACCGGCGTCGCAGTCCGCACTGCGGAGAGGATTTCGTCGTTTACCGCCTGCACGGATGTTTCTTTCAAGGAATTGACTGACAGCGAGATAGATTATTACGTTGACAATTACAGGCCCTTCGACAAGGCGGGTGCCTACGGCGTCCAGGAGTGGATCGGCTACGCCGGCATCACCCGCATCGAAGGCTCCTATTTCAACGTCGTCGGCCTCCCTGTTCAGAGATTATATATGGAATTATGTAAAGTATGCAAATAATGACTTATACATCTTCGTGTTGTCCATTTCTGAAAAGGCCCTCCCACTTCGTGGGCCCCTCCCCGTGTGCCGGGGACGCACACTTTTCAGAAAGGACAACATGCTCATCCTTTGATAAGTCATTATTTGCTAAATTTGCAGTTTGATGAAACGGTTACTCTTCATAGTCATTATGGCCCTGGCGGCGGCCTCCTGCTCCACGACGCGGAGACTCGCCGAGGGAGAGTACCGTCTTGCCGACAACAAAGTAGTCGTGGAGGGCAAGAACCCCTCCAGTTCGGAACTCGAGCCCTACATCAAACAGAAACCCAACGACTACTTCATAGGCGGCTGGAATCCGCTGCTCTACATCTATAACCTCAGTTCCGGCAAGGGGACGGCCTGGGACAAATTCGTCGAGAAACTTGGCGTAGCGCCCGTCGCCTTCAACCCGTCGCTAGTCGAAAACAGCAAGGAGAGTATGCTCTCCCACCTCGAATATCTGGGCTACTACGGCTCCGAAATCAAATCGGAAGTCACCACGAAGGGACGTAACGCCAAGGTTACCTATACCGTAACCCCAGGCCACCGCTTCGTGATAGACTCGCTGAGCTACGTGATAGAGGAGGGGCCGCTCAGGACGCTGGCCCTCAGGGACTCCGCAACGAGCGAGATCCGCCCCGGCAAATACCTCTCCGAGAGCACTCTGGAGGCCTTCTCCGAGGAGATGACCGAACTTTTCCGCAACAGGGGCTACTACGGCTTCACCAAGAACTACTTCTTCTTCACCGCCGACACCTCTAGGATGGACGGCACGGCCGACCTCACCGTCAGGCTGGAGGACTACACCCGCAACGAGACTCCCGCCGCGGCGCGGCCCCATATCCGCTACCGCTTCGGCAAGGTGGACGTAAGGGCCCTGAGCCGCTTCCCCATCAAGCGCAAATTCCTCGACGAGATAAACAGGATAAAGCCGGGAATGCTCTACCGCGAGAGGCTGGTGGACAATACCTACCAGCGCTTCTCCAACCTGGGCCTATTCAACTCCGTCAACATCCAGCTGCAGGAGCGCGACTCGGGCTATGTGGACTGCAACATCCTGCTCGGCGTGGCCAAGCTGCAGAGCATCAAACTCAACCTCGAAGGCTCCACCAACTCCACCGGACTCTTCGGCATCACACCCTCGATTTCGTATGCCCACAGGAACATATTCGGCGGGGGAGAGAGCCTCACGGTGGGTTTCCGCGGCAATTTCCAGTTCAAGTTCCACGACAGCACCAGCAGCGAGGAGTATGCAGTCAACGGTTCCCTGAGGTTCCCGCGATTCCTGCTGCTGCCCTCCGACCTCTTCATCACCTCGGTACCGCAGACCGAAATCTCGGCCCTCTTCAACTACCAGAACCGTCCGGAGTACAAGCGCAACATCGCCTCGGTAGGATACAACTACAACTTCACCTTCCGCCGCCGCTTCATCTTCCAGCTCTCCCCGCTGAAATTCAACCTGGTGCATATCTACAGCATCGCCGACGACTTCTACGAGAAATTGCGCGACCCCTATCTGATAAACGCATATCGCGACCACCTCGACGTGGGAATGGGAGCCAGCTTCTACTATACCTCCGATCCTTCTCTCAACCCGCTTAACATCAGGAAGACAAGCTTCTACACCCGACTGAATCTCGACGTGGCCGGCAATATCCTTTCGATGCTGAACGGCATCCTGCCGGAGAACGAATACGGCTCTCATCTCTTCCTCGGACTGCCCTATTCGCAGTATGTGAGGGGGGAGGTCACCGCCGTGCAGACCTGGCGCTTCGGCAGGGACGACCGCTATGCATTCGCCGTCAGGGGCGTCTCAGGCCTGGGTTATGCCTACGGCAACTCCATTTCGCTCCCCTTCGAGAAATTCTTCTATGCCGGCGGTGCGAGCAGCATGAGGGGATGGCAGGCGCGTTCCGTGGGCCCCGGAAGCGCTCCCATCGACTCTACCTTCTCGATCGTCAACCAGACCGGCGACATGCATCTCGAGGCCAACATGGAGCTGCGCTTTCCGCTCTTCTGGAAACTGCAGGGCGGCCTCTTCGTGGATGTCGGAAACATCTGGAAGATAAAGTCCGATTCGGAGGGCGAGCAGCAGGAATCGGTATTCCACTTCAACGACTTCTACCGCACCACGGCACTTGACTTCGGTTTCGGCCTGCGTCTCGACTTCAACCTTATCCTGGTGCGCCTCGACCTGGGTCTCAAGGCCTACGACCCTTACACCCAAAAATGGTGCGAGCCGTCCCAGTGGCTTGCACGGAACGGCTACGCACTTCATTTCGGTATAGGATACCCCTTCTAGCCTAGTTGAGCAGGGTGATCATAGAGGCCACGGCGGCGGCGTCGTTGGCCAGATCCTCACGGTCGATGTTGTACTGGTAGAAAGGAGCCTTGAGGTCCCAGTCGCCAGGAGTGATCTCCCCGCGCTCGAAGGTGTAGTTGCCGTAACCCTCGAAATAGGGAGGGACCACCTTTGCGAAGGTCCTGTAAACGTTGGAGGGCTCTCCGATGGTGAAAACCTTCTTCGGAGCCGCGGGATCGGATATCAGGTTGACCTGCATGCTGTGGTTCTCTTCGGGGCGTCCCTTGATATAATCGATATAGGGGCGCAGGCCGGTGTGCGCCCCCCAGCAGTCGGCATAAATCAGGATTCTCACAGTGTTGCGCGGCTTGATTTTCAGGCTCTTGAAGGCATTGAGCACCTCGAAGGCCGCAACGCAGGCAGCATCCGAATTGTGGGTGGCGAGGGAGTCGCTCCAGGTATCGGCGGCTGCCGTGACGAGGACTACCGACTTCTTGTTCCTGCCGGGAATCTCCATCATGATGTCGCGCCCCTTGCCGCCGGGAACGTCGAAGAAGGTGACGTTGTTTCCGGCTCCGCAACGGTTGGCCATCATCGTGAAATAGTCGATTATGTCGGAGGCGCCTTCTCCGCCGGCGGGCCTCAGAGGGCATACCTTGTTGATTTTAAGCATTGCGTCAGCCGCAGTGGTATCGGTTGCAAAGAAGCCGTAGATGGCCTCTATGCGCTCCTTTTCGGATTTTCCGCAGCCTGTGAGGCTCAGGGCCAGGAGGGCTGCGCAGAGTGTGAGAATTGAAATACGCTTCATTTATTCATTGATTACAATATCGTCAATCGAGTTGACCGTAAACTGTATGCTGCCCTGGTAGAGGGTCAGGATGCCCGTGATGTCGACGGTGGCCCTGCCGGAGAGTACCGATTCGGGGATCTCGACATCGGAGAACCTGCAGTAGCCGCTGGTGCGGACCTGGATCTCCTTCGAGCCCATCTTGAAGTACTGGCTCACGGAATATGCGTTCTTCTCCACTCCGGGATAGGTGCCGTCGCCCTTGAAGTCGCCGAGCGTCTCGCCGGTGTAGGTGTTGCCGCTGCCCACGCGGAAAGCGTCCCAACGGCCGGATGTGAGGTATTCGGTCATCTTCGTCTTGGACATCGCCCAGGTGGTGATGCCGCAGGTGGGGTCGCTGGCTACATTCGACGAGGAGAGGAAGACCCTGTTCTCAGCGGCCTTCTTGTCCTTGTTGGAGTCGAGATAGAGCAGTACGAACACTTCCTTGGCATATTTTAGCCCCTTCAGCGTGACGAGCCTTCCGATGTACTTGTTGTCCTTCTGGGTGTCGTTCTTGCCGGGGAGCTGGCTTTCGGTGATGACCTCGGGAACAACCTCCGTGCCAACCTCGCCCTTGAAGATATGGGTGTCTATCAGGAGCTGGTTCTCGATGTAGGAAGTCTCGTACTCGCCGGAAGGGTCGGTGAAGCCTATCTGGACCATTCCGTTGCCGCCGTAGTTGCCGGTCTTGTAGCCGTACATTCCGACGGTGAGGCCCTTGCATTTGACAAATACCCTCTGGCCGGGTTCGTAGTCGTTATAAAGGCCGTTCTTGCCCATCTTGATCTCGATTCCGCCGGTCTCATCCTGGATGTAGAAACTCTTGTAGAAGTTGCCCGGACGGTCGGTAGTGGAGACCACTCCTGATATGATGATGTTCTCCTTCACATCCCAGGGTTTGGTGGCGGTGTATCTTGCCGCCAGTTCGGCGATGGTGGTGTTGGCCTTCATGTCGGCCGGAGCCGTCTTGGCCGGCTCGGGATACTTGAGGGTGAAAACAGGTTCGAACTCCTCTTTCAGCGAGGTGCAGGATGCCAGTGCGAGCAGCGCTGCAAATATGATGAATGACTTTTTCATGGCTTAGAATCTGAAATAGATGTTCAACATATAATTGGCTCCGCACATATAGAAGTACTTGGAGTCGAATCTGTAGTAGCGGTCGTGGCCGGCGCTGGTGATGAGTCGGGTCTGCTCGTAACCGCCGGTCTTTACGTTGCGGTTGTTGAGCATATTCTTGACTTCCAGGGAGAAACCGAGGTTGTACTGGCGGTTGATGTACCAGCTCTTGCCGACGCTTGCGTTGAGCAGGAATGCGGGGTCGAACTTCTCCTGTTTCGTCATATACTCGATTTCGGCGGGAGTAGCCACGCCGTCGGGACCCGCGCAGGCCATGTCGGTGCGGTAGAGCGGGTTCATGTCGAGGTAGGAGTCGGCGAAGTACTGCCCGTTGAGCTCGAAGAACCAGTAGGAACGGAGGCGGTAGTTGAGCGCGAGTTCCGCAGCGAGCTGGGGAGTGCTGGGCACATAGTGCTTCTGCCACTTCTCCACAATGTAATTGCCGTCGGCGTCATAGTCGATCATATCCTTTCCGTCCACCGTGACGTGCTTGTAGACCGGACTGCTCTTCCAGTAGGTGACAGGCTGGTTGTTGACGATCACCTCGGTGCTGTTGTCCATCGTCTGGGTCATCATCGGGGTGGAGGTATAGACGTACTCTCCGAGGCTGAGGACTCCCGAAAGGGTGAGGCCGCTCAGCGGCAGGGGAGCCCTGGCGCCGATTTCCACTCCGAGGTGGCGCTGGTCGATGCCCGACATCGCGAAGTTGGTGAAGGAGTGCTGCGAGTCGTCATAGAAACTCATAACGTCGGGCTGGTCCATTATCTTGGTCCAGAATGCGGTGACGCGGGCGTTCCACTGACCCCTGCTGAACTGCCAGTTGAGGTCGCCGGAAGCCGTCTTGATGGTGGTCAGGTTGGGCACCATCGAGTTGCGGGTACGGGGCGACATGAAGACCTGGTTGAAGGTCGGGGCGTCCTCGAAGTATCCGAAATTCGCAGAGATGCGGTGACCGCCGCCAAGCAGATATGCCGCTCCGGCCTTTGCGGACCAGGTTATGAAGTAATAGGTATCGGACTTGCCCTTTGAGGTGATGACATATCCGTCGGGGTCGTAACTGGTGAGTTTCTTGCCTCCGAAGAAGTACTCGTTGCCCTTATCGTCGAGACCGGGGAAGAGACCCTTGCGGAGAAGGCCCTCGCGCCATACCACGTTACCTCCGATGCTGCCGGAGACGTTGGCCGAGAAGCGGCCGTAGGTGAAGGCGCCGTTGGCCCAGATGTTCTCCTCGCGGACGTTGGCGTAGTAGTCGTAGCCGTACTTGCCTCCCTTGGCGATCTTCTCGGCCTGGCCGTGCTCCAGGAAGTAGTCGAGGTCGTTCTGAGTGGCAGCCTCGATTGCCGCGAAGTCACGCTCGGCGAACTGGTCCACGTTGAGGTAGTACTGTCCGCCCAGCAGGTCGTCGATCACCTTGTAGTTCTCGGTCTTGTTGGCCCTCATCACGAGGCCTCCCGTGAGGGTGAAGTGGTCGTCCTTGCGCCACTTGGTGTTGATGACCATATGGAGGTCGTTCTGGTCCACGTGACGCCTCTCTACGGCATATTTGCTGCGTCCGTCGGGGCTGTTGTAGTTGACGTTGTAGAGGCGGTCCCAGTTGATGTGCTGGTAGTTGCGGTAGTCCTTGTTGCGCTGGCTCCACATCTCCTGAGCCCATTCGTATTTCTCATCGTTGTTGCGGTGATAGTCGTCATTCTCCATATAAGCGTAGCTCGGGAGGTTGCGGTAGTAGTCGGGACGCGGGTCCGGGGCGTCGTACCAGTCGAGGGCGGTGTAGCCGTTGCGGCCGGTGCGCCACAGGAGCGTTACATTGGTCTCGAACTCCTCCTTCGGGGTGAAGGAGTAGCGAACCACGGTCACGGGCTCGAAGGTCTTGCGGACCCTCGCGTTCCTGACCCTGCCGTTCTGGTAGCCCCAGTTGGAGTTGTACATGTTGTCGCCCATCAGGTTGTAGACCTCCTGGGTGGAGGCGTTCTGGGCGCCGCGCTGTCCGGGAGTCGCAAAGGTGTAGAGACTCACGCGATGGACGTCGTCGAAGTTCTTCTCGATGCCGGCATAGTAGGCGAAGGAGCGGTAATAGACTCCCTTGATCCAGTCGTTGCCGCCGACGCGTGCTGAGACGTTCACGGCGTAGGAGATGCCGTTGTCAAGCTCGCCGGAGGCGTAGGTGCCCATCAGCCTGAGGCGGTACATCGCGCTGTTGGTCAGGACGCTGAAGCGCCAGCCGGGACGCACGTTGGAGGGGGTTCCGAGGATGTCGGTGATTCCGTTGTAGCGTCCCAGCGCCTCGCGGTGAGGGTCGAGTCCCATGGTGCTCTCCTTGGCGCGCATGGCCTCGTTGAGGCCTGACCAGAGGGAGTAGGGGGAGTAGCCTGTGATGGCGTCGTTGAGGCGCACGCCGCTGAGATAGACGTCCTGGGTCTCGCTGTTGTAGCCGCGGTTCTTGAAGCGGACGGCGCTGAAGCCGTAGCCGGCCAGGTTGTTATAGACGTCGTTGGCGCCGAAGAGGATGGTCGGAGTGTCGGTGTAGCCCGAGTCGTCCATATCGAAGTCCGCGAAACTGGAGTCGTCCACTTCGTTCACCGCCTGGACCGGCGTCATCGTCAGGACCCTCATGTCCTTGACGTAACCCTTGTCCACGGTGACGCTGACCGTCAGGTCGTAAAAGCTGTCGGCCGTCACGAAGAGGTCGTACATTCCGTCGGCGAGCGGCTCGATGAAGAATACGCCCTCCTTGTCGGTGACGCCTTCGGCTACCGTCTGCCCGCTGCGCGAGAGCGTCAGGAGGGCCCCCTGGACGGGTTTGCGTCCCTGGCGGTCCACAACGGTACCCTTGACGCCGCCCGTCTGGGCGAAGGCTGCGATGGCCATAAGGAGAACCATCGCGGTTGTCATCAGTCTTTTCATATAGGTTGTCAGATTATTTGCTTACTACGATGTAGGTGGGGAAGTGGTCGGAAAAGCCGCCCACGAAGGCTCCGTTGGAGAAGGTGCGGAAGGGATAATCCTTGTACTGTCCCCTCTGCGTCACCATGAAGGGCTTGCGGAAGATGCGGCCGTAGTAGGTGTCCTTCACTATCTTGCGGATCTTCAGTCCTCCTTCCGGCGCGGTGGCGAGGGTGCTGTTGACCAGGATCTGGTCGTATATGCACCATACGCCCTGGTATCCCAGCGAGCCGTAGCCGTTCTTGATCATCGAGAGGAAGGGGTTGAAGAAGTCTTCGGGCTGCATCTCTTCGATGGTCTCACGGCCGTGCAGGTAAAGGGCCATGCTGTCGTCGAAGGGGTCGTCGTTCATATCGCCCATCACCACTATCTTGATGCCAGGCACGCGCTCCATCATCTTCATCGCGTGGTTGTAGATGATTTCGCCGCCCCTGGCGCGCAGGTCCTGTCCCTTGCCGCCCACGCGGGAGGGGAGGTGGGTCACATAGATGGCGAAGTGCTCGCCGTCGATAGTGCCGTGCACCATCAGGACGTCGCGGGTGCGGAAGTAGTCCATCGCCTCCTGGTCGAGGGTGAACTCGACTTTGGAGTCGGGACCGAAGGTGTAGGGAATCGACTCGCTCTCGATGTACTTGAACTGCTCGGGCTTGTAGAGCAGAGCCACATCCACGCCGCGGCGGTCGGGGCCGTCATAGTGGACTATCTGGTAGTTGGCGTCCGCGATCTCGGGCTGGCTGACGAGGTCCTCAAGCACGAGGCGGTTCTCTATCTCGCTGACTCCCAGGATGGTATGATAGCGTCCGTTGTCGTTGGCCATCTCCTTGATGACCTTCGCCATGTTGTGGAGCTTCTTCTTGTACTTCTTTTCGGTCCACTTGTTGGCGCCGTCGGGAAGGAACTCGTCGTCGTTCTTGGCGGGGTCGTCATAGATGTCGAAGAGGTTCTCGAGGTTGTAGAATCCGATAACGTAATTGCGTTCCTGCGCCTGTACGCCCTGGGTAAGCAGGAGCAGCGCCGCGATAATATAGATTGCTTTTTTCATAAGTCGTTTTATTTCCACCAGGAGTCTGTCGAGGCCTCGACGGAAGCCGCCTTGTCGGCCCCTATCCTGGAGGGGAGATTTACGAAGAAATCAATGCCCGTGCGGGTTTCGAGCTGGTCGATGGTAATCCGCTGGGCCAAAACTGTAGATGTATTCTTTGCGTAGCCTTTGTGGTCGAACCAGAAGGCGGTTCCGGTATATCCCCCGGTGCTTCCGGTCATTCCCACGGTGCCGCTTTTCTTATAACCCAGCAGGGCCTTGAAGTAGCCTGTGGGCACCTTCACCCGCTTCCCTTCGTTGTCGGTGACATATTCGGTGCTTCCGTCAAGGACACATCCCGTCACCACGTAGAGGGTGTCGAGTGCGTTGCTCCAGGTACGGACCATTCCCTCCAGGACGGCCCACGCCTCGGAGTTGAGTTCGCCCCTCTGCGGGGTCATGTTCGTGCCGTAGAAGGTCTGCACGTTGGGCTCGTAGGTGAGCCTGTCGGCGGAGGGGAGCTGATGGCCGCGGTTGTAGTAGCCGCCCTCGTAGCTGGCGTTGCCGTAGCCGCGGAATACCACCGGCTGCAGCCTGCGCGGGATTTTGGGGTCGAGGCCCCATTCGTTGGTGCGGCCTCCGGAGCCTGCAAGACGCTTGTTGAGGGGATAGGCCACCCAGTGCGCCACGAGCGCGGCGGTGTCCCAGTAGAAGGAGTAGTTACGCTGCTCGCCGCCGGCATAGTTGCAGTAATGGGTGATGAAATAGAGGTCGGGATCGCTCGTGGCGGGGAGTTCCAGCCAGTCGGGAACCGTCTCGGATACGATTTTGGTAGGGAGCACCGCGGCCCCTTCACGCCCCGCCTGGGTGAATTCGGCCTGAGCCGTCTTGCCGCCTGCGCAGGTCAGCAGGAGGGTGACCTTGCGGGCCTCGGGGGAGTTGTTGGCCGCCCATCCGAAGACGATGTCGTTCCTGTCGCCTACGCCGCGGACCATGGTCACGGAGTCGATCTCCAGATAGGCCCACTGGGTGACGTCATACTGCTCGCCGCCTTCGAACTTGATCTCGAGGGACCACTCTCCGGCGGCCTTGACGCCGATGAACTGGTTGCTCTTGCTGCCTGCGTCCACCTTGTCGATGCGAAGGTTGACTTCCGGCTCGTTTCCGAGGTCGGTGGGGTTGCAGGCGGCAAGCACCGTCGTGGCGGCAAGCACCGCCACGACGGCCTTGAGGATATGATTGGCTGCCTTCAACCCGTTACTGTGCGTTAACTCCGAACACTACCGCACGCACGCCGTCGCTGGTGGTGGTGAAGTCCACCGAAGCCTCCGCAGTGGTGGCGGATGCAAACGAAACCGTGTAATAATCGGTATCGGCCAGCTTGGTTATTGTGAAGGGGGAGTTGTTCTGGATTCCTGTGTTTGTCGCAGCGGTAACGGTGGCCTCTGTGACTCCGCCGCCTGTGACCTTGATGACTCCGGCCTTGTTGCTCCAGCCGAGTGCGTAGAAGTTGAGCTTCGTGGTTCCGGCAGGTACCTTGACCGTCACGGTGCCGCCAGCGCTGCTCTTGCCGAGCTTGAATGCTTTGTAGCTGGTGCCGTTGATGACAACCTGCTGGTCATCATAGCCGTTGGTGCCCGCGGTCCAGGTCACGTTGCTCGTGAAGGGATGGGTCGCGGTGATGTCGCCGCCGGTAGTCGTTCCAGTGCCGGGGATATGGCTCACATAGAATGCAGGCTGGGTTCCGCCCGCCTCGGGCTGCCCTTCGTGTTCGTTGCGCAGTGTCCTGAAGGTGACAGTGTCGCCGACCTTGAGGCCGATGCTGGAGAATGACTTGTCGTTGGAGGTGACATAGGTCTTGGTGAGTCCGTATACATAAACCTCGCCGGTCGCGTCCTTTACATAGATGTTGCCGTATTCGGCCTTCGCTATGCTGGTGATGGCTCCGGTGAGCTCATACCACTTGTCTGCAGCCACAGGGGCTGCCAGGAATTCGGCCACGGTGGCCTTGGTGAACTCGGTGGGAGCGTCGGGGCCGGGACCGGGGGTTCCGCCTTCGATGCTCTCGATGGTACCGTTGAGCATCTCGACCTTTGATTCGCCTGTACTGGTGTTGGTGAAGGTGGTCTTGGGACCGTAAATCGAGATTGTGGCACCGCTGACGAGCTTGTCCTTCCATTCTGCGATGTTGGTGCAGCCATAGACATATACCTTGCCGGTGTTGTCCTCGACGTCGAAGTTGCCGTACTGTGTGTTGATCGAGCCGGTCACCTTGCCCTTCAGACGGTAGTTCTTGCCGTCGTTGTCGCTGAGTTTCAGGAAGTCGGCGCAGGTGATGTCGACTATCTCCACCGGGGCTCCGGCTTCATAGCTGACGATGACTGCGTTCAATATCTCGACCTTCGAGTTGTTGTAGAGGTAATACTTGCCGTAGAGGGTGACCTTGCCGCCGTTTGCGAGCTTGCCGGCATATTCAGTCTTGCTCTTGGGGGCCAGCGAGTAGATGTTGATGCTTCCGGTGGCGTCCTGGAGGTCGAAACTCGAATAGGTTGAATTGAATTTGGTGACCGTTCCGGAGAGCTTGTAATTGGTTCCGGGGTCTGCCTTCGCGATGAATTCCTGAACCGTGAGCAGCTGCAGGGTCGAAGGATCGATCGGCGCGGGCGCAGTATAGGAGAGGATAAAGCCGTCCTCCATCTGATGTGTCTGCTTTGCAGAATAGAAGTTGTACTTGCCCTTGACCTCCACCATGCCGTCCTCCTCAAGTTTGTCGGCATAGTCGTCGAAGTTGGTGGGGAAGGCGATCGGTATGGTTCCGGTGGCGTCGGTCAGGTCGAATCCGCGGTACGAGGAGTTGGTGACGTTGCTGATCTTGCCTGTCAGGATGTACTCGGTCTGGGTGTCGGCCTTCGCGATGAAGTCGGCCACGGTAATCTTGCCGTCGTCTTCGCCGTCGGGGCCTTCCTGTGTTATAGCGAGGGTCTCGCTCACGATTCCGCCGGAGAATTCAATCTCGCCCTTGCGGTTGAAGCCGTCGTTCTTGGCGACCTTCACGGTGACGGTCACCTTTGCCTCGGGCCAGTCCTTCTGGGTGAGGGTTCCGCTTTCGGGAGTAAGCACCACCCACTCGGGAAGGTCCTTTGCCTTCCAGTCCCTCGTGGTGGTGAGGGTCACGGTCTGCTCGCCGCCGTCCTTGTCGAATGCCAGTTCGGTCTTGTCGAGCTTGATTGCGGGCTCGCCCCACTCTTTCTCCACGCAGGAGGTGAAGAGGGCTGCCGCCGCTGCAATCATAAAGATTGCGAAGTGTTTGATTTTCATTGCTTCTATGTTTTTAATATATAATTTGTTGCGTTCCGTTCACGCACACGCGCGGCTGCGGATGTGCGTACAATCGTGTAAAGTTAAGGATTATTTTCGAATAATACACGAAGTTTTGATGGTTCGATTATTGCAGTGAAAAGGGGCATGAAACGCATCATTATTCTCATCTCTTTCCTGGCCATCCTCCTTTCGGGGGCGGAGGCCTTCGCACAGCGGATCCAGGACGGATCATATCGCACTGTCGGCTACATCAAGTCCGACGGCACTGTCCAGGACGGTTCGTACCGCACGATAGGCCACACCGACGGAGTCCCTTCCCGCTGGGCCGCCTGGTTCTTTTTCTTCAGATAGTTTGATTGGGGTGCGTCAGTCGCACTGATGGAAAGGGTGGAAGTCGTAATCCACCTTATATCGTATTTCCCCCTTCTTGTTGACCGATTCCTGCACGGCATCGACGTGCACTGAACCCTTTTCCTTCGCCTTGTAGATGTCGGGGAAGTGCTGCTTGAGGATCGCATCGACAGTTTCTTTGTCGGTGATCCTGCGTGAGGAGACGCTTCTCCAGGTGGTGGAGCAGGAGGGGAGCGCTGCCAGTATCAGTATGGCCGCCAGGGCCGCAATCATCTTTTTCATCCCAAAAGAATTTCTGCAAAGATAATTTCATTTTCGGGTTTTTCGTATCTTTATCCCGAAAACGAGTTTGTTATGAGCAATATTGACAGCGTTCTCGCGTTCAACCGCGAGTTTGTGGCTTCCAAGGGGTACGAGCCCCACATCACCGACAAGTTCCCCGACAGGCATCTGGCTGTCCTTAGCTGTATGGACACGCGCCTCTCCATCCTGCTTCAGGAGGCTCTCGGCCTGAAGAACGGCGATGCCAAAATCATCAAGAATGCCGGCGCGGTAATTCCTTCGCCCTGGGATTCGGCGATGCGCAGCCTGATCGTTGCGGTTTACGAGCTGGGCGTGAATGAGATTATGGTGGTGGCCCACACCACTTGCGGCGCCTGCCACATGAGTTTCCGCCATTTCCGGGAGGAGATGCTCCGCCGCGGCATCCCGGAGTCCTCGCTGAACCGCTCCGACGTCGATCTGGACGAATGGCTCGAAGGCTTCCACGACACGGAAAAGTCGGTCCGCGACACAGTCTCCGCCATCGTCAGCCACCCGCTCATCCCAGCCGACGTCACCGTCCGCGGCTTCATCATCGACTCCGTCACCGGCGAACTGACGGAAGTATAGCGTCATCCCCGCCCCGAGCCGTCATCCCCGCGGAGGCGGGGATCTCCGGGTGGATAAAACTCTTGCTTATTCAGAAAAAGTGGTTAACTTTGCATTATGAAGTAAAGCGCGTAACGGATGAGGTATTTCGCTAAGTGCAAAGTCCCCGCCTCGAGCCTCACCTTATGGTAAAAATCCGCCGCGTATTCTTGGGGCAATTATAAAGGGTGCTTTTAGGAGCATCCTTTTTTGTTTTTACCCTATGCTCGCGTGACAATAGTTACTGCTCGTTTAGTTTGAAAATTCGCTTTGATTATGACCAAATAAGTGCTATATTTGTTATGGAGGAATGTGGGCCTGTCAGGCCGTTTAAATGCCTCTCCTTATTGAATAATTAGAAAGAAAACCAGTATGAAAAAAGAAGAAGTACAGGCTTTGTTTGAGCAGTTCGAGCAAGCCTCCTGTGAAGTGGATCAGATTGAATGCTGGAGTGCGAGAGATCTCCAGAAGTTGTTGGGCTACAGCCTTTGGCAAAACTTTACTAACGTGATTGACAAAGCGAAAGTCGCTTGTGAAAATGTTGGACAGCTAGTCACAGACCATTTTATTGACGTCAATAAAAAGGTCGAAGTAGGAAGCGGAGCGATTCGCGAGGTAGATGACATCATGCTTACTCGCTATGCATGTTATCTTGTCGCTCAAAACGGAGACCCTCGCAAGCCGCAAATTGCCTTTGCTCAAACCTACTTCGCTGTGCAGACACGCCGTGCGGAACTGATTGAGCAACGACTCCTGGAAGTGGAGCGAGTGAAGGCCCGCGTCAAACTCCAAGAGACAGAGAAAAAGCTCTCCGGGATCATATATGAACGAGGGGTAAATGATCAAACCTTCGCTATTATCCGCTCCAAAGGTGACCAGGCCCTCTTCCGCCTCAATACCAATATGATGAAGCGCAAGATGGGTGTTCCCAAGGGGCGCCCTCTTGCCGATTTCCTTCCAACCATCAGCATCAAGGCAAAGGACTTTGCGGCAGAGATGACCAGCGTGAATGTGCAGTCGAAGGACCTTCAAGGTGAGACGGCCATTACCAAGGAACATGTCGACAACAATGCGGCTGTTCGTAAGATGCTAACCGAACGCGGCATCATTCCGGAGAATCTTCCGCCCGCGGAGGATGTGAAAAAGGTAGAAAGACGTTTAGCCAGCGAAGAGAAAAAGATGTTGGGGAAGAAAGAATAGAGTTTTACTAGATTATTGAATCCTACAGGGGTGTCACGGTTTGTGATACCCCTTTCTTTTTCAATTTCACTTTACGGCCGCCGCGTCATGCCCGACCTGATCGGGCATCTCACTCCGCCCCCTCCGGCTCCGGCTTGTGTACCCTTCGGGCAAGAGTGCTCCCGTGCCTGCTCGGCTCCGCTCTGCTTCGCAGCTCCGCGGGCCCCGGCAAAGCGTCTACGGGGCGCTGCCCCAAACCCCGCCGCTCCGGCATTGCTATCCCACGGGCAAGCCCTGCCCGGCCTACGCTAGCGCCTGATGGCGCTTGTCCTTGCGGGCCTCCCTACGGCCCTCCGCAATTGCCCTCGGGGCACACAAGCCGCTGCGCCGAAGGGCGGGAAAACCAGTTGAGTTAATTTGACAAATAGTTCCTATATTTGTAGTTAAGAAGCATTCTTAATGAAGCGTTGTTTTTACGATGACCCTATTGCTGTTTTTCTTGTCAAGAAGGACGAGGAAATCCTGGGTGTGCTATCTAAAGACAATACTTTTGATTTGACTTTAGAACAGCGTGATGCTTGGATGGAAGAAATATCCATTATGAAGCATGTTCTGCGCGAGTTAAATCAGCCTGGCCATATCATTTTTGAATATACCATTCCCCGACTTGGAAAGCGAATCGACGTGACATTGTTGATTAATGGAATCGTCTTTTGCTTGGAATTCAAGGCAGGAGAGGATTGTTTTAATGCTAATGACAAGGAGCAGGTGTGGGATTATGCTTTGGATTTGAAGAACTTCCATGAGGAGAGTGCAGATCTCACGATTGTTCCTATCTTGGTAGCAACTGCAGCTGAAAGTGTTGAGAATGAATATCGTTTTAGCTATTACGACGATAAAGTGTATGAGCCTTTATTCTCAAACTCAATTACTTTATTACCCCTATTACGGGGAGTCCTTGATAAGGAGAATAATAGGGGAGAAGTCAATCCCCAGGATTGGATTTATAGCCGATATTCTCCCACTCCTACTATTATTCAGGCTGCCTCTGCGCTATATATGAATCATAGTGTTGAGGATATTACTAAGCATGAGGCGGACAAAGCAGGAATCGATAGTTGCACCAAGTTTATTTTGGATGTAATCCGTGAATCAAAAGAAAAACGCCAAAAGAGCATCTGCTTTGTTACTGGTGTCCCCGGTGCTGGTAAAACGCTTGTTGGATTAAACGTTGCTATTCAACAAGAAAAGGGCGATTTAGCTGTTTACCTGTCTGGCAATGGCCCTCTGGTTAAGGTGTTGACTGAGGCTTTAGCGCGAGATAAGGTTGCTAAAGAAAAAGCTCAAGGCACCAGATGTACCAAGTCTGAAGCAGAACGTCAAGTAAGCCGGTTTATTCAGATTATTCACCGTTATCGCGATAATATGCTGGCTAAGCTGAAACTGCCGATTATCAATGAACAGATTGAAATCGATCCAGCAAAAATCTCCACCTCTGCCCGTCAGAATGCCGCCGAAGTTGAAAACGTGGCTATCTTTGATGAGGCCCAGAGGATGTGGGATATGCGTCACTTGAGCGCATGGCTTGCCAGAAAGAAAGGAGTTGCCAATTTCCCGATGTCTGAGGGCGAGTTTTTAATCTGGTCGCTCGATCAGCATAAAGACTGGGCAACAATTGTTTGCCTTGTTGGTGGCGGACAGGAGATTAACTCGGGTGAAGGCGGTATTGGTTTATGGATTCAGGCGCTAAATGAGACATTTCCCGATTGGCAAATCTATATATCTAATAATCTAACAGATAAGGAGTATGCCGAAGGGAATGTAGCTGAATTGCTTGCAGATAATACAAACGTTCATACCTGTTCTGATCTGCATTTGGCCGTTTCTCAACGTTCATTTAGAGCAGAGACATTATCTCTGTTTGTGCATCAGCTTTTGGATTTGGATGTCGAAGCTGCTAGACGGACATACACCCAAATCAGTGAAAGATATCCCATCGTTTTAACTCGAGATCTTAATAAGGCAAAGGATTGGCTTAGAAAGAATGCTCGTGGATCGGAACGATATGGGATGCTGGTTTCCTCAAAGGCCTTTCGCTTAAAACCTCTTGCTATCGACATCCGTTCCCAGGCAGACATAGTCCCTTGGTTTTTGAACCCAATTACAGATATCCGTTCCTCTTTATTCCTAGAGGATGTCGCTACTGAATTTGATATTCAGGGACTGGAATTGGATTGGACTTGCCTCGTTTGGGATGGCGATTTCAGATATGATCCTATTGGACGGAAATGGCAGCACTATAACTTCCGTAGTGACCGCTGGCAAAACATAAATCAAGAAGAAGGTCGTGCATATCAGCTTAATGCATATCGAGTTCTTCTTACTCGTGCTCGTCAAGGAATGGTCATTTGTGTGCCCGAAGGTAATCTGTCAGATGAGACACGGAAGCCAGATTTTTATGATGGGACATACGAGTACTTGAAGGGGTTGGGAATCAAGGATCTGGTTTAGCCTTTTTCCATCGATTTCTTATTATAATAGAGTCCAGAACCGTCGCAGTATGGGATCATACTATGCGGATTGTATTGTATTTCACTTGCGGCAATGACGAGATTGATTATTGTGTCAAGAGTTGAAAACAAAGGCTGATCTCCATACACGCATCCGCTAATCTTGTATTATATTTGAAAAATGTATAATATATAATGCAAATATATCGCAAATATTTGCATATTATCAAAATGCTTCCTACATTTGCTGCGAACCAGTATTCTTAACTAACAATGGCCGAATCTGCTAAGAGAGCGCGTTTCACAAAGGTGGCATCCGCTCGTGTCACCAAAATCATCAACTATCTGAACCTGCTTCAGAATTGTTCCAATCGGAATAACTATGAATATGACTCCGAAGATGTGGAGTTGATGTTCGCTGAAATTGGTAAAGCCCTGCGTGACGCGAAGGCTGCTTATTCAAACGAACTCAACAAGCAGACGGGGAAGGGCGGTTTTTCCTTTAAGAAATAATTGGCTATGGCAATCTCGGAACTTGAGTGCAAATGGCACTTCGCTCCGTCCTCTGGTGGTATAGACCAGGGGCCAAACGAAGCCATGAGCGAACTCTTCAAAAAGGAGCCCTATGAATCGCTGGTCAGGGAGTCCATCCAAAATTCCTTGGATGCGGTTCAAGACAGGAGTAAGCCGGTCCACGTAGTCTTTAGGTGGAAACGTCTTACAGAGGCAAATTGCCCCGGTTTATTCTCCATCCGCGACCACTTTCAGGAGTGTATCAACTTCTGGAACAATCAACCCGCGAAAGATAAATTCGAGCCAAAGATTCGCTACATTGATGAGAACGCAGTCGGCGGGATGTTCTGTCTGGAAGTTAGCGACAGCAATACCTCAGGCATGGATTATCGCCCGGAGGACCATTCCTGTCCGTTCTATTCCTTTGTGCGCAGCGCGGGAAACTCCAGTAAAGCAATGAATAGCGCCGGCGGTTCATACGGTTTTGGCAAAGCGGCCTATTATAACGTATCCCGCATCAGCACTGTGTTGGTCTCCACACAGACTTCAGAAGGCAAGAATTTCTTTGAAGGAGTGTCTTCTATTTGCACCCATAAATATGAAGGCAAGAAGCGGACTCACGTTGGCTACTATGATAATAACGACGGTGAGCCTGTTACCGACATTGACAGGATACCCAAGCGGTTCAAGCGGGACGAACCCGGCACGAGCGTCTTTATTGCAGGCGTGGACCAGAACGAGGGGTATGAAGACATCGTTTCCGCCGTTCTTACTCACTTTTGGCTTTCGATCCTGGAAGGGAAACTAACTGTCAGCATAAAACTCAATAACGAAGGAAATCTATTTACGGCAGAAGAGGCTTTGGAGATCAATGGGGATACTCTTGACGATTTGATTTACAAGACTTTCACGGATGAGCAGGACAACATTCGCGGCCATTCTAACCCTCGCCCTTATTACGAAGCCGTTAAACTCGCCGATTCCGATAAGTCACACATCCTTATCAAAGACTACCTTCCGAGCCTTGGAAACGTTCGCTTCTATGTTAAGCGAGACAAACACGCAGCCGACCGTATCTCCTATATGCGCTCACCCAGGATGCTCGTCTGCAACAAAACCAATTCCACCGGTTACGGTTTCTACGGAGTGTTCATCTGCGATGATGAAAAAGGCAATGAAATCCTGAGGCATACAGAGAATCCTTCCCATTCAGAGTGGGATTGGAAAAACTGTCCTCCTATCTACAAGCCGGCGGGGAAAAACGCTCTGAACGAAAAGCAAGAATTCATTGACCAAGCGCTCATACGCATATTCTCATCCAATGGAGCAGAATTCTTGAACATTGCTGGTCTTGATGAGTTCCTTTACATTCCAACTGCCTACGAGGAGATAGAAGACTTTGACACCCAAGCCTTCACCGGAACGCCCACGGGACAAGTCCAGGAAGAAGGCACTTCCAGCACGACGGAACTCAACGATCCCAAGCCCTTCTCGGCACCGGCACCGGAAGAAAAGACCTCTACTGGACACGTTCTGGTTAACTACCGCTCAACTGCCGAGAATGCCGAACTTGGTGAGCTATACAGCGGTCACACCACGAAGCCCCGCAGGGGACATGGCGAAGGAGAACCTACTTCCAAACTGCCCAGTCAGCCTCACGAAGAGAGCGAGGAAAGAGGCAAGGTCGGAACGTATGCCTATCCTATCGAAGTCAACTATCGTTCTTTTGCCCAGGTTGAAGACGGAAAGGTCTATCACGTCATCATTATCCACTCCGAAATCGAGGTGGAGGATGGCCAGGTAGTAATCTTTACCGGAGGGGAGCAAGATGATGAGCGTATCCGTGTGGTTGATTCCAGCATCGGATCGGTCATAGACAACACCGTCTATGGTCTCCAACTCCACCCCGGCAAGAACACCCTCAGAATCCGTCTTGCCGACGATATGAAACATGCCATAAAACTGGAAGCGTATGAAAATAAATGATATATCACTCCCTTATCCGGTTTTGGGTATAAGCGATGACGTGCTGCCGTTGCTCAAGAAAGACTGCGTCTCCATCGAGCGCCCTACAATGACTGCCACCTCGCTGCAGTTCAAGATTCACTTGAAGCAGAGGAACAAGGAAATATCCCAGTTCATCCGGAAGGGCAAAGCAGAATATGTCTGCGAAATCAACTGCACAAGGACATTCTATCGGAAATGCTATAAGCAGTCATCGGCTGACTTTGAGATTGAGATTCCCCGGAAAGACGTCAGCGGCCGAATTGAATTTGATATGTTCGTCACGGTCAAGACGCCCATCGAACAGTACCACAATTCTCAGTTCAACCAAGACTACGAAGGCGTCTACTTTGATATGGAGCCCGGGGATGTTCTTGTGGCATTCCCTTCCGCCTCATACAATCTGGACATCAAGTATGATAAACTCTACGCCGCCGGCTCCTTTATGCAGATTGCCAATGGCGGAGACGACAGCCGTCCCACCTGGTTTAATCTCAGCGAGGATAAGATTCTCATCATGCTTCCGCCCAAAATGTTCAAGTTGTACGACGAGAAGATTCGGGTAGACAGAGATTACATCGAAATCATCCATTCTTCCATTGTATTTAACGCTCTGGTGTTCGCCCTCACGCGCATCAATAAGTCAGAATATGATGGGAAACAATGGGCAGAATCCATCAAGTATAGAGTAAAGACCGAGCCTGCGCTGAAGGGTTTTGACCTCGAAGATACAGAAAGGGTTTTCGAACTGGCTCAGACACTACTGGAAGACCCGTACCAGCGTATGTTTGACCATCTCAGCATAATGAAAAGACCCGTGGAGGATTAACTATGGCACTACAGAAAGTATTCAGGGAAGCCTACGTTGAGGCTCTCAGGAGCAATATTGATCCTGCAAAGTATGCCGGGGAATCATTTGATTACGAGGAATCCCAGGTTCACTATATGGCCAATGTTCATCAGCCGGAAAACCTGCTTGAACGAATGGACGAGAAAGACGAACTGAAATCGGCCATCGCACTATATGAGGAATATAAAGAATTGACTCCGCTGGCCGCATCAAAGAACGACCTTTGGGCCTACCTTGCCCATGTCGATTTGTTCAGTTATATGCAGAAGAGATTTCCTGCAGTAACCGACGGGACGGCAGATGTTAAATACATTCGTGAGCATTGGTTCCGAAGCGCAAACGGTACAATCCGGTCTTCTCTGGCAGGTCTTTGGTGGTCAGTATATTGTTCGGTGGACGAATCACGGGAAGACAAATATGAACTTACTAAAATGCTCTTCCAGAACGACAATATCCGCACCCACTACTTCGGTCCATCCACCATTTTCCGCCATCGGGAAGCAGTGATTGGAATATTGGAATTCCTCGTAGAGAATCCAGATATATCGAAGGTCCACTTCAATAGCCGATGCATCTACATCGCCCAGTACTTCAACCGTTTGGGCGCTGTCAAACAGCTTGCTTACATGGATCGAAACTTCTTCAAGGGGGAGTTGATGAAGAGGAAAACAATCCTAAAGACCGTGACCAGCAAGGCCCAAGTTCTTAATGGCAATAAATGAATCACATTAAATGAGGTCAAATAATCATATAGCCCCATTCTTTTCGAAGAGCATAACGCCAAGCTTCGGATTGAATCATCTCGGCCTTAGAAATGCTGCTGAGGATCTCTTTACACTTTTAATTCCAGGCCTGAATGGAGTTACACAACGAGTGCGATATTACAGTTTTTATTGTTGGATAACAGGGGAATTCATCAGGCTATATTCGGAACAGAATCATAATAAGGCTGAAGAATATCGTCTTTTTATCCGAAAAAGCGAACTGTTACTAGCTTTGATACAAGCCCATAGAGATCCAAGCATTATTGGAATTCCCGGAATAACATTTGCTTTGAGTACTATAGCTTCGGGAGATAGTATAATTGATCTTCTTAAGTGTGTTGATCGTCCTGATAATAATCGAAGAACGGAGGGTACATATTGGGCAAATCCTGGCGGTATTCTTCGTCAGTACTATAGTGCCTCAATGAAGGATCTTGCTCTCCTTCCTAGCCTTCAGAATTTCCCTTCGATGTCCGTCCCGTCCCAGGCATCCGATAATCTACCTGAAGGGATAATACTTGGGGAAGATTTAGGAAAAGCCTTTGGAATATCTATTGGAAAAGAGACAGCCGAGAAGTTTATCTCTTGCGTTCAGCGCTCCCGTGTAATTATGGATGATCTCGATGCAATGAAAGAGAATCTTGTAATGAAGGATTTCGACGACATCGGCTTTGAACGCGAGTTGTTAATTGACATGCTCAACCAAAAAGATTTCCCTGCTAATGAAAGCGATAATCGATTCTTGAGACGGGACACTATTAAATTGTTTCTCAAATATTGCAAGAACGACCGCAAAGAAGGCAAGGACGCCATCATGTTCCCTACTGTGACCTATCAGAAAGTTCTTGCCGGTGAAGCTGACGACGATTGCTCACTGGGTTGGTATGCCTATCACATCAATGATAGGTGGCAGTATCACATGTCCGTCATTTTTTCATGTCTTTTGGAAATGCTCCAGAAAGAAGGCGGCTGGGTTGCGATAAAGGATATTGCAGGACGTCTTGCAAAAGGAATGTATAATGCTTTTGTTTCTAAACCATCTATAACACTTGGTGAAGTATGCGAGCTCATCAATAAGGGTGAATTGTCAAGATTTGAATTCGGTACAATCGAGGAAGAAGCCGCTGACGCAATGGTTTCATTGCTTACCCTTTATTGCGAAAACCGGAACCAGTTCGAGATTGTTGAAGCCTACAAAGAAGCCTTCCGAGAGCTTCGTAGAAGTGATTTCTTCTCTCTGATGACAGAGCTGGACGGGCTCTTGGAAGCACCATTTGAGTCTTTCCTCATCGAATTCATTACCACAAAGATTATCTACCGGCACCATACGGTATCGTTGATGAAGTATAGTGCTACTCGTGTGGCCTCCAATAAGTTCCTTATGGAAGACGGATTCATCCGTTTCCTTGAACAGACAGAGTGTTCTGCCACAGCTCCACGCATTGACTCTTTGATTGAGTACCTTACTGACCTTGGCCTTCTCAAAGATATGATGCCGACGCCAGATGCGATTCAACGTTATGAACTGAACTGATGGAACTCAAACGGCAACATATTTTTGATGACATCCTTGGGGGAAGCAGAAGTACATATCACTCTGCAATACTGACTTGTTACTCGTTTGACCCCTTATTCTATGCGAACTTCTTTAAACCGCAGCTCAACGCCAGAGGTATCCTAAATCAATTAGTCTTGATTGATGCAAACCGCCTGGACGAAGCCAAAGAAGACGAACGGTTTTCCTTTACTCCTGGTACTTCCTCTTTCGAGGGTTATACTCCGATTCGTATAGAGTGCAAGTCTGGTGGTGTTTTCCATTCTAAGATTGGTTTATTCGTCGGAGAAAAACAAGTTACGGCAGTTATCGGATCAGGGAACCTCACATACAGCGGTATGTCATACAACGATGAAGCCTGGGGAGCTTTTTGTATTTCATCAACCGATGCGTTTGAAGCGCCAATAATATCCGCAGTATGGCACTATCTCAAGAGTATAATAGCTCAGCAGAAACTCTCTATGGCGACACTTCAGTTATCCTGGATGTTAGAGAATTCCGAACTGCTCCAGCATATTGATGCTATAAACACTCTCTCCGCAACGGCGGTAGACGATGCCGGCGAGAGTTTTGAGTTTGCTGCAAACACAGAATCTGGATCTATTTTCAACCGGCTTGTTGAGGCTGTTGGTGATGATACCGTCAAAAGGATCACTGTTTGTACACCTTTTTTCGATGTCAAAGGAAGTGTGCTGAATAATCTTCTAAGAGATTTATCTCCATTAGAGATAAACTGTCTTATCCACCCGGATGAAGGCTCCTTACCGACGGATCTGAATCTTCAAAGGAATCCGAATATCCATTTCTTCGACTACAGTGTTTCCGGGGAGAAACGAAGTAAGATGGTTCACGCAAAGCTGATTCAAATAGAATCATCTTCTGTGACTGTGCTTGCCATTGGGAGTGCAAACGCATCTATTCAAGCTCTAGGCGAGACCAACAGAGGCGTCAACGATGAGGCAGATATTATAATCAAGAACTCTAAGAAACGCGACTATTTTAAAGACCTGGGGATTACCCTAGAAGAGGAGATTTTCGATTTGGCTTCTTCTGGAAAATTCGAGAAAACTGATGATAAGAAGAAGACGTCTCCTATTGTAGTAATTCAAAGCTGTGAATTACTTGATGATGGCTTCCATATCATAATTGAAAAAGGTCCGATCGCAAATATTGACCTTCATTTGGTAGATGATTTCAGGAAGGAACATGTCCTTCATTTTAGCCTCGATAATGGCTCTTCAGTGATACCGAATGAGACTGGCCGAATAGCCCGCACAGTTTACCTCACCAAAGATGGAGAACGTATCTCAAACAAGTGTGTTATATTGATTCAGAGTGAGATTGAACGAAAGAATCCGGATAAGATAATAGCTCCAATAGCCCGTCTTCTTGAGACGGCACAAGATTCTGCTGATTTCGAACGCCTTCTGCAATATGTTCATATTGAGGAAGAAAACAGCACGAAAGGAAATGCTCGAGTTGTCGTATCTGATGGGAAAAAGAATGAGTCTGGCACAGGAAGGGAGTTTACAGATGAGGACTTTGACAAGAAGGTCTTCCGCAACCGGCAGGCTACGATGGAGCAAATAAATGATAGGATTCTAGATCGCCTTGCCGCTCTGTTGTTCGCCTCCGATGATACTATCGACTATTCCGAAATGCTCCAGGATGAGGCAACGAGCCAAAAGGATATCGACAGTGGTATACTGGAAGAAGATTGCATGCTTTCCAGACAAAGAAAAGGGGGCAAAACCCCGAAAGAGTATTCCGTAATGGATGAAGCCCGAGGTTATTTCAAGAAGTTACTCAAGCATTATGACCTGCTCTCATGGAATAAGCCAGACTTTAACAAAGTCGGATCGGGCATCCTTATCCAGCGGCCCTTCTACATCCAGGAACAATCTGATTTATCTTATTCAGCAATATGTATTGCCGTCTATGAGATGCTACGTATAGCGAAAAAAGGCGACCGAGACGAATGGAAAGAAATGTTGGAGTTCTTCGTTCCTATAGTTGGCTCCTATCTTCTGATATTCAGGACACTCCCATCTTCCCTTACCGCGACTACCGCACTAAAGATGAGTAGAAAACAACGTAATCTGGTTGTCTTTTCGCTTCTCCTGATATCGTTCTGGAAGGACTATAGGCCGAGAGAAACACTACGAAAAATCTTGACATTGAATCTGTTTGATTCGTATAGAAACAATTTGGATGAGCTCAAGAGTGTCTTTGCAGAATATGAGGATATCCTTGATAAAAACATCATTCTTCCTGAACCAGAGAGCATCGATATGATTCATCAATGCTATGCTGGTTACTTGGCATTCATCCAAAACAAAGAGGAACACAGGATGCAACTCACACCAGAAATGGATAATATCATCATCTTCCGTCAAAGCTTTGGGTTCCTGTTGATGACCGATATTAAATACAGCCCTCATTCAACGAAAGAATGCAAGGAGATTATTGGTAAGGCCATCGCCCCGGGATTCCCTGAATTGATCGCCACCCGAAGTCGGAAAGAACCGCCGAGGGGAATGATTTCTGGCGTAACATTATCAGCGACAGCGTTTGTATACGACAAAGGGGCGAGGTAATCCTTGGTGGCTGTTGTATCATAGAGTATGCTCCAGTCCTCCAATGCGCCGATTGCGGGCAGAGGTTTAGGAGAAAAAAGAAATAGCGAAAGGAATCTCTACCAATACACAGTTTCTTGAATCTCTTCTATGTATGGCGTACCTACAGGGAGGCCATACTTATATGTTTGAGTGGTTTTCTTGCACTTTTGCCGGTATACTCAAACATCCAATCTTTCACAGTCAAGGTGAAACTGCACCCGCTCCCCTCGGCGAAGCGGATGTTCCACTGAAAACCTGTGGCCGCCCATGGCCACATGAATGGGAGGGGCCCGCAAGCGTAGCGCAGTGGGAGGGATGGAGCGAAGCGGAAGGTTTTAAGTGGAATATCCCGGAGCCGACCAAGGAGCGGGGGAGATGAAATCTCTTTGATTTATTCGTGTAAAACGATTATCTTCGTACCATGATCCAACTGCAATTAATAGCAGGTTTGGATGGTTTTATTGATTGAATCGAGGAGAGAGATGTGGCGTTTGGATCTGAGGCGTGACGAGAATTATAGCGAGTATCTTCGGCTATTGCAAAACGATGATTATTATGATGTTACCTATGATGAGGTTTCCGGCGGCGTCAGCGCAGTACATCGTTTTCACAAGTTTGATAAACAACTGGGTATAATGGGTTACCCTCGTGGCGAGTATGAAAAGAACGCCATTGCCTCGTTGCGTAAGAAAGGCCATCGTATCATTCTTGAATCTGAAATTGGACAACAAGGCGAAAAACGTTTTGATGGTTTCTTGGATGATTGGCAGATGGATATAAAGGCGATTGAAGGAAATGGTATATGGAGCATCAGTACGAAAATTCATGATGCTATAAAACAAGGTGCCAACTGTGTCGTCTTTGTTTTCCCTGATAGACGTTTATACTCATTCCATAGAATTACTGACGGACTGGGAAAGTTCATTACAACCCCAGGTAATGTGGAAACTCAAATGCTTTCGCGAGTAATTGCTATTGTCGAAGATCAAGTAGCGTGCGTTTGGAACAAAAAAGCCACCCCGATCGAGGGGTGGTCAGTTTCGGAAGGTTTTTGGAGACAGAATGGGGCGGCCCCATTTACTATCTCCCCTTCAGATGCAAAGGTATAAACAATTCTAATAACTGCAATAGGGGAGTCGTAAAAAGATGGAGATGCCCGCCTTCGCGGGCATGGCGTAGTAGTACTCGCTCCCTGCAAGCCTTGCAGGGATTATTCCTTTCGGGAAAAGAGCCCTATCTTTGCAAAAAAACACAAGGACCATGGACATACACGCACAAAGAATCGAAATCTTCAACTCCACGCTGGCGCTTCTGCGGCAGGGGTGGTATATCGCACCTTCCGGCCGGAAGGTCGGGCTTCCTTCGGTGGAAGATGTGATGGATGCGGCCGCAATGTACAGCGAGCCGTTCCGCGTTCTGGCCGATCCGACGGAGCCCATAACCACTGAGGTCCGGGTGGAGAACAAGGACTGTGTCCTGGCCGCGAAGGAGCTGATTGACGCCGGGTACAATCCTGCCATGCTCAATCTGGCGGACCTTTATACGCCGGGCGGCCTGGTGGAGTACGGTTCCGGCGCGCAGGAGGAGAATCTCTGCCGGCGCAGCAATCTCGTTCTCTCGCTGTATCAGTTCTCTCCGGCGCGAGTTCGCCAATATCCCGACCTGGGCCTTGTGCGGAACGCGGACCAGTATCCGATGGATGAGCGTTACGGCGGCATCTACAGCGGTTTGGTCACTTTCTTCCGCGGGCCTGAGTCCAGCGGCTCCCGGCTGGAGGAACAGCCGTACAACATCCCGGTTATTTCCGTGGCTGCCCTCAGCGGTCCGCGTATCGGAGCCGACGGGATGATGCTGCAGCCGGAGGTGGACATCACTCTGGATAAGATCCGCACCATCTTCCGCATCGGCCAGGCGCAGTTCCACGACTCGCTGGTGCTGTCGGCCCTGGGCTGCGGTGCATTCGCCAATCCACCGGCACACATCGCAAAGCTCTTCCATCAGGTGATAGAAGAGGATGAGTTCAAGAACCGGTTCAAGCTCATCGATTTCGCCATCCTGGACGGCTACCGTACCGGCATGGCCCACAACCCGGAAGGCAATCTCCTTCCTTTCCAAAGAGAGTTCAGCGAAAGATAATTCAAAATGGAACTGAAAGAATATGTAGAGTCTTTCGGATGGAAGCTGGAAGACCTCACGCCTAAGGAACTTCGTGCGGTAAAAAGGGAATTACGTGCCATCAACCAAGGCTATGATGTCTTGGACGGCGTCCTGTTCTGGAAAAGACTCTTGCCGCCCGACTAATTGGGCCCACCCACGCGAGAATCATCATTTATAGGGCAGGTTGCCCGCTCCCAATGGCTGGGGCAAAATGGAGCAGGGGCATAGGCTTCAGAGGGCGCTCTGGGGCAGGTCCCTCTGCTCCAACGCACGAAATAAGGCTATGGAGCAGGCGGACCCCCGCTAGAAGTGCCTCCAGGGCACATCATCCTGCTCCATATTTCCCTGGCGCTCCCCGCTCCCCGAGGCGCATCCCGGAGCCGACCAAGGAGCGGGGGAGATGCCCGCCTCCGCGGGCATGACGCTACATTATCTCCATCGCGATCCGGGCGCAGGCTTCGGCGTCGGCGAGGGCGTGGTGGTGACGGGTGAGGTCGAAGCCGCAGGCGGCGGCTACGGTATGCAGCTGATGATTCGGGAGACAGCGGCCGAAACGGCGCCGTGAGGCGGAGAGCGTGTCGAGAAACAGATAATCGGGGTAATCCATCTGATAGACGCGGAAGACTGCTTTGAGGCAGCCCTCGTCGAAACGGGCGTTGTGGGCTACGAGGGGGAGACCCTCGATAATCGGGGCGATCCGGCTCCAGACGGCGGGGAAGACCGGAGCGTTGTACGTATCTTCCGGGCCGAGGCCGTGGACACGCTGGCAGAACCAGCTGTAGTACTCCGGCTCGGGGCGGATCAGGCTGTAAAACGAATCTGTTATCTCGCCGTTGCGGACGATGACGACGCCCACGCTGCAGACGCTGGACGGGCACTCGTTCGCAGTCTCGAAATCTATGGCGGCAAAATCAGTCATCTATTACGGTTTGACGGGACAAAGATAACAATTCGATTTGCTTTGAGAGGGCTTTTGACTATCTTTGTAACTATGACTTTCCTGATTGAAACTATCATAGCGTGCGCAGTGTTCACAATGTTCGTGTTCCTGATTGCAAGGGACCCGATCAAGAGTATATTCAACTATCCGCCGGCCATAATTGAAAGATGCGACCAGCTTGGCCTTGTGGATGCAGGCAACAAGCCCGGTGGCGTGGGCTTCTATGTGAAAAAGGTGGGAGCGATGATTCTCTTCGGAGTGCTGCTCGGCCTGCTTGTGCGCTATGTCAACGGTTGTTTAACCTTCTGGAGCGGAGCGCTTACCGCCTATGCTCTGTGGGTCGTTGTCAACTGGTTCGACGCACTGGTTTTGGACTGTCTCTGGTTCTGCCACGACAAGCGTTTCGTGATTCCGGGAACCGAGGATATGACAGCCGCATATCACGACTATCTCTTCCACATAAGAGGCGCAGTGATCGGTATGATCCTGGGAATCCCGGCGGCTCTGGTTGCCGGCCTTATCGTTGTATTATAGTATATCATTGTTATGAAAAGAATATCTGCAATTATGGCGCTGGCGGTCTTGGTGATGGCGGCCGGTGCGTTCCAGGCGTCTGCGGCAAGCCGCGTTGTCACCGACAGCCTCGGGAGCAAGAGCCTCGGATGCTGGGTAAAGTATAACGTATATCTGCCCGACGGGTACGGCAAGTCGGAGAAAGTCTATCCGGTAACTTATCTGCTTCACGGCCTGACCGGCAACTATTCCGACTGGATGAAGCTCGGCAATATGAAACTCGTGGCCGACGAACTTATCGGCACGGGGGAGGCTTCGGAGATGGTTATCATTATGCCGAACGCCGGACACGAAGACTTCCACCACGTGCAGAACGGCTACTTCAACATACCTGGCGGCTACAACTACGAGGACTTCTTCTTCGATGAGCTGATGCCCTGCGTGGAGAGCAAATACCACTGCGGCGGCAGCAAGGGCTACAGAGCCATAATGGGCCTCTCGATGGGCGGCGGCGGAAGCGTGGTCTATTGCCAGCGGCATCCCGATCTCTTCTCGAGCTGCTACGCGATGAGCGCATGGCTTGACCAGAAGCTGGCTGAGAATCCCAAGAATCCCGAGGATAAAATGTACCTTGTTTCCAAATCAGTGCGCGAACACTCCGCATTGGACTTCATGGACGGCGCCGATGAGGCGACGCTCGCTAAATTGCGGACAATCAAGTGGTTCATAGATTGCGGCGATGACGACTACCTGTTCGACTTGAGCGTCAAGCTCCACCAGAAGATGCGTGACGCCAAGGTCAAGAGCGAACTGCGCGTCCGCAACGGAGTCCACAACTGGGAATACTGGCACGGCTCGCTGCGCCTGGCGCTTCCTTTCGCCTCCCGCAACTTTGCGCCTGCGGCAAGATAACGGCTCGGGATGGGATCTGCAAGATGGATAGCGGGCCTGCTCGGATGGGCGGCGTTCGGACCACTGGGTGCCATAGTAGGGTATGTCCTGGGCTCCCTGTTGGACTTTTCCATAGATGCGGTGAAACAACTTGGCGGCGGCTCATTCAGTGAGCCGGGCGGCAACAGGGGATACTCCGCCACCGAGCAGCGCAACAGCTTCATGGTGAGCCTGCTGGTGCTCTCTTCCGCAGTCATCAAGGCCGACGGGCGCACACGGCAGGAGGAACTCGACTATGTCCGCGAATTCATCCGCCGGAACTTCGGCGAAGGTGCCGTTTCCGAAGCGATGCAGATGCTCGACGGCTTCAACCGCCAGAACGTAAACATCTACTCGGTAGGGCAGCAGATTTCCGTTTATATGAATTACTCACAGCGTCTGCAGCTCTACCATTATCTGGCTCAGATCGCTGCTGCCGACGGAGACTTCAGCAAGGCGGAGAAGAGCGTTCTCGAAGCCATAGCAGGCGCCATCGGCATCACTTCGTCCGATGCATCCTCGGTCATCGCAATGTTCTACAAAGACAGCGATTCGGCCTATGCGGTGCTGGAGATTTCCCCTTCGGCCACCGACGACGAAGTGAAGGCCGCCTACCGCCGTATGGCGATGAAGAACCACCCCGACAAAGTCTCGACCCTCGGCCCCGAGGTCCAGAAGGCCGCCGAAGAGAAGTTCCGCAAGATCCAGGAGGCCTACGAAACCATCAAGAAAGAGCGCGGAATGAACTGATTCTGTTCATTTTTCTGTGGAGAACTTATCCGGGGAAAGGGCGCTCCGGCGGAGCTTTTTTGTTAAATTTACACGCTAATTATATACTTTAAGTATGAAAAGAATATTATTACTGGCTCTTGCGGCTGTGCTCTGCGCACTTCCCGCCGAACTTGGCGCCGCAAACCGCAAGAAGGCCGAAAAGGCTGAGAAAGAGAAACTTTCCAGCGTCGGAATGAGGTATCTCAACGACAATTTCACCCTTTATCATAACCTTTCACTCGAACTCCACGGATATGCTGAGACGGGCTACAACGAGTTCCGCAGCTCCGCAGCCCTCATCAAGCACCTGGAGGAGAACGGCTTCACGGTGGAGAAGGGAGTGGCAGGCATCCCTACGGCCTATGTCGCCACCTTCGGCCACGGCAAACCGGTGATCGGCATACTGACGGAGTATGACGCGCTGCCCGGCCTTGCGCAGGATACCGTGCCTTACCAGTGCCTGCCCAAGGACGCGCCTACCACCAACGGTCACGGCTGCGGCCACAATATGATGGGAACCGCCAGCACCGCTGCCGGTATTGCCATCGCCAAATGGCTCGCTGAGGGCCACGAAGGTACCGTGAAGGTCTTCGGATGCCCGGCTGAAGAGGGCGGAGGCGGAAAGGCCTACATGGTCCGCGAGGGCTGCTTCGACGGCGTCGACGCGGTGCTCGACTGGCACTCCGGCTTCTCCAACAATACCAACGCAGGCCGCGGAATGGCCAACGTGAGGGTGCGCTTCGAATTCCACGGAATCCCTTCCCACGCGGCTGCGAGCCCCGAAAAGGGACGCTCCGCGCTCGACGGGGTGGAGGCCTTCAACTATATGATGAATATGATGCGCGAGCACGTCAGCAGCGACTGCCGCATCCACTATATCATTACCGACGGCGGACAGGCTCCCAATGTGGTGCCCGAGCACGCCGAGGTGCTCTATTATCTGCGCAACGAGAACCGTGAGATTGTGCGCGACCTCCTGGAGCGCGCCGTCAAGGCTGCCGAGGGGGCTGCGATGGGCACCGGCACCACGATGGAGTACGAGATAATGAACGGCAACCACGAGAAGCTGCCCAACGTCCATCTGGCCAGGCTGATGAACGACAATATGCAGAAGGTGGGAGGCGTCATCCTCGACGAGAGGGAGAGAGCCTTCGCAGTAGAGATTATGAAAAACTCCGGCGTTACAGATACCGCAAGGGCGTTCCGCATAATGCGCGAAGTCGTTCCCCACACGGATGAGGTGGCCAAGACCTCCGGCTCATCAGACGTGGGCAACGTCTCCTGGGTAGTGCCCTGCAACACCTTGACTACCGCCACCTTCGTTCCGGGATGCGGCGGCCTCCACAGCTGGCAGTGCGTCGCCACCGACGGCACCACCATCGGCACCAAGGCCCTGCTGAACTGCTCCAAGGTCTATTATCTCACTGCGTATGACCTCTTTATGCATCCCGAACTCCTCAAGGAGATCAAGGCGGAGTTCGAGGAACGCCGCGGCCCTGACTTCAAGTACGTGCCTCTGATGGGCGACCGCAAACCCCCGTTGGATTACTGCAAGGACACCCGCTACTAGAAACAGATGAAGAAGAGAAGAATACTGATTGCCATTCTCTGCGTGCTGGCCGCGATTCCGGCCTTCGCAGTCTTCAACGAGAAGGATCTCTCGCAGACCCTCTCGGTGCTGCGCTTCGAGCTCTCGCAGCAGAACTCCAGGATGGAGAATTCCCGCGCGCGACTGAAGCAGAGCAACGACATGCAGCACCAGATGATGGTGAACCTCATCAAGAAGTGCAACGAGCTCTCACTGATCCTCTATTCCCAGAACCAGGACTACACCTTCGACCTGGCCTACGCCCTCAATCAGGTGACCGAGAACTACGAGAACTTCAGTAAGCGCAGGATGCCCTACGACGAGATCGTCAACAATATGAATCTCGAGATAGACCGCTACCAGAGGCTTGTGGAGGCGCTCCGCAGGATTCCACCGGTGCTCGACGAGATCGACGCGGTGCCCGACAGCCTCAGGAAATCGAAGGAGGAACTGATATCGGAGTATTCCGGTCACCGCCACTCCCATGAGATCGACACCGCTAATCTCGACGTGGACAGCCTCAGGGCGCTGGAGCCCATTCCGGCGGTCTCCGATTCGCTGCTCGCGCAGTTCGGCATAGTGAGATCCGACAAGGTTCCCGACGGCACCCTCGAGAAAGACGGCCACGGCCACGAATATCCCCACCGTCACGGGGAGTTCCAGGGTTCGGCGCAGGATACCGCCTCCGACGGCACTCCCTTCATGCTTGACGAGGAGGGGATGGAGGACCGCGAGGCCTGCCTTATGTATGCCCTCAACCTGCTCGAGATGTATATCGCCGCACGCGACAAGATCGTAGTGGACAACGACCACTACACTGACCTGAGTGAAAGGCTGGAGGAGGCTTACAACTATGCCCAGAGCCGTTACAAACTGCTCCAGAAGCGCATTTTCATCGACGGGCAGGACAACTATTTCAAGGTGCTGAAACGCTTCGGCCGCTATCGCAGGATGGCGGTTCAGGAGACTAAGCAGAAGTATGCATCCGCACTGATCGATGCCGATGCCGGCCACGAGCACGAACACGAAGGCCACCATCACAACGAGAGCGAATGGAGGGGGCCTGTCGTGGCTGGATTCTTCCTCTATATCCTGGGTTATCTCCTCATATCGCTGATGGTCAGCGTGGGAATTATCTACGGGCTCTCCCGCGCCTTCAAGGCCTTCCGCAGCGAGAATTTCCACAAACGGAGGTTCGGCTTCGCCTTCCTCTTTGCAGCCGTCATCTTCTCCATATCGATAATGGTCGCCTCCTGGTTCATCAAGCAGAATTTCATCCAGGCGGCCTCGACGCACCTGCTGGTATATGCCTGGCTGCTGGCGGCAATCTCGGTTTCGTTGCTCATCAGGGTACGCCCGGAGCACCTCAACCGCAACTTCCTGATGTATGCCCCGGTGATGATCATGAGCTTGATAGTCATTACCTTCCGCATCATCTTCATACCCAACCGCCTGCTCAACCTGATCTTCCCGCCGCTGCTTCTGGCATTTGCGATATGGCAGTTCTGGCTCTGCTACAGGCACCCCGACGACCTCGACAAGCGCGACAAGATCTACTCCTGGATTACCTTCGTGGTCTTTGCAGCCACCACCATAATGGCGTGGAGCGGATATGTGCTGCTCTCCGTGCAGGTGGTAATCTGGTGGCTCTTCCAGCTCGCCGCGATCGAAACCGTGACTGCGATCTGGGATTTGCTCAAGATGTATTCCGAAGGTACGATTACCCGCCGCAAGCAGAATTACCTCAAGGGGCATCAGGTGCTCGACGAGGAGAAGAAGGGAGCCTTCATCATGGTGACCTGGTTCTTCGACTTCCTCAAGAAGGCGGCTCTCCCCATACTGGCCATACTTTCGGTGCCTTTCTGCATCAACCTGGCGGCCAAGGTCTTCGACCTCTCGGAGATCTGCAAGGAGATATTCTACAAGCCCTTCTTCAACTTCAGCGACACCAAGGGCAACGAGATCCTCCACCTCTCGCTCTACAAGATTGTGCTGGTGACCTCGCTCTTCTACATCTTCCGCTACGTGGACTATCTGCTCAAGGCGCTCTACCGCCACAACAAACTTCAGAAGGCGATGGAGGAGAACGAAGGCCGTTTCGTACACGCCAACCAGGTGAACCTGACCCTCGCCAACAACGTGATTTCCATCATCGTATGGGGTATCTACATAGTTGCCTGCATCCATCTGCTGAAGATCCCGATGGGAGCCCTCTCGATAGTGGCGGCAGGTCTGGCTACCGGTCTCGGTCTCGCCATGAAGGATGTGCTGAACAACTTCATCTACGGCATCCAGCTGATGGCGGGACGCCTCCGCGTGGGTGACTACATCGAATGCGACGGTGTCCGGGGACAGGTGGAGAGCATCAACTACCAGAGCACGCAGATAGCCACCATCGAGGGCGACATAATGTCGTTCACCAATACCACGCTCTTCAACAAGAACTTCCGCAACCTCACCAAGGACAACCCCTATGCCCTCATCAAGGTTCCCGTGGGCGTCAGCTACGGCACCGACGTGGACAAGGTGCGCCAGGTGCTGCTCGACGCGCTGGAGCCGCTCAAGAGCGAGCGCGACAAGTACGGCCGCCGCATCATCGGCAAGCGCTACGGCATCCAGGTTGTTATGGAGGGCTTCGGCGACAGCAGCGTGAACCTCTCCGTCAAGCAGTTCGTGCTGGTGGAAAGCCAGCCTGCGGTGCTCGCCCGGATCCGCGAGACGATTTACCAGGCTTTGAACGATGCCGGCATTACGATTCCTTTCCCCCAGCAGGATATCTATATCCGTGAATATCCCGGGGACAAGGCTGACAAAACAGACGACGACAACCAAGTATTAACCTAATCATAACACCTAAAACCAAAACAAAATGAAAAAGTATTTTGCAGAATTCATCGGAACGCTCGTTCTGACGCTCATGGGCTGCGGTACAGCAGTTTTCCTGGGTTGCGGTGACACTGCCGGCGTAGTCGGCACCGCCCTCGCATTCGGTCTTGCAGTGGTAGCAATGGCTTACACCATCGGAGAGGTCTCCGGCTGCCACATCAACCCTGCCATCACCCTCGGCGTGGCTCTCTCCGGCCGTATGACCTGGAAGGATGCCTGTGGATACTGGGTAGGCCAGTTCCTCGGCGGCATCGCCGGTGCAGCCCTGCTGTATGCCATCATCGCTGCTACCGGCGCTCCGGGCGCAATGGGCAACCCTGCCGGAATGGGCGCTAACGGCGTTGCAAATGCCGGCGGCGTATGGGGCGCTTGCCTCGTAGAGGTCATCGCTACCTGCGTATTCGTACTCGTGGTTCTCGGCGCTACCGATTCCAAGTATGGCGCCGGCAAGCCTGCAGGCCTTGCAATCGGTCTCGCACTGGTGCTCGTACACCTGGTTTGCATCAACCTCACCGGTACCTCCGTCAACCCCGCACGTTCCTTCGGACCCGCCCTCTTTGCCGGCGGCGACGCTCTCAAGAATGTTTGGGTATTCATCTGCGCTCCCCTCGTAGGCGGCGCCCTCGCAGCCTGCACCTGGTGCGGCATCAAGGGCTGCTGCTGCAAGAAGTGCGAAAAGGAGGCTTAATCCCGTTTTCCCGATGAAGAGACTACTGCTGCTCATTGCGGCGACTCTGCTCGGCTGTTATGCAGGTGCGGCTCAGGACGAATACTCCGAGAGCTGCACCAGCATAATGGTGGGGCGCAGGGCATCGGTCGACGGTTCCGTCATCACCTCGCACACCTGCGACGGCAAGTACCGTACCTGGATGACTATCGAACCCGCTGCGGACCACGCGGAAGGGGAGATGCACATCGTCCGGAAGGGGACCATGAAGACCTCTTTCCGCGACGACACCACGGGCGTTACCGTAGTGGGTGAAATCCCCGAGGTCTCCCATACCTATGCCTATCTGAATACCGCTTATCCCTGCCTCAACGAGCATCAGCTGGCCATCGGCGAGACCACCTTCGTGGGCCCCAGGACGCTGGTCAACAAGGATGCGATGTTCCTCATCGAGGAGCTCGAGCGCATCGCCCTCCAGCGCTGCACCACCGCCCGCGAAGCAGTTCTGCTGATGGGCCGCACAGCCGAGAAATACGGCTACGGCGACACCGGAGAGTGCCTCACGGTGGCCGACCGCAACGAGGTGTGGCAGTTCGAGATAGTGGGAGTGGGCAAGGAGAATGTCGGCGCGGCCTGGGTTGCACAGCGCATTCCAGACGACTGCATCGGCGTCTCGGCCAACATTCCCCGCATCGGAAAGCTACACCGCGAGGACCCGGCCAACTTCCTCTGCTCCGACAACCTCGAAAAGGTGGCGAAGGCCAACGGCCTCTGGGACGGTAAGGGCGAGTTCATCTTCTGGAAGCACCTGGGCAGCGACGGCAGGGCAAAGAACTATGCCGACCGCGAATTCTACATCTACTCGATGCTCGCTCCCTCGCAGGGATTCACCCGCGAGATGGACGAGCTTCCGGTCTATGTGAAGCCCGACGACAAGGTGAATGTCCGCCAGGTGATGGATCTTTTCCGCGCCACCTATGAGGGCACCGACCTCGATATGTGCAAGAATGTCAAGATCGACTCGGTCAAGATCAGCCCCGTGGCCAATCCCTGGCTCACCACCACGATGCGCAACACCCTGAACGCCATCGCTCCCGGTACCGTGGAATTCCACCGCACCGTCTCCGTGGCGTGGTGCGCCTACTCCTTCGTGGCGCAGTTGCGCAACTGGCTGCCCGACACTGTGGGAGGCGTCTGCTGGATCGCGGTGGACAACCCCGCACAGAGTCCCCGCATTCCCGTTTTCAGCGGCAACACCGAGCTGCCGGCCGCCTTCAACTACTGCGGCCAGAAGCACTACTGGCCCGACTGCCTGCTCTGGACCTTCCGCCGTGCAAACAAGCTTGCCACCCTCTCGTGGCAGAGCACCAGGAAGGGCTTCATGCAGAATGTGATGAAGGCGGAGGAGATGGCCTTCTCGGGCCTCGGCTCACTTGAAAACAACCCCACCCCGGAAGCCGTAAACCGTTATACCGAACACGTTTTCGAACGCTCCTCCCAGATCTGGAAGGAGATGGAAAACGAGTACTGGGTAATGTTCGGCTCAGGATTCTAAACCAATTCACACAACTTATACTATGGACGAAGAAATCAAAACCCCCGAAACCCCCGAGACTCCTGAAAAGAAGGACCTTGGCGACAAGCTTGAGGACTTCCGCGACAAGGCGGCTGAGAAGCTTGACGACATCGGTGACAAGATCGAAGACAAGTTCGACGACCTGAAGGAAAAGTTCAACGAAAAGAAGGAAGAGGCCCAGCCGAAAATCGACGAGGCCAAGGAAAAGATCAAGGATGCCATGGATACTCCCGACACCACGTCAGAGTATGACGAGGCCGACATCAAGGCCAACAAGATTCAGGCAATCCTGGCATACTGCGGCATCCTGCTGCTCATTCCTCTGCTTGCAGCGAAGGATAGCAAGTTTGCCCGCTTCCACTTGAACCAGGGTATCATGGTGTTGATCCTCTGCGTGATCGCTTATATCTTCCAGCGTGCCCGTCTGGGCTTCATCGCCTGGATAATCGACATCGCAGCGCTGATCTTTGCCATCATCGGCATCATCAATGCCGCAGGCGGCAAGGCAAAGGAACTTCCCCTTATCGGCAAGTTCCGTATCCTGAAATAGCCTTCCGGAGCCCCGCTTCGAAGGCTTTTATGTTGGCATCCACCGTCTCTTCGCCTTTTCGTGCGAAGATGCGGCGGATGCCTTCTTTAAGCCTCTCCGGCTCGAGTATTCCGAGGACTCCTGATGCGGCTCCGAGAAGGGCCATGTTGGCGCTGCGGGGCGAACCGGCCTGCCTGGCTATCTCATCCACGTCCAATGCTATGACGTTGGGGAGTTTGGCGAGTTCTTCGTGCAGACGTCCCGTTTCAGGGTAGTTGGGGATGTTCACGAACGGGGTGGTGTTGGTTATCACCCAGCCCTCTTGGGCGAGCCAGGGGAGGTAGCGCAGCGCCTCCATCGGCTCGAGCGATATGATAAGGTCGGCGCATCCGCGGGGGATGAGGTCGCTGTGGATAGGATAGGAGCTCAGCCTGAGGTGCGACTGCACGTCGCCGCCGCGCTGGCTCATTCCGTGTACCTCGGCCTGCTTGAGGTGGAGGTTCTGGTCGAGCGCCGCCGAGCCTATGATGGTTGCGATCGAGAGGATGCCCTGTCCTCCGACGCCTGCGAGTATGATGTCCTTTTTCATTTCTTTGCGTGTCTTTTGAGGGTCTGCAGGCATTCGCGGCGCGATACGATTACCGAAACGCCGTGATATTCAATCTCTTCGCGTATTGCGCGCTCCATCTCTTCATAATTCTTCGGAAGCGGGATGATGGTGCGGATGTGCTCCTTCGCCACTCCGATTCCCTCGCAGATGGCTTCAATCCTGCCGGTTCCGGCGGAGTCCTGTCCTCCGGTCATTCCGGTGGTGAGGTTGTCGGAGATGCAGAGTACCACGTCGGCATTGGAGTTGACCGCGTCGAGCAGTCCTGTCATTCCGCTGTGGGTGAAGGTGGAGTCGCCCAGAACGGCCACGGCGGGCCATATCCCGCTGTGGGCGGCACCCTGCGCCATGCCGAATGAGGCTCCCATCTCGACGCAGGTGTGGATTGCGTGCAGGGGGGCGAGGAAGCCCAGGGTGTAGCAGCCTATGTCGCTGAAGACGCGCGAACCGGGATATTTCTCCAGCGTCCTGTTGAGCGCGGTGTAGAAGTCGCGGTGTCCGCATCCCTGGCAGAGTGCCGGCGGACGGGGCACTACGGTCTCGGATGGCTCGTGGCTGGGGATGGGATCCAGCGAGAGGGCCTTCCTCACGATGTCGGGCGAGAGTTCGCCGTCGCGGGTTACGGTGCCGTCCAATCGGCCCAGTATCCTTGCGGAGGTGGGAAAGACGCCCCTGAGGCTTTCTTCAACCATCGGCTGCCCCTCTTCGAGGACGAGTATCGTGTCGGTCATCCCGGCAAGGGCGAGGGCCATCTTGCGCGGGAATGGATATTGCGAAACCTTGAGCACCGGATAGGGACATCCGTCGGGGAAGTTCTCCATCAGGTAGTTGTATGCTATACCGCATGCGATTACGCCCATCCTGCGGTCGCATCCGTCGGCCAGTGAGTTGAAGCGGGATTCTTCGGCATCCACTTCGAAGGCGTCGTAATCCTTTATGAGCTGGCGGTTGCGTATGCGGGCGTTGGCGGGGAGGGTGACCCACTGGCGGGGATTCTCGGGCAGATGCACCTCATTCTCGGGCCTTGCCTCTCCGGATGAGACCACTGCGCGGGAGTGCGCCATCCTGGTGGTAAGGCGCATCAGCACCGGGATTCCCCTCTTTTCGGAGTAATCGAACGCCTCGCGCGTCATCTCGTAGGCCTCCTGCTGGTTCGAGGGTTCGAATACCGGAATCATGGCGAACCGGGCGTAGAACCTGGAATCCTGCTCGTTCTGCGAGCTGTGCATCGAGGGGTCGTCGCATGCGGTGACCACGAGACCGCCGTTCGCGCCTGTCATAGCCGAGCCCATGAAGGCGTCGGCGCAGACGTTCATTCCTACGTGTTTCATGCATACGAGGGCGCGTTTGCCGGCATACGATACGCCGAGGGCGCCTTCCATCGCGGTCTTTTCATTGCAGCTCCAGGCGCTGTGGATGCCACGCTCCCTGGTGAGGGGATGAGCCTGGATGAACTCGGTTATCTCCGTAGAGGGGGTTCCGGGGTATGCGTACACGCCGCTCAATCCGGCGTGAAGCGCTCCGAGGGCCACGGCTTCGTCTCCGAGCAAGAGTTCTTTATGAGCCATAGGGTGTCTTGTTAAATGCTTCTTCAGTATGCAAATATAAAACTAAATCCATGTTTGTCGCAGAAAATATGTATATTTACAAATTGTAAACACCAGATAACACCCGCTATGAATCGATTATTCTGCAAATCAGCCCTTTTGGCGGCAATGGTAATGCTCGCATCATGTGCGAAGGAGACCGTCTACGACGTCCCTGTCGGCAACTGGACCTCTTATATGACCCAGTACTACATAGCCGGTACGTCGCTTGACAATTATACCTCCACGAAGACCGCTTTCTATGAAAAGATAGCCTTCGATGCCTCCGGCAAGTGCACCGTCACCATCGCAGGGGTCGACCACGAATATGATTATACCTATGAGAAGAACATCGTCACGGTCAGTGGTTTCGCCAAGTTCAAGGTCATCTCGCTGTCATCGATGACTCTCGTCCTGGCCGTCGATATCGAGGGCGACGCAAACGCCAAGTCTGTCTACGAATACTCGAGAGGGGAGGAAATGTCCGTTATATACAGCAATTACACCTCTTTCGAGGGGGCGGAGAACCGCTGCTTCTGGTATATGGACGGCAAGAAGAAGGTTTTTTGCTATCCTATCATAGCTACCATATACGGAAAGGAGGCGTACGACGAAATGTCCAAGAAGAGTACCGGGCTGCCGTTCTACGACCAGGTACAGTACCATTTCCGAAAGGCGAAATAAGGACATAAAAAAAGCGGCCTCGCGGCCGCTCTTTTTATGTTGACTCTTTAGTAGATGTACCTGTTGTCGACAACCTCGAAGCAGGGGATTCCGTTGATTACCACCGGGCTGTAGAGGATGTTGTCTGCGAGGTAGTAGACCCTGCCGTTGATAATTACCTCGACATGGTAGGGAGGGAGTGCTGTGACAATCGCTCCGATTGCGGCGTTGACTGCTGCTACTGCGATTGCGTCTCCTATCATAACCGCTGCGCGGTCAATGGCTCTTGCGACCCTGTAACCGGCGGGCCTGCGGTGCCTGGGCCTGGGAGCGGGTCTGGGCTCGGGCCTGGGAGCGGGCCTTACGGCCGGCCTGGGAGCCGGAGTAGCGTGGCCGTGGCCGACGTTTGCGTGGTGGCCGTTGTTGTGGCCGACGTTACCGTGGTTGTTGCCGGGCTTGTCGTTGCCGGGACGGAAAGCGTTGTCGCCGTGATGATTGCCGGAAGGGCGGTTTCCGTGATTCTCAATGCGCGGGCCGTTGCCTTTGTGGTTGTTGGGGCCCTTGGCTGCTGCATTGTAGGAGAGGGTTCCCATCATTGCGATGGAGATTACCAGAACTGATGCGATAAACTTCTTCATAAGGCTTTCCTCCATTGATTTTGGTTAGTTACCTAACCATTTGCAAGCATCGTGCCAATAATTGCAATGTCGGCCCGGAGTGTTCTGGAGGAGGGTTTGTGCAGGCAGCCGCAGATATCCGTTCCGATAATTAGGCGGTTTTTCGCCAGTAGGCCGAGGGTTCCGGTGAGCAGGGGAAGGGGCATCGTGCCCTGGTCCCAGTTGGTCTCCGCCCACTCCGGGGAGAGGAGATCTTTGTCGATGGAGATGTATAAAGGCAGGGACTCTCCCGTATCGCCGAAGGCGCTTAGAATGCGTGCTGCGAGATTGTCCGCTGATGCCCCTCTGCACTCCTCTTCGGAAATCATCGTAACCCGGCCGGATAAGGGGAGGGTTTCGCACCGCAGATTCTCCGCCGCCCCGACGATTACCGCGCGGCGCAGCATCGCGTTGTGCCTCAGCATCTCAAGAAGCCAGCTTCCGCAGGAGAGTATCTCCCCGTAACGTGGCTGTTGCATGTCTGTATGGTGGTCGAAGAGCAGCAGGTCGAAGGGGGTGTCGGCCTTTTCGCACCAGAGGGCAGTGAGGTAGTGGTAGTCGCCGCTGTCGATCCAGTGCAGGGCGCGCCAGGGCAGTGGGGCGATCCGGGTCCGTATGGCGCAGGCGGCCTCATCGTCGCAGTAGCAGGTGGTCCCCTCGATGTCGCGGCAGGATATGACGCTCAGCTCCTCCGCAGGCAGATCCTCCCGCAGGGCTTCGGTGTCAAGGGCGCCTGAAAGGTCGAGGGCGTAAAGCATTGCCGGTTATTTGGTATAGTGGTCTATCATACGGCTGATGGCCCTCTGGCAGACGGGGCAGAAGCCTTCCGAGTCGTTGTGGTGCATCCGGCAGTCGAAGTAGGGGCGATAGACCCCCTTGGCCATATAGCCGCCTCCCTCGAAGACACCCAGCACTCCGAGCATGGTGGAGTCGTTGGGCTGGGTGGGGATCACCGCACCTTCGGGCAGCATGTCGGCCCACTTTGAGCCGAAGTCTTTCAGGGTGGTGATATTGGGCTCCCAGGGCTCCAGGGCAAGGTTGTAGAAGTCCTCGTATGCCACTTCGGAGGTGAAATATTCGTCGGCCAGGCCGGCGAAGCTGTGGCCGAATTCGTGGATGAATACGGGGTCCGAGCGGCTGTTGTCGGAGGTGCCGAGGGCGTATGAGTTGTAGATTCCGCCTCCGCCGTACTTCTCGCAGTTGGCCACTATGAAGATGGCGTCGAAGGGGGCTCCCGAGACCGCGTCGGCTATCTTCGAATGGTCGGAGATGGTGAGGTATCGGTCGATGTAGAAGGTGTAGAAGTTCGATTCGCAGACGGTGTTCTTCCAGATGCCGTCCTGCGGGATGTCGACTCCGCTGTCCCCGGAGGCGGAGAGGAGGAACCTGATATTGAAGTCGTTGCGCCTTTCGCTATAGGGAGCGAGGGTGAACATGTATTCCGCGAAGCGGGCAGCATCCTTGCGGAATTTGCCCATCTCGGCCTCGGAGTAGCCCTCCGCCACGAAGAGGAGGTCCACCTTTGAGGCGTCGGGGCCGCTGATCTGGTAATTGTCGACGGGATAGCCGTTGAGCCTGCCGGAGTTTATGAGTCTGTCCTCAGGGTCGATTGTCGCCTCGAGGAGGGGCTGGAAGGCGTTGTCCGCCTTCCGGCGCTCATATAGCACTATCCTGACCGGCTCCTTCGGGAATGGCATCCAGACATTGTGGGGCATCGACCTTGCAACTTTGGAGGCCTCGGCCGTGGTGCGCCACTCGGAGAAGAGGGAGCAGAAGCCGGTAGAGAAAACCAGCTGCTCTCCGGAGAAGGCTTCAAAATAGTATTCGCCGTATCCGAAGGGGTCTATGAGGGAGTTGGGCGAGCCGGTCCATTCGGCTTCGCGATAGATGCCGCCCAGATAGGCTTCCTGTTTTGACGCGTCTCCGGCGAGGATGAATTCGACGCGCATCCTCTCGGGGGTGAAATAGGTGTCGTAATCGACCTTGCCTTCGAAATTGTAACTGGTTGTGCCGTTTCCATGCGGCGCGGGAGTCTCCCTGCAGGCAAAAAACGCGGGTAAAAGCGCTATAAACAGCAAAAGATGCGAGAATTTCATGGTTACGGATTTGTATTTATATGCGTTTTGATATAACTTTGTCAGTTTAGAACCATTCCGGAATGTTCCGGAGCCTAATCTTTCGTAAAGGTATGAATTTTTCCGTTAAAGTGGCCGATGCGAGTCATCTCAAGTACGCCCAGGCAATCTCCGACGAGATCTACCTCTCTGCGCAGGAGCGCCACACGGGTATCGCGAAGCGTACGCCAGAGTATCTTTCAGAAAAAATTCTTGCCGGCAAGTCGGTGATAGCCCTCGACGAAAACGGGGAGTTCGCCGGTTTTTCCTACATCGAATCGTGGGGCGGCAAGCACTACGTGGCTAATTCAGGCCTTATAGTTGCGCACCGTTACCGAGGAATGGGGCTCTCGAGGCTTATCAAGGAACAGACCTTCATCCTCTCGCGGCAGCTCTTCCCGCATGCCAAGATCTTCAGCATCACCACAGGCGGCGCCGTGATGAGGCTCAACTACGAGTTCGGCTTCCGTCCGGTTCCCTTCTCGGAGCTCACCACCGACCCTGAGTTCTGGAAGGGATGCGAGGGATGCCGCAACTACGACATCCTGCTCCGCAACAACCAGGAGCGGTGCATCTGTACGGGACTGCTTTACGATCCCGACGACCGTATTACCATTAAAACTCCCGAAAAATGACAAATTCTGAATCCGGAAAGAAGAAAGTGGTGGTTGCCTTCAGCGGCGGCCTCGACACCTCATATACGGTGATGTACCTCACCAGCGAGAAGGGTTTCGAGGTATATGCCGCCTGCGCCAATACCGGCGGCTTCAGCCCCGAGCAGCTCAAGGCCAACGAGGAGAACGCCTACAAACTCGGAGCCGTGAAGTACGTGACGCTCGATGTAACAAAAGAGTATTACGAAAAGAGCTTGCGCTTCATGATTTACGGCAACGTACTCCGCAACGGTACATATCCCGTCTCCGTCTCTTCGGAGCGCATATTCCAGGGGATGGCGATCGCCCGCTACGCACGCGAGATCGGGGCTGACGCCATCGCGCACGGCTCCACCGGCGCCGGCAACGACCAGGTGCGTTTCGACATGACCTTCCTGGTGATGTGCCCCGACATGGAGATCATCACCCTCACGCGCGACGGCAACCTCTCCCGCAAGGAGGAGGTGGACTACCTCAATGCGCACGGCTATTTCGCCGACTTCACCAAGCTCAAGTACTCCTACAACGTCGGCATCTGGGGTACCTCCATCTGCGGAGGCGAGATACTCGATTCGAAGCAGGGACTTCCCGAGAGCGCATATCTCAAGCAGGTCGAGAAAAAGGGGAGCGAGATCCTGGAGCTGGGTTTCGAGAAGGGAGAGCTGACCTCGGTGAACGGCGTCGGATATGACGACCGCATCGCCGCAATCCAGGCCGTGGAGAAGATAGGCGCCGCATACGGCATCGGCCGCGACATGCACGTGGGCGACACCATCATTGGAATCAAGGGGCGCGTCGGCTTCGAGGCCGCCGCTCCGATGCTGATAATCGGAGCCCACAAGTTCCTCGAAAAGTTCACCCTCAGCAAGTGGCAGCAGTACTGGAAAGACCAGGTGGCCAACTGGTACGGCATGTTCCTTCACGAGAGCCAGTATCTGGAGCCGGTGATGCGCGACATCGAGGCGATGCTCTCCGAGAGCCAGCGCAACGTCACGGGCAAGGTGACCCTCGAGCTGCGTCCCTACGGCTTCTCGACCGTGGGGGTGGATTCCCCCAACGACCTTGTCAAGTCGAAGCTCGGCGAATACGGCGAGACCCAGAAGGGTTGGACCGCCGATGATGCCAAGGGCTTCATCAAGGTGCTCTCCACGCCTCTGCGCGTCTATTACGGCAACCACGGCGACGAATCCGAAAAGTTATGATACGGGTAGGAATCATAGGCGGAGCCGGCTATACCGCCGGCGAGCTTATCCGTCTGCTCGTGAATCATCCCCGGGTGGAGATAGCCTTCGTGCACAGTACCTCCAATGCGGGGGAACCGCTCTGCAAGGTCCACTCCGGCCTCTACGGGGAGACCGAGATGCATTTCTGCTCCGAGTTCAACTTCGGCGCTGTGGATGTGCTCTTCCTCTGCTCGGCCCACGGCAGGAGCCGCGAGTTCTGGCAGGAGAACGCGATGCCAGCAGGGCTGAAGGTGATCGACCTGGCGCAGGATTTCCGCGACGAGAGCGAAGGGTATGTCTATGGCCTGCCCGAGCTGCAGAGGGAGAAGATAGCCAAGGCTTCGAAAATCGCCAATCCCGGCTGCTTCGCCACCGCAATCCAGCTTGCCCTGCTGCCTCTGGCTTCGGCCTGCCTGCTGCCGAATGAGGTGGAGGTGACTGCCATAACAGGCTCCACCGGAGCGGGTGTCAAACCCAGTCCGACCACCCACTTCAGCTGGAGAAATAATAATGTTTCGGTATATAAACCCTTTGTGCACCAGCATCTTAAGGAGATATGCCGCACCCTCTGCGGATTGCAGCCCGCTTTTACGGGCAAGGTGAATTTCATACCTGTAAGGGGGGATTTCGCACGCGGAATATTCGCTTCCGCGATGCTCGACTGCCCGCTTCCTCTCGATGAGGTTAAGGCGCTCTATCGCGATTTTTATGCCGGCGAACCCTTTACCTTCGTCAGCGACGAGCCGGTGGATCTCAAGCAGGTGGTCAACACCAACAAGTGCATTATTTCCCTCGAGATGAACGAGGGCAAGCTGCTGGTCTGCTCGGTGGTGGACAATCTGCTCAAGGGAGCCAGCGGACAGGCTCTGGAGAATATGAATATTATCTGCGGCCTCGACGAGAAGGCCGGCCTGCGGCTCAAAGCCTCCGCATTCTGATACCATGGACCTTCTGAAAGTATATAAGCTGTGGGATATAGAGCCCGTACGCGGACTCGGCACCCAACTGTGGGACAAGGACGGCGTGGAGTATACCGACCTCTACGGAGGCCATGCCGTGATTTCCATCGGCCACTGCCATCCCCACTATGTGAAGATGCTCTCCGAGCAGGCGAGAAGGCTCGGATTCTATTCGAATGCCGTGCAGAACTCCCTGCAGAAAGAACTGGCTTCCAGGCTCGGCCGCGCGGCGGGAATGGAGGATTACACCCTCTTCCTCTGCAACAGCGGCGCCGAAGCCAACGAGAATGCCCTCAAGATGGCCTCCTTCAAGACTGGCAGAGGCCGTGTCATAGCCTTTAGGGGCGCCTTCCACGGCCGCACTTCGGGCGCCGTGGCGGTCACCGACAACTATTCGATACAGGCTCCCTACAACCGTAACCACGATGTTACCTTCGTCCATCTCGAAGATGTGGAGGAGGTTGAACGCGAGCTTTCCCGCCGCGACTGCGCCGCAGTCATAATCGAGGGCATACAGGGGGTCTCGGGAATCCACGAGCCTTCCGACGCCTTCCTGAGGAAACTGAGGGAGCTCTGCGACATCTACAACACCTGTCTCATCCTCGACGAGGTCCAGTCGGGTTACGGGCGCAGCGGAAACTTCTATGCTCATCAGCGCAGCGGCGTGCGTCCCGATTTCGTCACTTCGGCAAAGGGAATGGGCAACGGTTTCCCGATCGGCGCCCTTCTCTGCGCTCCGCACATCAAGCCGGAGACGGGAATGCTGGGTACCACCTTCGGCGGCAACCATCTTGCCTGCACCGCGGCTCTTGCCGTGCTGGATGTGATTGAAAGCGAACATCTTATCGAAAATGCCGCCAGAGTCGGGGAGTACTTCCGAAAGGCATTCGAAGGAGATGCCGCAATAGCTGAATACCGAGGCCGCGGACTGATGATCGGCCTCGAGATCAAGCCGGAATTTGCCGGCCTCAGGGACCGTCTTCTCTTCGAGGAGCATTTCTTTACCGGAGCGGCAGGCCCTTCAGTGATAAGGCTGCTGCCTTCGCTTACCATAACCGAGGAGACCGCCGCCCGTTTCGTGGCCTCCTGGAAAAAACTTACCGGACAGATATGAGACACTTTACCAGCGTAACCCAGTTGGGCAATCTTGCCGAGGCCTTCGCAAAGGCATTCGAGGTGAAGCGCAATCCCTACGCCGACCAGGCGCTCGGACGCAACAAGACCCTGCTGATGATATTTTTCAACAACTCCCTTCGCACCAGGCTCAGCACCCAGAAGGCCGCCATGAACCTGGGAATGAACGTCATAGTGCTTGACGTGAACCAAGGAGCGTGGAAGCTCGAGACCGAGCGCGGAGTGATAATGGACGGCGACAAGTCGGAGCATCTGCTCGAGGCCATCCCCGTGATGGGATCCTATTGCGACATCATCGGCGTGCGCTCCTTCGCCCGTTTCGAGAGCAAGGAGGCCGACTACAACGAGGAGATTCTCAACCAGTTCATCAAATTTTCGGGAAGACCCGTCTTCAGCATGGAGGCTGCTACGCGCCATCCGCTGCAGACCTTCGCCGATATGATTACAATTGAAGAATACAAAAAGTGCCAGAAGCCCAAGGTCGTGATGACCTGGGCGCCCCATCCCAGGGCGCTGCCGCAGGCCGTTCCCAACTCCTTCGCGGAGGGACTCAACCTGACTGATTACGAGTTCGTCATCACCCATCCCCACGGCTACGAGCTCGCTCCCGAATTCGTGGGCAACGCCCGAGTGGAGTACGACCAGGACAAGGCGCTCGAGGGGGCCGATTTCGTCTATGCCAAGAACTGGGCGGCCTACAACGATCCCAATTACGGAAAGGTGATCAGCACCGACCGCAGCTGGACGGTGACCACCGCGAAGATGGCGCTCACCAACAATGCATTCTTCATGCACTGCCTGCCGGTGAGGCGCAACATGATTGTTTCCGACGACGTGATAGAGTCGCCGCAGTCTATCGTCATACCCGAGGCTGCCAACCGCGTGGTCTCGGCGCAGACCGTCCTCAAGGAGATTCTGCTTTCACTCTAACTCTCTGAAGCAATGAAAATCAAGGTCATAAAGGTTGGCGGAAACGTGGTCGAGGATCCCCGGCTGCTCGCCTCTTTCGTGCGGGATTTCGCAGCCCTCGAAGGGGCTAAGGTCCTGGTTCACGGAGGGGGAGTGATGGCCTCTTCGATGCAGCGTGCGCTCGGCCAGGAGCCGAAGATGCTCCAGGGGCGGCGCATCACCGACGCCGAGGCTTTGAAGGTGGCCGTGATGGTCTATGCCGGATGGTGCAACAAGAACGTCGTGTCGCTCCTGCAGGCCGCAGGATGCAACGCCATAGGGCTCAGCGGCGCCGACGGCAACGTCATCAGGGCGGTCCGCCGCAGCCCGGTTCCGGTAGATTACGGCTTCGTGGGGGATATCTTTCCCGACGGGGTGAACTGCCCCGTCCTGCGCACCCTGCTGGAGGCCGGAATGGTGCCGGTGCTCTGCGCCATCAACCACGACGGGGCGGGCACTTTGCTCAATACCAATGCCGATACCATCGCCTCTTCGGTGGCCTGCGCCCTTGCCGTGGAGGACGAGGTGGAGCTCGTCTATTGCTTCGAGAAGCCGGGAGTGCTTGCCGACAAGGATGACGACAGCTCCGTGATTCCGGTAATCACCCCATCTTCATATGCCGGCCTTAAGGCCTCCGGCGCCGTGGCCGAAGGGATGATTCCCAAACTCGACAATGCCTTCAAGGCTGTCGCATCAGGCGTCAGGAGCGTGATTATCAAGCACGCCGGCAATCTTCTTAACGATACCCGGACAACCCTCAAGGCCGATTGAGATGAAAGATACCTCCATATATAAATCCGACTCCGCGGCGCTGCTGCGCAAGATGGTCGCGACCCCTTCGCTCTCTTTCGAGGAGGAGAAGGTGAGCAATCTCATTGCATCGCACCTGGAGGCCTGGGGAGTGGATTTCGAGCGCGTGGGATGGAATATCATCTGCCGCAGCAAGGGGTTCGACCCTGCGCGGAAGACCCTTATGATGTGCGCCCACCAGGATACCGTCGCTCCGAGTCCGGAATATACATTCGACCCCTTCACGCCCGACCAGCCGTCGCGTCCAGGCGCTATATGCGGCCTCGGCAGCAATGACGACGGCGGCAGCGTGGTCTCGATGACAGCCGCCTTCAGGGCGCTGGAAGGGGAGCCTCTGCCTTTTAACCTGATGCTGGTGCTGACGGTGGAGGAGGAGCGTACCGGGGAACACGGAATGCGCTTCCTCTGGGGCAATATGCTCCGTGATACCGTCGACTGGGCGATAGTGGGGGAGCCAACCGGAATGCGTGCGGCCACCTCCGAACGCGGACTTATCGTTCTGGACTGCGAAGCTCACGGAGTCAGCGGACACGCGGCCCGCGAGGAGGGTGTGAATGCCCTCTACATAGCGCTCGAGGATATTGAAAAGCTGCGCAACCACCGCTTTGCCAAATCTTCTCCGAGGATGGGGGAGGTGCATCTCAACGTTACGCAGATCTCCGCCGGCACGGTGCACAACGTGGTGCCGGACCTCTGCCGGTTCGTAGTGGACGTGCGCCCCACTGATGTCTACGACAATGCGGAGCTGGTGGCGGAACTGCAGTCCCTCTGCCGCAGCACCCTGACTCCCAGGAATCTGCGCAATGCCTCTTCGGCTACTCCGGAGGATTCTCTGCTGGTGTGCAACTGCGCCGCCTGCGGCATAGATACATTTGCATCCCCGACTACTTCCGACTGGATCTGCCTCTCCTGCGAGGCAATCAAGATGGGGCCCGGCGATTCGGCCCGTTCCCACCGGAAGGACGAATATCTGCTGCTGGGCGAACTCGATTCGGCAGTCGACACTTACATTAGATTTATCAAGGAATATGGCAACACTTTGGAACAAGGGAACTGAGGCCGCGAAGGCCGTGGATGAGTTCACGGTATGCGGCGACCGCGTGCTCGATTTGAAGCTGGCCCGGTACGACGTTATCGGGTCGAAGGCTCACATCGCCATGCTCGAAAGCATCGGACTTCTCACTCCGGAGGAGCTGAAAGTGCTCACGGAGGGGCTGGATGCCATACTTTCGGAGATAGAGGCCGGCACTTTCATCCTCGAGGACGACGTGGAGGATATCCACTCGCAGGTGGAACTTCTGCTTACCCGCCGTCTCGGTGATGTGGGAAAGAAGATCCATTCCGGCCGCTCACGCAACGACCAGGTACTGCTCGACATCAAGCTTTTCCTGCGCGACGAGCTGAAACAGTTCCGCGACGAGGCGCTGAAGCTTTTCGACACCCTGCAGGGGCTCAGCGAGAAGTATCGCGGCGTGCTCCTTCCTGGATATACGCACGAGCAGATCGCCATGCCCTCTTCCTTCGGCCTCTGGTTCGGCGCCTATGCTGAGAGTCTCGTAGACGATATGTATCAGTTGGCCGCCGCCTACCGCGTGGTGAACCGCAATCCGCTTGGCTCGGCTGCCGGTTACGGCAGTTCGTTCCCCCTCGACCGCGAGATGACGACTCAGCTCCTGTGCTTCGACAGCCCCGTTTACAACAGCGTCGCCGCCCAGCTGGGACGCGGCTCTTCGGAGCGTGCCGTGGCTTCTGCCCTCGGGGCTTTCGCCCTGACGCTCAATAAGTTCGCCACGGACTGCTGCCTCTTTATGTGCCCCAATTTCGGTTTCATATCATTCCCGGCGGAGTTTACTACCGGCTCGAGCATAATGCCTCACAAGAAGAATCCCGACGTCTGGGAGATCATGCGCGGCCACTGCAACCGGATAATGGCCAGCGAGAACGAAATCTCGATGCTCTGCAGTAATCTCACCCAGGGATATCACCGGGAGTTCCAGCTGCTGAAGGATGTGCTCTTCCCGGTTCTGGAACTGATGCACTCCTGCCTGAATATGTGCGACTCGATGATTTCACGCGTGACAGTTAACGAGCATATACTCGATTCAGGGCTCTACGACAATATGTTTACCGTCGAGGAGGTGAACCGCCGCGTCCTTTCGGGCGAGCCGTTCCGCGACGCCTACAGGGCTGTGGGAATCGAGGTCAACGAAGGGCGCTTCACGGCCTGCCGTCAGGTGAATCACACCCACATCGGCAGCATCGGCAATCTCTGCAACGACCGCATCGCAAAATTGATGAAGGAGGCATCCGACTTTATAAAATGAAAGTTATCCTGATTACCGGTATCACCTCGGGCTTCGGCAAGGCGATGGCCGAGAGGTTCGTCGCTGAGGGGCACAGGGTATACGGTACTCACCGCAAGGCTGGGCAACAGATTCCCGGCGTCGTTTATATCCTGGCCGACGTGCAGAGCGAAGAGGATTGCAGGGCAGCGGTAGAACAGGTCGTTGCCGCTGAGGGACGCATCGATGTGTTCATCAACAATGCCGGAATGGGAATCGGCGGTCCGCTGGAGTTCTCGTCGCTAGAAGACGCTCAGCGTCAGATGGATGTCAACTGGATGGGAATGGTGCGGATGCTCCATTTCGTGGTTCCGGTGATGCGCAGGCAGGGGGGAGGACGCATCCTGTGCGTAAGTTCGATAGGCGGCCTGATGGGCCTGCCGTTCCAGGGGCTGTATTCGGCTTCGAAATTCGCTATCGAAGGGTACTGCGAGGCGCTCAGGCTGGAGGTCCGCGGATTCGGCATCGACGTGGTGCTGATAGAGCCCGGGGATTTTGCAACTGCTTTCACGGCGCAGCGCAAGAGCGTGGCTGACAGCGAGGCTTACGAAGTTTATAAGAGTTACGCCAAGTCGCTGGCGAGCATCGAACACGACGAGACTTCCGGTTTGAAACCGGAATATCTGGCCAGGAGGGTGAGCCGCATAGTCAGCTGTCGCAGACCGCGTTACAATTACGTTATAGCCTCGCTCGAGCAGCGTCTGTCCGTGGTTTTGAAGCGGATCCTGCCCGCACGCTGGTTCGCTTCGATCCTTGCTTCATATTACAAGCTGTAACAACAAGGCCGATTTTTCACTATTTTAGCAGATTGTAAAAACCTGAACCCCATGACTAAACTGCTGAATCAATTCTGCGCTTCGTACACCCGTTCAAAGGAGGCCAAGGCTGCCGGAATCTATCCCTATTACCGTGCGATTTCATCCGGACAGGATCCCGAAGTGCTGATGGCCAACGGCTCTAAGGCGCTGATGTTCGGTTCCAATTCATATCTCGGACTCTCCGACGACCCGAGACTCAAGGAGGCCGCCATTGCCGCCATCAAAAAATATGGCACCAGCTGCTCCGGGTCGCGTTTCCTGAACGGTACGCTCGATATCCACCAGGAACTTGAGGCGAAACTTGCGGCATTCGTGGGCAAGGAGGAGGCCGTAACATACAGCACCGGATTCCAGGTGAATCTGGGTGTGGTGAGCTGTCTCGGACCGCGCGGCAGCTACATCCTGCTCGATGAGCTGGACCACGCCTGCATCATAGACGGAAGCCGCCTGAGTTTCTCCACCGTCTATAAATTCCGCCACAACGATATGGAGTCCCTCGAGCAGAAGCTGGCGCTCTGCGAGATTGACAAACTGAAACTTATCGTGGTAGACGGAGTCTATTCGATGGAGGGTGACATCGCGCCGGTCAAGGAGCTCTGCGATCTCTGCGAGAAGTACAACGCATCGCTTATGATTGATGACGCCCACGGCCTCGGAGTACTCGGCGACCATGGCCGCGGAACCGCCAACCACTTCGGCGAGACGGATAGGGTAGACCTCATAATGGGCACATTCTCAAAGAGTTTCGGCTCTCTCGGCGGATTCATCGCTGCGGATTCGGAAGTCATCGACATCATCAAGCATACCAGCCGTTCGCTCATCTTCAGCGCTTCGATGCCCCCGGCAAACGTGGCGGCAGTCAGCCGCGCGCTCGACATAATGCTCGAGGAGCCCGAAAGGATCGAGCATCTCTGGGATCTGACCCGTTACTGCCAGAACCGCTTCAGGGAGGCAGGAATCGATATCGGCCACACCCAGTCGCCCATCATCCCGCTTTTCGTGCGCGATACGAACAAGGCGATGGCGATGGTGCGCGATGCCCTCGACAATGGCGTCTTCATCACTCCGGTCATTGCTCCAGCAGTGCCCGAGAAGGATGTGCTCATCCGTTTCGCGCTGATGGCTACACACTCTTTCGAACAGTGCGACAAGGCGATAGACGTTATCACCTCGCTCTTCAAGAAGTACGAAATAATCTGATTTGCAGAATCTCGGCGAGATACTTTCCCTTTTGGTAGCGGTCTCCTGGACCGTTACCGCCCTGTGCGCCGACATTGCGAGTCACCGCATCGGCGCCCTTCCGCTCAATCTTATCAGGATGGCGCTCTCGCTGCTTCTGCTTGCAGGGGCGCTCTGGATCGTGACCGGCTCGCCATATCCTACAATGGCAGACGGCAAGGCATGGTTCTGGCTTGCCCTTTCGGGAGTAGTGGGTTATGTTTTCGGAGATTACTGCCTTTTCAATTCCTATGTGGTTTTCGGCTCGAAGTACGGGCAGCTTTTTATGACGCTGGCGCCTCCCGTAGCGGGTATAACAGGCTGGCTGTTTATGGGGGAGACTATGCGCTGGCACTCCTGGCTGGCTATGCTGGTTACACTTACCGGTATAGCGATTTCAATTCTTGCAAGGGCAGGCAAGTCGCGCAAGCTTGAGCTTAAGCTGCCTCTGAAGGGCGTTCTGTTCGGGATAGGCGCTGGAGTGGGGCAGGGCACTGGCCTGGTTCTCAGTAAGATAGGCCTCGGTCACTATGCTGCTGCGATTCCCGCTGACGCGCCGCAGTCGGTGGTTTCGATGATGCCGTTCGCGGGCACATTCATCAGGGCCATCGCCGGCCTCATCGGCTTCTTCCTGATTCTTTCGATGAGGCGCGAACTGCCTCAGGTAGCAGCGGCGACACACGACCGAAAGGGTATGACTTTCGCCGGCCTCACCACCTTCTTCGGGCCGTTTCTCGGAGTTTCGCTCTCGCTTATGGCAGTGCAGTATGCCAAGGCCGGCATCGCCTCGACATTGATGGCTCTCACCCCTGTACTTATTATCGTCCCCTACGCCATCATCAATCACGAGAAGATATCCGTCAAGGAGGTAATCGGCACCCTCGTCACGATGACCGGCGTCGCCCTCTTCTTTTTGCTGTAACAGTTATTCCAAGAGATTCCCGCCTTCGCGAGAATGACGTTGTAATCAAGTAGGCCCTCCTAAAGGCGAAGTGGTTGTTCCCCTGAAAACCCGTGCCACCCTCGGCAACGTAAGAGGGAGGGGCCCACGAAGTGGGAGGGGTCGAGCGGAGCGAGACGGTTTGAAGGGAAACTACCCGTAGCAAAAAGGAGGGCCTACGAAATAGTATTTAGACATATATTCCGTAGCCCTGTTTAATCTCCTTCATGACGAAGGTGGAGAGGATGGAGCCGATTGATTCGACGGTGCCCAGGACGTTGATTATGAAATCGTTATAGTATTTCATGTCGGGGGCGTAGATGGTGAGGATGTAGTCGAACTCTCCGGCGACATTGTAGCAGGCGGTCACTTCGGGAATCCCCTTGATGACCGAGACGAAATCGTTGGCGATGTCGCGGTGCATCTGCTTCAGCTTGACGCTGCAGAAGACCAGGAATCCGCGCCCCATCTTCTCTGGATCGAGAATAGCCATATACTTCTTAATATATCCTTCGCTCTCGAGCCGCTTGATGCGCTCGAAAACCGGAGTGGAGGAGAGATTGACCCGGGCGGCGATCTGCTTGGTGGTCATCTTCGCGTCTTCCTGAAGGCACCTGAGGATTTTCAGGTCCATTTCGTCCAAAGTGCTGCTGTTCATACAAGAATATTTTTCCGTGAAAAGGGAATAAAATGGTTATATTTGCTTCCGCAATTTGAATTTCATGCAAAAATAGAATAATTTTCCAAATTGCAATGCAGTGTACCGAAATATTTTCTAAAAGTACTATCTTGCGGAGAATTTATATCGAAGACAAAATGAGCAAAAAGATCGACACGCTTTGCGTACAGGGGGGCTACAGGCCCAAGAAGGGGGAATCCAGGCAGATTCCCATTATCCAGAGTACAACCTTCAAGTACGAGACAAGCGACCAGATGGGACGTCTTTTCGACCTTGAGGAATCGGGCTATTTCTATTCCAGGCTTCAGAACCCGACTTGCGACACGGTTGCGGCGAGGATTGCTGAGCTTGAGGGTGGCGTGGCTGCTATGCTTACCTCGTCGGGACAGGCGGCCAACTTCTTCGCCTGCTTCAATATCTGCGAGGCCGGCGACCATATGATCAGTACGGCAAGCATATACGGAGGTACTTTCAACCTTTTCAATACCACTTTCAGGAAGATGGGCATCGATGTGACATTCATCGACCAGGAGGCCTCCGACGAGGAGTTAGAGGCTGCCTTCAAGCCCAACACCAAACTCGTATTCGGCGAGACGCTGACCAATCCTAACGTCAGGGTCCTTGATATAGAGCGTATTGCGCGCATTGCGCACGCACACGGGGTGCCCTTGATAGTGGACAACACTTTCCCCACTCCGGTCAACTGCCGCCCCTTCGAGTTCGGCGCCGACATAGTGACCCACTCCACCACCAAATATATGGACGGTCACGGCACGGCAGTCGGAGGCGTCGTCGTGGACAGCGGCAACTTCGACTGGGATGCCAATGCGGAGAAGTTCCCCGGACTCTGCACTCCGGACGACTCCTACCACGGCCTCATCTATACCGAACGCTTCGGCAAAGGAGCTTACATAACCAAGGCTACCGCCCAGCTGATGAGGGACTTCGGATGCTGCCAGAGCCCGCAGAACGCCTTCTATCTCGGCCTCGGTCTGCAGACCCTGCACGTGAGGATGGCACGCCACTGCAGCAGCGCCCTGAAGGTCGCAAAATTCCTGAAGAACCATCCGTCAGTCAAATGGGTCAACTATCCCGGCCTGGAGGGCGATACGGAGTACGAACGCGGCAGGAAATATCTTCCCGACGGCTCCTGCGGCGTGATGGCCTTCGCCCTGAAGGGGGATCGCGCGTACGCCAACCGTTTTATCGACGCCCTGAAGCTTGTTACTATTGAAACCCACGTTGCGGACTGCTACACCTGCATACTGCATCCCGCATCGCATACCCACCGTCAGCTTACCGACGAGCAGCTCCTCGAGGCGGGAGTGGCTCCCGACCTGATGCGTCTCAGCATAGGTCTCGAGGATCCTGACGACCTTATTAAAGATATAGAGAATGCAGTTTCACAAGCTGACCGCGGATAGGTTCGAGTTCGAGTGCGGTAAGGCTATCGAGAATTTCGAGATAGCCTACCACACCTCTCCCCGTGATTATCGCAAGGGGGAGAAGGTGATCTGGATATGCCACGCGCTGACAGCCAACTCAGACCCGGAGGATTGGTGGGAATCGCTTGTCGGACCGGGCAAACTGATCGACACCGAAAAGTATTTCGTGGTATGCTCCAATATGCCCGGCTCCCCCTACGGAACCACCAGTCCGGTATCTGTAAATCCCGCCACAGGCAAACCCTATTATTTTGATTATCCCGACGTTACGACCCGCGATATAGTCTCCTCCATAATCCTTGTCCGCAAGGCGCTGGGAATAGAGAAGGTGGATCTCCTGCTCGGCTCCTCGATAGGCGGCTTCTATGCCATCGAGTGGTCGATAATCGAGCCGGAGGTTATCAAAAAGGCCGCTTTCATCGCCACCACCTCAAGGGTGAGTCCCTATTTGACCGCATTTATGGAGACCCAGAGGATGGCGATCGAGGCCGACCCCACATTCCGCGAGGCGAAATCTCCGCAGGGAGGCCTTGAAGGAATGAAGTGCGCCCGCGCCATAGCCCTGATCTCATACCGCTGCTACGAAGGGTATGACATCACCCAGAAGGAGATGGATGACGATGCGGTCTTCGCGCAGAGGGCAGCCTCCTACGAGCGTTACCAGGGAGAGAAACTTGGCCGGCGCTTCAACGCCTACAGCTACTGGTACCTGGCCAACTGCGTCGACAGTAACAATGCTGGACGCGGACGCGGGGGAGAGGCGGCCGCTCTCGGCTCCATAAAGGCCGACGTCACCCTCGTCGCGATCGACACCGACTGCATCTTCAGGCCCAAGGAGATTGAGAAGATGTCTGAATTCATCCCCGGATGCAAATACCACGTAATCAATTCGCTGTTCGGACATGACGGCTTCCTGCTTGAGTATGAACAGCTTACCAAGATATTGAAACCCCTGATAGAAGATTGATATGCAAGTCCTGAAATTCGGCGGTACCTCCGTATCGGACGCCGCCAATATGACAAAGGTTGTAAAGATCGTCTCCAAGGCGCTTGAGAACGACAGGACGATCCTGGTGCTCTCGGCAATCAGCAAATGCACCGACACCCTCATCAAGATAGGCAATCTGGCATCGGAAAGGGACGAGTCCTACCTTGCCCTGATAGATGACCTTCAGAAGCGTCATAACGGCATCATCGAGGAGTTCCTGCCCCGCGAGAGCCGCAAGCAGGTGCTCAGGGAGTGCGACGAGATATTCAACCACCTCCGCGGAATCGCACAGGGAGTGCGACTGCTCGGCGAGCTGAGCACCGTGAGCCTCGATGCCATCCAGGGGTGCGGCGAGCTGCTCTCCACACGGATCGTGGCCGCAAAGTTCTCCTCGATGGGGACCAACAGCCGATGGATCGACTCGCGCAGTATCGTGAAGACCGCCTCTTCCGGAGGCCACAATACCCTTGACCAGGCGGCTACCAACGCCAACATTGCGAAGCTGCTGGCCGACGATCCCGATACCCGCCTGTTCATAATGCAGGGCTTCATCGCCTCCGACGAAAAGGGGCGGATGACCACCCTCGGACGCGGCGGATCGGATTACAGCGCTTCGATAATCGCAGTGGGATGCGGCGCGAGGGAACTCCAGATCTGGACCGACGTTCCCGGTATGATGACCTCCAATCCCAGGATAGTCCCTACGGCACGCACCATCAGCCACATTTCGTACCGTGCCGCGCTGGAACTTTCCCACTTCGGCGCCAAGGTAATCTATCCTCCTACTATCCAGCCGGTTGTGGCCGAAGGAATTCCCATCTACGTTAAGAATACATTCGAGCCGTCGGCCTTCGGAACCCTTATCGAGAAGGATCCGCCCGCTGTCTACGGCTCCAATCTGATAGGCATCTCCAATTCCGACAACATCGCCCTCATCTCGCTGGAAGGCAGCGGAATGGTGGGCATCCCCGGCTTCTCCAGCCGCCTCTTCGAAACCCTCTACCTGCACGATATCAACATCATCCTCATCACCCAGGCCTCTTCGGTCCACACGATGTGCATCGCCATTTCCGAGGCCGACGCGGAGAAGGCCAAGAGGGCTGCCGACGAGACCTTTGCCTATGAGATCTCTCTCGGCAAACTCAATCCGCTCAAGGTGGAGAAGGGCTATTCGATCGTCTGCCTCGTGGGCAACGACATCTTCAACCAAAGCGGCACCACGGGCAGGATGCTCGCCGCCATGGGACGCAACGGCATTCCCGTAAGGGCAACCGCACAGGGTTCTTCCGAACGTAACATCTCCGTTATCGTTTCCTCAGACAAGGTGGAGATGGCAATCCGCTGCATCCACAACGAGTTCTTCGACAAGAGTACGGAGATCCCGGTGAATTTATTCCTCACTGGATGCGGTACGGTGGGAGGTTCGCTGCTGAAGATTCTTGCATCGAGCGCCGATATCGTTGCAAAGCGCACGGGCAAGCGCGTGGTGCTCGCAGGACTCTGCGATGCCGACCACTTCATCATTGACGGGAAGGGAATAGATCCCGCTACGGCAACAGAGCGGCTGAAGAAGGGAGAACCTACCGCCGACGACGCCTGGTTCACAGCCCTGAAGGGCATCTCTCTCGAGAATTCGGTATTTGCCGACTGCACTGCGAGCGCGCACGTCTCATCCAAATACGAGCAGCTCTTCAAGGCCGGCTATTCGGTGGTGGCCTGCAACAAGATAGCCTTCTCGGCCCCTTATGAAAGATACCGCGTAATGAAGGATGCCGCCCTCCGCAACGGAGTCTCCCTCCGGTACGAGACTACCGTAGGTGCGGCGCTCCCGATCCTTGAGACCATCTCCCGGAGCGTCAACTCAGGCGACGCGATCGAGAGGGTGGAGGCAGTCCTTTCCGGCTCCCTCAACTTCCTCTTCAGCAACTACCGCGGCGCAGACGGCCCCACTTTCGCCGAGATCGTGGCACAGGCAGGCAAGGCCGGCTATCTCGAGCCCGACCCTTCGGTCGATCTGAGCGGCCGCGACGTGCTGCGCAAAATCCTGATCCTCTCCCGTGAGGCCGGCCTTGTTATCGACGAGGCCGATGTGGAGGCCGTTCCTCTTCCCGACTGGCACGATGAGGAGGCCTTCCGCCGCCTCTATGACGATGCCGCCTCCAAGGGGTGCAAACTGAGATATACCGCCTGCCTCGAAATAGCTCCCGACGGGGAGTTCAAAGCCTCGATAGGGCTCAGGCAGATAGATGAAACACATCCGTTTTATAACCTGAACGGGACCGACAACTGCGCTATAGTCCGCACTTCGTTCTATCCTTCGCCCCTGGTGGTTCAGGGCGCCGGGGCAGGCGGAATGCAGACGGCTTCAGGTCTCCTTAATGATATTCTTTTATGAAAAAACTAGCATTACTGATTACTGTTTTCGTTGCGGCGCTGAGCGCATGCACAAAGGAAAAAGATCCTTATCTGGCGGCTCTGGAAACTGAAATCGCCGGCCGTCTAGGCGAGGGAGCCAAGGTCAATATCGAAATCTTCTCGCTTATCGACTCCACCACTTTCGGAGAGGAGCTCAAGTATCGCCAGGAGGTCTTCGACCTGCGTCTCAAGCAGAATATGAAACTGCTCGAGAGGTACAAGCAGGGAGGCTTCGTCAACAGCGCGGTCGATAAGCGCAACGCCATCAACCACGACCACGAGGTGATTGCCGGCCTTGCCGATATGGAAAGGAGCCTCGAGCCGATCCTGGGCAATGTGGCCTATTATGACTTCTGCTTCAGCGGCTCGGCCAAGAAGGGGGATTCAAGGGCGGTGTATAAGGAGTATTACGCATCCATCACTCCCCAAGGCGAGGTCGTAAGCATCGACAGCAACAAGAAGACGCTGCACAAGGCCCTGGGCCGTGTGATTCCCGGCTACCTGGAACTTGTCAAAGGTGAAGATGCAGATTAAAAGGAAAGGCTACTCCGCGGAGTAGCCTTTCTTATGTAATCCTGTTAGGTTCATCGACGCGTAAATCTTCTGGATGCGGTCGGTGTCGCTCCGCGCGTCGTCGGTGAGCTCTATCCCGCCGGGGATGACCCCGATTCTCTTTGTCCGGTAATCGGCGAAGGCTAGGTACACCTTTGCCCCTGTGGCACGCGCTATCGTATGGTAGCCGGTCTTCCACTTCTTCACCGCCTTGCGGGTTCCTTCCGGGCAGATAACAAGCTGGAAAGGGCGCTTGCCGTCCTCCTCCATCGCGTGGATCACGCTGACAAGGGTGGCCTTGGGGTTGGAACGGTCGATAGGGAATCCGCCCATAGCCTTGAGCAACGGCCCTAGAGGGAAGAAGAAAGCCTCCTTCTTGATCATCACCTTGAGCTTGTGTCCCTGGGAGCGGAAGTAGAAGAAGCCGATGGCGAAATCCCAGATGCTGGTATGGGGAGCGAAGAGATACAGATTCCTCCCTTCGGGAGCCATATCGCCGTCTGTCTTCCAGCCCAGGGCTTTCAGCATGAACCTGGAGAATCCGCCCGACATATCATCCCTTCTTTACCGGGTCGCAGGTGAGGCCTACGCCGAGTTTCTTGAATATCTTGCGGTCCACCTCGCTCAGCAAGACGGTGGTGTGAACCTGGCATCCGTTGAACTGTGGAAGGGTTTCTAGGGCGCGACGGCAGTTCTCATCGGTGGTGCTCAGCATTGAGAGGGCCACCAGCACCTCGTCGGTGTGGAGACGGGGATTCTGGCCGTGCAGGAAGGAGACCTTGGTCCGCTGGATAGGCTCTATCATGCTCTGCGGAATAAGCTTGACCTGGTGGTCGATGCCTGCCAGATGCTTGGCCGCATTGAGGATCAGGGCGGCGCTGGGGCCGAGTAACGGGCTTGTTTCAGCGGTAATGATTGTGCCGTCGGCAAGCTCGATGGCGGCGGAAGGGACACCTCCGCAGCGCTCCTTGCGGCGCTTTGCCGCCACGGTGGTCTTGCGGTCGTCGGTGGTGATGCGTGCCTGCTTCATCAGCAGCGCTATCTTGTTGACCTCGCTCTCTCCGCAGATTCCCTCAGCAAGCCTGCCGAGGGAGGTGTAGTAGCGGCGGATTATCTCGTCCTTCGCCGCCTGGCAGCAGGCCTCGTCGTCGCAGATGCAGAAGCCGCACATATTGACTCCCATGTCGGTGGGGGACTTGTAGGGGCTCTCGCCGTAGATGCCCTCGAAGAGGGCGTTCAGGACGGGGAATATCTCGATGTCGCGGTTGTAGTTGACGGTCATCTGTCCGTAGGCCTCCAGGTGGAACGGGTCGATCATGTTGACGTCGTTCAGGTCGGCCGTGGCGGCTTCGTAGGCCAGGTTGACGGGGTGCTTCAGGGGAAGGTTCCAGATGGGGAAGGTCTCGAACTTGGCGTATCCCGCCTTGATGCCCCGCTTGTTCTCGTGGTAGAGCTGGCTCAGGCAGACGGCCATCTTGCCGCTGCCCGGTCCGGGTGCGGTGACGACTACGAGCGGACGGGTTGTCTCCACGTAGTCGTTCTTTCCGAATCCCTCCTCGGAGTCGATGAGGGCCACATTTTCGGGGTAGCCTTCTATCGTGATGTGGAAATAGACCTTGATTCCCAGACGGTTGAGCCTCTCGCGGTAGGCGATGGCGCTGGCCTGTCCGTTGAAGTGGGTGACGACGACCGAGGAGACGAGGAATCCGCGGCTCATGAAGACGTCGCGAAGTCGCAGGACATCCACATCGTAGGTGATGCCCAGGTCGCCCCTGATCTTGTTTTTCTCGATATCTACGGCACTGATGACGATGATTATCTCGCAGTCGTCCTTGAGCTGGGTGAGCATCTTGAGCTTGCTGTCCGGCTCGAATCCGGGAAGGACGCGGCTGGCGTGGTTGTCGTCGTAGAGCTTGCCTCCGAACTCCATATAGAGCTTGTCCCCGAACTGGGCGATGCGCTCACGGATGTGCTCGGACTGAATCTTCAGGTATTTCTGATTGTCGAAGCCCTGTTTCATCGCCGTTTCTCCTATTTGCCGGCGACGGCCTCGATCTCGACCATGGCGCCCTTGGGAAGGGCTGCAACCTGGTAGCATGCCCTTGCAGGCTTGTCACCGGGGAAGTATTCGGCATAGACTGCGTTCATCGCGCCGAAATTGGCTATGTCGTCGAGAAGTACGGTGGTCTTGACCACATCGGAGAAGGTGAGACCTGCTTCGGCGAGGATCGCGCCGATGTTGTCGAGGCTGCGTCGTGTCTGAGCCTCTATGCCTTCTGCGAGTGCACCGGTTTCAGGATCTGCGGGCAACTGTCCCGAGATATAGAGGGTTCCGTTGAGTTCAACGGCCTGTGAGTAGGGGCCCACGGCCTTGGGGGCGAGGGGAGTTGCTATGATTTTTTTCATTGTTTAAGGGATTTTGGTTTCACAAAGATAAAATTTTTCGAAGTATTTTCTCAATAATTTCTCGTCCGAAATTATGCTGCGCAGGGCCGCAAGCCTTCCGGCGTTCGGCGACTCCGGAATCCAGAGTTTCAGGTAGCCCCCTTCGGCATATTTCTCGTGCATGTGCCCGAGGGTGCGCTGCCAGTGCCCCTCCTTGTCCAGCTCAGGGTAGTGGTCCAGTCCGTACAGAACCGTGCGTCGGATTATATCCTCCGGGTCGATCTGCCGGTCCGCCTCGGCCAGTATCTTGCCGCAGATGCCGCGCGGTTCGTTTTTGGAGGAGGCGCGGTGGTCCTCGGCGGCATTTGCAATCAAATCTATCTCACTCCCGGTGAACCACCTGCGGAGCTCTGAGTCGGCCCGTATGATGCGTGCCGAGACTGTGTGGTGAGTCTCTCGTCCCTCGCAGATACCCGTGTCGTGGTATGCCGCTGCGGTATAAATTATATTGGGGTTGACGTCGTACCAGCGGCAGAGTTCAAGCCCCTGCGCTATGACCGAGTTTACGTGGCTGCGGTCGTGTCCCTTGTCGAAGTGGTCGTAGCGGGGGATTATCTCCGATTCGATGTAACATTTAAGTGAGGGGATGATGCAGCCTTCAGGTGTGCCATCTAGCCCAGCTGAAATAAGGGGAAGAATCCCTTCGTCGGCCGGAAGCCACTTCACGGCAGAGATGTTCTCCGCTCCGAGCCAGGCGGATGCCTCGTGTTCGTTCAGGTGGAGCGCAGGCGTACGGAGGGAGCACCAGAAGCAGTGCATCGTAAGGTGGAATGCGGGGTAGTCCCACTCCACGGTGGTCAGCTTTTCCCCGACCGAAATCTCGGCGTCGAGTTCCTCCCGGATCTCCCGCACGAGGGCCTCTTCCGGCGTCTCGCCCGGTTCCATCTTGCCGCCCGGGAACTCCCACCAGTCCTTGAAATCACCATAGCCCCGCTGGGTGGCGAAGACCTGGTCTTTCCTGCGGATAACCGCCGCTGCTACCTCGATGCGCTTCATCTGTTCTTGCGTTCGAACTCCCTCTGCGAGCGTTTGAGAAGTTTCTGCCAGAGCGGGTCGGCGCTCATCCTGGCGTAAGCGGCGCTGGCTGCCAGACGTGCCGCGTCAACGTCTGACTGGTAGTGGAAGCCCACTATCGTGCGGCTCTGTCCGCCCTCGTACCCGGCCTTGAGAATCTCGTTCTGGTATTCCGGTGCGACAGCCGTAAGTACCAGGGCAGCAGCCCAGTAGCGGATTGTATGGCCCGAAGGGTAGGAGGTGAAGTCGTCCTTGAATTCCCTCTCGGGAAGCGGAGTGTGTTCGTTGAAATGCTGGTAGGGCCTCACCCTTGCGAACTTGTCCTTCGCCGCCGAGATGCTCAGCCTTGCGGTGGCGAAACTCTTGAAGAGGAAGTCCGCCGTCACGGGATACTCCTGCGGATTGAAGTCGGGAATTCCCATCGCCGCGCCGAAGCGTGCCATTATATACTCGATGGAGATGTCGGCGTCGGCAACGGCAAGGCGTCCGCGCTCGGTGTCGCGGATCAGTTTGCCCTGCTCGTAAACGCAGCTGTCCAGCAGGAAGGCGTCGGTTCCGAATTCGGGAGGGGCGGGGAGGAAGTAGGATGCGTCGGGCATCTGGTCCACGCGCAGGAAGTAGCGCGCCTTTTCCACCACGTTGCTCGACTGCGCCCCTGCGGGAACGGCAATAATCAGCGCCAGAAAGGCGCAAAGTAGCGTTTTGTTCTTCATGACAAATATGTTTATCTCAGTTCTGCAATCTCGTAAATGAGCCTTTCGCTCTTCTCCCAGCCGAGGCAGGGATCGGTGATGGATTTGCCGAATGTGCACTCTCTGGGGCCCTGGGCGCCGTCTTCGATGTACGATTCAATCATAAGACCCTTGACGATGCGGTTGATCCTTTCGTTGTGCCTCATGCTGTGCAGCACCTCCTTGGCGATGCGGATCTGCTCGAGGTATTGCTTGCCGGAGTTGGAGTGGTTGCAGTCCACGATAACCGCGGGATTCTTGAGTCCCGACTCATCATAGAGGTCGCAGAGGCGGCTTAGGTCCTCATAGTGGTAGTTGGGATGGGTGGTGCCATGATTGTCGACATATCCCCTCAGGATGGCGTGGGCAAAGGGATTGCCCATGCTCTCGACCTCCCAGTTGCGATAGATGAAGGTATGGTCTCCCTGTGCCGCCCTGATTGAATTCATCATCACAGACATGTCGCCGGAGGTAGGGTTCTTCATACCCACCGGGATGTCGAGGCCGCTGGCGGTGAGGCGGTGCTGCTGGTCTTCGACGCTCCTGGCGCCTACGGCCACATAGGAAAGCAGGTCGGAAAGGAACTGGTGGTTTTCGGGATAGAGCATCTCGTCGGCGCAGGAGAAACCGGCCTCGTTGATGGCCTTCATATGCATCCTGCGGATGGCTATAAGACCCTTGAGGATGTCGGGGTCGGCAATCGGATTGGGCTGATGGAGCATTCCCTTGTATCCGGCGCCGGTAGTGCGGGGCTTGTTGGTATATACCCTGGGGATGATCACCAGTTTGTCGGCGACCTTTTCCTGTACGGGACGAAGTCTTTTGATATATTCTATGACGGAATCCTCGTGGTCTGCGGAACAGGGTCCTATTATCAGGATGAATTTGTCGGACTTGCCTTCCAGAACCTCCCGGATCGCCTTGTCATTGGCTTTCTTGCATTCCGCACCCTTGTCCGATACAGGGTACATCTCCTTGATTTCCTGCGGCTCGAAGAGCTCGCGCTTCATTATCATATTCATATTTGCCGTTATTTGTCAAAGTAACTCCTGCGGAGTGTGGATATCTGCATCATACGCCTGAGGGTCTCCGTATCGCCGTCGCGGACGGCATTGCGGATCTTGTCGAATTCACCCGCGAAGAGATCCATCTGGCTGAGCAGTTCGTCGCGGTTGAGAAGGAAGAGCTCGCTCCACATCTCTTCATTGATCCTGGCTATGCGGGTAAGGTCACGGAAGGAGTCTCCGGTGAAGTCGACCAGATGGCTGGATTCCTTGCAGTTCATCAGCGCCACGGCGATGCAGTGGGTCAGCTGGCTGAGGAAGCCGATCATTTCGTCGTGCTCCTCCGGACTCACCTCCGAAATGCGGGCAAAACCCAGGATTCCGCCAAGCTGCCGGCAGGTCGCTATGGCATCCTGAGTGTTGGACGCCGTGGGGGTAACAATGTAGTTCGCCCCTTTGAAGATGCTGCCGTCGGCATTCTCCACGCCGCATACCTCGCGTCCCGCCATAGGGTGGGCGGCGATGAATTCCAGATCGTCGCGAAGCATCTGCTGGACCTTATATACCACTCCGACCTTGACTCCGGTGACATCGGTTATCAAGGCGCCCTGCTTTATGTAATCCTGGTACTTCTCAAGCCATTCTATGAATATGTGGGGATAGAGGGCGAAGACCAGGAGGTCGAACTGCGATATGTAGTCGCGGGTAACATCGACGGTACCGGAGGAGATGATTCCCTTTTCAAGTGCGTAGTCGATCGATTTCCGGCTGCGGGTCACCGCGCCCACCTCGAATCCGGCCTTCGTCAGCATTTGGGCATAACTGCCGCCGATGAGTCCGAGACCTACGATCAGTATTTTCTTATCCTTAGTCAGCATGAATTTTCGTTTTTATTCCGATTTTCCCGAGCGTTTCGAAGAAGTCGGGGAAACTCTTCCTCACCGCTTCCGCGCCTTCGATCCGGCCTCCAAAGAGGGAGAGGGGGAGGGCGAGAGCCATTACGATACGGTGGTCGTTGTGGCCGTATAGCGGTCTCCCGGGGGCGTGTAGGGGGGATTCATATATTGTAACGCTGTTGTTGTCCCTGCTGTAACGGACACCGAATGCGGAGAGTTCCTCCAGCATCGCGGAAACCCTGTCGCTCTCTTTCAGGGCGAGACGGCGGGTGCCGGTGATTTCGGCTCCGTGCAGCAGCGCGGCTACGGCGAAGAGCACCGGACCGAGGTCGATGTTCTCCGAGATGTCGATGGTCGCGAATCCCTCCTTCAGAGCAGCGAAGAAATCCAGGCAGCGGCGGTCCCCCTGCACCGAGTCGGGATTGAGTCCTGTGACCTTCACTTTGCCGCCGAACAGGTTGAAGGCCTCGAGGAATGCCGCGTTCGACCAGTCGCCTTCAACCGTGGTCTGCCCGACCGCCGCTTCGGTAATATCGATATAGCTGCGGCTCTCCATCCGGCCCTCCGTAACGATCCTGCTTTCTCCCGGAATTATCGGCTGCGCGAGCAAAAGCCCAGTCAGATACTGGCTGCTCTGGGTGACATCTATATGGTATTCTCCAGGTCCAAGCCTGCCTTCCAGGAGGATGAAGCCAGTCCCGATTTCGCATACAATTCCTTGATCCTTAAGCATTTCGCCGTATCCTCCGATGCCGCGGGCAATGAGCCTTTCAGTCCCGGTGAAACGGAACTTTCCCCCGAGCGCAAGAGCAACCGGCACCATAAATCTTAGCGTAGATCCGCTCTCCCCGCAGGGCATTGTGATTTCTCCTTCGGGCACCTCCCGGACACCAGAAAACATTACTGTTTCTTCCCCCTTTTCGAATCGGAACCCAAGCGCCCGCAGGCAGTCAAGGGTGCGGAGTATGTCATCCGGGAAGGCTACATTGCGTATGCAGCACCTTTCCCCTCTGAGGGCCCCGGCTATCAGCAGCCTGTGGGCAAAGCTCTTCGAGGGGGGCGCGGCAACTGTGCCGGAGGCCTTTCCTATGCCGAATTCGACTCTCATTTCCTGTTTTCGAGGATCTTTATCGCATCTATGTAACCTTCGATTCCGCGCCCGGTAACTGTGTCGATGCAGGCTTTCCGGATATAACTCACCTGGCGGAAATCCTCCCGCTCTTCAACCTTCGAGATATGGACCTCCACCGTCGGGATCCCGACTGCTTTTACGGCGTCGAGCAGCGCTATGCTGGTATGGGTATAGGCGCCGGGGTTGATGACGATGCCTTCCACATCGTCGAACAGGGCTCCCTGGATCCAGTCCACAAGTTCGCCCTCGTGGTTGGATTGGAGGAGCTTCAGCTCGTGGCCGTTGTCAGCGGCATACCCCTGTACTTTCTCTTCGAGGTCCCTGTAGCTCTCGGTGCCGTAGATCTCCGGCTCCCTGAAACCCAGCAAATTGATGTTGGGCCCGTTGATAATCAGCAGTTTCATAGTTCGAATTGTGCTATCGCCGCTTCGGGCGTTCCGTTGTTGTCTATTATTCTTTCCGCTGCCTGCAGATATGCCTCGCGCCTCTGACTGAACAGTTTCTGCATCGCTTCGCTGTTGCTTGAAAGCGGACGGTCGCCGGTAGGGGTGAGCCTCTCCGGGTCGCGCGCAATGAGATATATCGTTCCGTTGCGCTTGAGCCGGCTTACGTTTGCCGGGTCGAGTACAGCACCCCCGCCGGTGGCGATGATCGCTCCGTTCAGACCGGAGAGTTCGCGGATCACTTGAGATTCCCTCAGGCGGAATCCCGTTTCTCCTTCGGATTCGAAGATTTCGGGGATGCTCCTGCCTGCGCTTGCGGCAATCATCAGGTCGGTGTCGATGAAGCGCATTCCGGTTCTTTCGGAGAGCATTCTGCCCATGGTGCTCTTGCCGCTCGAGGGCATTCCCGTCAGGACGATGTTCCTTTTGCTGCGGAGCACCTTTTCATATGTCTTCCGGATGGTCCCTTCGGGAAGGGTGGTGTCTTGGAAAAGCTCCTGTGCCCTGCAGGCCTGCGCCACGAGCATCATGAGTCCTCCTTCTGCCGGGATACAGGCCTCCTGTGCGTCGAGTACCAGGTTGGTGCGCAAGGGATTGTAAACCAGGTCGAGGAGCCCCTTGAGGCGGGGAAATGCATTTATGTCGATAATCCGACCTTCGCTGTCGGGGAACATTCCCACAGGCGTGCAGTTGATTATTATCTCAAATCCGTTCTCCTCCCGAAGGGATCCGAGGGAGATCTGGGTGGATTCACGGGGAGTCCTGACGGCGTGGGTGACGGAGGCTGCTCCAAGGTCGCGGGCGAGGGCGTCGGCTGTCTTTGCCGCACCTCCGGCCCCGAGAATCAGGACCTTGCGCCCTTCGAACCCGACTCCCGCGCTGAGGGCGAGTTCCTTGAGCCCGAAGTAATCGGTGTTGTAACCGAAGAGTTTCCCGCCTTTGTTGACTATAGTGTTTACCGCCCCGATGGCGCGCGCCTCATCCGAAACCGTATCGAGACAGGGAATCCCGGTCTCCTTAAATGGAATCGTGACATTGATGCCTTTGAAATCCCTTTCCTTCAGGAAGAGCGGCAACTCTTCGGGAGTCAGTTCGCGGAGCTCATAGGGAGCAGGGGAGAGCATCCCGTGGATCTCCCTCGAGAAGCTGTGTCCAAGCCGACCTCCTATAAGTCCGTATTCCATTATTCCGAAAGATAGTCCGTGCCGTGCCTGAGGGCCAGCATATCGCTGATTACCAGGGCTGTCACAGCAGTGATTACGGGACTGATGCGCCTTACAATGGCCGGGTCGTGACGGCCGGTGATTTCGAGAGTCGCCTCTGCGCCAGTCTCCAGATTGACGCTCTTCTGCGGCAGCGAAATAGAAGGCGTAGGCTTTACTGCGGTGTTGAATACCACCGGCATTCCGTTGGAGATGCCGCCGTTGATGCCGCCGCTGTAGTTGGTCTCGGTCCCGATGCGTCCGTCCGCCACGCAGAACTGGTCGTTGGCCTGCGAACCGCGCATACGGGCGAGGGCGAATCCGCCTCCGAACTCGATTCCCTTGACGCCTCCCAGAGCAAAAACCGCTCTGGCGAGCGCTCCTTCGAGCGAGTCGAACCAGGGCTCTCCCAAACCGGCTTCAAGTCCGGTAATCTCGGTGCGTACTATGCCGCCCACCGAGTCTCCGTCGGCCTTGGCTTTGAGAACAGCCTCTTCGAATGAGCTTTCGTCCTTCAGGCCGGCGCATTCGACAACCTTGCTGCAAATATCTATTCCCTTGCGTTCAAGCGCGTTAAGTAGTATCGCTCCGGCCGCTGTGATGGCTGCGGTCAGCCTGCCGCTGAAGTGGCCTCCGCCTCGCCAGTCCTCGAAACCGTCGTATTTGACGTGGGCCGTGAAATCGGCGTGCGAGGGACGGGGAAGGCCGGCGTTGGCGGCGTAATCTTCGCTGCGCACATCGGTGTTGGGTATCAGGATGCAGAGCGGCGCTCCTGTGGTCATTCCGTTGAAGACTCCGCTGACGATCCGGAATGCATCCGGTTCGCGGCGGGCGGTGTCGGCTGCACCGGCAGGCCTGCGTTTTGAAAGCAGGAGGGCGATATAACCCTCATCGACCGGCATTCCGGGTGCGAGGCCGTCCAGGACGGCGCCCACCGCCTCTCCGTGCGACTCTCCGAAGAGGGTCAGGATTACGCTTGTTCCGATTGAATTCCTCATTTTTCCAAATTATTCTCTATGTAACACTTCAGTTCCTCCGGGCCGGCCTGCCGGAATTCGAAGGAACCTATACTGTCGACGAAAACCACGGTTACCTTTCCCGAGGCCATCTTCTTGTCGTGGAGGATGTAGGGCTCCAGGGCGGAGTACGGAAAAGGAGAGCGGGAGGAAAGTCCGTATTTCTCAAGCACTTCCCTGATCTGCCTTGCGGCCTCTGGAGAAGCCATGCAGGGCATTCCCATCGCCACGCACTCGCCGTGGTAGTACTTTCCTCCGGCTGCGGCCTCGATCGCATGCCCAATTGTGTGGCCGAAATTGAGCACCCTGCGGAGCCCCTTCTCTTCAGGGTCGTGTTCCACTACATCAATCTTGATGCGGAGGGCTGCGGCGATTATTGCCTCGATGTCGGCACCGAGGTCGCAGCTGCCGGCGATAAGGGCGAACAGCGAAGGGTCTGAAGTAGCTGCCATCTTTACCGCCTCGGCCAGCCCTTCGTGAAGGAGCCGTGCGTCGAGGGTCTCCAGAGTGTCGGGGTCGATGATGACCCGTACGGGATTGTAAAATGCTCCGACGGAATTCTTGATGCCGCCGAAATCGATGCCGGTCTTGCCTCCTACAGATGAATCGAGTTGGGAGAGGAGGGTGGTGGGGATGTTTATGAAATCGATCCCGCGCATATAACTGGCCGCCGCGAATCCGGCGATGTCGCCGGTAACGCCGCCGCCGACGGCAACCACCGCGTCGGAGCGGGTGAATCCGAGGCGAAGCATCTCCGAAAGAATGGCGGCGAAAGTATCAAGGTTCTTGCTTTTCTCTCCGTGAGGGAAAACGAACCTGTAGCCCTCCCTGCACTGGGAGAGCACGGCATCGGAATAGGCGGAAGGGATGCCGTCGTCAGTGACTACCAGGACCTTGCGGTTCAGGTCGGCCAGCGAGGCGGCGTCGCGGATGGCGCCTCTTGCCACGGTAATCCCGTAGCCACCTTCAGGCGTATGGCAATAGAGTTCCATTCTCAGATTCGTTTGTAAGCTCCCACGAGCTTGAATTTATCGCAAACGGTATGGAGCTGCCGCATCAAATCCTTGCCGTCCTCCGAAGAGGCGTTGCCTTCGAGTTCGGCGTAGAAATAGTGATTCCAGAGCGGCTCCTTCATCGGCCGGCTGCGGAGATTGTTCATGTTGAAGCCGTGGGCGCCGATGATATTGAGTACCTTGGCAAGTGCGCCGGCCTCGTTCTTCACTGTAAACATCAGGATGAAGTACTCTCCCGTGCTGCTTTTGGAAGGGGCGTTCATCACCCTCGAAAGGGTGGCGAAGCGGGTGGTGTTGGTCCTGGAGTGGCTTATGTTGGCTTCGATGATCTCAAGCCCGTAGAGGTTTGCCGTTTCGACGGATCCGATAGCGGCCATCGTCCTGTCGCCCTTCTCCGCAACGAACTTGGCGGCCATCGCGGTATTTTCGTATTCGATTTCGCTGAGGCCGTGGCGGTGGATGAATGAAGAGCACTGCGAAAGGGCCTGGGGATGGCTTATGACGGTCTTGATCTCTTCAGTCCTGGCTCCTTTTATTCCGATCAGGTTCTGGGTGACATTCAGCTCGAGCATCATATTGATATACAGGCTTCCTTCGAAAATCAGGTCGGAAACCTTTCCAACCTCTCCGGAGAAACTGTTCTCGATGGGGAGCACGGTAATATCCACCTCTCCTTTCTCGCAGGCTTTGTATGCTCCTTCGAAGTCGGGGTAGGGAACCAGGTTCGCTTCGGGGAATATTCGCGATGCGGCTATCTGCCCGAACGCGCCGGGAACTCCGCTGTAGGCCACCTTCATCCCGTCGGTCAGGTGGTGCTGGTAGGATTTGGAGATATTCATGACCTCCTTGAGGAAGAGCACATAATACTCCTGGAGAACCTTCTCCGGAACATTGTCTATATTATTGGCGATGACCCTTGCTTCCTGCTCCGCATCGAGCACCGGAAGCCCGTTTGCAACCTTGTATTCGAGAACCTTGCTCACGATCTCCATCCTCCTGCGAAATAGGGATGCCATCTCTTTGTCTGCCTGCTGGATCTCCTGTCTCAGCTTTTCCAGTTCGTTCATATTTGAAATGGGAAAAATATGTGTCAATTCATTTCCAACAGCATAACCGTTGCTCCTCCTACCCGGGCGGCGTAATTGATGCGCCCGTCGCGTATGGCTCGGTAATACTCTATTGTGTCTCCCAGCTTGGTCTCCTTCAGGAAGTTGATGGTTATCTCCACGGGGAAGAAAGCGGGATTGACCGTCTTCTCGCAGTCCACCGCCCAGCGTAGGTACTGGCTGTTGTTGACGTGTCCCACGAAGTCGGTTTCGGAATACATAACCCTGTGGCTCAGAAGCGGAAGGCTCCCGTATCCGTCGCAGGGAGTCAGTTTGGCGGGAGTGGAAGCAGCCTCTTCGGGGTTCTGCTCCCAGGACTCGACAATCTGGGATATCCTGTCGCTGCGCACCAGCGCGCGGCTCTCAAGGTTGATTACAAGGCAGAGGCCGCAGCCCAGCAGGATGGGCTCTCCGTCGGAGTCCAGGATCCTGTACTGCCTGTTGAAGAAGAGCCCTTCGAGCCCCTTGCTCCAGGTCTCCATCCTGACTATTTCGTTGATCGAAGGGCGCCGTCTGATGACGATATGGATTCTGGAAAATATCCAGGCGAACCCCCGGCTTTCCATCAGATCCTCGCCGCATCCTAACTGATGGGAGCCGTTATAGGAGAGTTCCTGAAAGATATGCAGGATGTTCCCGGTGCCGAGTTTCTTGCCTCCGTCCACCATGTGGCTGGGAACCATGAATTGTTCTGTATATCTGTCTTCCATAGGGGCAATTACTTATAAACTACAAATTTACTCATTTTTTGTAAATTTGCACCCTCGATTTATGGCGATGAATGCACCAAGACACTTTCTGAAGAAGGATTTCCTCTTGCTGACGGCGAGTCTCGACGTCCTCTTCTCCATAGTCTATCTCGCCATCTACCGTCCATTTTCCTCGTCGTCCGCATTCTGGATCTCCCTAACCGATGAAAAGGCGGGAGTCTATACCATGCTCTTCTTCGTATCCGGAATGGCCTGGCTGCTGCTTACCAAGTATATCCTGAATCTCTACGACCGCCGGCACGACGTGACCCTGAGGGGGCTTGCAATCGTACTCGGAGCCGACATCCTGGGCGTCTCGGTCCTCTATATGTTCTTCACCTTCCTGGCCGGAAAGGCCGGAGCGGTTCCGCAGGCGGAGCTGCTGCTGAGGACCCTGGTGTGCGTCTTCCTGATTCTCGTGATCCCCTTTGCCCTATGCGTGCTCTACGCCTTCATCCAGGACCGCAACGAGGAGATCGCGCTGCTCAAGCTCAATTCCGCTCCGAAGGAGGAGAAGAAGGGGGATACCCTTCTCAACCTTGCCGATTATTCCGGCGCCGTGAAGATTTCAGCGATGCCGGACGAGATCTGCTACCTCGAGTCGCAGGACAATTATGTCTGCATCCATTTCCTGGTAGACGGACAGATGAACAGTTACCTGCTCCGCAATACCACCGCAGGGCTTGAGGATGCCTTCAGGGGCACCCTGCTTATGAGGTGCCACCGTTCCTTCATCATCAACGTGGCCCACGTTAAGCTCATAAAGCACGAAAAGGGGAGGGCCCTGGTCGTTATGGACGATGCGGTCGGAACTGTGATTCCAGTCTCGAAGAGTTATTACAAGGATGTTATGGATGTCCTTGTGCAGTACAGGGCGTCGTAGGGCCTGATTTTTGCTAGTAAACAGGCGTTTAAATGTTTAAGAATATGATGCATAAGCAGGAGAATATCGGGTTGTTCAACGAGTGCTTTCCGCCGGTGATGGACGGGGTTTCGGTTTGCGTGCAGAATTATGCCTACTGGCTTCAGAAGAATGTCGGCAAGGTCTGCGTCATAACGCCTATGAACTATGGACATAAGTATAACGAAGATTATGAGGTGCTGGAGTATATGTCCATTCCGGTGCCCTTCAGGCCGCCCTATATGACCGGCATAGCCGAAGTCGATCCTGTCTTTATGGCAAAACTGCTTAAGCGCCGGTTCAAGATAGTCCACGCCCACAGCCCCTTCACCTCCGGAATGGCGGCCCAGAGGGTTGCCAAATCGCAGAACATTCCGCTGGTCGCGACATTCCACTCGAAATACCGCGACGACTTTGAGAGGGTCTTCCCCTCCAAGGTAGCCGTGGACCTGATCATCAAGCGAATAATCTCGTTCTATGAGTCCGCCGACGAGGTCTGGGTGCCCCAGGAGTCGGTCAGGGAAGTAATACGCGAATATGGCTTCAAGGGTAGGGTGGAGGTAGTCGAGAACGGCAGCGACCTCTGCGCCAACTATCCCGACTCCTATTTCGAGGAGGCTCGCAAGTCGCTGGGAATCAAGGATGGACAGTTTGTCTTTCTGTTCGTGGGGCAGCACATTTGGGAGAAGAATACTAGGCTCATCATAGAGGCCTTGTCCAGGATCAAGGATCTCGATTTCAGGATGTTCTTCGTGGGCGGAGGCTATGCCGCAGAGGAGATGAAATCCCTCGTTGCCCAGAATGGCCTTGACGACAAGGTTACCTTCGTCGGAGTCCTTACGGAGAGGGATAAGATAAAGACCTATTATGCCGCGGCGGACCTTTTCCTATTCCCGTCGCTGTATGACAATGCTCCCCTCGTGGTTCGCGAGGCGGCGGCACTTCATACCCCGTCGATCATGGCGGAAGGGGCTACGGCATCCACCATTATCAAGGACGGCGATAACGGCTTCCTGACTCCGAATGACGCGGATCAGTTTGCCGCCAGACTGAGGCAGTTGGTGGCATCGAAGGATGATGTCAAGCGCGCTGGAATCCAGGCTTCGCACACCATAGTGCGCAGCTGGGAAGACATAGCGGCCGAAGTCCTCGACCGCTACAATTCGCTTCTTGTCCGCAAGAAACTAATCTGATTATCTCAGCGACTCGTGCAGGCGCACTTCGACTCCGCTTTCAGAAAGCAGGCCGGGAAGTTCTGAGAGGTCGGTCTTGCTGTAATGATAGGGAATCAGCACCTTCGGGGCGATGACTTTGGCGGCTTCGACGCACTGAGGAACCGTCATCGTATATGGCTGGTTCACAGGCAGGAAGGCGACGTCAATCGAACCGTAGATTGATGAGAATCCAGACATCTTGGGAATCGGCTCGGTATCACCTGCGACATATATCGTGAGGCCGTCGACATTGAAGATATAGCCGTTGCCGTTGCCCTTGGGGTGGAACCTTTCGCGCCCTTCGGTCGTGTTGTATGCCGGCACGACCGAATATCGGATCTTCGGGGTCAAAAGTCCGCTGTCGCCGTTTGCAAGTGCGGTCCCCTTGCCCAGTTTGGCGCAACCGGAGGCATTTGCGAAGATAAGGGTTCCGGCTTTCGAAAGCGAATCGATGGTCTCTGCGGAGAGATGGTCGTAGTGTTCGTGGGTTACGAAGATGGCGTCAGCCTTGCCTAAGGGGCCGTAGTCGTTGATCTTGCCGTCCATCTCGCCGACAGGGTCGATCTGGATTGAGTAACCGTTGTAATTGATGGCGATGGAGCCGTGGCAGATGCAGGCGATCTCTACCTTTGCTCCGCCCGGAGTCATGAAGATTTCAGTGTCTTTCATTTCCTCAGTTTTGTTGGTTGTGCAGGCTGCGAGTGCTGCAATCGCAGCCGCAAGGGTAAGCAACTGTCTCATTGTGGTTCGATTATATGCAAAGATAGGAATAATCCTTTGGAATTCTTAACTTTGCGAAAATCCTTTTTTCACCCTATGGCACTCTGGCTTCGAGTAATCTTCGGCATCCTCTTCGTAAGCATCATCGTGATTCTCATAGCCGAGAACCGCCATCCCGTCCAGACCCTGGCGTGGATACTGCTGCTCTTCCTGCTGCCGGTCATAGGACTTATACTCTATTTCTTCCTGGGAATTAACAAGCGTAACGAGCGCCTTATAAGCGACGAAAAACTCAAGGTGCTGAAAGACCTTACCCGGGAGAGCGCAGGCGACCTCGTTGTGGAAGGGGAAGTGGAGGAAGACAACGAGACGGCCCATCTGCTGGGAATGATCAACGACTCGGTGGTGACCGACGGCAATGACGTGAGGTTCTACACCCAATTCGACCCGATGTTCGCGGACCTGATGGAGGATATACGCAATGCGCGCCATCATATTCATTTCCAGTTCTTTATATTCAAAGGCGACAGGGTTGGAATGGAGGTGGGAGAACTCCTGGCAGCCAAGGCGAAGGAGGGGGTCGAGGTGCGCGTGCAGTTCGATGACGCGGCGAACCTCACCCTGCCCAAGAGGAGATTCTACCGCTGGCTCCGCAGCCAGGGAGTGCAGGTGCATCCCTTCCTGAAGGTGGTGATTCCTTTCATCTCCAACAATGCAAACTACCGCAACCACAGGAAGGTGGTGGTGATCGACGGCAAGGTGGGCTATGCGGGCGGAATGAACATAGCCGACCGCTACTCCGACGGCATCCACGGCGGAATATGGCGCGACACCCATTTCCGCGTCACCGGACCGGCTGTGGCCGAACTGCAGACCTCGTTCCTGACCGACTGGCAGTTCTCCTCCAAGGAGTTCTTGTTCTCCAAGAAATACTTCCCCAAGGCCGTTGCGGAGGGGAATGTCAAGATGCAGATAGCCACCTCCGGCCCGATGGACGAATGGCATGTCATCATGCAGGGAATGCTCAATCTTATCGCCCAATCGGACAGGTACATCTATATTGAAACGCCCTATTTCATACCGTCCGAGACGATTTTGATGTCGCTCCGTAATGCCGCGCTATCCGGTCTCGACGTGAGGATCATCCTCCCGGAAAGGATGGACAGGGGAGTTCTTACCGGCCTCGCAACCCGCTCTTACATAGAGCCCATGCTGGTGGCCGGGGCACGTGTGTTCTTCTATAAGAAGGGCTTTATCCACGCCAAGAGCATTGTAGTGGACGACAGGACCTCCACGGTGGGCTCCACCAATATCGACAACCGCAGTTTCGACCAGGACTTCGAAATCAACGCCTTCTTCTACGACGTTCCCGTGGCTGAACGCCTCCGGGATGACTTTATGAAAGACCAGGCTGACAGTGTAGAGATCAGCCTGGCCGAATGGTCAGCGAGGGGACGGATCAAACGCTTCAAGGAGTCTGTCGCCCGCCTTTTCTCCCCGCTCCTTTAATACCCGTTATTTGAACTCGACAACGGTTCCGGTAGCGTATGCCGTAACGCGAGTCCATATTCCAAGCACCGTCTCCTCATAGTAAACGATGTTGGTGTTGGCGATTGCCTGTGATCCGACAAGCCCTGCATTCTTGATCATATTGGCGGTAGCTGCGTTGCGTGCCATTACCTGTGCGCGTCCGCCGATGCCGAATATGTACTCTGCGCTGGCTTCGCCCGAGACGGTGCGGATAACATTGAAGTTGTTCTGCGAGAGAACCACGCTCGTCTGGATCTGGTTCTGGTTGAAAGTGAGTTCTGTGCCGATACCGCAGCTGCTTACGGCCGCGAGAGCGATCACGATTGCGAGAATTGAAAAAAACTTTTTCATTTTATGGGTTGTAATAAAAGTTAAAGGTGTCAGGATAAGAGTGCCGCCACTCCGGCCAGGGCCAGGAAGATGTAGATGATTTTCCGAAGCCTGTCGGCGTCGAGGCGGTCGAATATCTTGTCGCCGATAGCGACTCCCAGCAGTACGGCCGGAAGGGCGATGGCAAAGAGAATCAGCACCTCGCCGGTGACGAGTCCGTGCCCGCCGCGGTATGCCGTCATCGCCAGGTTCCCTATCAGGAAATACCACTGCGTAAGGCCCAGATACTCTTCCTTGCTGTCGGCGCAGGCCAGGAAATAGATGACCGCGGGCGGGCCCTGCATCGCGAAGAGGCCTCCCATCACTCCCGATACCGTACCCATCCCGATCTGTGCCGGGACGGTGGGGGCGATGCGGATCCTGCCGCTGACGAAAAGGAACCAGAGGCTGAGGAGAATCAATACCCCGCCCAGGATATGCTTGAGCAGGGGGCCGTCGACCCGGCTCAGAAGCCTCACGCTGAAGAAGGAAACCACCAGGAAGGTGGCGAGGATCACCAGCAGTTTGCGGCCGGGAACCTTTCCCGCCTCTTTCCTGAATACCAACTTCCTGTATTTGAAGGCGGGGATGACTGTGTTGAAGATGGCCAGCAGCCCGCTGATGGCGGTCGCCTCCCCGTACGAAGGGGCGACGTATGGCAGGGCGGTCATCATTATTATGCCGAAGCCGAAACCGGTGACACGCTGCGCAAAACTGGAGAAGGCAGCGAGCAGGAAAATCAGAATTATCGCAGTCACCGGTACCGACATGGCCTATGCGAGATATGAGAGGAGGTCGTTCCAGACTTCGGCCTTGCCGGTCTCGTTGTGGATTTCGTGCCGCATTCCGGGGTAGAGTTTCAATGTAACGCGGTTGTAACCCGCCTTGCGCATCATTCCAACAGCTTCCTGAAGCGCTTTGTCGCTGATGCGGCAGGGGTCCTCGGCTCCCGAGATGAAGTGGACGGGAAGGTCGGGATGAGCCTTCGACCATCCTTTCAGCGAGTAGCAGTCCTTCATCAGGAGCAGCAGGTTGTGGAAGCCGTCTGCGGTGAAGATATACTGGCAGAGCGGGTCGTGGTGGTACTCCTCCAGAACCGCCTTGTCGGAGCAGACCCAGGCTGCGGCATAGCCCTCATCCTTGAAAGACTTGTTGTAGCTGCCGAAGGACATCGCCTGAAGCAATTTGGAGGGATGATGCCATCCCCGTGTCATGCCGATGAGTTTGCTCAGCATTGCGCCGGCTCCCTTCGCGGGATTGTCGGAGGGGCAGCCGCAGACTATCAGGGAGTCGATGGAGGAGTCGTAACGCTTTGCGAACGAACGCACCACCATCGAGCCCATGCTGTGGCCGAAAAGGGTGAAACGTAGGCCGGGCCACCTCTGCTTCATCCACTGACCGACAGTGCGTGTATCCTCTACCAGCGCGAGCCATCCGCCTTTGCCCATATAGCCCAGGGTCCCTGCAGCCCTGGCGGAAGCGCCGTGGCCCCGATGGTCGTGGCATACCGCAACATATCCGTTGCCCGCGAGGAACTCCATAAGCGGGAAGTAGCGTTCCTTGTGCTCGCACATTCCGTGGACGATCTGGACGAGTCCTTTCGGATCTCCTTCGGGAGCGGCGAAGGCGACATCTATGGCTTGTTTGCCGTCAGCCGATGCAATAGTCGTATATTCCATAATGATAAAGAGTTATTTCTCTGTTTCCCCGATCCACGGGCAGGAGCTTATCTCGCCTGCAACCCATACGGTGTCGCCCTCGGAGAAGCGGAATTCCGGCCCGGGGTTGGTAATGAACTCTCCTTCGCTCAGCACGCTGATCACCATGCAGTGGTACTCGCGCATATCGGTGGAGCCTAGCTGCAGGCCGGTAAGGTAGGAGTCTGGGCCGAGCACTGTCGACACCACGTCGAACTCCTGCTCTTCCAACTTCCCGATATCCTTTTCCGGCTCGAGCAGCATCGCCCTCAGTTTCTCAAGCTGTTTCGAGGTTCCCACGGCCAGCAGTTTGTCGTGGGGGAAGAGGCAGGTGTCGCCGTCCGGAATAATCAGGCTGCGGGTGCCGCGTTGGATCTTGATGATGTTGGCGCCTGTTGTGCTGCGAAGCGGAATCTCCTTGAGGGAGAGACCTGCGAACTTCGAATCCGCGGCAAGCTCTATCATCTCGAGGTGAACGTCGTAACCCGACATCTTGTCGCGCATATGGGTGGTGACAGGGCGGCTGCGTCGCTCGTTTTCCTCCTTCTCGTTGAGGTTGCGCATGAAACGGCGCTCCACCACGGAATAGTGGTGCATCGTCCTGCGGGCCGACAGTATCAGTACGAAGCCCGCTATGACAATCATCAGGATAGCCCATCCGGCAAGGTGAAAGTGGCTGGAAATCACCGCTATGATGAAAGAAATCGCTATGAAGGTGCGGGCGATTATGAGTCCTGCGATAGGCCATATGTTGGCGCTCTTCTCGGAGAGGAGCTTTCTCGCCGAAGAGTTGATGGAGCCCGAGTTGACCGCCATTCCGAAGAGGAACGGGGCCATCACGCCGAGGGTTATCAGCACCTCGGAGAGATTCAGGTAGAAGGGGGAGATGTCGGGGAATATGGTAAGAAGGAGGCCGCCAAGATACTGTTTTGAGCCGATGAAGATTGCTACGAGTATCACCCCGTAGAGAATGACGCGCAGGAAGAAGGATTTCAGCAGCTTCTTCCACTCGCTGTGTTCCGCCGCTGTGGTGCGCGCTATACTGCTTTGCTGGTTCATCCTCGCCACCCATCCTGCCGGCAGCACCTTGCAGAGGCCTCTGTATGCCGGCTCGGCAAGTTTGATCATATACGGCGTGGTGAAAGTGGTGATGACCGAGACAGCTATAATGACCGGGTAGATGAACCCCCTCATAACTCCAAGGCTGACGCCTACTCCGGCTATGATGAAGCCGAATTCACCAAGTTGCGCAAGGCTGAATCCGGTATGGACGGCATTGTCCAGGCCGTTTCCGGTCATCAGGATTCCGGCACCTGCGAAGATGATGTGGGTGAGCATCACTATCAAGGTGATAATCAGTATCGTAGCCCAATGCTCCGCAATCACGGCAGGGGCTACCATCATACCCACTGAGACGAAGAATATGGCGCCGAAGAGGTCCTTGATGGGCCCTACCAGTCTGTCGATATGTTCGCTCTCGATGGTCTCGGCGAGGATCGAACCCATCACGAATGCGCCGAGTGCGGAGGAGAAGCCGACCGTCTCGGCGAGTGCCACCATTCCGAAGCAGAGGCCGATGCTGACAATCAGCAGTATCTCGTCGTTGATGTATTTGCGCGCTCTCTTGAGGACCGACGGGATGACGTAGATTCCCACAAGGAACCAGAGTATCAGGAAAAAGGCGAGTTTCGCCAGGTTGAAGAGCATCTCGCCTCCCGCGAATTTGTTGGAGACTGCCATCGTGGATAGGAGCACCATCAGGAGGATGGCGATGAGGTCCTCCACCACGAGAGTGCCGAAGACCATGCCGGCCCAGGGCTTGTTCTTGAGTCCCATGTCGTCGTACGACTTAAGAACTACCATAGTGGATGACATCGAGAGGAGTCCGCCGAGGAATACGCTCTCCATCACGCTCCAGCCCAAAGCCTGCCCGGCGACATAGCCTATCACGAAGACTCCAAGGAATTTGCTCCCGGCTGTCACAAGGGCGCTGCTGCCTACTTTGAGCAGTTTCTTGAAGCTGAATTCGAGTCCCAGACCGAACATCAGGAAGATGATGCCGATGTCGGACCACTGGTGCACCGTCTCCTCGCTGGTGATGCCGGGGAAGAAGGAGATGTGCGGACCGATCAGGAATCCGGCTATAATGTAACCCAATATCAGCGGCTGCTTGAGCGCTTTCGAAATTATCGTGAAAAGTCCTGCGGAGACGAGTATTATCGCAAGGTCGCGGACAAGGTGAAGTTCTTCAGTCATATCCTACAAATATACAATACATTTCGTTATCACGAAACATTATTTGGAGGATGCTCTTTATTATTTTTCGCTATATTTGTAAGTTACAATAGCCGCAATATCATTTCGATGAAAAGAATAGGACATCTGTTTTTTGCCGCTTTGGCTGCGCTGGCCCTGATCTCATGCGAGGCGACCGGCCCGGATGGTACAGGTCGCTATTGGAATGCTGATAATCAGGTCTTTACTGCTGCTTTCGAAGAGACCCGTGTCTTTCTGGACTCGGATCTTCATACCTGCTGGAATGCCGAAGACCGCATCTCTGTCTTTACTTCGGATGTTAATGAGCAATACATTTTCGACGGACAGACGGGTGATGTCAGCGGCACTTTCAAAAAGTCACCGCAGGATCCCACGACTCCCGGAGATCCTCTTTCAGCCAATTATGCAATATACCCATACAGGGCCACAAATGCCGTCCTGGGCGAAGGATCGCTGGCGGTTGAAATGCCTTCACTCCAGCAATATGGCCAGAATACCTTCGGCCCCGGTGCCAATACGATGGTGGCTATGACAAGCGGTCCCGCCGACAATTCGCTCTTTTTCCGGAATCTCTGCGGCGTTCTCGTTGTCAAACTCTACGGAACCGGCAAGGTGCTTTCAATCACCTTCGAAGGCAATGCCGGCGAGAAGATAGCCGGAAAGTCAGTGGTGACCGCCGCTCACGGCGCTGCACCCATTCTCTCATTTGCTGAAGACGCTACTTCCTCCATTACGGTCGACTGCGGTTCCGGAGTGACGATCGGCACTGATGCGGAGAATGCCACTGAATTCTGGTTCGTGATTCCTCCGACTGAGTTCAAGAGCGGCTTTACCGTCTCTGCACTTGGAATCAACGGAAAACATGCCGTGCTGACCACCTCGGCTTCCCGTACTATAGAGAGGAATGTAGTTATTCCCATGTACCCCGCAGAGGCCCGGTTCGAAGTGCAGGAGGGGCTCGTAGAGTTCGACGACACGGCGTTCAAGTCGTACTGCGTCAAGCAGTTCGACAGGAACCACGACGGCGAGATTTCCTATGCGGAGGCCTCTTGGGTCGATACCCTGAAGGTCGGCAGGAAATCCATCGCCTCGATGAAGGGGTTGGAGGCGTTCATCAACCTGACTTACCTCGACTGCTCCCAGAACCGTCTTACCGCATTGAATGTGAGCAAGTGCACCAAGCTTGTCACCCTCATCTGCAACGGAAACCTCATATCTGAACTGAGCCTTTCCAGCAACATCGACCTGAAGGTCCTCAGATGCGGCTCCAACCAGTTGAGTTCATTGAGCCTGATCAAGAATACAGAACTTACAGAGGTTTCGTGCGATATAAACCAGCTGGCCAGCCTGGATGTCGCATTGTGCAAATCCTTGAAGACTCTCGAGTGCAGGTACAATAAGCTGACCTCCCTTAATTTGCTGGGGAACACTGAATTGTCCACTCTCAGGTGCAATAATAACGAGATTGCAAGCCTCAGCCTTCCTCTGTACGGCTCGCTGAAGGATCTCTATTGCGGCGACAACATGCTCTCCTCCCTAGACCTGGGTACCGCCCCGAATGTGGTCAATCTGTATTGCAGTAACAACAAGCTGACCTACCTGCGTTCCGGAGCAAGTGTTTCAACCCTCGATTGCAGCAATAACCTGCTTTCATCGATGGACCTCTCCAACTCGACCAGGCTGATGATACTTTATTGCGGAAGCAATCTCTTTACCACATTGGATTTAAGCCTGTTCGGTTCTCTCCGTAGCGTTTCTTGCAGCAACTGTCCAAACCTGACTACCATATATCTTAAGACCGGGCAGACGGTTTCCGTCACCTCCGATCCCGGCGTTAATATCGTCTATAAATAATAACCAGATATGCAAAACATCATTGTTTCAAAGTTTAAAGAGATTTTCGGAACCGGTTGTGCGCTCTACGCCGCTCCGGGAAGGGTAAATCTTATTGGTGAACACACCGATTACAACGGAGGCTATGTGCTTCCAGGCGCCATCGACAAGGCGATTTATGTGGCAATCAAGCCGAACGGCGGCGCAAAGGCCAGGATTTTTTCCGTCCAGAACGATGAAATGGCGGAGTTCCGCCTTTGCGAGTCGGATATTCCTGCTTTTCAGTGGGCAAGGTATCCCTTCGGAGTATGTATGGAGATGATCAAGCGGGACGGCAGGGTCGAAGGTTTCGACGCCGTTGTCAGCGGCGATGTTCCTCTCGGAGCCGGACTCTCTTCTTCTGCGGCTCTTTGCAGCGCATTCGCCTTTGCCTTGAACGACATATTCGGATGCGGCTTCGAGCGTGCGGAACTGGCCCTCATCGGGCAGTCGACCGAGCATAATTATGAAGGTGTAAAGTGCGGTATTATGGACCAGTTCGCCTCGATTTTCGGACGCAAGGGCAATATCATTCGGCTCAACTGCAATACTCTCGACTACGAGTATATTCCGTTCGATCCCGAGTCGGCCGGATACCGCCTGGTGCTGCTGGATACCAGGGTGAAGCACGAACTCGCTTCCTCGGCATACAACCGCCGCCGCGAGTCCTGCGAGAATGCAGTAGAAGCCATCAGGAAGCGCCACCCCGAGGTGGAAGTGCTCTGGGATGTCGAGCCTGACTGGCTTGAGGAGGTCCGCGGTGAGATCTCCGCCGAGGATTTCAAGCGTGCAGAGTATGTGACGGGGGAGAAGCAGCGCATCCAGTGCTTCTGCGAGGCTCTCGAGGAGGACGATTACGAAACCGCCGGCGAGATGATGTATCTGACCCACGAAGGGCTCAGCAAACTCTATGAGGTGAGCTGTCCTGAGCTCGATTTCCTGAACGAAGTGGCTTGTCACGAGTCTGTTACGGGCTCCAGGATGATGGGCGGCGGCTTCGGCGGCTGCACAATCAATCTGGTCGGGGCCGACAGGTACGATGCATTCGTAGACGCCGCAAAAACAGAGTTCGCGGCCAAATTCGGCCACGAACCCTCAGTTTACGATGTCGTCATCTCCGACGGCGCAAGAAAATTATAGTTTCTCAAGCTTTGCGGTCCAGCCGCCGCCGGGGGCGAGGTGGATCCGGAGTATGTCGCCGGAGTTGACAGTCGTCGACTCGCGGACATAATCCCTTGCCGCCTTGGCGGCATTCTTTCCGTCTTTGAAAATAACGGCCTTGTAACTCCCCTTCGGGAGGAAGGAGAGGTCTATCTCCAGTTCTCTGGGAGTCCAGTCGGTCAGAGCTCCTATGTACCAGTCGTTTCCGCTGCGGCGAGCCATCACTATGTATTTGCCGATCTTGCCGTCGAGAGCCATCGTTTCATTCCAAACGGTCGGAACTCCGGCGATGTATTCGGTGCATTCGGGCTCCCTCATATAGTTGGAAGGGGAGTCGCACAGCATAGTCAGCGGGGCGTCGAAGATGACATACTCCGCAAGCTGGCGGCAGCGGGTGCCGAGGCTCATGGGTTCGCTATTCGACGGGGAGTAGTTCTCCTTGGAAACGTTGTGCATAGCGCCCTGGGTGTAATCCATCGGGCCTGCCAGCATACGGATATAGGGTACCGTTACGTCGTATTCAATCTGGGCATCGTCAGTCGCCCACTTCATGTGCTCGAGGCCGTGCACGCCCTCGAAATTGACCACGTTGGGGAAGGTGCGGTGCAGGCCGGTGGGCTTGTAGGCGCCGTGGAAATCGACCATCATCCTGTACTTCGCTCCATACTGCGCGCAGCGGGTGTAGAAATTGACGATATCCTGGTCGTCACGGTTCATGAAGTCGATCTTGAAGCCTTTGACTCCCATTGCGGAATAGTAGCGGAAAACCTCCTCCATATTGCGGTCCACGGCCCAGGTGCCGGCCCAGAGGATGATGCCTACATTCTTCCTGGCGCCATATTCCACCAGTTCCCTGACGTCAATCTCAGGTATGACCTGGAAAAGGTCGGCCTTCTTGTTGACGGCCCAGCCTTCGTCCAGAATCACATACTCGATGCCATGCTCGGAGGCGAAGTCGATATAATACTTATATGTCTCGTTGTTGATCCCTGCCTCGAAGTCCACGCCGTAGAGGTTCCAGTCGTTCCACCAGTCCCACGCCACCTTCCCTGGCTTTACCCAGCTCCAGTCGCGTTTTTCGGGATCCTGAGCCAGCTTGTAAACAAGGTCGCTTTCGGCCAGTTCGGTATCGTTGCGGGAAATCTGGATCACGCGCCAGGGGAATACGGCACCCGGACGGCAGCTCATCGCCACGAAGGGCTCGCGGCTGTTGACTATGCCCTGGAGCATGTTGTGGCCTCCCTGCACGGTGCTCTTAGGCGCCCTGGCATGGTATCCCTCAAGGGTGAGGGAGTGGCCCATGTTGCAGATGTTGAGCCCGGGATAATCGAAAAGGTCAGCCTCCGTAATCGCCACCTTCATTCCTCCGGGCACCTCCACCACGAGGGGAAGGAATGCGCCGCGGCTGCTGTCCCAATCCTTGATGTTGATATGAGAATAGACATTCTCGAAGGAGCAGAAGAGCTGTTCCTCGAGGTTCTTTTTCTTGCTGTTCAGGTACGGCACGTAAGCCATCCAGTTGTCCGGGAAAGTGAAGTGCGCCTTCTCGGTGACTACGTTGAATCCCTTCTTCGAACCCGAGACGAAGCGGTATGCGACGCCCTCGTCGTACGCCCTGAATATCAGCGAGAAATCCTTATATACCAGCTCCATCTCGTTGTAGCGGTCGTGGATTCTAGAGCGCTTGTAGACATCGGCCTTGATGACCCTGTCGCCGCTGCGGTAGTTGGTCTTCTGGAGCTTCGCACCAGGGCCGTACATCGTTCCGTCGGAAATCAGCATCGCGATGGAGGAGGGGGCGAGGACTGTGACTCCGTCGGCCACCACCGAGTATTTGAAGTTGTCGAAGGTGACGGTGATCCTTCCGTCGGGAGATGAAAGCTCCTGGGTCTTCTTGTCGGCCGCCTGGAGCGAAACGAGGCTCAGGCAGGCGAGGATCGAAAGCAGTATTCTCTTCATAACAGTGATGTTTTACCTTTTGTTAACCCTTGCAAGATAGCAGTCGAGGGTGTTGCGGATAAGCATGGCGATAGTCATGGGGCCCACTCCGCCGGGAACTGGGGTGATGAAGCCGGCCCTTTCGGAGGCAGTCGCGAAATCCACGTCGCCGCAGAGTTTTCCCTCTTCATTGCGGTTGATGCCGACATCGATGACGACGGCGCCTGGCTTAACCATATCGCCCGTAACGAGATGAGCCTTGCCTACTGCTGCTATTATGATGTCGGCCGTCAGGGCTATCTCCTTGAGATTGCGGGTACGCGAGTGTGCGATCGTGACGGTGGCGTTCTCGTTCAGCAGCAATGTAGCCACCGGCTTGCCCACCAGTTCGCCGCGGCCGATGACGAGGGCGTGCTTGCCTTCGATTTCAGTTCCCGTGGTCTTGATCAGGTGTATGCAAGCCCTGGGGGTGCAGGGGGCGACATAGCCCTTCTTCATGGTGAATCCCGACTTCATTCCGAAGAAGCCGTCAACATCCTTTTCGGGCGCCACCGCGGCAATCACGGCGTCCTTGTCAATCTGTCTGGGAACCGGAAGCTGGACGAGTATGCCGTCCACCGTGTCGTCTGCGTTCAGGCGGGCGATGACCTCGAGCAACTCCTCCTGGGTGGTGCTCTCCGGCATGCGGATTACCTCTGAGACCATGCCGACCTTCTTTGCGGCTATCTCCTTGTTGCGGACATAAACCAGGCTCGCAGGATCTTCGCCTACGATTATAACATAGAGCCCCGGCCGGCGGCCGTGCTGCTCCGCATATTTTTCCACTTCAGCAGCCATCTGCTCATATAGGCCGGCCGCGATTGCTTTTCCGTCAATTATCTGTGCCATAGTCAATTGGATTTCCGTTCAGATATACTTTATTTATGAATGGAGTGTGATGCAGGTATGCGATTTTAGTCAGGTTCCAGCCGGGGAAGGTAAGAATCAGGTCCGCACGCTTGCCGGGCGTGATGGAGCCGGTCAGATTGCTGACTCCCATGGCGTAGGCGCTGTTGAGCGTCACTGCGTTGAAGGCGCGTGCAGGAGTGAGGCGCATCCTGATGCATCCCAGCGCCATCACGAACCTCATATCTCCGGAAGGAGATGAGCCGGGGTTGTAATCGGATGCGAGGGCGATCCCGAGCCCCGCATTGATGAAATCTTTCGCCCGACCATAGGGTATGCCGAGGAAAAAGGAGGAGCCGGGAAGCATCGTGGGCATCGTTTCAGTGCCACGCAACGCCTCTGTTTCAGCATCTCCGGTACGCTCCAAGTGGTCCACCGAGAGGGCGTTGTAACGCACTCCGACCTGCACTCCGCCGCTTTCGGCCAGTTCGTTTGCGTGGATTTTAGGAGGCAGTCCGCAGGCCGCACCCGCCTCGAGAATGCGGGCAGTGTCTTCCACCGTGAAGAATCCTTCGTCACAGAACACATCCACATAATCGGCCAGTGTCGCAGCCTCGGGCATCATGTCGCATACGGCCTGCACATAGCCTTCATGCGTGTAGCCGCGTCCGACGGCATGGGCCCCGAGGAAGGTGGAACGGATCAGGGCGGGGGAGGTGCGCTTGATGCGGTCGATTACGCGTAACATCTTCATTTCATCCTCCGGATTGAGGCCGTAACCGCTCTTTATCTCGATGGCGCCGGTGCCTTTGGAGATCATCTCCCTGACGCGCTCCATCGCCTGCCGGTAAAGATCATCTTCGGAGGTGCGGTGAAGCAGGTCGGCCGAGTTCAGTATTCCGCCTCCCCGGGCCGCTATCTCCTCATAGGAGAGGCCGTTTATCTTGTCGAGGAACTCCCCGTCGCGGCAGCCGGCATAGACTATGTGGGTGTGGCTGTCGCATAAGGCGGGCATAACCATACCGCCATCTGCATCAACCACTTCGTCGGCCTCCGGCATCTTTTCTGAATGGCCGCCGAAGGCGGCGATCAGGCCATCTTCGACCAGCAGCCAGGCGTTTTCAACAGTACCGACTTCGTCCATTGCGCGACCCTCCTTGCGGAGAACGCCCTCGGGAACGATGCCGGTCAGAGTGGATATGTTCTTGAAGAGTGTACGCATCGGCTATACTATGGGGTTGCGGTCGATGAATGCCGCAGCTTTCTCGATTAGGGGGTGCATATAGGTGTCCTCCTCTACGAATGGGACCACCTTGCGGAACTCCTTAAGGAGATATTCGATTGTTTCGGAGCTGCGGGCGGGACGGCGGAATTCGATGGCCTGGGCCGCATTCAGCAGCTCTATGCCCAATACGCGGCGGGTGTTATCGATTATCCTCACCAGCTTGGTGGCGGAATTCGCCCCCATGCTGACGTGGTCCTCCTGTCCGCCGGAGGAGGGGATGCTGTCGCACGAAGCTGGCCAGCAGAGTCCCTTGTTCTGGCTTACGATGGATGCCGCGGTGTACTGCGGTATCATGAATCCGCTGTTCAGTCCCGGTTTCGCTACGAGGTACATAGGCAGACCGCGGTATCCGTGGATCAGCAGGTAGGTGCGCCGCTCGGAGATGTTTGCCAGCTCCGATATAGCCACGGCCAGCATGTCCATGGGCAGGGCAATCGGCTCTCCGTGGAAGTTGCCGGCCGAAATGACCATATCCTCCTCAGGGAAGATGTTGGGGTTGTCGGTGGCGGAATTGATCTCGGTCTCGATGACCGTATTGACATATCTTGCGGTATCCTTAACTGCTCCGTGCACCTGTGGGATGCAGCGGAAGGAGTAGGGGTCCTGGATGTGCTCCTTGTGGCGCTGGATCATTTCGCTGCCCTTAAGCAGCTTCATCACGCGGTCCGCGGTCTCAATCTGTCCGCGGTGCGGGCGGATGCGGTGGGTCTGCGGGTAGAAGGGGTCGATGCGGCCGTCGTAGGCCTCGAGCGACATGGCGCCGATGGCATCCGCCCATGCGGAAAGCTCCAGCGCCTTGATGATGGACCAGAGCGCGTGGGCTCCCATGAACTGGGTGCCGTTGAGCAGCGCCAGGCCCTCTTTCGACTTGAGGTGGATGGGTTTCCATCCGAATTCCTTCCATACTTCGGCTGAAGGACGAACCTTGCCTTTATACTCCACCTCTCCAAGACCTATGAGGGGCAGCGAGAGATGGGCAAGGGGGGCAAGGTCGCCGGAGGCTCCGAGCGAGCCCTGCTGGTAAACGACCGGCAGGATGTCGTTGTTGAACATGTCGATGAGCCGCTCCACGGTTTCGAGCTGCGCGCCCGAATGGCCGTATGAGAGGGACTGGATCTTGAGCAGGAGCATCAGCTTCACAATCTCCTGGTTTACCCTGTCGCCGGTTCCGCAGGCGTGTGAAACAACGAGGTTATACTGGAGCTGCGACAGGTCCTCGGCGGGAATGGTGACGTTATAGAGCGAACCGAAGCCGGTGGTCACTCCGTAAACAGGATGGTCGATGTCTTCCATCTTCCTGTCGAGATACTCCCGGCATCGCAGGATGGCCGCCTTGGCCTCCTCCGAAAGGGCCAGATGTTCCCCTTCGTTGATTATCTGCTGTACGCGTTCCGGCGTCAGGTGTTCTGTGGATATGTAATGCATATGTTATCTGTCTAAAACTGAATCTATTAAACTGTCGTCCGCTATGTTCGGGAGGGTGACGCGGAGTTGGGGCGTGCGCTCCATCTCGCGCCTTATAGCTTCCATAGCCCCTTCGTTGCGTGCCCAGCTGCGGCGTGAGATTCCGTTGTTCACGTCCCAGAAGAGCATCTCGCGGATATGGCGCGCGGAATCCTCGCTGCCGTCTATCACCATTCCGAAACCCCCGTTTATGACCTCGCCCCAGCCTACGCCTCCTCCATTGTGGATGGAGACCCAGGTGGCTCCGCGGAAGGAGTCGCCTATGACGTTCTGGATTGCCATGTCGGCGGTGAACTGCGAGCCGTCATAGATGTTGGAGGTCTCGCGGAAAGGAGAGTCGGTGCCGGAGACGTCGTGATGGTCGCGTCCCAGTACTATCGGGGCTGAGATGCGTCCGTCGCGGATCGCATCGTTGAAGGCAAGGGCGATCTTCGTGCGGCCCTCGCAGTCAGCATAGAGGATGCGGGCCTGCGAGCCGACAACAAGATGGTTGCGTCCAGCCTCTTCAATCCAGCGGATGTTGTCGAGCATCTGTCCCTTGATGGAGGCGGGTGCGGTTGCGGAGATTTCACAGAGCACCTGCACTGCGAGACGGTCGGTCTCCGCGAGGTCTTCGGGCTTCTGGCTCATGCATACCCAGCGGAAGGGACCGAATCCGTAATCGAAGTAGAAGGGGCCCATAATGTCCTGGACATAAGAAGGATAGCGGAACGAGCCGTCGGCCTTCAATATATCTGCGCCTGCACGGGAACTTTCCAGCAGGAAGGCGTTGCCGTAGTCGAAGAAATACATTCCCCTTGCGGTAAGACGGTTTATAGCGGCCACCTGGCGGCGGAGGGAAGCCTGTACGGCCTCCTTGAAACGCTCAGGCTCCTCGGCCATCATACGTTTGGACTCCTCGAAGGAGTATCCGACGGGATAGTAGCCGCCGGCCCAGGGGTTGTGCAGCGAAGTCTGGTCGGAGCCGAGATCCACGCTTATGCCTTCATCGGCCAAACGCTCCCAGAGGTCCACCACATTGCCGACATAGGCAAGCGACACCACCTCCTTTGCAGCCACGGCCTTGCGGATGCGGGGCAGGAGTTCGTCCAGCGACTCGTGGAGTTCGTCCACCCAGCCCTGCTCATAGCGCTTGCGCGCTGCCAGCGGGTTGATTTCTGCTGTGACGCTCACCACTCCGGCGATGTTGCCCGCCTTGGGCTGAGCACCCGACATTCCGCCGAGTCCGGCCGTCACGAATAGTATCCCTCCGCGGTCGTCGCCGTCGAGGCCCCGCTTGCGGAGCTGCATCCTGGCGGCGTTCATCACCGTGATGGTGGTGCCGTGCACGATGCCCTGAGGACCTATATACATATATGAACCCGCGGTCATCTGGCCATATTGCGAGACTCCGAGGGCGTTGAATTTCTCCCAGTGGTCGGGTTTTGAGTAGTTGGGTATCACCATTCCGTTGGTCACCACTACGCGCGGGGCGTCCTTGTGGGAAGGGAAGAGGCCCAGCGGGAATCCGGAGAACATCGCGAGCGTCTGTTCCTCTGTCATCGTGGCAAGATACTGCATCGCCAGGCGGTACTGCGCCCAGTTCTGGAAAACAGCTCCGTTGCCTCCGTAGGTTATGAGTTCATGGGGGTGCTGCGCCACGCGCGGGTCCAGGTTGTTCTGGATCATCGCCATTATCGCCGCGGCCTGGGTGCACTTTGCAGGGTACTCGTTCAGCGGCCTGGCGTGCATCCCGTAACGCGGGCGGAAACGGTACATATAGATGCGTCCGTACTTCTCCAGCTCCTGCGCGAATTCAGGCGCGAGGATGGCGTGATGCTTTGCGGGGAAGTAGCGGAGGGCGTTCTTGAGAGCGAGCGCCTTCTCGTTGCGGGAAAGTATATCCTTGCGCTTGGGCGCGTGGTTGATGGCAGTGTCGTACGGTTGGGGCTCCGGAAGGATATCCGGAATGCCTGCCAGAATCTCTTCTTTGAATGTCATATCCGTCATGCCCGGCCTGACCGGGCATCTGTTTTACTGATTGATGTGTCCGTTGACGACCTTCAGCACTTCGTCCTGAAGTGCGGTTGCCTCCTTGACTATCTCGGCCGCGCGGGCGATGAGCGGCTCTGCAGGAGCCTTGTCCTTCAGGCCCGAAGCGTTGATGCGGACGTTGAGTTCCGCTCCTCGGATTGCCGCGAGGGCCGCCAGCGCTGCTACGCCCGAGTCGGATGCGGATGCGGGGTTGCCGTTCTTCGCCATCTCAAGGGCAAGCGGAAGTGCCTTGAAGGAGGCCTCCATAGTCTTGAGAGGCACCGAAGCGGCATAAAGGGTTGCCTCTTCGATTGCAGCGGCGCGCGCCTCCTTCTCCTCAGGAGTCTCCTTCGGCATCGAGAATGCATCCATGATGCGGTCGAATGCCGCAGTATCCTCGTCTACCAGGTCGATAAGCTCCTTCATCAGCGCCTGACCCTTTTCGGCGGAGTCGGAGAACTCCTTCCAGCGTTCGTCCCATCCGCGCTTGTGCGAGGAGAGGTTGGCCACCATCGTGCCGAGTGCGGCAGCCAGGGCGCCCATATAAGCGGAGATCGATCCGCCTCCGGGAGCGGGGGATTCGGAAGCGGTCTCCTTTGCGAAGCCCTCGCAGGTCATCCTCACCAGCCTGTGCTTCTTCGCCTCCTCAGCCTCGTCGGCCATCAGGTACTCGATTACCTTCTCCTTGGGATCGAAGGGCTTGAGGTCGTCGAGCGACATCGATTTGACGGCTATCTTCATTATCTCCTCCTCGGAGATTCCGAGGGAGCGCTGCTGCTTTTCGAGATAGAACCTGCCGGCCTCCATGAGGACCTTCTTCGACACCAGGCCGACAATCTCGGCTCCGGTGACCTTGAGGCCGCGTGCTGCTGCGGCGCGGCATACCTCTTCGTACGCCACGTGAAGGGGAGTGGCCTCGATGTCGGTAATGTTCATCGACACCTGGGCGATACCGTATTCGTCGATGTACCAGCCGATTGCCTTGCAGCCCTTGAGGGTGCCGGGAATCCATATCTGCTCGCCGTTTTCGTCCTTGAGGAGCTTGCCGGTGAGGGAACCGCCTTCGCGGGCCTTGCGTCCCTTCTCGCGGACGTCGAAGGCTACCGCCATGGCGCGGCGGACGGAGGTCGTATTGAGGTTGTAGTTGACTGCAACGAGGAAGTTACGCGCCCCCACGTTGGTGGCTCCGGCACGCGCTGCCGTCTCGGTAAAGGTCTCCGGGCTGAAATCGGGCCTGCGTGCAGGCTCCGCAATCTTGTCCGCCAGGGCCTCATACTCGCCTGCACGGCAAACTGCCAGGTTCCTGCGTTCGGGCTTGTAGGCTGCGGCTTCATAGCAGTAGCAGGGGATGCCCAGTTCGACGAAAATGCGCTCCGCCAGCTTTCTTGCCAATGAAGCGCAATCATCGAGCGTGATGCCCGATATGGGTATGAGCGGAAGCACGTCGGTCGCTCCCGAACGGGGATGGGCGCCGTGATGCTTCCTCATATCGATGAGTTCCTGCGCCTTTTTCTCGCCGAGGAATGCCGCTTCGCAGACCGCAGCGGGCCCGCCCACGAAGGTTACCACGGTGCGGTTCGTCGCCTCGCCGGGATCCACGTTCAGGACCTTTACGCCTTCTACCGAGCCGATGGCCTTGACTATTTCGTCGATAACCGTCATATCGCGTCCCTCGCTGAAGTTAGGGACGCATTCGATGATTTGTTTCATATAAGGATCAAGTATTGAAAATGATTGGTCAGTTTAATCCGTAAAGATACTCTTTTTTTCTACATTTGCAGAAGAAAGAAAGATTTGATATGAGCGACAGCGACATCATAACCGGGATAGCCGGAGGCGACAAAAGGACCTTCGAGGATCTCTATTGGCGTCACCGCCGCCCGTTCGTATCATACTTGCGCCACTCGCAGGGTGTTTCAACGGAAGATGCCCTCGATATCTACCAGGATGCCTGCGCGGCCCTGCACAACAACATCGTTACCGGACGCCTGACTCCGGAGTCCCTTGAAGGCGCCACTCTCAAGACATACCTGTTCGCAGTCGGAACCAAGATACTTTTCAACCGGAGGCGCAAGAAGCAGACCGACATCCTTTTCGATACGGAGGCTGCTCTCAAGACGGGAGAAACCCTTGCGGATGACGATCCCGATCATCAGGAGCGGCTTGCTGTCATACGCATGTGCGTCAGGCAGATGAAATCCCCATGCAAGGAACTTCTCAGCCTAAGGCTCTGGACAGGACTCTCAAGTGCGGAAATCGCCGCGAGAATGAACTACAGTTCCGACAGGTCAGCCATCACCCAGGTCTCCAAGTGCAGGCAGAAACTTATTACTTACGTTAAATCACAACTGAAAGGATATGACAATAGATGAAGAGAATCTCGAAGAGGTAATTGATGCTGCCGTAAGGGAGAACGCTGCCAAGGAGCATCTGCGCAGTGTGGAGCGTCGCAGGAAGATCCGCTTTGGGGTCATTCCGCTGGTTGCCGCTGCCGCCGTGGCTTCTGTATTCCTGGTGATGGATTATCGCATCGCCGAGAGGGGATATGATGCCGCCTCGTTCGTGATGAGGGGAACCGCATATCTGGACCGGGCTGGCTATCGCGGAGTAGAGCAGGCATCAGAAGCCTTGCTCTCCGCCGCGGAACAGATTTACAGGGGTGAATGCAGCGCTGCCGAAGAGTCGCTGGATGAGGCATGGACGTTGACAGAGACGGAGATTTCGAATCTTGGAAACAGCGATTCGGATATTATGCGCAGGATGGAACTTGAGTCGTTGCTCGAAGATGTAAAGTGGTATAAGGCAATCAATTATCTAAAATCCAAGCGTCCCCGCAAGGCGCGTCCCATCCTTCAGGAGTTCGCCGATTCCGGGAGCGTCTATGCAGGAGGGGCCGCGGGGCTGATCGAAGAAATATGGTCGTCTTCATACCGCCCGCTTTGATTTCGTACATTGTTGATAAAGTTATTTGCTTTTTTTCTTTTTTCTTGATAGCTTTGCGTAAAATTTACTCAAAGTACAATTTCGATGCAATCTACTGTCGTTATTATTATCGTATCGGTTCTCGCTGCCGCATTCCTTGTCCTGTTCATCATTGCTGTCCAGAACAATGCATATCTGAAAAGGGATGTTCACTGGCTCAAGCTGCAGCAGGGCAGGGGTGAGTCCAGCCACCAGGAGGAGACAGGAACAAACAGGACTCTCGACAAGGAGGCTGTAATGGAGGCGATCCGTTTCAATGGTTATGTCCCCGAGGCGGAAGATGACCGGGTTTGTTTCAAGGTGCAGGGCGACTCTTTTGTCATAGACGTCGATCGCTTGCCGATTATCTCTGTGGTCAAATACTTCAGTCTCGATCCCAAAGATTGGGAGATGGACCTGATGCGAGAGGCGGCCAGGGAGGCAACTGACAATATCATTATGGCAAAGGTGTTCCTGACTGGGGATAACGAGGACGACGGCATTGTATTTCAGGTCGTTGCTATCGAGAATAAGTATGAGCATTTCAAGGACTGCCTTACCCGCTATATGGATATCGTCAATGATTCCCATCGGCGTTTTGACAAGATTTACCACGAGCTGGTGGATAATCGGAAGGAACAGGAATCGATGCTGGCCAGGCACGGTGAAGACAATCCGGGCGAAAAGAAATACTTGTCTTAAGCCGTTCCCCAGCTATGAAGTTCAATTCGGTTAATTATTACTCTATTCTCGGAGTCGAGAAGGATGCTTCTGCCGAGCAAATCAAGCGCGCATACCGCGCTCTCGCCCTGCATTGGCATCCTGATATGCACGTTGATGATACTCCTGAGGCGCAGGCGGAGGCCGAGTATCGCTTCAAAGCCGTCAACGAGGCGTATCAGGTTCTTGGCGATCCGGAGATGAGGCGGGCATACGACAGTTGGATGTTTCCTGATGAGGAATCTCAACCGCCGACGGGCGCGGAATCTGCGCAAGGTAATAAATGGTGGAGCGCTTGCGGGGCTTTTATACTTGTTTTGTTTCTGATCCTGAGCGGATTCCGGCTTTTCTCCGGTTCGGGCAGCTATGATAATGACATTCAGGCTGGTTCAGACTACGGATATGGCAACAGTTTGTCTGACTATAGGATCGTTGTGCCCGGAGTAGCCGGGAACACTTCTGTTACCGACAAGTCGCTGGGCCGCGACAACGATCTCAAAGTCTTTGTGCCCGATTGGCACGATTATGGAAATTCCGGCAATATTCATTAATTTTATAGTTTGAGTCGCTTAAACACTATCCGCGGGTTATGAAACAGATCTTGATACTGATGTCGGCGTTGCTGCTGACGATTCCTTGCGGCGATGCTTTCGCCCAGAAGAGCAAGTCCGAAAACGATTACAACCTGAAGAAGGCAGTCGAGGTCCTGAAGGAGGAGAAAGACGTGGCCAAGGCTCTGGAATTGGTGAACCTGCAGCTTAAGGAGACGCCGGACAACGTGCAGGCTCTTATCCTCCGCGCGCGCCTGTATCGTAATGAGGAGTCTTATGGCGAGGCACTTCAGGACATCAACCACGCCATCAGGGTCAACAAGCCCAAGAAGACCGAGGTGCCGAACTCCACATTGTACTGGTGGAAAGGATCTGTCTATATGGATATGGATGATCCAGAATCGGCGCTCGTTCCATATAAGACCGCTTACGAACTTGTGAGGAAAGACGATAAAGATAACTTGCAGGGAGTATCCTTCGATTATGCACAAGTTCTTTATAGATTGGAGGATTTCGACGGGGCGGATGCCATCTACAATAAAATGCTGGCTGAAGATGAAGCGGATCAGGCTGCCATGATTGGCCTGGTCCGCAATATGATCCGCCGCGAGCAGTACCAAGAGGCGCTTGATATGCTGGAGAAATGCCAGAAATATGATGCCGATTATTCTGAAGTGTATCGCTTCAAGATGCCGGCGTACGATGAACTCGGGGAGGCGAACAAGGCTGTGGATGCCGGATTGGACTGGTTCGACAAGGATGATGACGCGAGTCTGGATCTCATTACCCCGGTACTTGCCAAACGGCAGAATTATGCCGAGGCCAGCATCAAGTCCCGCGCGAAGAAGAGCGACGACCCGTTCAAGTGGAAGGCCCTTCTCTGCCATTTCTATGAGGAGACGCATAAATATGCTGAAGCCGTGAAGGCTTATGATGAACTCGAAGCTGATTTCGGTCATTTCGACAAGATAAACGTTTACAGAAGCAACTGTTACAGCGAACTTGGATTGACCGAAATGGCCATAGCGGACATCTCGAAGGTGATTGAAAAGGACCCGGACTGGATAACTTACTGTCAGAGGGGAGATTATTACCGCCTTTCCGGAAAGATTGATTCCGCTGTCGCCGATTTTACCGCAGCGATAGAAGAGATGCCTGAAGGTGTCTATCCTTATTTTGAACGCGGATGGTGCTATGAGGTGAAAGGAGACAGGAAGAAGGCGCTCGACGATTATAATCTCGGACTCGAGATGAATGAGGATTATACCCCGCTTATTCTTCACAGGGGCAAGTTGCTCCTGAAAAACGGCAACAAGGCCGAGGCCGATGCAGACTTTGAAAAGATTCTGCAGATCGATACGGTCGCGCAAAGCGGAAGCAGCCGTCAGTATGCCCTGCATTACCTTGGCCGAGACAAGGAGGCGGAAGAGTGGATGGACAAGATTGTTGCAAGCGACCCTGATAATTCGAACCATCACTACAACAGCGCCTGCCTCTACTCCTTGATGAATCGTCCCGAGAAGTCGATTGCCGCTCTCCGTGCCGCTTTTGAGAAAGGTTTCCGCAGTTTCTCCCATATCAGGTGTGACGATGATTTGGATGCAGTCCGCGACCTGCCCGGATTCAAGGCATTAATGGAAGAGTATATGGCAAAGCACGCCGCATACCTGAAAGAATTCGAACTGGAGATGCCGCAGAAAGAAGAGCAGATTACCGAGATTGTCGTCAAGCGAAATCCCGGCGGCACATTTGAGATTCCCTGCGAAATCAATGGCCTGCCCCTGCAGATGATCTTCGATACCGGTGCCTCGGATGTCACAATCTCCTCGGTAGAAGCAAACTTTATGTTCAAGAACGGCTATATGTCCGAAAAAGATGTGAAAGGGAAGAAGTATTACCAGATAGCCAACGGGCAGATCAGTGAAGGCACAACCGTCACCCTCCGTGAAGTGAAGATCGACGATGCTGTCCTCCGCAACGTTGATGCTTCCGTAGTCAAGAGCCAGAAAGCGCCGCTCCTTCTCGGCCAGAGCGCGATGGAGCGCTTCGGCATGATAACCATCGACAACCAGAACAACAAACTTATTATAAAGCATTAGTAGATGTTAGGCGCGATAGTTGGGGACATAATCGGCTCCCCGTATGAATTCCGCAATGTAAAAAGGACCGATTTCGAGCTGTTTACAGGGCATACAACCTTCACGGACGACACCGTGATGACGCTGGCCAATGCGCTGTGGCTCACCAAAGACCCCGACCGCAGGCCCGAGTTCCTTGTTCGGTGCATGCGGGAACTCGGACTGAAATACAACTACGCCGGATACGGCGGTTCTTTCCTCTATTGGCTGCACCTTCCCGAAGAGAAGGCGAAACCCTACAACAGCTGGGGCAATGGTGCAGGGATGCGTGTGAGCCCCGTGGGAATGGTTGCGAATTCCCTGGACGAATGCCTTGCCCTTGCACGCATCAGCGCCGAAGTGACTCACAACCACCCCGAAGGCATCAGAGGCGCCCAGGCTATTGCAACATCCGTGTTTCTCGCCCGAACAAGCGATAACGTCTTTGCGCCCGGGACCAAGGCGAAGATCAAGGCGTATGTAGAGCGCACCTTCGGTTATGATCTCGATTTTACGTTGGATGAGATCAGGCCGACATATGATTTCGACGTCTCGTGCCAGGGCAGCTGCCCCCAGGCTATCAGGGCCTATCTCGAGGCACGTGATTTCGAAGAGGCGATCCGTCTTGCCATTTCCATCGGCGGCGACTCCGACACGATTGCCTGTATGACCGGCGCCATCGCCGGCGCGAAAGGCGATATCCCTGAGGAGATTGCAAAGGACTGCTACATTATCCTCGAGCCGCTGCAACGCAGAATTCTGGACGATTTCGAAGCGAAGTTCAAACTCGGTTAGTTGTTTCCTATCGGTATTTGCATTAACTTAGTGGCATGAAAGTCTGTGTCATAGGAGGAGCGAATATCGATATCACCGCGGTGTCGGGGAGGCAGTTCAGGCACGGGGATTCCAACCCGGGCAGGATCCTGATTTCGCACGGCGGAGTGGCGCGCAACATAGCGCATAACCTTGCGCTGCTGGGCGACGAGGTGCAGCTGCTCACGGTCTTCGGCAATGACGCCTCCGGGCGGCAGCTGGCCGAAGGGTGTGAAAAGGCCGGCATCGGCATCCGCTATGCCTCTTTCTCGGAATCCTCGCCGAACAGCTGCTTCGTGAGCATCAACGACTTCACGGGCGAGATGCTGGGCGGCGTCTCCGATATGGCCGCCATCGACGAGATGGACGCATCCTGGCTGGAAGAGCGCAAGGAGGCCATACTTGAGGCTGATGCGGTCGTGGCAGACGCCAATCTTCACCCCGGAGCTTTCAAATATCTTTTGGGCATCGTCAAGGCACCTCTCTATCTGGATGCCGTTTCCGGTCCTAAGGCGGAACGGATGCTGGGTGCGCTTGTCGGGCTGGGACTTGGCCGCGGGCGTATCCACGCACTCAAGTGCAACCGTGCCGAAGCCTCGATCCTGGCGCCGTTGCTGCCCTCGTTGCAACGGTGTTACATCAGCCTCGGCTCTGGCGGCCTTCAGACCATAACCTCCGACAGCGTGAAACTCTATTCCGCGCTGCCCTGCAAGGTGCGCAATACCACCGGTGCGGGGGACGCCCTGCTGGCCGGCATAGTGCACGCGGGACCGGATGCAACGGTCGAAGATGCTGCCAAAACGGGCCTGCTATGTGCGAAATTCGCGGTGGAGAGCGATTCCCCGGTCAATGAAAACCTGAAACTATAATGGAGCTGAATAATTATCTGTCGCTTTCTCCCGAGGTGAAGGAGGCCATTGAAAAGGGCCGGCCCGTGGTGGCCCTGGAATCGACCATCATCTCCCACGGAATGCCCTATCCGCAGAATGTGGAGACGGCTCTTGCCGTGGAGAAGGAGATCCGCCGCAACGGCGCCGTGCCTGCCACGATCGCCGTGATCTGGGGAAGGCTGAAGGCCGGACTGACCCCGGAAGAGATTGAGTATCTGGGCAAAAAGGGGCGCGGAGTGGCCAAGGCCTCGAGGCGCGACCTTCCTGTTCTGGTGTCGCAGCGGCTCGACGGAGCGACGACGGTTGCCACTACCATGATAATTGCCGCCCTGGCGGGAATCAAGGTCTTCGCCACCGGCGGAGTGGGAGGGGTGCACCGCGGCGCCGAGGTAACGATGGATATTTCGGCCGACCTCGAGGAACTGGCCAGGACTCCTGTAATGGTGGTCTGCGCCGGAGCCAAATCGATTCTCGACCTGGGCCTTACGCTGGAGTATCTCGAGACCAAGGGCGTGCCTGTTATCGGCTACGGCACGGATGAGCTGCCTGCATTCTACACGCGCAAAAGCGGCTTCAAGGTGGACTACAGACTGGATTCGCCCCGCGAAGTGGCAGAGGCGTTCAATGCGCAGCAGGAGATGGGACTCGGAGGCGGAATGCTTGTGACAAACCCCGTCCCCGAGGAGTATTCGATGGATCCGGAGGTCATCAACACGGCCATTTCGCAGGCGCTCGAAGATGCTGCGCGCCTCGGCGTGAAGGGTAAGGAGGTGACTCCTTACCTGCTCGGCAGGGTGAAGGAACTCACGGGAGGGGAGAGCCTGGAGGCTAATATCCGCCTCGTGCTCAACAATGCCGCCCTGGCTGCGGCAATCGCCGTTGAAATGAACAAATAATCAAACTGTTACAGATATGACAAAGATCAAGACTACCTACATCGGCAACCTGCACTGCGAGGCGGAGCATCTGGATTCTGGCGTGAAGATTCTGACTTCGGCGCCCAAGGACAACAACGGGGAGGGGGACTGCTTCTCTCCGACCGACCTTTTCGCCACTTCGCTCGGCTGCTGCATGCTGACTATCATGGGAATCGCGGCCCGCACCCATGGCTTCAAGCTTGAAGGTACCACCATCACCACCGAGAAGATTATGGCCGCCAATCCCCGCCGCGTGGCGGAACTCAGGCTTGAGATCAACTTCCCTAAGGATGCAAACTATACCGACAAGGAGAAGGCGATAATCGAGAATGCTGCACACACCTGTCCGGTGGGCAACAGCCTCAGCCCTGACCTCAAGGAGGTCATAGTATTCAATTACTAGAAGATTTCGGCTATCATGCAGCGGGCGCTTCCGCCGCCCGCCTTCTCTATGGCTCCCAGTTCGGGGGCCAGAATCGTCGTGTCGCGCCCAAGGACCGCCAGCTGCTCCGGAGTCAGGGATGCCTTGGCGGTTGCGCTCATTACCAGCAGTTTGCGACCGTCGTTGGAACGCAGTTCGAGCATGTTGCCTGCAAAATGGGCCATCTGGTCGAGGGTAATGGGCACTATGGTCTTTCCGCTTCGCTCCAGAAGGTCTGTGAGGCGGATGCGCTGCCGCGAATCCCTTACTGCTTCGATGCAGACCACGGCAGTCGAGGTTCCGACATGCATCATAACATTAGTGTGATATACCGGAGTGCCTTGGGCATCGCAGGCGTCGAAAAGGAAGTAGCTGTATCCCAGTACTTCCGCCCACTCTTCCAGGACGGTCTCGTCAGTCCGGGGAGATGCGCAGGCGTAGGCGAAATGGCGCTCCCGGTCGAGAATCAGGGAGCCGGTGCCTTCGAGGAAAAGGCCGTCCTTCTCGAATCCGCTCAGGTCGATTATCCTGTCGAAATATGAATCGCGCGCTGCCATGATCTTCGGCCGTTCCTCCCTGCGGTTGCGCGCGAACATCGGGTAGAAGACGAGCGAGCGGGAAGCGGTGCCGTCGGCAAGGTAATCGAGATGGGTGGAGAAGCAGTTGTTGGGGAATATGGAATCCGGAGTGGAAGGGGAGGCCGTATCCTGCCTTACCTCCACCGAGACCCCTTCCCTGCGAAGCATCTCCACATACCGGTCGAATTCATCCCCGGCCCTGCGTGCCGTCTCCTCCATGTCGGAGACATCGGCCGCAGGGCTTTGGAATGCATTGTTCACGGCCGTCTCGCTGTTGTAGCCGAAAAAGGCCGGACGGACCATGAAGATGTGACCGGTGGTCTGCATCATTCGAAGGTTTCTTCCTTGGGAGCGTAGTCTTCGTGGTTGGAGGCTTCGAATTCGCGGAGCTTCACGGGCTCGGGCTCGGCGCTATTAGCAGCTTCGGCTGCAATGGCGGCTGCCTTATCCTCTTCGAGGATGTTCTGGTAGAAAGATGCTTGGGAAGTATAGATATAGGGAGCGAGCCAGAGATTACCGATGCCGAGCGTAAGAACGCAAAGCAGCGCCCATCCGATGAAGCTCAATTCGAGACAGAACAGGCTCCATTTGCGTCCCTTCATCATCCTGCGGCTTTCGTGGATCGCTTCCCTGGTGGAAAGTTCCGGCCGGTCGACGAGAATGTATGGAGTCATCGCGTAGGAGAACAACTTAATGATTCCGGGAATGACGAGCAGCAGCGTCCAGAGGGTGATGAGGATTCCCATATGGAACATTCCCAGCACGTTGTGTGCATAGTTCTTGAATCCTGAACTGAACATGTTGCCGGCAATCTTGTCGTCACCTGTGCGGAAGAGCTGCTTGAAGGCGTTCACCAATCCCACTGCCAGAGGGTATACTAAAAAAATCGAAAGCAGGGAGGTGATTGAAGAGGTGGCGAACAGTGATTGGATTGTTTCAGCTGACAGCGCTGCCGGATCGGTAACCCCTGAAGTCAGCCCCGAACTGATGCGGAAATAGATATTGGGGGTCAGGATGACCGCCATTATTACGAAATAGATGAAAACGGCAAATGCCGCCGCGCCCCAGTTGCCCTTCAGGCTTGCCCTGGCCTGGCGCTTGTAATCTCTGCTTTTCATATTACGAATAGTTAAAGTTTCGAAATCAGTTGTTTGCGAATTTTGCGTTAATCTCGGCTGCCCTCTTTTCGAAATAGGCCTTGGCCTCGCTCCATTTATAGTAGGGGCCTGAAACGGGCGTCAATGCAGGGATTCTCGTCTCCTGCTCGTTGTAGAGGAATTTGACCAGCACTTCGCCTTTGCGGTTGCGGTAGAAGATTATCTGCAGGTTGGAACCCATCGGGATGCGCTCGAAACTCTGCCAGCGGTCGTTGACCTCTTCGGCCTTCATCCTGTCGCCGGGACCTTCCAGACCCATCAGGCCGGCAAGGGGGAGGATGCCGGTATCGTGGCCGAAGCGCAGGTCTGCGGCGCGGTTGCTCCCCTCCGCCATGGCAGCATCAGCCCTGGAGATGATGTCCTGGATCAGCCCCTGAGCGGGCGCCCATATGATGGCGTCACCGACGTTTGCGTCATTCGACATCGTGCTGTAACAGCGGACGTTATAGCTCTTGTACTGAGTTATCAGTTCATCCATGGTGAAGTACTTGTCGAAGATGTCCGCTCCCGCCTCGACGCACTGGTCGATGGAGCCGGCGTAGTAGAGATACTCCGAGAATTTGAGCGGGTTGCCGATGACAGCCGCAGTCTCTTCCGGGGTGCCCTTGAAGAGGGAGTTGATGAGCCTGTCGGGGTTGAAGTCGGCCCTAAGGAGCGAATCCTGTAGTTTGCGCCCGTATGAGGAGGGACTCTTGTAATAGTCGTGAGCCAGAAGGTTGATGTACCTGGCACCTGTGATGTAGGAGAATTTCAACTGGGGTGCGCAGTCGTCGAGACTGGCGGTGAAATTGGCCATGCTGAGCAGGCAGCGGGGAATGTTGCTCGACTGAACGTCTACCTCGGTGCGCTGCCTGAATACCCTCGGGACGCGTTTGTAGAGCCTCTCCGCTATCTCCCTGTGTTCCCTTCCTCCCCGGGTTGTAAGGTCGCCAACCATATCGACATGTTCATCATAGACCTTCTTTACATCTGCAAGAGCCTCTTCGCCAAGCGGTGTCAGTATGCCGGCCTCATGTGCCCTGGTAAGGCATTCGTATGCCTTCGCATAGGTGCCGCTCAGGTTGCGGCGCGAGCCGTGACGGCCGTAGTGGCTAACGTAGAATGGTTTGAATCCCGCAGGGGCGGGCGTGTCGGCCGAGGGGTGGTATTCGTATGAATGGTGTACTGCGGCTGCCCTTTCCGGATTCTCGCGGATAAGTTCATCGGGGTTTGTCTGTGCGCGGAGCGCATTCCCCTGCATCAGCAGGGCGGCTGCGGCGACAATGGCGATTCTGATGGCTTTCATATCTGTAACTTACTTGTTTTTAGCTTCTTCGATACACCTCTCGCGGCAGATGTCAGACCATTTGGGATACTTGTCATAGAGCGCATTCAGTTTTGCCAGGCTCTCCACAACGTCGATGCCCTGTGGGCAGACGCTGCTGCACTGGCCGCACTCCAGGCATGCGGAAGGACGCTGATCCTCCGGAAGAGACTCTATAAGCATCATCGGGCTGAAGTTGAAGCCGAACGAGAGGTCGTTGTATGCCTTGAGAAGGGTAGGGATGTCGAGTCCGGCAGGGCATCCGTCGCAGCAGTAGCGGCAGGCGGTACAGGGGACGCCGGTCTTCAGGGATTCGGCAACCTCCAGTATGCGGGCGTTCTCCTCTTCGGAGAGTGGCGCGCGTTCTTCGAAATTGGTGATATTATCTTGCACCTGCTCGAGGTTCGACATTCCGCTGAGGGTCACAGTGACCCCGGGGATGTTGCTGACCCAGCGGAAGGCGTCCCTTACCGGAACCGCCTCGATCTGTGCCAGTTTGCCTCCGCGTACTGGCTCCATGACCCAGATGGGGATGCCGCGTGCGTTGAGCAGTTCCACCTTGGCCTTGGCATCCTGCAGCGTCCAGTCGAGGTAGTTGAGCTGTATCTGGCAGAACTCGATGACCTTGCCGTAAGGGCCGTCCAGGATCTCCTTCAGGAACTCCACGCTTCCGTGGCAGGACATGCCGAGATGCCTGATACGCCCTTCCTCCCGCTGTCGCACGAAGTAATCGAGTATTCCCCAGCGGGGATCCATATAATCGTCGATGCAGTTCTCGCAGATGTTGTGGTAGAGATAGAAGTCGAAATAGTCCACCCGGCATTTGCGCAGCTGGTTCTCGAAAGTGCCGGCCGGATCGAATGTCGCGTAGTGCTGGTGTCCGGGATACTTGTCGGCGAGGAGCCAGGATTCGCGCGGGTAGCGGGAAAGTATCTCGCCGACAACGACTTCAGAAAGCCCGCTGTGGTAGGGGGCCGCCGTGTCGAAGTAGTTGACTCCGCCTTTGATGGCTTCGTCTATCATCCGTGAAGTGAGCTCCCTGTCGATGGTTTTCCTGTCCTCGAGGAGGGGCAGTCTCATCGTCCCGAATCCGAGCGCTGAGATATTGAGGTCTTTGAACTGATTGTAAAACATATCCAAAGATAAGAAAATTATCATTATCTTTGAAGATTAATGGATTATAATAATGAAAGAGGTCAAGGTTATTGAAATAAAGAAGAGCGTGTTTGAGGCGAATGAGAAGGATGCAGAGGATTTGAGGCGGGGTTTGAAGGGCAGGGGAGTCTATCTCCTTAATCTTATGTCTTCGCCCGGCAGCGGCAAGACCACCACGCTGATCAAGACTATCAATCTGCTGAAAGACAAGCTCCGCATAGCGGTGATGGAGGCCGACATAGACAGCGATGTGGATGCCGTCAGAATCAAGGAGGAGACCGGAGTCGGCTCCATACAACTCCACACAGGTGGAATGTGCCACCTCGACGCGGAAATGACCCGCCAGGGACTCGACAATGTCGCTCTCGACGGCCTTGACCTTGTAATACTCGAGAATGTGGGCAATCTCGTATGCCCTGCCGAATTCGACACCGGAGCCGTTCGCAACGCCATGATACTCAGCGTCCCGGAAGGCGACGACAAACCGCTGAAGTATCCCCTTATGTTTTCGGTCTGCGACCTGGTGCTCGTCAACAAGATGGACGCCCTGCCGCTCTTCGATTTCGACCTGGAACGATGCAGGGCAAATGTAGCCATGCGCAATCCCAGTGCCCGCGTAATCCCCGTTTCGGCCAAGACAGGAGAGGGAATCGATGCCTTCGCGGAGTGGCTGCTTGAAGAGGTAAATAATTGGAAATCAAAATAATACAGACGTTATGCCTGAAATGTCAACCAAGTTCGTCCCCAAGCACAAGGGCGACAAGAACCCCAATCCGAAACTGATCAAGCTGGTCCGCAAGATAACGGACCGCATCCCCGGCAAGATAAAGATGACCACCGATGCCCCGGAATACTGGGGTCTTGCCTGCATCTTCGAGGATGAGATGGATGCCCAAACGCGCGAGGCCGCGCTCGACCTGCTGCTGGACATTATCTCGAAGAAACCTTTCCGTGTCCGCGAGCACAGGCCATACAGGCAGTTGGTGGAGTGGAACCACGAGAAGCATTATACAGATACCGATGCCGAGTTCGACGAGCTGCTCGACAAACTCGCATACTTCGGAATGGTGGAGTACGACTACGGCGACAAGTATACCAAGGACGGACCTGTTCCCGGAACCACCTACAACCGGGATGACCGCGAATACTGGGTGCCGATGTTCGTCCCGGGCAGCGCCGAATATACCAACATGAACACAGACCTGATGGACCGTCATCCCGAATTGGCGATGTTCTTCGAGAGGATGACATTCCTGCCGCTGGAGAAGATTACGCCTATGATTCCTATGGGAGGAAGCGGTATCGGAATGCACGTGATTCCCGTAGAGAAGGCAATCTCTATGGAGAACCGGTCGGTTGACATAGAGCATCTCTCGTACTGGCTCAAACGCTATGAGGGCCACCTGGGAGTTGGCATCTGCTCCTGCCGCTACGGCCGCAAGAAGATGGACGAAGGATGCGCCGACGACTACCGCGACTGGTGCATCGGAGTGGGGGATATGGCCGACTATTGCGCCGAAACCGGCCGCGGCCACTATATCACCTACGACGAGGCAATGGCCATCCTCAAAAAGGCCGAGGACCACGGGTTTGTGCACCAGATCACCAACATCGACGGAGAAGGCAAGATCTTCGCCATCTGCAACTGCAACGTCAAGATCTGCAACGCGCTTCGCACGTCGCAGCTCTTCAATACGCCCAATATGTC
>JAFZXU010000012.1 GCA_017616655.1 Bacteroidales bacterium
ATGCTCCAGACCAAACGCATTCCGGTCATCCTTCATCCCTATACCACGCTCAGCAACGGCGCCGTATCGTGGGCTCCGAAGGCGGTGAATCTCATTACCACTCCCGAGGCATACAGGGGGACGATGGAGCCGTGGGTGGAGCAGCTCGCAAACCATGAGTTGAGGCACGTGACCCAGACAGAGCATTTTACAAAAGGGTTATTCAACGTGTTGCAGTTTGTTCTCGGCGAGCAGGCGGTAGGAGTCGGACTGGGCATATTGAGCTCCTCTATGATAATGGAGGGAGACGCCGTGCTTTCGGAGACTGAGAATTCCTCCTCCGGAAGGGGGCGAAGCGCCTCGTTCCTGATGTATCCGCGAGCCCTGCTGCTCGATGGCCTGGAATGGAACTGGGACCGTTCGGTTTTCGGTTCATATCATTACAAGACCATCAACAAGTATGCGCTCGGCTATATGATGCTGGCCACCCAGAGGCTCGAGACCGACGACTGGCGCTTCACCGGCAAGATGTTCCACGACAAGGCCCATCTCTACGATGTCAGCCGCGTCTTCGTGAAGGATGACAAGCGCTCCGTCCCCAGCCAGAAGATGCTGATCAAGGATTACCAGAAGCTGTTCGGGGATATCTGGCGGCAGGAGCTGGAGGCTCTGGGCGAGACTACTCCCTATACCCGTATTTCCGCCCCCCAGCGCCTCTATTGCGACTATAAGAGCCCTGTGCCGGTGTATGATTCCCTCTCACGTTTCAGCCCTTCTGTAATAGCCATAAAGAGCGGAATGGAACACGTGCCCGAACTGGTGAGAATCGACACCCTCGGCGTAGAGCACCACGTCGGGTGGTTTTCGAGTTACGCCTCGAAGCTTACGGAGGCCGTAGGAGGACGCATCTACTGGTCGGAGACCGTGATGCACGAAGCCTCAAGCCTCGAGAATTTCTCCGAGGTCCGCTATATGGATCTCCATACCGGGAAATACCACTCTCTTGTCGAGGGCACGCGCTGGTTCAACCCTTCGGTCCATCCCGACGGGAGTGTCCTTGCAGTTGCGGAGTATCCTGTCGAAGGAGGCTCGAAACTGCTTATAGTATCAACCGGAAACGGTGATGTGCTTGAGGAGATCGCCGCTCCCTTCGGAGGACAGCTGCTGGAATCCTGCTTCAGCGGCGATTATATCTATGTTACCTCCATCGGAGCCTCCGGAGTCGGCATTTACCGCCGTCCGGTGACAGGGGATGCATCCCTGCCGTGGGAGCAGGTGGCCGATGAGCAGCGCTCCGAAATCCGCAACCTGCGCCGTTGCGGCAACGGAATCGTCTTCTCCACCGACCTTGACGGGGTGATGAATATCTATTCGATCGACGCAGCCGACCTGACTCTTCATAAACTCACCAATTCGAAGTATGGCGCATCGTATCCCTTCCTGGGGGAGAACAGCCGCCTTCTGGCCTACAGCGAGTTCGACCGTTTCGGCTACCATCTGGCCTTCGTCGGTGAGGATGACCTTGAGTGGTCCATGGCGGAGTTCTCGGAGCCCTACTTCCATCGCGTGGCGGAGGCTCTTTCCGACCAGGTTTACGAGGCCGGGCTGGCATTCCCCGCGGGGGATTCAACCCTTTTCGATGCGGAAGCCTATCCCGCGAAAAACTACAGCCGCCTGCTGAACGCCTTCCACATCCACTCCTACGCTCCGCTCTACTATAACGTGGACAACATAATGGCAATGTCGATGGATCACTACTACGACCTTGCCGCCCTCGGAGCCACGGTTTATTCCCAGAACGAGCTCGGCACCCTGACCTCGATGCTGGGTTACTCCTACCACGGAGGATTCCACGCCGCCCACGCCAAGGCGACGGCCGTCCTGCACGATTTCGACATCGTCTTCCAGGCCGATTTCAACGACCGCAAGCAGACCGTCACCATGCCGGTCGAAGCTCTTGGGAATCCCGAATATGAGCCTAATGTTACCTCGGTGCCTTATTTCAAAGGCAGCCTAGAGTTGTATTACCCCTTCAGCCTCTACCACAGCGGCTGGAACAGCATGCTGATTCCCGATGTGAAGTTCAACTTCTCCAACGACCTGCTGAAGTTCGACGCCGGCGACTCATTCAAGAGCGTGTACAAGTCCGACCTTACCCTGGGCGGACGCTACTACAGGATGCTTTCGACCGCCTCTGCGACGCTCTTCCCGCGCCACGGCGGCAGCATTTCAGTATATGCCAAGCTGCCCGTCACGGCCTGGGATTACTACTCGCCGGTGGCCTTCGCGTCAGGATACCTTTATTTCCCCGGCTTTATGAGGGCGCACGGAATAAAACTTTCGGGTGTGGTTCAGCATCAGTTCCATGCCGACGGAAACAAGCTTCTGAGCACCTCGATAGCCGAGTTGCCTCGTGGCTACAAGGTGCTGAAGCCCAGCGCGGATTATGCTAAGCTGATGTTCGACTATGCGATGCCCGTCTGGACGGGGGACCTCTGCATACCCGGCATTCTCTATCTGATGAGGATGCAGCTGATTCCCTTCGCCGACGTCGCCTACGACAGGACTCCCGACGGAAAGGAGGCCTTCTACGGCTCAGTCGGGCTCGATACGATGTTCAATCTCCATCTGTTCCATCTGGGACCGGAATTCAAGGTGGGTCTGCGGTATGCGCGCCTCCTTACTCCTGACGGCCCTACAGGCAGCAGGAACTTCTTCGGACCCCTTATCGGGTTAGGATTGTAAAGATGACGATATGAATTCGATTACATTTCTCGGAACCGGAACCTCGCAGGGAGTGCCCATGATAGGGTGCAGATGCCCCGTCTGCACCTCCAAGGACCCGCGCGACAAAAGGTTGCGCACTTCCGCCCTTGTGCGCTACGAAGGACTTGAGATAGTGATAGATGCCGGGCCCGATTTCCGGCAGCAGATGCTCGCTGCAGGGATTTCTCGCCCCGACGCCATACTTCTGACCCACCATCACATCGACCACGTGGGAGGACTCGACGACGTGAGGGCCTTCAACTACAGCGCAGATACCTCCTACAAGGTTTGCACCCCGTTCCCAATCTATTGTGAAGAGAACGTGCAGGAGGCGCTCCACAAGATGTTCTACTACGCCTTCGCGCAGAAGAAATACCCCGGGGTCCCGGAATACAACCTTGTTACTATTGATGATAACCCCTTCAGTATCAAAGGGGTGGAAATCGTCCCTATCAGGGTGTTCCATCATGTCCTTCCGGTGCTCGGGTTCCGCTTCGGGAAACTGGCATACGTGACCGACGCCAACCGGATTCCCGATGAGGAATTCGAAAAACTCAGGGGGCTTGATGTCTTTGTCATAAATACCGTCAGGCGCGGCCATCACATCTCCCACTTCTCGCTGGAGGAGGCGGTCGAGGTGGCGCAAAGGGTGGGGGCGAAGCGGAACTTCCTGACCCATCTTTCGCATCAGCTGCCATGTTATACAGAACTTGCCGCGGAGTTGCCCGCCGGCATAGAACCGGCCTTCGACGGCCTTGAAGTCGAGTTTTGATATGGACGGAAAACTCTATCTGATACCCACCCCGCTTGGGGAATACGAGCCTTCGCAGGTGCTTGCGGCCCCGACTCTGGAGCTGCTCAAAGGGATATCCCTCTTCTTTGTGGAGGAGCTGCGCAGCGCGCGCCGATTCCTCTCTGCAGCAGGACTGAAAGGGCATATCGACACCCTTGATCTTTACGAGATCAACGAGCACTCCACTCCGGAACAGATATCCTCCTACGAATCTCTGCTCGGAAGCAGGGATGCCGCCCTTATCTCCGAGGCGGGCCTTCCCGCCGTCGCAGATCCCGGCGCGCAGCTGGTTGCCATGGCACACCGCAAGGGGGTGGAGGTGGTTCCTCACCCCGGCCCCTCGTCGCTGATGATGGCGCTGATGGCCTCCGGGCTCAACGGACAGTGCTTTGCCTTTGCAGGTTATCTGCCTGTAAAACAGGATGCAAGGCGCGCTGCAATACGCGACCTCGAGGCCTCGGCAAAAAGACTCAACCAGTCGCAGATAATGATCGAGACTCCCTACAGGAACGACTCGCTCCTGTCCGACCTTCTGGCAGTCTGCCGCCCGGAGACCAGGCTCTGCATCGCGGCCGATATCACCTGTCCCGATCAGATGATTGTTACCCGCACAGTTGCTCAGTGGCGTAAGAATCTGACAGTAATCGGTAAGCGCCCCTGCGTCTTTATAATCTTGTAAGATAATGGAACACAAAAGGATAGCATTTGTAACCCTCGGCTGCAAGCTCAACTTTTCAGAGACTTCTACCTTTGCCAGGGAGTTTCTTGAACGCGGATATGCCTGCGTCCCGGCAGGGCAGGAGGCCGACGTCTATGTCATCAATACCTGCTCGGTGACCGAAACGGCCGACAAGAAGTGCCGCAATGCCATCCGCAAGTTCCACAAGGCATCGCCAGGAGCCGTGATAGCGGTGACGGGATGCTATGCCCAGCTCAAGGCCGATGAAATCGCAGCCATCGAAGGGGTTTCAGTCGTGGCGGGGGCGCGCGACAAGGGGAGGCTCTGCGATCTGGTGGAGGAGGCCCTTAAACGCCCTACTGGAAGGGCCGGTATATTCTCCTGCCCGATTGAAGAGGTGGAAAATATCTTTCCAGCCTGCTCCTCGGGCGACCGCACACGCGTATTCCTGAAGGTCCAGGACGGATGCGACTACCGATGCTCCTACTGTACCGTTCCCCTTGCGAGGGGCCACAGCCGCAATCTCCCGATTTCCGAAATAGTGGCGCAGGCCCGTCAGGCGGCGTCCGAGGGTATGAGGGAGATAGTCATTACCGGAGTCAATACCGGCGATTTCGGCAAGACTACGGGCGAATCCTTCCTCGACCTCCTGAAGGCGCTGAACGCTGTAGAGGGCATAGAACGCTACCGCATCTCCTCCATAGAACCCAACCTTCTCACCGAAGAGATACTGCGCTGGATCGCCTCCGGCACCAAATTCCTGCCCCATTTCCACATCCCAATCCAGTCCGGATGTGACAAGACCCTGAAGGCGATGCACCGCCGCTATACCTCCGCAGTGTTCGAGGAGAAGATAACCCTTGTTCGGGATATCCTCGAGAGTCCCGAAGAGCGCTATACCAAGGTCTTCTTCGACATAGACGTCATTGTCGGCTTCCCGGGCGAGACTGAGGAGGATTTCCAGGCCACCTACGACCTCCTGGAACGCGTAAGGCCCGCATTCCTGCATATTTTCCCATATTCACGCAGAGCAGGCACCGAGGCCGCCTCGCTGCCCGGGCAGATCACCGCTGCGACCAAGGCGGAGAGGGTGGCCCGCCTGGAGGAACTCTCCGATAGGCTCCATAAGGAGTTCTGCGACGCAAACAGGGGACGCAGCGCCGAGGTGCTGTTCGAAAGCCGCGAAAGGGGAGGAATGATGTCGGGATATACGGGCAACTATATCCGGGTCGAAAGGCCTTACGACCCCGCCCTTATTGGACGGATAGTGGCGGTGGAACTGTAGAGGGCGGCTGCGGCATATCGGGAAGGTCCTTGCGCCTCAGAAGCCTCCTGATGAATTCCTTGAAGGTGTCGAAATCCTGCTGGTAAACGATACCTGCGCCGTTGCGCTGTGTCTGGTCGAGGTAGTTGCTGAACCGGTCGGCAGCGTGCGAGAAGATGTTCAGGCGCAGCATTCCGTTCTTGTTCAGCTTGATTTCCATATCGACGTTGCCGACTATATCGCTGCTGTTGTAGGAGGTGAGGTAATTCTGGTTGCCGATGCTTCCGTTGATGGTCACGCGGTTGTTGAACAGCTGCGTGGAGATTGCCACGTCGAAAATATCCACTCCGCCCAGCCCCGGCTGGTAGTTGAATCCCAAATCGAGCGGGATGTCCAGCTGCCGGAATATCGTATTTATCTGGTTCGCCATGATCTCCGATGCGTTGGAGAAGAGGAGGGTGGTGTTGTTCACCACGCCGCTCTGCTCGTCAGGCACGAAGCTTCCCGAAAGCAGCAGTGCCAGGAACTGCTTGAGCTGCTTCTCCTCAGTCGAGAGGGCAGCCTGTACGAGCGCCTGCGTGGAGGGATCCAGGTCGGGGATGTCTATGTCGAATCCGATCTGCGGATTGGAGAGCTTGCCTGAGATCTTGATGCCGCAATTCACTGTCCTTCGGGTATTTACTGAAGTGGAGTCGGCAATCAGCGTTCCGATGGAGGCCTTGGTCCGGTAGGTGGCGGTAAGGTCGAGGTCGGATTGCATTATGTCGCCGTTGAAGCTGACGGTTCCGCCCGGCTCGATAATGAAGTCCTTGGAGGTGATTCCCATCAAGGCGAACTTGTAGCTTCCCTCTTCCACATTGTAGCCGCCTTTGATGTCGAGCAGGTCCTTGGTGAAGTTGACCTCCACGTTTCCGTTGCCGTGGGCCTTGAGCATATCGCCGAAGGAGCGGTTGATGTCGATGCCGACCTCGGTAGCGTTGGTGATGTTCAGCTTCGCGTTGACCTTCAGGTTGGAGGAGGTTTTCTTCTCTTCCACCACGGCTTTCTTGCTTATCAGCAGCGAGTCGTACTCATCGAGGATCGGCACGCTGTTGTCCACGAAGGTGAGGATGGAGGTGCGGGTCGAACCGGAGGATGAGATGGGGAAGTGGATGGCGCCGTCGCCTGTGCGCAGATTCAGTCCCAGCCTGATGTTGCTGATGGGGCCGGTAAGGGTAATCCTTCCCGAACCGAATGCCTTGCCGTACATTCCGCTCGAAGCGGAGGCTGCGTCGGTATTGAGAACGTGCATATCCCTCAGCCTGTCGATGGTGACATTGAGCCTGATATCCTTGAAGAGGTCGTATGTCACTCCGCCTGCGATGCGGCCTACGTGGCCGTATCGGTCGGCTATGGAGTCGTTCTGGAAGGTAACGCCCTTGCTCGATACGGTGAAGGGACCGTTTATCACGTAGGGTACGTTGGTGAAGTCGATGGTGGCGGCGAAGTCGTTGAAGCGGGTACCGTCGCTGACGATCTCCAGTTTGTCGAGCCGGCCTTCGGCGCTGATGTTGCCCGATACTGAACCGCCCGCATCCTTCGCAATTCCCTCCAGCATCGGGTCGAGCCACGAGACGGCGAGGCTGTCGATAGCCGCATTCATCGATAGATATTTCTTGGCGGGCTTGTAGAAACCTACTGCCTTAAGTGGATGGCGGTTCGACAATGTGTTGTCTGCCAGGATATTGAGCTGCTGCGACGCGTCGTCCCAGTCGGCGCGGAGCACGAGGTCGCCGAGGTCCTCTCCGTTGATTGCAAGATTGTTGCATCCCAGATCGCCCGTAAGTTCGGGAGCGCTTCCCAGCACGCCTGTTCCCTCCGCCTTTCCGGTGACGAGCCCGGCCACTTCAAGCGGCAGGTCGAGGAGTTTGTTTATAATGGATATGTCGAATTCATTGAGTCTGACGTTGACCTTCGAATCTGGAGAGTCGGAGACTACGCCGTCAGCAATCAGATACTGCTGATCTCCTGAGGAGAGTCGGAAATTCTCCACGGCAATCTTATTCTTCCTGTAGCTGATGCGGGAAGGGGCGATATTCCAGTTACTTTCCTCGAGGCTGAGGTCGGAATTGAGCAGGTTGGCGATAAGGGTGTAGGAGTCTTCGGTCTGTTCGGGGAACTCGAGCACAGCATTGAAACTGCCCTTGCGTTTTTCCTCCTCCTTGTTGTCGAAGTTCATTCCGAGAATCACCCTGTTGTCATCCGCAGTGATGCCTATCTTGTTGTTCCTGAGGATGATGCTGCCGCTCTGGAGGATGCCGGCGGTGATGCTGGCGTCAATCGGCCCGCCATTGCCGGAGGCCTCCATCGAAAAGCCCTTGATGTAGTTGCTGCCGAAGGCGACCAGAGGCGAGCTGGCTTTCACTGAAATGGCCTCGGTGCCCTCCAGCTCAGCTGTCACGGTGGTGCCTTCACTTATGTGCAGGTCAGGCATGAGGAATGCCGCCAGCGGCTTCAGGTTGCCGGTCCTCAGATAGAAGGCGCCTCCCGTTCCGCGCCTTTCCGCCGCCTTGGTGGAGGCATCAGGCGGTATGATGTTGCCCATCTCTTTAGAGAGGTAGGCCTTGATTCCGGAGATAAGCTCGCTTACGGAACTGGAACCGCGGTAGGATGCATTTGCAAGGTTGGAACGCAGGGTGATGTTGTAAAGGTCGTCGTTGAAGGAATCCAGATAGAGGTTGCCGATCTTCTGTGTGCCTCCGTTGACCTGCGCGGTCAGTCCCGATATGATGGCCGATCCGAGCACCTGCTTGCCCGGCGTCAGTTCTCCCTCAGCCGTAATCTTGCCGCTGATCACGCAGGTGTCCCTCTTGTCGAAATTCAGGGCGTGGAGGTCTGCGCGTACAAGGTCGATGTCGGCATTGACGAAGGTGCCGTTCTTTTTCCCGAGGACTGCTTCGGCCTTGACGGTCGCGGTGAGGTTTGGATCCTCGTCGGTGATGTGCGCCGTCAGTTTTTCGCCCTCCATGGCCGCGCTGGCGGTAATCCCGCTGTATCTGTAGCCCCTGTATCCGAATTCGTCGATCTGAAGGTTATCGGTGGCGGCCTTGATGGTTTTGCCAAGTTCGGCAGTAACTGGTCCCCTGAATGTCAGGTTGCCGAATGTTGTGTCCTTGAGGAACTTGCCCACTGCGAGCGAGCGCCCTTCGACATTTCCGGCCACCATCGGAATCTTGGAATCCACACCCTTGCAGCGCACGTCGGCATCCAGCGCACCATAGTTGGGCGTGCGGAGGCCAAGTTGGGCCGTGAAGTCGGCCAGCCTGCCATTGACCGCGCCGTCGAGGGCGATGGTCTCTCCAGGAAGATATTTCGAGATGCTCTCCGGCTTTATCCTGCGGTTCACCGAGTTGAGGATCCGGCCCAGGTCAGCGGTATTTGTGACCATTCCAGGTATCAGAAGGTCCGCCTCTGCGCTCCTGATGTCGGGCAGTCCCCTGACGCGTCCCCTGACGTTTATCGCAGTCTGGCCGGTTTCCGACTCCACCTTAAGGTTGTTGGTGTAGAGGTTGTCCACCGTTCCGGAGAGCTCGCCGCTCAGGTAGAGTTTCAGGTTCATGTCGTCCAGCCCGTTGACGAAAGCCTTTGCGGTGTTGGCGTCCAAAACGGCCCTGTTCAGGCGCAGTTTCACCGGCAGGTTCCCGGTGGCGGAGGTAAGTTCGTCGAACGAAGAGAACTCTACGCGTAGGTCGGCGTCCAGTGCGGAGTTGCCGTCGTCGTATTTCAATCCCTTGATATCCAGCCCCTTGTCGTCGAGTTTCGCCTTGAGGCTCACGTTGTCGAGCTTGAAGCCGCTGCCCTCCTCCTCGAAGGAGATGTTGCGTATCTCGGCAGCGATGTCGTTGAGGCCGGCGTAGGAGAGGTTGGTTGCCTTCAGGCTGAGATTCTTGACGTGGAGGTCGTTGAAGTCCATCGCAGTGCCTCCTTCGGCCTTTTTCTCGGCGAATGGATTGACCAGTGAGAAATCCACACCCGATACATTGACCTTGTCGACGGTGATGCGCTGCCAGGGCAGCTTGGTTTCGCTCTTCTCTTTCTTCTCACCGGAAAGCTGGGCTATTATGCGGCCAAGATTGGTCTCTTCGGGGGTGATGTATCTGATGTTTGCCTGTCCGCCTTCCAGGGTCACATGGTTGACCTTGAGCTCATTAGGGCTGAAGAGTGATTTGCCGTTCAGGCGGGCGTTGAGGCGGCGGACGTCGGCAATAGTATCGCCTTCCGGGCCGCGGAGGGTGACATCTTTCAGGATGACGGTGTTGAACGGTACGATATAGACCGAACCGATGGAGAGGTCGCCGTTGATGCGCTTCGAGAGAACCGATGCCGCCTTGCGGGCGGTAAAGGTCTGGACTGCAGGTATCTGCAGCAGCACGGCCGCTCCTATCGGAAGGAGCACTGCCGCCACCAGCAGCGTCAGGAGTATATTCTTAAGCGTCCTCACCTTTTTCAGCGCATAAATATCTTTCAAAGTTACTAATAATTCTTTATTAAGACCATATTTGTCGATATTAGTCATTCCCGCCTTCCCCTTTCGTCATTCCCGCGAAGGCGGGAATCTCCCGGCTCGCATTTCGCCGTGCCTCATTATCCTCCGTCATGCCCGGCGTCCAGCGTCATGCACGACCTGATCGGTCATCTGATGGCCCGGCATGGGCTCCGGCATATGTTTTCGAAAAGCAGAAAAATGCTTTTCGAAAGCATATACCACCCGCCCAGTATCGCCGGGCATGGTAACTTTCTGAGCTCAAAACACCTGGCGGATATGATTTTCGTATCGTGCTGATAATTAGATATTTACGGAAACTGGCTCCGGCAGGTCGAGGTTTTTAGGCTAAACCTGCCGGATGATCTTTTTGTAATCTGCGAAAAATCAACGCGTTAGTATTTTTGCATCCGCCTGGTGTTTTGCATTATTATGCATTCGGGCATCTCTTTTTCAAACTTCCTGAGACAAATCTGACTTTCTCGCTGAAAGCCGAATTTCTTGTTTTCCGACAAAA
>JAFZXU010000013.1 GCA_017616655.1 Bacteroidales bacterium
CCAGGGCGATAGACCTCATATTCCACGAAGGCAAGGTTGCCGAGACATACAACATAGGCGGCTTCAACGAGTGGAAAAACATCGATCTCATCAAAGTACTCATCAATACCGTCGACAGGCTCCTTGGCCGCAGGGAAGGGGAGGATATGGACCTCATCACCTTCGTCACCGACCGCGCCGGCCACGACCTGCGCTACGCCATCGACTCCCGCAAGCTCCAGAGGGAACTCGGCTGGGAGCCCAGCCTGCAGTTCGAGGAGGGCATCGAAAAGACCGTCCGCTGGTATCTCGACAACCGCGAGTGGATGGAAAACGTAACCTCCGGCGACTATATGAAGTATTACGAAGAAATGTACAAGGACAGATAATATGGCTCCGAAATACAGATTTCTCCTGCTCTTTGCCGTGGCGCTCATCGTTACGTGGATCATCTACTGGCCGATTTACCGCATAGCCAAGGGCAAGAACATAGTTGACAATCCCGACGCCCGCAAGCTTCACCGCGTCCCCGTTCCGGTGCTCGGCGGCGCTGCAGTCTTCTTCGGCATCGTCCTCGGACTGGGATTCTTCAAGACGATGCTGAGCTTCACCAGCCTCTTCGCCGTACTGACCGCGATGATAGTGATGCTCTACGTGGGAATTATAGACGACATCCTCAAGATTCCGCCCATCGTCCGCCTGATAATCGAGATAGTCGTGATGACGCTGATGATCTACGGCACCCACTATTCGATGTGCAACTTCCAGGGCCTCTGGGGAATCAAGCTGCTGCCTACCATTTTCTCCGTGCCCCTGAGCGTCTTCGTGATGGTGGGCATTATCAACGCAATCAATATGATAGACGGCGTGGACGGAATGGTGTCGGGCTTCTGCATAGTGGCCTGTTCGCTCTTCGGGCTGGTTTTCTTCCTCTCCCACGAATACTCCTTCGCCGCCCTGGCGGCCGTCTCGGTCGGCGCTCTTATTCCCTTCTTCCTGCATAATGTCTTCGGCCGCGAAAGCAAGATGTACATCGGCGACGGCGGCACGATGATGATGGGAACCGTGCTCTCTGCGATGGTGGCCGCCCTCTGCAAATACAGGGTCGAGTATCCCTGGTTCATCGACGTGCAGTTCGGCCTGATTGCCTTCAGCATCGCGGTTCTCTCGGTGCCCGTCTTTGACACCCTGAGGGTGATGCTATACCGCATCGTCAAGGGCAAGTCTCCCTTCAAGCCCGACAAGAACCACCTGCACCATATCTTTATCGAACTTGGCTTCTCCCATATCGGGACTACTCTGGCCGAGATTATCCTCGACCTTTTCGTGGTGGCTGTCTGGGCCCTTGTATGGCGTATGGGCGCACCGGTGGATATACAGCTCTATGCTGTGATTGCGGCCTCGCTGCTTGTTACATTCGGCCTTGCAGCTTGCTTCAAGCTGACCATCAGAAAAGGCGGAAAGGGTCTTAAAGCGCTCCACCATCTTGCCGAAGCCACGCACGTGGACCGCAAGGGCATCTGGCTCAGGATACAGAAACTCGTTGACGGCAACTGGCGAAAAGGAGGCGATTCCACAGCTGGCGGTGCAACCCTCGCTGTGATTGCGGCAGTTTCGCTGCTCTCGCTTCATGGCTGCGGCCCCGAGCCGGCAGTTTGTCCGGAAGAGGTGGATCATCCGTCGTCCGACAATGCCACCTGCATTGCCATTTTCGGCGACCTTCAGGAGTATTCTCAGGACAATGACCTTGCCGCATATTATCAGAACTCCCTTCAGTGGCTGAAAGCCAAGCAGTTGAAGGACAGTAGCATAGCCTGCATCCTTCACCCCGGCGACGTGACCAACAACAATTATGGCCACCAGTGGCGCCGCTTCCGCAAGAATACCGATTCCGTTTCGGCCTGCATTCCGTTCTATTCCAGTACCGGAAACCACGACTACACTTGGGATTCGAACCTCAAGATAACCGACCGTCGCTCCACTTATCTGAACAATTACTACGATTTTCCGTTCCCGCTCAAGAACGTGGTCTCCACCTTCGAGCCCGGCAAACTGGAAAATGCCGTGTATAAGAATAAGCTTGGCGGCAGCGACCTTTACGTGATATTCCTTGAGTTTGCACCGCGTCCGGAGGTGCTCGACTGGGCGTCGCTCTGGTTGAAGAACAACGCCGCAACCCCGGTCATCCTCGCAACCCACGAATATCTCGATACTGACGGCACCCTGGTTACAGAGGCCACCCACGCCGACAAACATTTCCAGGGCACGGGCCTGAAGTATTCCAAACCCGTTGATGTCTGGGAGAAAGTGGTTTATCCCTACGATAACGTCCGCTGCGTGATATGCGGCCATGTCCGTTCGTTCACCCAGTACAGGGAAACGCTCAATGCCGCAGGCCGCCTCGTACCGCAGTTGCAGTTCAACCTTCAGGACGAAGCGAACGGCGGGGGCGGATGGATTATGCTGTGGAATCTTGTGAAAGATAAAGGAACCGTCGAAGTATCCCTTTACAATACAGTTACATCCCAGTACCGCGACGTAAAAGCCGTTTGGCGCGAATTCAAACTCTTTTAAGGGAATAATATGAGAAGCATTACCGCCGATGAGTTGAAATCCATCCAGTTGGAGATACTGGAGGCCTTCGGCGCGTACTGTGACAGCCGTGGATTCCGTTACAGCATCTCCAACGGCACTCTGATCGGCTCCGTCATATATGGCGGCTACATTCCTTGGGACGACGACATCGACATTACTATGCCGAGGGACGATTACGAGCGTCTCATAAACGAGTTCCCCGAAGTGCTCGACGGCCGCTACAGGCTGGGCGCTATGGAACGCAATCCTCGCTGGGACCGCTTCTTCGCCAAGATCTATGACGAGAGGACCGTTATGCTTGAAAACCGCCGTGACGCCGTCGAGACGGGAGTCAACATCGACGTTTTTCCCGCCGACGCCGTTCCCGCCG
>JAFZXU010000014.1 GCA_017616655.1 Bacteroidales bacterium
ACGATGTCGGCACCCACATCGGCGGCTTTCGTATAGATACCGCCACCCACACGGGCAAACAGAGCCTGTGTCGAGGCACCCATTCCGAAGGTCAGCATCGTGGTGGTGATGACGACCATCTTCTGGGCGAACGAAGCCTCATGCACGCATGCGTTGAGAATAATGAACCAGAGCGCGATGTCGAGCAGGCCGAGACCGACCACCGTCAGGCCCATGACGGCTCCCGAGCGGAATGCAACCTTGAGACCTGAGTTCAGTGAACGGCTTGCCGCATTGGCCGTGCGGCCGGAAGCATATGTCGCGGTGCGCATTCCGATGTATCCAGCGAGGCCGGAGAAGAAACCTCCGGTGAGGAATGCAAAGGGAACCCAGTGGTTCTGCACGTTGAATCCGTAAGCCAGTACTGCGAAGAACGCAGCGAGAATAAGAAATACGATGATGACCACCTTGTACTGCTGCTTCAGGTAAGCCATCGCTCCCTGACGCACGTACAGCGCAATCTGTCTCATCGTGGGGGTACCCTCGTCCTCCTTCCTCATCTGCCTGTAGAAGATGAATGCGAAGAGCAGCGCAATGACGGACGCTGCGGGTACAGCATAGAATAAAGGGTTCATAAAATGTTTTTTTGCTGGGCGCAAAAGTACGAAGAAAAAAGAAAAAGTTGACTCTTGCGATAAAAGCATTATCTTTGCAAATGGAGCAGAAGTTCGTCTGCCCGCCTCTCCGCATTTAAATATCCGATAATGAAACAGTTATTTCTTTGTCTCTTACTCTTGCTTTCTGTTTGCTCAGCACTCGCCCAGGACTTAAGAATGTGGAGCGATGGCCCATTGAGATTTGATGATTTCAGGAAAGGAGAGGCATGGGAAACCGATAATTCTTTCCTCTACGTCAAGTGGCAGGAGAGCAAAGTCAAAGAGAAGATGTGTGGCGTGCATTATTCGTACAAGGATTACAACGCATCGATGATTCCCGAATTCTCCTATTTCAAGGAGGGCTTCGCCACTGCGGAAGAGTTGCGCCTGAATCAGGGTATTTTTAATATCAATCAACGGTTTGCGCGTATGTACCGCGACAGCCTGATTGCCGGTTCTCCCGACAAGAAGTCTGCAATGTCATACTTTATGAAGGAGTGCGACGATGAGGTCGCCCTCTGGCGTAAAACCTTCTCTTCGAATCCGGATGCACCCCTGCCCGATCCGGTGAATCAACTGTCTATTGTCTATTTTCCGGAGTATAACATGAGGCGTTATGCATTCTTAGGCTTCGGATATGGCGCTAACTTATTCAGTCTGAAGTCTGTGGACGGTTTTTATTATGCCGGATCGACTCCCGTGGAAGCGGGAGTGGGCTTCGGTCCCCACTTCTTGAGTTTCGGCGTTGACTTCGATACTTTTTTCGATAGAAAAAGTGCAGCTCAGAATAAGGGACAGTACGGAAAGTATTCCGCCATGCGCCTCAAGTATGGTTATTGGTTCCTTCGTCGTGACAGGTTTCGCCTTGGTGCTTTCGTAGGAGGCGGTATTGCCAAATATGTTACTTGCGAATGGAATATTGCCGCCGCTATGCTTAGGAAGAAAGAATATGAATATCCCCAGATTGTAGAAGGAGTGACTGCGGAATACGATTTGGCAAAGTATGTGTCTCTAACCGGTTCCCGTCCTGATTTCTCCAGGATTTCACTCTTCGCACAGATTTCCGCTGCCGAGCTGGTTTCAAAAAAGGATGGTAAGAATATCTTGACATTCGTCGGCGGTGCCTCCGCAGCTGCCGGATTGAGGCTTTCCTTCGGCTATTGATTCCGACACCTCGTTTTGTTTTTCAAGAATCTTTATAGTACCTTTGACTAATTTTAGACAAGGGTAACTATGGGCACAATCTTTTTGAAGGGCGCAAGGCTCGCAAGCGGCAGGAAGTGTGACATCCGTATCGAAGGCGACAGGATCGTCGCCGTCGCCGATTCCCTGCCCGCGCCCGGAGCAGATGCCAGAATCATCGACTGCAGGAACTATTACGCCATTCCCGGCCTATACAATATGCACACCCACGCGGCCATGACTCTGGTGCGCGGCGTAGGAAAGGGGGAGACCCTCCATACCTGGCTCCAGGAGATATGGGATATCGAATCACATCTTGACGAAGAGGCCATCTACTGGGGAACCAAGCTTGCCGCACTCGAAATGATCAAATGCGGCGTCACCTGTTTCGCCGATATGTATTGGATGATTCCCAGCGCCATGAAGGCGGTGGACGAGATGGGACTCCGTGCCAGCCTCTCCTATGTGCTGCTCGACGGCGGCGACAGGGAGAAGGCCAGGAAGCAGAGGGAGGAGTGCGAGGAGGTTGCGGCCCAGGCTTCACTGTGGCCAGAGAAGGTTCAGTTCAGCCTCGGCATCCACGCCGATTACACCGTCTGCGACGAGAATATGGAGTGGGCCTCCGACTTCGCATTCAGGCGCAACCTCAAGGTTCAGGCTCACCTGAGCGAGACGGAGAAGGAGATGCGCGACACCATAGCCAAATACGGCTTCTCGCCCGTGGCGCACTTCGACCGCTACGGCCTTGTGAACAGCAATTTCATAGCCGCCCACGGCCTCTGGCTGAGCGATACCGACATCGAAACCCTCGGCTCCCGCGGCGCCACGGTGGTGCACAATATCAACTCCAATCTCATGCTGAGCTCCGGATACAAGTTCAAATACAAGGAGTTGCGCGATGCTGGTGCCAACGTCTGCGTCGGCACCGACGGCACCGCCTCCTCCGACAACCTCGACGTACGTGAGAGCATGAAGACCATGCTGCTCCTGCAGTGGGCATGGCGGCGCGATCCCAAGGCCCTTCCGCTCGAGGAACTGCTTCAGGCCGCTACCCTCAACGGAGCGCGCGCCCTCGGCTTCGATTCCGGCCGCATAGAGGAGGGAGCCCTTGCCGACATCGCCCTCATAGATGTCCGCAGGCCCGCCTTCGTACCCGACTTCAACTTCCTGAGCAACTACGTGCTGGCGGCCGACAGCTCCTGTGTCGACACCCTTATTTGCGGCGGAGAGATACTTATGGAGAACCGCAGGGTGAAGGGGGAGGAGGAGATACTCGATATGGCGGAGAAGAATGCCCGCAGGCTTATGAAGCAGGCGCGCGGTTAATCCAATTGAATAATAATCAAAGAAATTCGACAATGGACAAACGAATGAAAATCATCAACGAGGCGGAAGCTTTCCTGCGCGGCAAGCTTGGCGGAATCACTCCGGAAGTGGGAATCGTGCTGGGCAGCGGCCTCGGTAAGTTCGGCGACAAGATAGAGCCCATCGAGGTGATACCTTACAAGGATATCCCCAATTTCGTGACCTCCACCGCAATGGGCCACAAGGGCAACTTCATCTTCGGAAAGGTCTCCGGCAAGTATGTCTGCGCGATGCAGGGACGTTTCCACTACTATGAGGGCTACCCTATGGACGTGGTGACTCTCCCCATCCGCGTGATGGCGCGCCTCGGTATCAAGACCCTCTTTGTCTCCAATGCCGCCGGCGGCATCAACACCGGATTCCAGGTGGGCGACCTGATGATAATCGAGGACCATATCAACACTATGCCCAACCCGCTCATCGGCCCCAACCATGAGCAGTTCGGCGAGCGCTTCCCCGATATGTCCTGCGCCTACGACCAGGAGATTATCGCCAAGGCCGAGGAGATTGCACGCAAACTGAAGATCAGGGTGCGGCGCGGCGTCTATCTCGCCAATACCGGTCCCTCATACGAGACTCCCGCCGAAATCCGCTTTTACCGCACTATCGGCGCTGACGCAGTGGGAATGTCCACCGTGCCCGAGGTGCTCGTGGCGCGCCACTGCGGCCTGAAGGTCTTCGGTATGTCCATCATCACCAACGAGGCCAATTCGATTATCAGCCAGGTCAAGATCAACCACGGCGAGGATGTCGTCCGCATAGCAGATGAGGCCGCGGACAAAATGTCCAAGATATTCACCCGTCTGGTGGGCGAACTGTAGGAGGCTTCCCGGTCGCAGATGGTACAGTTCATAAGCCTGTCGAGCGGAAGCAACGGCAACTGCTATTATATAGGTGACGGCGTCCGCGGCATCCTGATAGATGTCGGGATAGGGGCGCGCAGCGTCAAGAAGCGCCTCCTCCAGAACGGAATCGACGTGAATTCGATCGTGATGGTGCTGGTCTCCCACGACCATTTCGACCATATACGCAGCCTCGGAACGTTTACCGAACGCTTCAAGAAGCCTGTCTATGCCACTGACGAAGTGCTCTGCGCACTGGAGCACCATTACTGCACGGCAGGGTATATGAAGGGATGTACGCACGCGCTCCGGCCGGATGTGGAGAATGATATCGACGGAATTCTGGTCACTCCGTTCCGCGTGCCGCACGACGCCGAGGATACTGTAGGATACCATATCCTTTTCAACGGCGAAAGGTTTACCTTCATGACCGATATCGGCGCTCCGACGGATGCCGCAGTGCACTATGCCTCCCTGGCGGCCCACCTTATAGTCGAGGCGAATTACGACGTGGATATGCTGATGCGGGGTTCCTATCCGCCCGAATTGAAGCGCCGCATAATGGCGGGTCACGGCCATCTTTCCAACGAGCAGATGGCATTGCTGCTTAAACGCTGCTGGCACAAGGGGCTGAAAGATATCTATCTATGCCATCTTAGCGAGAACAACAACACCCCCTCGCTGGCCCTTGCGGCTGCGCGTGAGGCGCTGCGCGAACTGGGCGTTTCCGAGTCGGAGGTGAATCTGAAACACCTTCCGCGCCGCGAGGCTTCCGAGCTTTTTTCGTTTTTACCGCCGATTGATTAACTTTGCACCCTATTCAACTGAAGAGATATGTTTGAGAATCTGATGGACCGCCTCGAGAGCTCGTTCAAGCTCATAAAGGGGCAGGGGAGAATAACTGAAGTCAATATATCGGAGACCCTCAAGGATGTCCGCAAGGCCCTCCTGGACGCCGACGTGAGCTACAAGGTGGCCAAGAGTTTCTGCGACCAGGTGAAGCAGAAGGCCATCGGTCAGGATGTGCTGAAGGCAGTCCGGCCCGAGCAGATGATGGTCAAGATCGTCCACGACGAGCTGGCCGAACTGATGGGCAGCGAGGCTTCCGAGATCAATATTAAGGGCAATCCCGGCATCGTGCTGGCAGCCGGCCTCAACGGTTCCGGTAAGACCACCTTCTGCGGCAAGCTGGCGCTGCATCTGAAATCCAAGAAGGGAAGGAAGGTGCTGGTCGCCGCCTGCGATACTTTCCGTCCCGCGGCAATAGAGCAGCTCAAGACTCTCTGCGGCCAGATTGACGTGACCTGCTACAGCGAAGACGGCGTCAAGGATCCGGTCCGCATAGCGCAGAATGCCATATCGCTCGCCCGCAGGGAAGGTTACCAGGTGGTGATTATCGATACCGCCGGACGCCTTGCCGTGGACGACGAGCTGATGGATGAGATTTCCACCCTGCACAAGGCCGTGCAGCCCACAGAGACGCTTTTCGTGGTGGATGCAATGACCGGTCAGGATGCTGTCGAAACTGCCCGCATCTTCAACGACAGGCTCGATTTCGACGGCGTGGTGCTGACCAAGATGGACGGCGATACCCGGGGCGGTGCGGCCCTTTCAATCAAGGCGGTAGTCGGCAAGCCCATCAAGTTCATCAGCCAGGGCGAGAAGCTCGAGGCGCTGGATATCTTCTATCCCGCCCGCATCGCGGACCGTATCCTCGGTATGGGCGACGTGGTCTCCCTCGTGGAGAAGGCTCAGGAGCAGTTCGATGAGGAGGAGGCCCGCAAGCTGCATAAGAAGATTGCGAAGAATCAGTTCACGCTCAGCGATTTCTACGATCAGATCCAGCAGCTCAAGAAGATGGGCAATATCAAGGATCTGGCCTCTATGATTCCGGGTGTCGGACGTGCCCTGAAGGATGTGGAGATGGACAACGATTCGTTCAAGGGTGTCGAGGCGATAATCCTCTCGATGACGCCTTACGAGCGCGAGAATCCCGATCTGATCAATGGCTCGCGACGAAAGAGGATAGCCGCCGGAAGCGGCACCTCGATGGTGGAGGTTAACAGGTTGCTGAAGCAGTTCGAAGGAACTCGGAAAGCGATGAAGAGTATTTCCGCCGGCCGGATGAACAATATGATAATGAAGAAAAAGAAGCGTCGCTGAGACGCTTTTTCTAATATCTCTGAGTGAACTTGTGGATTATCTTTCCGTCGCGGAGGACGAGGACGAGGGGCCAGGAGTATTCTACGATTTCGAGGAAGACGGGGACTTCGAGATAGAGCATCTCGTTGTATTCCAGGCCGGTTTCATTGAAAAAATCCTGAGGGACGCGGGGCTCGGAGGGCTCTCCGAAGACTACGGTCACAGGGACTATCTTGAAGTGGAGGAGGCGCCTTGTGCGCTCCAGCCACTGGGCGTTCTTGTGGCAGTGAGGGCAGACGAGTGAGTAGAAGCATACCACACGGGTGCCTTCATAAATGTTCGCCGGAAGCTTGCCTTCAGCCACGGCGCTGTCGAGCGCGGCCTTGTCGACCTTCACATCGAAATTACAGAAGGCCAGGACGAAGGGCGTCGCCAGTAGGATAAAAAGTATCCCGAGCAAGATTACCCGGGATACGAATTTCCGTTTTTTGATTGGCATCTCTTAGAAGAGCTGAGGGGTGCACTTGATACCGGTTTCGGTATTTCCAGCCTTGACATAAGTGTTGTAGTCGCTGCACCTCTTTCCTTCATCAAGAGTAATTGTCTTGGTAGCGATATTGTCATTGTAGTACACCTTGCAGTTGCAAGATTTGGAGCAACTGGAGAGGGCGCATACAGCGAGAACTGCGACAAGAGCCAAAACGAGTTTCTTCATATCGATAAGAATTATAAAGTGTTAACGAAAGCAAAGATGCAAATTTTTTGCCAATTCTCCAAATCCCCCTCGTCATTCCCGCGAGTTCACCCTGCGTCATTCCCGCGAAGGCGGGAATCTATTTTTTGTTATATTTGCATCTTAAAGAGATAGAAACTGCTCAAAATGATAGACTTGAAATACCCTGTACTTGAGGTCAGCCGCGAAAACCTCAAATACAACATAGACCATTTCCGTTCGAAACTCAAACCCTCCACGAAGGTTCTCGTGCTGCTCAAGGCCAACGCCTATGGCGCGGGTGGAATCGAGGTAGGCAGGATGATGGGGGAGATTGGAGTGGACTACGGCGCCGTTGCCTTTGTCAGCAAAGGCGTGGAACTCCGCCGCAGCGGCATCGACCTTCCGATGATACTCCTCACCTGGTCCCGTACCTCAATCGATGATATCGTAAAATATGAACTTGAACCGGGCGTGACGGATATGCGCTCGCTCATTCTGCTGCGTGACAGCCTTTCCGCCGCCGGCATCCGCAACTATCCGGTCCACATAAAACTCGATACCGGAATGCACCGCGTCGGATTTATGGAGAAAGATCTCGATGAGATGATTGCCTTCTTCCGCAGCGATGATACGATGCAGGTGAAGTCCATCTATTCCCACCTGGCAGGGGCCGATGACCAGCAGTTCGACAGTTTCACCCTTGGGCAGTGCGAACTCTTCGACGGGCTCTCCAAAAAGGTGGCTGACGGCCTGGGCTACATGCCGATGCGCCATCTCCTGAATACTGCAGGAGTCGAACGCTTCGCCGAGAAATATCCTCAGTATCAGTATGATATGGTCCGCCTCGGGATCGGCACATACGGCGCTGTGACAATACCCGGAGAAGATGTGCGTCCCGTGCTTTCCCTCAAGACGGAAGTTATCCAGGTGAAGCACCTGGATGTTTCGGACGGTACCGTGGGCTATTCCCGCAAGGGGGTCATCACCCGTCCGAGCGACATAGCCACCATTCCGCTGGGATACGCCGACGGAGTGGACCGCAGGCTTGGCAACGGAGCCATCAAGTTCCTCGTAAACGGTCACAGGGCGCCAACTATCGGCAATATCTGCATGGATGCCTTCATGCTGGATGTCACGGGTCTTGACGTGAAGCCCGGAGACGAGGTGACAATATTCGGAGAGGAGCCCAGGGTGGAGGAGATATGCGACCTTCTCGGGACCATTCCCCACGAGGTGATCACCAGGGTAAGTCAGCGCGTCAACCGCGCGGTTATCAAATAGTTAGCCAACATTAACACAAGTGTTGTATGAAACGCTTTACGACAATTCTGGCGCTCTTAGCCCTCCTTCTGACAGCTTTCCCCGAAAGGGCTTGTGCGCAGCAGTACGAGCGCTCGGTTCCCGATGCGGAATTGAACATCGGATACGGAATCTTTACCGTCGGAGACATTGCAATCACCTTCGGCACAATTCTGGCCACCGGTTTCTCGCTCGGCCACTATAATTTGAAAAATATGTACTGGACTGGCGCTTTAAGCCTCGAAGGTTATTTCAAGACCGCCGACTGGCTCTACATCGGCGCCATAGCATCGTACGAGCGGATCGGAGGCGACGTATATAACAAAACAGGTACTGTAACTAATGAGAACGGGGAGAAGGAGAGCCAGTACGAGTTCAAGGGGAAGCAGCACTACGATATGGCTATGCCGATGCTCTCTGTCAAGCCCTTCTGGTTCAATCACAAGAAAGTTTCGATGTATTCCAAGATTGCCGGAGGCGCCTTCTGTTTGTTCAGCAACAGCCCCGGCTCGGAATCCTCCTCCTCTTCGCCGGAATTCACCTGGGCGGCCCAGATTACTCCCGTCGGCGTCGAGTTCGGCAGTACCTGGCGCGGCTATGTCGAGTTGGGCATCGGAATGCAGGGTATCCTCAACTTCGGACTCTGCAGGCGTTTTTAAACGTTTCTAAACGACTGTAAACGGATATGAAGAAGTTCCAGTTCATCTGTGATTATTCCGAAGGGGCGCATCCCGCCATCCTCAGGCGCCTCGAGCAGACCAATCTCTGCCAGAGTGTCGGGTATGGAGAGGATGAATTCTGCGCGGAGGCGCGCAGCCTCATTGCGAAACGCATAGGGAGGGATGACCTTGATATCCACTTCCTGGTGGGCGGCACCCAGACCAACGCCACCGTCATCAACTCCATCCTGAAGCCCTATCAGGGCGTCGTCTGTGCCGACTGTGGCCATATCAACGTCCACGAGACCGGTGCTATAGAGCACGGCGGCCACAAGGTGCTGGCGCTTCCTTCAGCCGGTTCGAAGATTACTCCCGAACAGGTCGACGCCTGCTTCGCGGACCATTATAACGATCTCAACCACGAGCATATGGTGCAGCCCGGGATGCTTTATCTATCACTGCCCACCGAGCTTGGAATGCTCTATTCCAAGTCGGAGCTGATGGCATTCAGAAAGGTCTGCGACAAGTGGAACGCACCCCTTTACATTGACGGGGCGCGGCTGGGATACGGACTTGTTTCCCCGGCCTGTGATGTGAAACTCGAGGATCTGCCCGATATCGCAGACCTCTTCTACATAGGCGGTACAAAGCAGGGAGCCCTTTTCGGAGAGGCGCTGGTGATTGTCAATCCTGACCTGCGCGACTGCTTCCGCTACAATCTGAAACAGAACGGCGGAATGCTGGCGAAAGGACGCCTGCTCGGTATCCAGTTCGGCACACTCTTCACCGACGACCTCTATTTCGATATCTCCCGTTCTGCCGTGGAGAAGGCCTTCCGCATCCGCGACGCTTTCAAGGCGGCTGGATTCGAAATGCTTTCCGACAGCCCCACAAACCAGCAGTTCCCGATCCTGCCCGACAGCCTGCTGCCGCGCTTTGCGGAGCGCTTCGGCTTCGAATTCTGGCAGAAGGCGGGAGACGGGCTTTCCGGAGTCCGGTTCTGCACAAGCTGGGCCACCACCGACGAGGCGGTCGAAGCCCTCGTCGATTTCATTGAATCATTAAACAAGTAACCGATATGTTGAATCTGAACGATCTTGCCAAACCTGCAGAGAACCTCGCGGACGACGTGAAGGATTATATCTCGATGCAGGAGGACAAACTGAAGTTGCAGACCACCAAGGCGGCATCAATGGGTATCGCACGCCTGCTGGCCATGGTGCTCATCATCCTCGTCGCCTTCGTGGCGCTTATGCTTCTTGCCTTCGCCGGCGTGCTGCTGCTGGGCGAGGCCATGAAGAGCTATGCCGGAGCGGCATTCATCGTCGCCGGCGTCGTCATCGTGGCGCTCCTGGTGCTGATTCTCTGCAAGAAGAAGCTGTTCGTCAACACCTTTGTCAAACTCTTTATCGACGTGTTCTATGGCGAAAAATAGCAAGTATTCCGATATCCGCTCCATGTCCCAGCTGGACAAGGCGCTGGATGAGCTAAAGGGTGGAATCGACGGCAAGTCGAACCTGATGAAGGCCAACTACGACCACGCCAAGAGTTTCTACACCCCGGCCAATCTCTTCAACTATGCGGTAGACAAGATCTCACCAGTCTTCAACCTGACGGGAATCGCCCTCGAGCTCTACGACAGGGTGCTGGATGATATCGACAGCGCCCGCGCCTCCTTTGCGCTCCGCAGGGAGAACAGGGAAAAAAGAAGGGCTGCGCGCGAAGCGGCAGCCCTTAAAAACGATTACGTCGAACCCGACGTCGCGGAACTCTCTCTCGAGGATTAGCGTTCCACTGCGGTAAGTTCAGGCTTGCCTTCCCCTGCGGGAACAAGCACGTAAACCTCAGCCTTGGGTTTGTCGCCGAAACGGGTTTCGGTGATGCACTCGTAAATCCTGTTCGCACCTGGCAGGGTGACATTCTTTACGCGGAGAGGCTCGAGTGGCATCCTGTCGAAATTCTCGGTAGCGGCAGCGAAGATGGCGCTGTCCTCTTCGGTAAGCTCCCTCCAGGACTCCTTGTCGCAGCATCCGTCGGTGCAGGTTTCGCCTTCAGCGTGCTTTCCACAGCAGTCTTCGTCCTTCTTGCAGCAGCCTTCATCCTTCTTGCAGCATTCGCCGTCCTTCTTGCATTCACCCTCCTTGCAGCAATCCTTCAGGAGCTTGCCGGCGATGGTGGAGATGAAGAAGCTGACCTCGTCGTCCACCTGGTCGAGCCTCTTGTCGGAGATGCCGTAGCTGTCGATGACCTTGGCGTCAGGGCAGTTGTATGCAAGGGTCGATGCGCTGTTCACACGTCCTCCGGTGCCGTAGGTGCAGAAGGGGACTACCGTCTTGCCTGCGAGTTTGTTGTTGGCCTCAAGGAAGCTCTTTACCGGCGGAGCGTAGGTTCCGAACCATACAGGATAGCCGATGAAGATGACGTCGTATTTGTCGTAATCTTTCAGAACGGGATCCTTGATTTCGCGTCCGAGGTTCTTCATGCACTCTTCGCGCGACTCTTCGATGGTCGCCTCGAAAGTGTCGGGGTAGGGCTTGACAGGCTCGATGCTTACCAGTTTGGCGTTGAAAAGGGCCTTGCCGTCGGGACCGGTAAGGTCGTTGAGGGTCTTGGCGATAGCCTCCGCTACCACCTTGGTGTTGCCGGTCTGCGAATAATAGACCACGGCCACCTTCTTGCCCTGATTGCAGGTGCAGCCTGCCAGCATAAGCAATGCGGCAGCTGCGATGATGTAATTTCTCACTTTCATTGTTTGATGCTATTTGTGTTTTATCGGATTCCGCTTTTGAGCACAATTTGTAAAGATACATATTTTTTTTGTGAATTCGTCGCTAGGCCTGGACTTTCCCCGATTATCGCCTCTTTCTGCTATAATATTACCAAAGTTTGTTATATTTGTAGATTATATATGATATTGGAGGTATTGTGCTATGACACGCAGAATAATGATAACCGGAGGCGCAGGATTCATAGGCAGCCACGTCGTGAGGCATTTCGTCAGGAAATACCCCGACTGTTTCATCCTCAACGTCGACAAACTGACCTATGCCGGCAATCTCGCCAACCTTAAGGATATAGAAGGGGAACCCAACTACAAGTTCGTCAAGGCCGATATCTGCGATTTCGACAGGATGTATTCGCTGATGCAGGAGTACCGCATCGACGGCATCATCCATCTCGCCGCTGAAAGCCACGTGGACCGCAGCATCAAGGATCCCTTCACCTTCGCCCGTACCAACGTGATGGGCACCCTCTCGCTCCTCCAGGCGGCAAGGCTCTGCTGGGAGCCGGACGGATGGGATGGAAAACTCTTCTACCATATCTCCACCGACGAGGTTTACGGAGCGCTTGAACTCACCGATCCGCAGGGCGTGGAGCCGCCGTTCACCACAAAGGCGTCATCCGGAAAGCATCATCTTGCTTACGGACGCAAGTTCTTTACCGAAGATCTGAAATACCAGCCCCACAGCCCTTACAGCGCCGCAAAGGCCTCAAGCGACCACTTCGTCCGCGCCTTCCACGACACCTACGGAATGCCCACGATAGTCACCAACTGCTCCAACAACTACGGCCCATACCAGTTCCCCGAGAAGCTCATCCCGCTCTTCATAAACAACATCTGCAATCGCAAGCCGCTGCCTGTTTACGGCAAGGGCGAGAACGTCCGCGACTGGCTCTATGTGGAGGACCACGCCAGGGCGATAGACCTCATATTCCACGAAGGCAAGGTTGCCGAGACATACAACATA
>JAFZXU010000015.1 GCA_017616655.1 Bacteroidales bacterium
ATCAGCTGGCTGTTCACCACCGGACGCATCTTCTCGAGGTTGAAGAGATACACCCTTGCCAGGGAGTCCATCCCCCTCGGATAGACTATCTTGAAATCGGGGGTCCGTATCTGGGACCACCTGACCCGGGAAGGGTCGGTTCCGAAATTGTAGAACTGGGCTCCGGCCGGGATGGTGACGGCCAGGAGCAGCATGCCGGTTATCAGAGACTTCAATCGCATTCTACCACTTTGTTTGATTTACAGTACCACAGATAGCCGCTCACGTCGGAGTAGCCGATACCGCGCAACAGGTCCATATAATCCTTGACCTGCTTCCGGTGTTTGGGAAGCTCGAGGCCGAATTTATAATCAATAACGAGCGCCTTCCCCTCGCCGGTCGGCTTTCCCTTCTCCACGAGCACGCGGTCGGGACGGAAAACACTTCCGTCGGCAGCCACTATCGAGACCTCGTTCAGCGGCCTGTAGGTGCCGTCGAACCAGTGGCGGTCGGCAACCGTGGCCAGATAGCCCTCCATCTCCGCGGTAATGGAAGCCGCCTCCGCAGCCGGGAGTTCCTCGGCGTTGACGGCCGCTGCCACCGCGCGCGCTATATCCCCCGCCTTATCTACCCGGGCCAGAATATCGTGACGGACGATTCCCGCCTCGCGGTCATAGTAGTCGCCGGCCTTGAGGGAGAGGCGCAGTTTGTCGGAAAAGTCATGGAACCTGATTCCGGGAATCCGGATTCCTGGCTCTGAAACCTCCTTGCGCCTGTCCTCATCCTCCTCGCCGATCTCGAATACGTTATTCTCATCGAGACGGTCCTTCAGGTGCGTATAGAGCAGGTCGGAAACTGATGTAGGCTTAGATTCATTCTCCGGCATCGGAGCCAGGATTATCATATCCCCCACCGCACGGGTCATCGCGACATAGGCGGTATTGACAGAATCCAGAATACTGTCGAGTTTTTCCCGCTGAAGATCATCGTTGAAAACGGTATACTCCAAATCCTTTACTGTCGCATTCAGGGGCACGACTCCGATTTTATTGAACGGCTCGATAGAAGAACTGCACCATATACAAGAACGCCTTGATGTATCCAGGTCTTCTTTCAGTAAAGGAATCACAATTGCCGGTGAAGAGAGTCCTTTAGCCTTGTGTACTGTCATCACTTTCACCGCTCCGTTTCCTTCTGGAGCCGATACGCTCTTCTTGCTTCCAGTTGAATCCCACCACTCAATAAAGCCGTTGAGATCAGATCCGAATCGAGCCATATAAGAAAGAACTGAATCCAGAAAAGCGGTGACGAATGCAGCCTCTGACGCGGGAATCTCTTCGCAGATGGATGAAAGCAGCGCCTTGCTTATTCCGAAAAGGGATGTATCAACTCCTGACGTTTCTGCCACATCAGGCACTCCGCCAATCCCGAAAAGCGATATCAACTGCAGGTTGTTGACTTCATCATCCGGATTGACCGCTCGCTTCAAAAGACATACTGTCTTGCGGACAAGGGGCGATAACATGACATTGAGGGAATCTTCAGTAATAACCTGGTACTTTAACTCAATGAGTTTTGAGGCAACACGTTCGCCCTCACTGTTCTTTCTCACAAGGAGAGTGATTTCCGAAGGATCATAACGTTTAAGGAGGTTTGCCATAATGCCTTCGATGCTATCAAGCGCCTTATCTTGCCAACTCCGAATCACCGTTTTCCCATCCTCTGATTTGTCGTTGCGAATAAATATGACCTTGACGCGCCCAATTCCCGCATTATGCTGCATTGCAATCTGGCCGGAACCCTTATAGTATCCGCCTATAGTCTTGGAGACATCTACTCCCAGAGGTTCCAGCAACGTTCCGATATTCTCAAAAAATGAACTGTTGAAACAGACGATCGTTTCCGCACTGCGCCAGTTCTCATTCGGTCCGTCATCATTATAGGACAGCGGCGGCGGAAAATCTTTCTCTATCTCATTGCCAAGCAAGGAAAGGTCGCCTCCGCGCCAGCGGTATATGCTTTGCTTGATATCGCCCACTATAAGATTAGCATTCCTATAGCTCAGGCTCTCCTTGATGAGCGGCTTGAACCCTTCCCACTGAAGGCGGGAAGTATCCTGGAACTCGTCGAGCATATAATGGTCGTATCGGGTTCCAGTCTTTTCATATATGAACGGAGTGTCATTACCGTCTATGATTTTGGAAAGAGTCTCCGCAGTCTCGCCGAGCAGGATGAGGTTGTTCTCCTTGAGATATAAGGTCATCTGGGCATAAAGGTCAGAGAAAATGCCGAGGATATAGAGTTTGTCGCGAAGCAGCAGCGCCGTTTTGTAAACCCTGCGGCGCTGTGAATCAGCTCCGGCCAGAAGAAGAGCTTCATCTACTGCAGCGGCAAGGCCAGCCCGATAGGCATCGGCAATGATACCGGCCTTCGTCTGGTATTTCTTGTCTTTCTTCACCCAATTGTCAAAGCCCTGTGAAAAGCCCAAAAACTTACTTCCTTTAAGAATCAGATCCTTGGCACCTGTAAAATCCCTAAGATTCTCAAATTGCCTTATCAACTCTTTTCCTTCGCATATGGCATCGACCGGAACGTTGTAATCGTCAACTATTTTCAACGCCTTCCCGCCAAGGGCATTCATGTCGCTGACATACTTATCGATGATGTCGTTCACCTCCTTTTTCAGGGAAGAGAGCGCCTTGCGATTGCCCAGGGAGCCTCCGGCAGCGCGTCTCTTGACTTTGAAATCCTCACTTAAGAAGCGCTTGGCCATATCCTTCAATTCATTCGTGATGTCCCACCTCTTGCCGTTTTCTATGTTCTTGATGGAGTATTCCATAAGCCAGTCGAACAGGTCGCGATTCTCCTCATCTTCAAGGGAGGCGAGCATGCGGTCAACAGCCAGTTCGATGACTGCAGCGGAATCAAGTTCCACTTTATACGATGCAAATTCCCCTATCTCGCGGGCGAAAGCACGCATCACACCCTGGAAGAACCGGTCTATGGTACTGATAGAAAAACTGGAATAGTCGTGAAGGATAGCGGTAAGTACCTCCTTGGCGCGATGGCCGCGTTCAGTATTCCGGGCAGCCTCCCTGGCCAGTTCCCTCACGACCCGGCCTTTCATCTCATCAGTGGCCTTGTTTGTGAAAGTCACGGCCAAAACATGTCTGTAGGCCTCCCTGTCAAACCTCCCTCCGTTCTCCGGAATCAGAAGGTTGATATACTCTTTAGTGAGTTTTGTCGTCTTTCCGCTGCCTGCGGAAGCCTTGATAATCCTCAATCCTGCCATCTGTTGCACAATTCTTTGAAAACGCACATACAACCCCCATATTGCGGCTTTTCGCAAGGCGAGAACGGGACTTCGGGGTTGAATATTTCATTAATCAATAATCTAAGGCGATCTTTAAACTCCAATAAATAATCTGAAGAAACTTCGGGTTTGTCTGAAGGATCCCTGGAGAACAGATCGCGCAGGGAATAGACGGATGTGCTATAATTTTCACAAGCATCAGAAATCTCACCATTCAGTACAAGGAACAGATAGAAATACAATTGGAAAGCAATATAGGGACGCTTATCCGGATGATTCTGGTCAAACATATTCTGGACTTTCTTGAAAACGGATTTATCTAATTGACCAGTTTCAACCGAACCTGTCTTATAGTCAATAATCTGAGTACGCCCCGCAAAGCTGTCAATCCTGTCAATCTTGCCAAATAAAGAGACCTTACGTCCATTATCATCCAGATCAAAAGAAACCGTCCGTTTGGACTCAACTCCGTTTAACTTGAACGGCGCCTTCCTTGCGTCCACCTCAAGCACTTTGTCGATGAAACGCAAGACAAGATTGCGGACAATCAGCTTGTGCCCCGAAATCTCGTTTATCTTGCATTCCGAACGGAAAGCGTCATCCACGGTGCGTCCTAAAAGTTCACCGTCCGCTTTAATGGCATTGATATCGGCGGCGGAAACGTCCCGGCCTACGAACGGAAGATATAGGACCTCCATAGACCGATGGAAAATAATGCCGAGCATACGGCCGTCAAGTTCTTCGGTCACTTCATCAGCCTCGGATATTCCGAGAACGTTGGCATAGTAGAATTTCAACTTGCACTGAAAATAATTGTTAAGGCTCGTTGCCGAGAAGTGACCGTTTCCCTGAATATATTTCTCCTCCAGAAGTCTCATTATCTCCGGGGTCTTCTCTACCGGCCGGGGGGAATCCAGGATGTCGCTCCCGGCTATGTCGTATGACGCAGTCGCTTCTTTGACTTCAACACCGTACAGGTATTTCAGCTGCTTGACATATCGGCTCTCCTCGCCGCTGCTCAAGCCCTCTGTCCTGGAATCCCGTATGAAAACCACATTCTCCGCACGGCAGATGCTGCGGTAGAAGTGGTATGCGGAGATGGCGTCCTGGAACTCGTAGGTCGGCAGGCCGAATCCCCTTCGGAGATTGTATGGGATAAATGAGGCGCTTACGCCACGGCCGGGGAAGGTACCTTCGTTGGCGGAGAGTATTATTACGTTCCTGAAATCGAGGGCGCGGGTCTCGAGGGGTCCCATTATCTGGAGTCCCTTCAATGGCTCGCCGCTGAACTGCACCCGGATAACCTCGGCCAGGCGGCCCAGCAGTTTGAAAAATGTATCAGTCCGGATTTCAAGGCCGTAGCTGGTGAGCGAATTGAGGCACTTCTCCAGGCTGTAGATGAATTCCTTATCGATCCCGTCGAGTTTATCCTGAAGGATGCCGATAATCGAGTGCAGATAGTCCGGGAGGGCCTCTGCGTCATCCACCCGGCGGAATATGGCAGCCAGCAGCCCATCGCCTGCAAAGGTCTCTTCCGGTGAATAAACAATATTGTCCTTTCTGATCCGGGCGACGATCCCGTCTGCAAGTTCCGATATTCCCTTGTGCACAAAGGGATGAGTCAGCATCGCGATTACGTCACGGTGATAGAACTGGCAGGCCCCGTTCCTGACGCGGCGGTTCCGGTGCAGCCGGTCGAGCATCTTCAGGAAGGTGGCGACATTGCTGGCCGACAGGGGAAATCCCATCGTCACGTTGACATCCGCCACGCACTCCGGAATGGCGCCGAGCATCGGCAGCAGCAGGTTCTCATCCGGCAGGACGACGGCAGTTTCCTCCTTTATAAAACCCTGCTTGTCAGCGATTTCCTCCAGCAGCGAGCAGGCCAGGCGGGTCTGCCCGACGGCGGAGGGGACCGCTATCGAACGGAATGTCTGCGTGGCAGCCAGGGCCGGATCGATGCTGTGACGCGAAGGATATCTCTCGACATTCTCCCGCAGGAAAATGGATGACTTGTTGTTCCCATCCGTCACCATCTTGCCGTAGTAATCCCAGTAGAAGTCGGCTTCACACTCCTTTTTCAAGGTATCGAGGAGCACCTTCTCGCACTCGTTCAGGGCGTTCAGCCCCACGAACACTATACGCCTGAAGCCCCGGATTCGTGCCAGGCTGTCCTCCAGCCCCGCCCCGGTCTCCTTGAGCCGCTCCGCCACCTCGCGGTAAATCATCCCCTCATAGCCCTTGCCCTGCGCCTTGAGGTCATCCCTGAAGCCGGAATATAGCTCGAAGAGGATGCTCCATACCGTACGGAATTCGGCCTTCTTGTCGAGCCGCCCCTCTTCCACGGGTGCACCCTCCTTCAGGAAACTGCCCCAGAACTGCCTGATCGCGTCGATCTGCGCTGGGGTCAGGAATGAATAGCCGGCGTCGATCTCATTCAGTTCGGATATGTTGGCGAAAAGCAGACGGGCGTCCACAAGATATTTGTCCACATCCTCGAAATCGTTGAGCAGAGTGTCGCCCCAAAATACGAAATCGTCGAATGTCTCCTTCGGCTCCACGCCGGGCCACATCAGCGACGCGTACCTGCGGTAGAGCATATCCAGAGCAGGGATCTTGCCGACCGTCTCCAGCCCGGAGAGCTCGCTGAAAAGGTCGTTGATCGACATCAGGCGGGGAGACAGGATGGGCCCCGATGCGCATTCGCCGAGGTATTTCCGGAAGAAAAGAGCGGAACGGCGGTTGGGAAAGACGAAGCAGCACTCCGCCACCCTTTTGCCGAACTCTTTGTAATAACAATCGGCTACCTGCCGCAGGAACTCATTCATCTATGCGCCTCCTCAATTCCTCGGAGAGTCCTTCATAACCGGGCTTGCCCAGAAGGGCGAACATATTCTTCTTATAGGACTCCACCCCAGGCTGGTCGAATGGATTGACCCCGAGCATATAGGCGCTCAGGCCGCAGGCCTTCTCGAAGAAATAGAAGAGCTGCCCGAGGTTGTATTCGTCGATCTGGTCGATGGATATCGTGATGTTGGGCACCCCGCCGTCGATGTGGGCCAGTTTGGTGCCCAGCTGCGCCATCCGGTTGCAGTACTCCAGGTTGGTGTTCGCAATGAAATTCAGGCCGTCCAGATTATCCTCGTCCGGCTCTATGACCTCCTCCCTCCTGCTGTTCTCAACGTTCAGGAAGGTCTCGAAGAGGCTCCTCTCGCCCTGCTGGATATACTGTCCCATGGAATGGAGGTCGGTGGTGAAGATCACCGATGCGGGGAAGATGCCCCTGCCCTCCTTGCCCTCGCTCTCGCCGAACAGTTGTTTCCACCATTCGGCCAGGAATGCCAGCTTGGGATTGAACCCCGCAAGGATCTCTATCTTCCTGCCGGAATCATATAGAAGGTTGCGCATCGCGGCATATTTTATCGCGGGGTTATTCTCGTCGGGGGTGTCGCAGATACGCTGCATCTGACGGGCGCCATCGAGCAGCGCCTCGATGTCGAAGCCGGCGAGGGCGATTGGCAGAAGTCCCACGGGGGTCAGCACGGAGTAGCGTCCGCCGACGTTGTCGGGGATGACGAAGGTCCTGTAGCCCATCCTGTCGGCGAGCCCCTTCAGGGCGCCGCGGGAGGCGTCGGTGACGGCCACGATGCGCGAAGCGGCCTCATCCAGGCCATACTGCCTCTCGAGGTGGCTTTTCAGCAGGCGGAAAGCCACTGCAGGCTCGGTGGTGGTGCCCGACTTGGAGATGACGACCACCGCGGTATTCTTCATATATACGAGGTCCATCAGCTCGGCCATATACTCCTCGGAGAGGGTGTGGCCCGCAAAGGCTATCCGCGGCGCGGCGGTGAGGTTCATCTCCCTGCTGAAGGAGTGAGAGAGCGCTTCAATGGCCGCCTTCGCACCCAGATAGGAGCCGCCTATGCCGACGACCACTATCAGTTCAATCTCTTTTTCAATCCAGCTTTCGGCCACTGCCATGATGGCGTCCGTCAGCTCCTTGCCGGTTTCGGAGGGGAGTTCATTCCAGCCGAGGAAGTCACTTCCTGCTCCAGTACCGCTGTCAAGCGTCATCAGCGCCTTGCGCGCCCTTGATACATATTCTTGATAATCAGCATTTCCGGCAAACGGCCGGCATCCGTCCAATTCAACCTTTATCATATGAGTCAGATTTAAGCATTTTACAAATTTAATCATTTCCTCCGTATTTCTTGGTGAAATGGCATAAAGTTGCTATCTTTGCACAAATGGTATTCGATGAAAACCTTATTCCCATAGAGATATAACTTGATGACGACTGGCAAGTCGTCTTTTTTTTTGAAATGGCAGAGGTTATACTGTTGAAAAACGCGGTTTTATGCGAAGGTGGCAGGTGCCGTCCGGCCGATATCCTCATCCGCAGCGGCATCATCGAACGCATTGCCATCGGCATTCAGCCGGAAGCGGGATGGAGGCACTTCAGGCAATACGACCTGGAGGGGTGCATCGTCACCCGGGCCCTGGCCGACGTCCACGTCCATTTCCGGGTACCTGGGCGCCCCGACAAGGAGACAATAGCCACCGGCAGCGCCGCAGCGGCACGCGGAGGCTACTCCTGCGTCTGCCCTATGCCCAATCTCAACCCCGTCCCCGATTCCCCCAGGAACCTCAAAGAGGAGCTGAAGCTCATACGCCGCGAAGGTACCGTCGATATCATCCCATACGCCGCAATTACCAAGGGACGCGAAGGGCGCGAAGTGGTGGACATCACCGCGCTGAAAGGCTCGGTGGCAGGGTTTTCAGATGACGGCAGCGGAGTGCAGGACGATGCGGTGATGCGTGAGGCGATGCTCAGGATTGCCTCCGAAGGATGCATCCTGGCAGCGCACTGCGAGGACAATTCACTGCCTTCGGGGAGCCCCGAAAGCGAATGGCGCCAGATCGAGCGTGATGCCGCCCTGGCAGCGGAAACCGGCTGCAAATACCACGTGTGCCATATTTCCACGCGCGAGAGCGCTGATATTATAAAGAAGGCGAAGGCGTCGGGATGCGATATCTCCTGCGAAACCGCCCCCCATTACCTGACACTCTGCGAAGATGACGTGCAGGATGACGGCCGCTTCAGGATGAATCCGCCGCTGCACTCCGCCGCCGACAAGGAGGCCCTGATCGAGGCTCTCGCCGACGGCACGATAGATATGATTGCAACCGACCATGCGCCCCACACCGCCGGGGAGAAATCCCGGGGCTTCGCAGGCAGCGCGATGGGCATAATCGGATTGGAGACGGCATTCCCGGTGCTCTATACCAGATTGGTGCGCACCGGCAGGATCCGCCTCGAGCGGCTGGTAGAGGCGATGGCCGAAGCTCCCCGGAAGCGCTTCAACCTCGATAAGGGAAAGAAAGCCGCGGGCGTACGGGTAGGCGACGCTGCCGACCTGGCGGTGTTCGACATCAGCCACGAATTCACTATCGACCCTGAGGAGTTCAGGAGCAAGGGCCGCAGCACACCCTTCGCGGGCTGGAAGGTTTACGGCAGGTGCCTGCTGACCTTCTGCCGCGGTCGTAAAGTTTGGTCTTATGAAACAGCGGATATTTGAAATAAAGGAGAACAGGCAGATTGCGGAAGGCACCTTCAAAATGGTGCTCAAGGGCGATACCGCCGATGCAGGAGGCAGCGGCAAGTTCGTCAACATCTCCCTGCCGGGCCTCTTCCTGAGGCGTCCGATCTCCATCTGCGACCTCTCCGGCGGAGAACTCACCCTTGTTTATAAGGTGGTGGGCAAAGGTACCGGAGATATGGCGCAAATGCAGCCCGGAGAGACCCTGGACCTTCTGACCGGTCTGGGCAACGGCTTCGACGTTTCGGCCTGCCGCAAGGAGGCTCTTCTACTGGGAGGCGGAGTGGGTACCGCCCCGCTGGTATTCCTGGCTAGGGAACTTGTGGCCATCGGAAAGCGCGTAACAGCGCTCCTGGGCTTCAACAAGGCTTCAGAGATAATGCTCGCCGACGAACTTCGAAGCCTCGGAGCAACGGTATTTATCGCAACTCTAGACGGCTCGCAGGGCACCCGCGGCTTCGTAACCGACATCCTTAAGGAGAAAGCCGGCACAGGCAATCCGATAACATTCGACTGTTTCTATGCCTGCGGACCGATGCCAATGCTCAAAGCTCTCTGCAGCGCAATCGACGCACCCGGCGAGGTGAGTCTCGAGGAGCGAATGGGATGCGGCTTCGGCATCTGCTACGGCTGCAGCTGCCACACAACGGCAGGTCCCAGGCGGGTTTGCGCCGACGGCCCCGTGTTCAAAAAGGAGGAATTGATATGGCAACAGAAGTGAATTTCTGCGGAATACGCCTTCGCAACCCGGTGATTCCGGCCAGCGGCACCTTCGGATTCGGCCTGGAGATGGCAGATGTCTATGACCTCGACGTCCTGGGCGGCATCTCCCTGAAGGGGACTACACGCGAAGCGCGTTTCGGCAACGAATGTCCCCGCATCGCGGAGTGCCCCGACGGGATGATCAATTCCGTAGGGCTGCAGAATCCCGGCATCGAAGTCTTTGTAAAAGAGAAACTTCCGGCCCTGCGCAAAATATATTCCGGAGCAATCATAGCGAACATCAGCGGCTTCAGCGAAGATGAATACCGCGAGTGCTGCGAAAAGGCCGCAGAGGCCCCCGAAGTGGATATCATAGAGGTCAACATCTCCTGCCCCAACGTGCACGGAGGCGGGCTCGCATTCGGCACTTCGGCAAAGGCCGCCGCCGCGGTAACGCACGTCGCCAAGTCGGTCTCGACAAAGCCGGTATTCATCAAGCTCAGCCCGAATGTCACTGATATAGTGGAAATTGCGCGCGCCTGCGAAGATGAGGGCGCCGACGGCCTGACACTTATAAACACCCTTCTCGGGATGCGAATCGACATAGCCCGCCGCCGCCCTGTGATTGCCAACCGCTACGGCGGATTCTCGGGCAGGGCGATATTCCCCATTGCGCTGCGAATGGTCAACCAGGTGGCTCGCGCCTGCCGGATTCCGATAATGGGGTGCGGCGGTGTGGCAACGGCCGAAGATGTCATAGAGATGATGATGGCCGGTGCCACTGCCGTACAGGTCGGAGCCGAAAACCTGCGCGACCCGTATGCCTGCAAGCGGATCGCAGAGGAACTGCCGGAGGTGATGTCACGACTGGGAATCAAGGATTTAACTGAAATAATAGGTATCGTATGAAAGATGTCATAATAGCCTGCGATTTCGGCAGGGCCGAAGAGGCGCTCGCATTCCTGGACCGTTTTGCGGAGTGCCCCCGCAAGCCTTTCGTCAAGATAGGAATGGAACTCTACTACGCCTCCGGGCCGGATATCGTAAAGGCGGTCAAGGCACGGGGCCACAGGATTTTCCTGGACCTCAAGCTGCACGATATTCCCAATACCGTACGCAAGACTATGCAGGTGCTCTCGGCGCTCGACGTGGATATGACGAATGTCCACGCAGCAGGTACGATCGAGATGATGAAGGCGGCCCGCGAGGGGCTCACCCGCCCCGACTGCACCCGTCCCCTGCTGATTGCGGTGACTCAGCTCACCTCGACAAGCGAGGAGAGGATGCACAGCGACCTGCTGATCGGAGCGCCTATCGGAGAGACGATTGCGCATTATGCCTCCTGCGCGAAGGAGGCCGGACTCGACGGCGTAGTATGCTCGCCACTGGAGGCTTCGCTTATCAAGGAGCGTTGCGGTGCAGATTTTCTGGCAGTCACTCCCGGAATCCGCTTTGCGGATGCTGCAGGAGACGACCAGGTGCGTATCACGACTCCCGCCCGCGCAAGGAAGATTGGCTCCGACTTCATAGTGGTCGGCCGTCCCATCACCGCCGCCCCCGACCCCGTCGCTGCTTATATGAAATGTGTCAAAGATTTTATTGGATGAATATGAAAGAGATTATTGCAGAACAATTGCTCAGTATAGGAGCGGTCTTTCTGAGGCCCGAAGAGCCCTTTACCTGGGCCAGCGGCATCAAGAGCCCCATCTATTGCGATAACAGACTGATCCTCAGCGCGCCGAAGACCCGCACAATCGTCGAGCAGGCAATCGCCGACACCTTAAAGAAGTACTATCCCGGGGCTGAAACCCTGATGGGCACCTCGACTGCGGGCATCGCGCACGCCGCCATCGCCGCAACCATCCTCGGCCTGCCTATGGGCTACGTCCGCGGCGAAGCCAAGAGCCACGGCCGCAACAACCGCATCGAGGGAAGGCTCGACAAAGGCGCAAAAGTAGTTGTCATCGAGGATCTTATCTCCACCGGCGGCAGCGCGATCGAAGTAGTGGAAGCCCTCCGCGAAGCCGGAGCCGAGGTTCTCGGCATAGTAAGCATCTTCACCTACGGCATGAAGAAGGGGCTTGAGAGGCTCGCAGCAGCCAACGTAGAGAACCACTCCCTCAGCAACCTAGACACACTCGTGGAGGTCGCCGCCAGGGATGGGCGCATAGCGCCTGAGTGGAAGGAGCGCATCCTCCGCTTCCGCGACAACCCCTCGGACGAAAGCTGGATAAAAAACAATTGACGAGATATGAAACACCTCATCGACCCGACCGACCTCACCAAAGAGGAAGTCGACCAGATTGTCGAACTGGGAGAGGCCATTTACGCCGACCCCGGGAAGTACCGCGACGCCCTCAAGTATCACAAGCTCGCGACCCTCTTCTACGAACCGAGCACCCGCACAAGGCTCAGCTTCACCGCCGCGATGATGGAGCTGGGAGGCAACGTGCTGGGATTCGCCGACGCCACCAACAGCTCCGTAGCCAAAGGCGAAAGCGTCGAGGATACCGTCAAGGTGGTCGGTTCTTTCGCCGACATTATCGCCATCAGGCACCATATCGAAGGGGCTCCCTATGTGGCCAGCCAGATCTCTTCCGTACCCATCATCAATGCAGGAGACGGCAGCCACGCCCATCCCACCCAGACCCTTACCGACCTGATCACCATCAAGAAGGAACTCGGGCACATCGACGACATCACCATCGGCTTCTGCGGCGACCTGCGCTTCGGACGGACCGTCCACTCCCTGATCAAGGCCCTTTCGCGCTATAAAGGGATCAACGTCATACTCATCGCGCCGGACGAGCTGAAACTGCCCGACTATATAAAACAGGACGTCTGCCGAAAGCAGGGTATCGCATACCGCGAGGTCAACAACATCGAGGAGGTGATTTCAGAGCTCGACGTGCTCTATATGACAAGGGTGCAGAAGGAGCGCTTCCTCGACGAGGATGAATTCGAGCGCGTCAAGGACAGCTTCGTCCTCGATAGCAAGAAGATGACGCTCGCCAAGGAAAAGATGGCGGTCCTCCACCCTCTTCCCCGCGTCAACGAAATCCTGCCGGAGGTGGACGACGACCCCCGCGCCGCATATTTCCGCCAGGTGGAATATGGCAAATTCGTACGAATGGCGCTGATCCTCAAGCTGTTGGAATGGAAGGACGATCCCGCCCATCCGATGCCCAAGCCAGAGGAGAACTTCTCGGACCGCCGCCTGAGGTGCAACAACGCGCGCTGCATCTGCAACTGCGAGCAGCACGTACCGCAGAGTTTCAGGCTCTCGGATTCAGGGATTATCCGCTGCTTCTACTGCGACTCCCGCGCCGCCAAGAACAACTGACGGCTACTTCTCCTGGAAGGCGAGAATGCAGTTCGAATACACAGTCTCGTCTGTCGGCAGGTCATAGGTATAATTGTTCTTCTGCGCAGGGCTCCAGCTGCCGGCATGGGCAGCTATGAAACTGCCTCCGTCTGCGAAGGAACTCCTTACGATGTTGTCGCCCCAGCGCTTAATGTCGAAGAAGTTGGAACCTTCACCCCAGAGTTCGATGGCACGATAGGTCTTTATCTCTTCAAACAAATCCGCACCGGTCTTGCTGCAGGAATATGAAGGATCCCTGCCGGAAGTCCTGTTCAGATACTCCAGCCTGTCACGTGCGGCGCTCTCATTCCCAAGGAAATAATTTGCTTCCGCTTCGATGAGGACCATTTCGGATGCGCGTATGTAGGGCAGCTGCCCCATTCCCGGCGTAATGGTGCAGGCGAACTTGAACTGCATCCAGGCGTAAACCCTGGAGGTTGAATAAAGGCCTACCCTGCCGTCTTTAGCCGCATATTCACGGCCATAGCCTGTCAGTTCGGTATCTGCAAGTCCCGAATCCGTATTGTAAGGATATTCCAGGGGATCAAGGAAAAGCGACTTCCGGATATCGGTCGACGGTATCTTGTCGAACAGGGTCCTGCTGATGCGGGCGGGGCATGTCCTTATCCTTGAAGAATTGCTGTTATAACCCATATAGGCATAGAAGGACCAATAGTAAATATTGAGCTCCGTAGTTGCGGCGCCCGGCTGCGCTCCCCATATCCACTCGGCATTGGCGAGATTGAAACCTGAGGTATATTCACTGTTGGACATCAGAGGGAAACCGTTTTCAGCCATCTGTGCATATTCGAGGGCCTGCTGATAGTTCTTCTGGACGAGGCTTGCCTTGGCATAGATGGCATACGCGACGCTCTTGTCGGCTATATGCGCGTCGCTGCGGCTCAACGTCGAGTGGTTGAAGAGGGTTATCGCCTCGTCAAGGTCCGAGTAGATATAATTGAAAACCTCGCTCAGCGTATTCTTGGGAGTCAGGGCCCACACGGGAATATTCCTGTAGGGGAAGCAGGGCTGCGATGCCGCTTCCGGCCATGCACCTGCATAAATCTGGGCGAGCATCAGATAGCAGTAAGACTTCAGGGTAAGCATCTGAGCCTTATAGAAATCCGAGTCCGCGGTGGTCTGGCCGGCAACCGCGGCATTGTCGTACTTATGGATAAGGCTTAAAACGTGATTGATGACAGTGTGATAGTAAGCAAGGGGATAATACAGGTTATGGCTGCCCTGATGGGTAAGAGCCGAATGATCTACGAAGGGGTTGGTGAATGTCGCGTTGGGCACAGCCAACGATTCTCCCGCCAATTCGCCGTATAAGAGCCTGACAGCTCCTTCACCTCCGAATCCCTGGGAGAATTTCTGGTACTGGGCGGTCATTTTCTGATATATCTTTTCCACCCACTGGGGCAGGAAATCGAGCTTGAAGACCTCAGTCAGAGAAATCCCGTTGTTTATAATGGAGAGATAATAGGACTGTCCCTCGGCCAAAGTGACGTTCACACCCGGATTGTCGCTGACGTTCACGCTATATAATTTGTAATTGTCGGAGATATCAAGCGAAACGATATTGTTGCCGGAGCAATTGAAGTTAGACAGATTGGGGCATCCGGAGACGTCTAGTTCGGTCAGCTGGTTATTGGCACAGGAAAAAGTCTGCAGCCACGGCTGGGAACCCAGTATGATGCTGCTTAGATGGTTATTGTCAAGATTGACGCTGGAAAGGAATCTGTTCTGGCTGAAATCCACTTCGGTCAGTCCTCCGGATACTTCATCCGACGCCCTTGTACCAGCCGATTTCGATCCTGTCGCTTTCAGTGTATTGAGATTACGGAAAAGTGCGATTCCTTCAAGGGAAGAAATACCGTCGGTATTGATATCGATGGTCCTGACGGAATTGGCCTCCGCATTGGAAAGGATGAAATCGCCGTTGGTGTCGAACGACTCGATAATGGCGCCGAAGAAGCCCGGATCCGGAATCTGGGCGGGAGTGCCAGAAAAGACCTTTGAGGTGGTTGCCGCCACATGGTTGCGCTCGATTGCGAGGGCTTCGGAAGTGGAAACTGTCATCTCGTTGCCGGCATCGTCGCGGAAACAAACCGTAAAGCCCGAATTGAAAGTGACGGGGGGCAGGGCTATGTAGAAATCCGTCGCTTCCGAGGTGGAAAGGGCGACCCCGGCACCGCAGTCAAGCCTTACCGTACGGGAAGCCGATGTCGAAGGAACCACCTGTGGATCAGCGCGGTATATCGGCTGAACCATGAAACTGCCGGAGACCGGTTCGTTGGAGTTACCCCTGAAGATTATGCTCTTGATGGTGGCTTCGCCAGTGAGGCTGAAGCGGATACCGCTGCTTATGGTCTTGAAATTGAATTCGGTGTCGGCTGTGCCTGATGTCACCGCCGCCATCTGCCACAGCCCGGGTGCGAACCAGTTGCCGGCATAGCTCTGGACGGCGGGATACGTCATCGAAATCACCCACGAGTCGGACACCTTCAGCATGGCCGTGCCGTCATTCCAAGGATACAGGGCATAATTTGCCGGAAGTTCGTTGACCGAGGTGTAGGGAGTCTCGGCAGCGACGAAAGTACCGATACCGGTACCTGCTCCTTCATCGAGTATGTACTTCAGGTTGGCGTCATAACCGGCGAATACACTGATCAGGTCTCCGGTCTGCCAAACCAGGTCCGACCCGTTCAGCTCCGTCCTGGTCCCGCGCTCCATTGAGGCGGTAAAGACGCGGGCCGTGCTTTTCTTGCCCGAAGTAAGCAGTTCATCCGTCGAAGTGCAGCAGGAAACAATCAGCAGCAACAACGCGAACGACGCAAGGAAATAAAACTTCGTTTTCATACCGGAGCCTCCTACCAGTTGATGGGTTTGTCAATGATGGGATTTTCCAATTGCGACTGTGCCAGAACGGCTCCCGGCTGCAGCGCAACCGACTCGGAGATTGGCGTCGAATATTCTTCTTTCAGATTCATACTAGAAACGGCTGTAGGAATAATAACACAAATATACTACTTTTGCGAAACAGAATTGCAGATTATCATTCAGAATGAATAAAATCCTCTCAATCCTCAAGACACAGAAGTTCTGGTCGGAGTTCCTGACCATGACCATCGGAATGTTCGTGGCCGCTGCCGCAGTCAATTATTTCCTGGTACCCAGCAAGATCATAGTGGGAAGCATCACCGGTCTCTCGATGGTGCTCACCGGAATCCTCGAATCGATGGGAATCCCGTTCAAGCTTTCCTTAATGATTTTCTTAATCAATGGAATACTGCTGGTGCTGGCCTACTTCCTGATAGGGCCGGAATTCGGCATCAAGACGGTCTATACGGCCCTGATACTGGGTCCGATGATCGAGATATGGGAGTCGATCCTGCCAGCCAGCGCGCTGATGGAACCCGGAAGCACCTCCGTGATGAACGACCCATGGTTCGACCTGCTCTGCTTCGTGCTGGTCCTGAGCGCTTCGCAGGCCATAATGTTCCGGATAAACGCAAGTACGGGCGGACTGGACATCCTGGCCAAGATAATCAATAAATATCTCCATTTCGACATCGGGGCCTCCGTCACCATCGCAGGAGCCATCATCTGCTGCACGGCTTTCGCCATCAATCCCTTCCGTCTCGTGGTAATCGGCCTTATCGGCACCTGGATCAACGGCACCGTGGTCGATTATTTCACCGCCACCCTCAACCGCCGCAAGAGAGTCTGCATCATCAGCGACGATCCGGAACGCATCCGGCAATATATAATCGACACTATGAAACGAGGCTGCAGCCTCTACCCCGTCAAGGGCGGATACAAAGGCGAAGAAAGAGTGGAAATACAGGCCATCCTTGCCCAGAACGAGTTCAGCGACCTGATGAATTTCATCCGCACAAACGACATCCACGCCTTCATAACGGCCGGCAACGTGAGCGAAGTGTACGGCCTGTGGAAGACGAGCCATCACGGCAAGGACGAGGTCCGCGTCCTCAACCAATAGCTTTTCCTGATGTCTGACCTTAGCAGCCTGGGGCTTCTGGGCCTTTTCCTGGGGACGTTCCTGGCCGCGACTGTCGTGCCGTTCAGTTCCGACGCTCTTTACATAGCGGTCCTGCTGGCGACGAAACAGCCATTGGCCTGCCTTGCAGTAGGCTCGGTCGGCAACTGGCTGGGCAGCGTAACGACCTATGTTCTCGGGCGCACCTGCAGATGGGAATGGCTCGAGAAGACATTCAAGGTCAAGCGGGAATCGCTCGAGAAGCAGAAGAAGAATATCGACAGATACGGCGTCTGGATGGCCCTCATCAGCTGGGTGCCGATCATCGGCGACGTCATTTCGCTGGGTCTTGGTTTCTACCGCACCAAGCCCTTCTGGACGATTGTTTTACTGCTCGTCGGAAAAGTCCTGCGATTCTCAGTCTGGACGCTTCTGCTCCTCCACCCTGCCATCGCCCAGGCACTTCATTTCTGATTTCCCAGCAGATCCCGACGGTTGGGGCCGATGTAGATGAAATAGAGGACGAGGTCGACGGCCACGAGGGTGGCGTTGAAGGCATAGAGCCAGGTGACTATGTCGGGGTTGTACAGCAGCTTGTGGATTATTCCGAAAATATAACCCAGTATGATCAGCCCCATGAAGAAGGGGCTCTTGCCTATCACCACCTTTGTCCGCAGTGACCTGGCTATCGATATGGGCCAGCTCACTGCGAAACAGAGGAGGAACAGCACCTCCCAGATGCTGAACGAACTCATATCCTGGGGCCTGCAGCCACGAGAGCAGCACCTGCGGCATTACCCGTAAACTTCACGAAATTCTTCACGAAGCGGTGAGCCAGGTCATCGGCCTTTTCCTGCCACTGTGCAGGATCGACATAGGTATCGCGGGGATCGAGGATTGCAGGATCCACTCCGGGAAGGGCGGTAGGAACCTTAAGGTCGAAGACCGGAATCATCTTGGTGGGAGCCTTGTCTATCGAGCCGTCGAGGATAGCGTCGATGATGCCGCGGGTATCCTTGATGGAGATACGTTTGCCGGTACCGTTCCAGCCGGTATTTACCAGATATGCGGTAGCGCCGCTCTTCTCCATCCTCTTCACCAGCTCCTCGCCGTACTTGGTGGGATGCAGTTCGAGGAATGCCTGTCCGAAGCAGGCGGAGAAGGTCGGAGTGGGCTCGGTAATGCCGCGCTCGGTACCCGCCAGCTTGGCAGTGAAGCCGCTGAGGAAGTAATACTTGCACTGATCCGGAGTCAGGATGCTGACCGGAGGAAGCACTCCGAATGCGTCTGCGCTCAGGAAGATGACCTTCTTAGCGGCAGGACCTTCCGATGCAGGGCGCACGATCTTCTCGATATGATATATAGGATAGCTTACGCGGGTGTTCTCGGTGACGCTCTTGTCGGCGAAGTCAATCTTGCCCTCAGCATCCACAGTCACATTCTCCAGCAGAGCGTCGCGGCGGATAGCGTTGTAGATGTCAGGCTCGCTCTCCTTGTCAAGATTGATGACCTTGGCATAGCAGCCGCCTTCGAGGTTGAAGACGCCCTCGTCGTCCCATCCGTGCTCGTCGTCGCCGATGAGAAGGCGCTTGGGGTCGGTGGAAAGGGTGGTCTTGCCGGTGCCGGAGAGGCCGAAGAAGATGGCGGTGTTCTTGCCGTCCATATCGGTGTTGGCGGAGCAGTGCATGGATGCGATGCCCTTGAGCGGCAGATAGTAGTTCATCATGGAGAAGAGACCTTTCTTCATCTCTCCGCCGTACCAGGTGTTGAGGATTACCTGCTCCTTGCTGGTGACGTTGAATGCCACGCAGGTGTCTGTGCGGAGACCGAGCTCCTTATAGTTGTCTACCTTGGCCTTTGCTGCGCAGTATACCACGAAATCGGGCTCCTGGTCGAACTCCTCCTGATTCTTGGGACGGATGAACATGTTGGTGACGAAGTGTGCCTGCCATGCGACCTCCATGATGAAGCGGACCTTCATGCGGGTGTCTTTGTGGGTGCCGCAGAAGCCGTCCACAACAAAGAGCCTCTTGCCGCTGAGCTGCTTGAGAGCAAGCTTCTTGACCTCGGCCCAGACTTCCTCGGACATCTTGTGGTTGTCGTTGGGATAGCCTTCCGTTGTCCACCATACCTCGCCGGGAGCGCCTTCTTTGGAGGTCTCGTCGTACACGATGTACTTGTCTTTAGGGGAACGGCCGGTGTAAACGCCTGTCATGACGTTGATGGCGCCAAGCTCGGTTACCTGACCCTTGTCGTAGCCCTCGAGGCCGGGTTTGGTCTCTTCGTTATAAAGAACCTCATAGGTGGGGTTATACAGCACCTCGGTCACGCCCTCGATGCCATACTTACCAAGATTGATTTTAGACATAATGATATAAAAGTTAAAGATTTATTCCAGTCCACAAATTTAACTATTTTTCATTTATAGTCAAATAGTAAATTGAACAAAAATCGGCGGTGTCTGTTTCGTAGTCATAAGCACCCACGCTTCCCCGATAGGCAAATATGAATTAAAGCTCCCGGCGAGCCGGGAGGGGCCCGCTTGCGGGAGGGCGAGCGAAGCGAGGACGGAGAAACAGATACCGCCGATTTTTTCTATATTTGCAACTATGAAAGGAAAGTTGTATCTGATTCCGTCGCCGCTGGGCGAGTATGCTCCGGAGCTGGTGTTGCCGGGGGCGGTGCTGGAGGTGGCGTGCTCGCTCAAAACGTTTGTGGTGGAAGAGGTGAGGACGGCCAGACGCTTTCTGTCTGCAGCCGGACTCAAGGGGCATATCGACGAGCTGACCTTCCATACCCTCAATGAACACACTGCGCCCGAGGAGGTTGCCAGGCTCGCCACATTGTTCGACGCCGGCGACGTGGGCCTCATCTCAGAGGCCGGCCTGCCGGCTGTGGCGGACCCGGGAGCGGCGCTCGTAGCCCTCTGCCACGAAAAGGGTATCGAGGTCGTCCCCCTCGTGGGCCCGTCTTCCCTGATGCTCGCGCTGATGGCATCGGGCCTCAACGGCCAGAGCTTTGCCTTCCGGGGCTATCTCCCTGCAAAGACAGACGAACGCAGGGCGGCCCTCAAAGACGTGGAACACCTTTCCAAGCAGCTGAATCAGAGCCAGATATTCATAGAGACGCCCTATCGCAACGACGCTCTCCTGGCAGATATGCTCAAGTATCTGCAGCCCGGCACCCGCCTTTGCGTGGCGGCAGACATCACGCTTCCTGGCGCCTTCATCCGCACCCGCACTGTGGCACAGTGGCGCCGTGAACCCATAACCATAGGCAAGCGCCCCTGCGTCTTCATCATCCTTGTATGACGGCTCAGGAGACGCTCAAACGCTGGTGGGGCTACGACGGCTTCCGCCCTATGCAGGAGGAGATTATCAGCACCGCCCTGCAGGGCCGCGACGTGCTGGCCATCCTCCCGACGGGCGGCGGCAAATCGGTGTGCTTCCAGGTGCCGGCAATGATGCGCGAGGGGCTGGCGCTCGTCATCACCCCCCTCATCGCCCTTATGAAAGACCAGGTGCAGAACCTGGAGAAGCAGGGCATCAAAGCCATTGCGATCCACGCCGGAATGTCCAGGCGCGAGGTAGACCTGGCCCTCAACAACGCAGCATACGGAGACTGCAAATTCCTGTACGTCTCTCCGGAACGGCTCGGCACGCAACTCTTCCAGGCATACGTCAGCGTGCTGAATATCAACTATATAGTTGTGGACGAGGCGCACTGCATATCGCAGTGGGGGTACGACTTCAGGCCCGATTACCTGCAGATAGGCGAGCTACGGCAGAGCGTGGATGCCCCGGTAATCGCCCTTACCGCCACGGCCACAGAGAGCGTTGCGCAAGACATAGTCAGGCGCCTTTCCGCAGACCCTGAAAAACCCTCCTTTACAACGCTTAAGGCTCCTTTCGAGCGCCCCAACCTCTCCTACATAGTGCGCGAGTGCCAAGACAAGGCGGGCCAGCTGCTGGACATCTGCCGTGGCGTGGCGGGCAGCGGCATAGTGTACCTGCGCAACCGCCGCCGGTGCGAGGAGGTTGCCGAGCTCCTCCGGGCCCAGGGAGAAAGTGCGTCTTTCTATCATGCCGGCCTGGGGCCCCTTGCCAGGAGCGAAAGGCAGGAGGCCTGGAAGCGCGGAGACATACGTGTGATGGTTTGCACCAACGCCTTCGGAATGGGCATAGACAAGCCCGACGTGCGCTTTGTGGTGCATTGGGAGCCGTCGGACAGCATCGAATCTTACTTCCAGGAGGCCGGGCGAGCCGGACGCGACGGACTGCGCTCGTACGCCGTGCTGCTTTGGAATCCTAGCGACATCGCCCACCTGCATCAGCTGCACGACGCCTCCTTCCCCTCCCTGGAGACCATAGACGACATCTACCAGAAGCTTCACATCTTCCACGGCATCATATACGAAACCGGTGAATCCCGCACCCTGCGCTTCGACACGGAGGCCTTCTGCAAGCAGTTCGGGCTCCGGCCTGCTACAGTGCATTACGCCCTCCGCTACCTGGAGCAATCGGGCCACATAAGCTATTCGGAAGATGCGGAGTTTCCCACGCGAGTGCGCATAAGCATACCCCGTAACGAGCTGTACGACGCCGACTTGCGCGAGCCGCAGATGATTCCGCTCCTGGAGGCGCTGATGCGCGGCTACCCCGGCATAATGTCTTACTCGGTGCCCATAGACGAGGAGCGTCTCGCCCGCGAATGCGACGCCACCGTGCCCTGGCTGCACCAGTTGCTGTACCAGCTTTCGCTGGACCGCATCATCAATTATGTCCCGGCAGACCGCAGTTCTCTGGTGTACCTGCATCACGACCGCCTCACGCCCGGCAACATAGACCTTCAGCCGCAGCGCTACGCCCTCCTGCAGAAGCTGGACGCAGACCGTATAGATGCAATGGAAGCGTATCTGACCAACGACCGGGTATGCCGTTCCCGCCAGCTGCTGGCCTACTTCGGGCAGGAAAAGACCTCCGACTGCGGCAGCTGCGACGTCTGCCGCGCCCTCACCCCGGAGCAGCGTACCCGCACCCTCCTCAAACGCTATATGGAAGAGCATCCCGGCTGCAGCCTCGCAGACGTCACCGCCTGGTGCCGGGACCCGCAGAACGGCCTTCCTCCGGATGCCCTTGAGGTGCTCCGGAAGATGGTTGACGACGGAGAATAATCTTTATTCTATCACCAGTCCGTCATAGGCCGGATGGACGTGCTCCGGCAGCTGGCGGTCGAAATCGGCGTGGGCCGGCAGGAGGTGCGAGATGTGCGTGATGTACGATTCCTGCGCTCCCACGCGTTCAAAGAACTCGAGGCATTCGTCCAGAGAGAAGTGAGAGTGGTGAGGCCCCGGCTTGACGCAATTCAGCGTTACGGCGCGCAGGCCCTTGAGCTTCTCGAACTCCGGCTCCTCGATGAGGTTCATATCGGTAAGATAGGCTATGTCTCCAAAACGGTAGCCCAGCACGGACAGCTTCTTTACCTTATGGTGCCAGCCCTGGATGGGAATTACCTCCACGCTTGCGCCCTCCTTGCCGGATGCGCCGAGGTGCCTGTATCCGAAGCCCTTTTCCCACTGCAGCACCTCGTCGCCGGCATTGGAAACAACCTTGAACGGTTTGCTGCCGTCGATGGTATGCATATGCCATTCAGGCGAGCCGGGATACTTGGGGTCGGCAAAAGCGTAGGCGTACATATGGCGCAGGGAATCCTCTACGTAAGGCTCGCAGTAGATGTTAACGGGGCGGCTTTCGCAAAGGTTGAGCGCACGGGTGTCGTCCAGCCCGCCGGTGTGGTCCATATGGTTGTGGGTCAGCAGGATGGCATCGAGGTGCGTGATTCCGGCACGGATTGCCTGATAGCGGAAATCAGGCCCGCAGTCGATAAGGATGGTAAGCCCGCCGTATTCTGCCAGTGCAGAGGCGCGGAGCCTCCTGTCCCGAGGGTCGGCAGATTTGCAGACGGGGCAGTTGCAACCTATCATCGGCACGCCGGAAGACGTGCCCGATCCGAGTATGGTCAGCTTTGCTTTCATATCGTAACGTCTATTAGCTTTCCGCACAGCTCTGCATCCCAGGGCCTGCGTACGCGGATGTAATTACCTGTATATCCTTCCATCCAGCCGGAACGGTCTGTAGATTCGAACAGCACGCGCTCGTGAACCCCGCGGTTGGCCTCTACGAACTCCGAGTGCAGCCGCTCGCAGATGGCCTCCAAAGCCGCCACGCGCTCTTTCTTGACCGCCTCAGGCACCTGCCCGGGCATAGACGCCGCCGGCGTTCCGGGACGGCGCGAATAAGGGAAGACGTGGATGAACGCCGGCCGGATGCGCCCGCTCAGGAACTCGCAGGTGCGGGCAAACAGCTCATCCGTCTCTCCCGGAAGGCCGCACATGACGTCTATGCCAAAGAAGACCAGCGGCTTGCCGGGAGCCTCCATCGCCCTGCGTATATAGTCTATGCGCGATGCAAACAGCGCAGTGTCGTACTTGCGCCCCATAGCACGCAACATCTCGTCCGTGCCAGTCTGCAGCGGGATATGGAAATGGGGCTGGAACTTGGTGCCCGACGCAATCCAGTCGATAATCTCCTCCGTAAGGAGATTCGGTTCGATGCTGGAAATGCGGTACCTCTCTATGCCGTCCACCTCATTCAGCGCCTGCAGCAGCTGCAGGAACGTCTCTCCCGTGGTGCGCCCGAAATCGCCCGTATTCACCCCCGTAAGCACAATCTCCTTCACCCCCAGCGCCGCCGCCTTTTTGGCATTGGCCACACACTCCGCAACCGGCACATTCCTGCTCTCCCCCCTTGCATACGGCACCGTACAATACGCACAATAGTTATTGCACCCGTCCTGCACCTTCAGGAACGACCTCGTCCTCTCCCCACTGCTCCAGGCCGAAAAAACACAATTAGAGTCTATAGCCACCCTCGGATCCTTGTGGGCTGGTAAGATGATTCCGGCGCCAGATGGTGTTGTCTCCAAATCTGTTGCCACCCTCGGCACCATAAGAGGGAGGGGCCCGCCGCTTGCGGTGGGAGGGGTCGCGTAGCGACGATTTGGAGACAACACCATCTGGCGCCGCCCCTCAAGAATCGCCAACGTCTCAGATACAACCAGAGACTTCTCGTTGCAACCGAAAACTCTTGCTACTCCGGGAATGGATTCGTAGTCTGAGCGGCGGAGCTGGGCGCTGCATCCGGTAACTACAACTATGGCCAAGGGATTGACTCGCAGTACTTTACGCACAAGGTTGCGGGATTTGGCATCGGAGGTTGCGGTAACGGAACAGGTGTTGACCAGATAGACGTCGGCCTTGTGCGACCACGGCACCACCTCCAGCCCGGCCTGCACGAAGCCGCGCTCATACGTACTCGTCTCGGCATAGTTCAGCTTGCAGCCGAGCGTGAGAAACGCTATCTTCTTACCGTCACCCTTGCCCATTCGCAAAGCCCTCCTACAGGTGGATTCTTCTTACTCACACAAACTTCAAAAGGATCGAGCCACGGGAACTCCTCCCTTATTGCATCCGCAATGCGCCCGGCCACGGCCTCCAGCAGATTGGAGGGGATTTGCATCTCCCGTTCGACTATAGCGTAAATGCGGCTGTAATCCAGCGTGTCGGCCAGGTCGTCGGAGAGCTCGGCATGCGATGTGTCCAGCTCGCAGGAAAAGTCTACCGTAAAGTCCCCGCCGTTCACACGCTCGCTTTCCAGGCAACCGTGGTAGGCCCGGAACTGCATGCCGGTCAATTGGATACGTCCTTTCATTCTTCTACTTCGATTACTATGTACTCTTTCTTCTTGCCGGCCTCCGCGAGCGCCTCCGCCGCCTTTCGCTTGCGCGACATGAACAGCTGGTGGAAGAACTCGCTTGTCTTGTTGAACTCCTTCTGGTAAGAGAAGCCCAGGCCGTTGCGCTGGGAATAGTCAAGGCTGCTGGTGTACTCGTCTGCCGAATGGCTGAACACCTTGAATCGGAGCTCGCCGCTGTTGTCCAGCTTGAGCTCTATGTCAAGGTCTCCCACCAGGTCTCCGTTGGCACTCTTGGAGGTGCTGTATTTGCGGTTGCCCAGCGAGCCGCCCACAACCAGGCGGTTGTTGAACAGCTGCGTAGACACGGCTACGTCAAACATATCGGTCCCGTAATTGTCTTGCTGATATCCAAGGCCTATATCCACCGGGATGTCCAGCTTCTGCAGGATGTTGTTGAGCTGCCCGGCCACTATCTCTCCAACATTGGAGTAGATCATGTTGCTGCTGTTGACGATACCGGAACTCTCTTCCGGGATGAAGGTTCCGAAGAGCAGCAGCGCCACGAACTGCTTCTGCACCTTGTCTGTGGTATTCAGAGCGGCGTCCACCGCCATCTTTGTATTGGGTTCCAGGTCCGGAACGTCTATGGAGAAGGAAATCTCCGGGCTGCGGAGCTTGCCTCCTATGTTGAGCCCGCATTCCACGTTGCGGCGTGTAGATATGGCCGTAGAGTCTGCCAGAAGCGTACCGAGGGATGTCTTGACGTTATGCACGGCATTGATGTCCAGCGTGCTTTCCAGCACGTTGCCGTTGAACTTGATGGCGCTGCCCTCCTTGATGTCGAACTCCTTGCTCACGATGCCCGGGATGTTGAAGAGGTACTTGCCCTTGTTGAGCAGGTAGTCTCCCTTGAGCTGGAATTTCTCCTTGGCGGTGTTGAGGTCCAGCACCACGTCTGCGGTGCCTCCGGCGGTAAGCACGTGGCCGGATTCCTTGTCTATCTCTACGTTGGCGGTTACGTCGGGCGATACCTTCACGCGGGCATGCACCACCACTCCGGCGTCGGACCTGTGCTTGATTTCCTGCACTGCAGTTGCGTCGTCTTCGTCTTCTGAGACGGGCTGGGTGAATACCAGCAGGTCTCCTTCCGACGCGGCGGAAGATGCGGAAACGGGCACGTTGACCAGGCCGTTGCCGGCGCTGTACACGTCTGCGTCTATGCCGAGGGCGTTGAAAGGCCCGCGTATGCGTCCGCTGCCGGAGATCGCAAGGTCTCCGTACACGCGGATGTGACTCTCCGGCCCGGGAATGTCTATTGCCTTGAGACGGTTCATGTCCAGCGTGGCGTCAATCCTTGGCGACTTGAAGTTGCCAAGTGCCAGAGAACCCTGCAGAACGCCCATCCCGCCATACTCGTCCTGAACGCCTATGTTGTTGAATGTAACCGTGTTATTGTCGATTCCGGCTGTGCCGTTGAGCGTATAGAACACGTTGGTATGCTTGACCCGTCCGCAGAGCCCGTTGAGCCGTATATCGTCGCTGGACAGCACAAGCTTGTCTGTCTTTCCCTTGATGTCGATGCTGCCGCTTACCTGTCCGCCCACCTGCAGGAGAACGTTCTGCAGGAACGGCGCCAGCACCTTGGCGTCAAGCTCGTCCAGCTTTGCCCTGGCGTCCAGCATTTTGTTCTTTGTGCCGTACTTGCCGGTGAGCTGCAGGGCCTGCTGATCGCCAAGGGTGTTGAGGATATCGAAGGATATGGTGCGGGTCTTGTCGTCCCAGTCGCTGTCTATCAGGAAGTCGCCTGCGGGGATGCCGCCTATCGTGAGGCCGTCCACCACCAGTCCTGCAAAGAGGCCCATCTTGGACGGGAGAGGAGACAGCAGGGTTGCGTCTCCGTCAAGTATTCCGGTAAACTCGGGTATCTTGTCTCCGAGGAATTCGCTCACGAGGCTCAGGTCCAGCTCCCGGAAGTGCATGGAGAGGGTATCTGCACCCATTCTCTGAAGGCCTCCGTCTATGGAGATGCTCTGTTCGCCGCACGCCATCTCGAATCCGCTTGCATTGAGTTTGCCGGAGGTAAGCTGCACCAGAGACTCGCTTATCTCCCAGGTGTCTCCCTTGACCGTAATCTGGGAGGGGAGTGTGTTGATGTCTACGACCAGGGAATCCCGGACGTCGCGGGAGAAGGCGGCGTCTATGTACATCTCGCTGCCGCCGTCCAGCACCTCTGCACTTTCGTAATTGAGTGACATGCCCACGCGGTCTTCCACTGCGTCTGCCAGGAACGCTACCTTGTTGAACGGCAGATTCCCTATGGCCAGCCGGTCTGCGGCTACGGTGCATCCAAGGCTGCCGTCCAGGTTGCCTATGGAGGCGTCGAATCCCTGTGCGCTGATGTTGTTGTACGTGATGCCGGGAGAACTGATGTAGCCCAGCAGCTGGCCGTTCCTGTCCAGGTCGATGTTGACGGCGGTGTTGTTGTCTATGCTCAGGCCGGGCAGCAGGAAGGCCAGCATGCCTTTGGTCTGATGGAAGATGGCGCTGAACGAGCAGTTGCCCGTAGACAGCGTATCCGATGGCGTGGTGCCGGGCGCGAAGACGGTGGGCAGGTACCTGTTTACCGTAACCTCCTTGAGGTCGGCAATGAGCCCCTTTATGTTGGACGTGCCGTGGTATTTGGCGTCGAACGCCTCTGAATTGAGGATCAGGGTGAGGATGTTGCCGCTGATGCGTGCCTGGGACAGGATGTCTCCGATGAGGTAGACGCCGTCGTCCCGGGTGAGCGTAAGGTCGTTGATGACGATCTGCGCCGGCTCGCTGGGGTCGAGGCCCTGCTCTGCGGAGATGAAGCAGGACACGGCCGATTTGCCGCCGCGCGTGTCGAGGTTGAGGGTGGCCAGGTCGAGGTCGGTGATTTCTGCCTCTATGCGGCCGGTCTGGTTCTTCCAGTCTACGTTTGCGGTGATGTTGGCAAAGGCGTTGGGGTCTGAAGACGAGATGATGGCTTGAAGGGCGGAGCCCATCATCAGCCCGTTCATGCTGATGTCCGAATAATTGTATCCCAGGGCGTTGAGACTGGTGATGTCCAGCTTCTCCAGGCGGATAGTGGGTGATGACCCCAACGCGCCGCCCGCCCTGGCGCTGAATGTGCTTGGGCCGAGCGACGGGTTGCCCAGAAGCTTGCCAAGGTCGAAGTTGGAGCCGGAAACGTCGGCCCTGAACTCTATCGGCTTGCCGGAAACCGTTATGTTGCGCACCGCGGCGTCTACCCTGGCGCTGCCGATGCCGGACGTAAGGTGCAGAGCTCCCTTGAGGTCTTTGAGCAGGCCCGAGAAGGTGCCGTTTGCCGTGAATGCGGTGCCTTTGGCGAGTTTTGACAGGTCTGCGGAAGAATTGAGGTCAGACAGTATCTTTGTAACGGCCTCGGTAGTGAAGCGTACGTCGTGCACCGCACCGTCGAAGTACATCTGCTGCGTCCTGGGGATGCCGCTGATGGAGCAGTCTATGGTGCCGGAGGCGTCGCACTCTGTGCCGCTGAAGGTAAATCCCTTGACGCTGAAATTGCTTACGGGGCCCTTGAAGCGGCCGGCGGAAATGTCGGCCTGCAGGGGGCAGTCTTTGAACACGCTGCCGCTGAATGCGCTTATGGAACCGAACACCAGATGGCTCTGGCCAAAGCTTATGTCCAGCTCCACGTCTTGCACGAAATTGCCCCAGGCTTTCGGGTTGTCCTCGTAGTTAAGGTCGACCTTCGGGAAATACAGGCTGCTGCCGCAATTGTCCCGGACCTTTAAGTTTCGGATGTTGGTGTGCCCCATTCCCACCTGGCAGCTGCCGGAGATGTCGTACATCTCGTAGCCGCATTTCTCCCGTATGTCCAGTTTGTCCACCACGGCGCACATACGGCCGCCACGAAAACTCAGGTCGTGGGCTTTGGCGTCGAACCGCACATCCATGTCCATGAAGTCTATGCCTGTCTCGCGCGGGACGGGATTGGGCCCCAGGCCCACCATCCTGTAGCGGGCGTTGGTCACGTTGAGCCGATGTACGGAAAACAGGGTGTCCAGCGGCATGGTGGAGTCTTTGCCGCCTCCGATGCGGAATATGCGGGTGACGTTGGTGGAATACTCTCCGCCCGGCTCTGTGGCAAGCTGGAACAGGACGTCTTTGGCGTCTACGCGGCCGAGGTGGATGCCGCCGCCCTTGGACAGGAGCGATGCGGGCGACAGTGTAACCGATATCTGGCCTATGCTGGCGAGGGTGTCTATGGTGCCGCAGCCGCGGCCGTAGCGGTCGGGGCAGGGGTTGTCGTCTATTATGCACACGTCTTTGAGGGTGACGGCATTGAATGGATGCAGGCGGATGGAGCCTATCTCCACGCGGCCGTCTATGGCCTCCTGCAGCTTGCCGGTGGCATATCTGGCAAGACCTGTCTGTACCGCAGGCAGCTGCAGGACAAAGAGCCCGCAGAGCAGCAGTACTACCAGGAACCCGACTATGCGGGCGATTATATATCTTGCCTTAGCGATGACTAATAGTGTGTTTAACCTACAAATTTAATAATTATTTACTAAATTTGCGGTTGCGAAAGGCTATTTCGAATGGCAGACATCATCCTTGGCATAGAATCCTCCTGCGACGACACATCCGCCGCCGTTATCCGCGACGGCTGGCTGCTTTCCAACGTAATAGCAAGCCAGGACGTCCACAAAGCCTATGGCGGAGTGGTGCCGGAGCTTGCCTCCCGCGCCCACGAGCTCAACATAGTGCCCGTGGTGAGCGAGGCCCTGAGCCGCGCCGGCGTGCAGCCCGCAGACCTCACCGCCATTGCCTTTACCCGCGGCCCCGGCCTGCTCGGCTCGCTGCTCGTCGGCACTTCGTTCGCCAAGGCGCTCGGCCTCGCGCTGGATATCCCCATAATCATGGTCAACCACCTCCAGGGGCACATCCTGGCAGATTTCATCAAGGAACCGGGCGTAGAGGTACGCCAGCCGGCGTTCCCGTACCTGTGCCTGCTGGTCAGCGGCGGCAACTCCCAGATAGTGCGCGTAGACGGCCCCCTTGAGTACACCATCCTCGGCCAGACCATAGACGATGCTGTGGGCGAGGCATTCGACAAATGCTCCAAGATGATGGGCCTCGGCTATCCCGGAGGCCCGGTCATAGACCGCCTTGCAAAGGAGGGCAACCCCAGGCGCTTCAAGTTCGCCAAGCCCCGCATCCCCGGGCTGGATTATTCCTTCAGCGGCATCAAAACGTCTCTCCTCTACTTTGTGAGGGACGAGATGGCCAAAGATCCCGATTTCCTGCAGAACAACAAAGAAGACATCTGCGCATCGTTCCAGAACACCCTGGTGGACATCCTGCTGGACAAACTGGTCAAGGCCGCCCGCCAAACGGGTATCAAGGATATCACCATAGGCGGCGGCGTGAGCGCCAACAGCTGTCTGAGGGGGCGCATAGAGGCAGAGGGCCGCAAGCGCGGGTGGCGTACATTCCTTCCGCCTTTCAAGTTTACCACAGACAATGCGGCAATGATAGCCATAGCCGGATACTTCCGCTACCAGGCAGGGGAGAGCACCCCTCTTGACGTAGCTCCGGTGTCCCGTATGGCGAATTTTTAATACGGTTAGTTATGAGTAGTTTTACAGACAAGTACACCGCCTCCTTCATGTCGGGCCTTATTGCCCGCAATCCCGGAGAGACTGAATTCCATCAGGCGGTAAGCGAGGTCCTCGGCAGCGTGGCCCCCACTTTGGAGGCCTATCCCTACCTGCTGGACGCCAAGATCATGGAGCGTATGACGGAGCCCGAGCGCGTGATCATGTTCCGCGTCCCCTGGATGGACGACAGCGGAGAGATCCAGATCAACCGCGGCTTCCGGGTGCAGATGAACAGCGCCATCGGCCCCTACAAGGGCGGCATCCGTTTCCATCCCAGCGTCAACCTCAGCATCATGAAGTTCCTCGCCTTCGAGCAGACCTTCAAGAACGCCCTCACAACCCTTCCTATGGGCGGCGCCAAGGGCGGTTCCGACTTCAACCCCCGCGGCAAGTCGGATGCGGAAGTCATGCGCTTCTGCCAGAGCTTCATGACCGAGCTCCAGCGCCACATAGGCCAGGATACGGACGTTCCTGCGGGCGATATAGGCGTGGGCGGCCGTGAGATAGGCTTCCTGTTCGGCCAGTACAAGCGCCTGCGAGACGAGTTCTCCGGCACCCTCACAGGCAAGGGCTTTGCCTGGGGAGGCAGTCTCCTGCGCCCGGAGGCCACCGGCTACGGCGTATGCTATTTTGCCCAGCAGATGCTCGCTACCCGCGGCGAGGGCTTCGAGGGCAAAACCGTTGTGGTTTCGGGAGCCGGCAACGTGGCCCAGTACGCCGCCCAGAAGGCGATGAGGCTCGGTGCCAAGGTCGTTACCATGTCCGATTCCGACGGTTACATCTACGACCCCGACGGCCTCGACGAAGAGAAGATGGCCTATATCTTCCGCCTCAAGAATGTTCTGCGAGGCCGTATCAAGGAATACGTAACTGAATATCCCACAGCAAAATACGTTGCGGGGGAGAAACCCTGGCGCGTCAAGTGCGACATCGCCCTCCCTTGCGCCACCCAGAACGAGCTGGACGCCGACGGCGCCCGTGCCCTTGTTCAGAACGGCTGCATCTGCGTAACCGAGGGTGCAAACATGCCTACCACGCCGGAGGCGATAGAAATCATACAGGGAGCAAAGCTCCTGTATTCGCCCGGCAAGGCGTCCAACGCCGGCGGAGTGGCAACGTCGGGCCTTGAGATGACCCAGAACTCCATCCGCCAGAAATGGACTGCGGAAGAGGTCGATTCCCACCTGCGCCGCATAATGTCCGACATCCATGCCGCCTGCCTCAAGTACGGCACCGGAGAAGACGGCTACATCAACTACGTCAAGGGCGCCAACGTCGCATCCTTCCTCAAGGTTGCCGGCGCAATGATGGACCAAGGCCTCGTTTAAGACCGTATGGAAGACAGCAAGACCCTGATGGCCAAAAGGATACGCAGTATCCTCCTGGTTTGCAACAGCTACGATTCCTTCTCTCTGGAGGAGGACGGGCGCATAGATACCCAGATAGCCCGCGAATACGCCGACCTCAATCTCAGCAACCCGCCCCGGATCCGCCGTGCTGCCAGCACGTCCGAGGCTCTGGCGCTGCTCGAGGGAGGGGAGCGCTTCGACCTCGTAATCACTATGTACTACGTGGGAGAGGTGAGCGTGTTCGATTTTGCAACCAGGGCCAAGGAACTGGATTCCGGGATGCCCATAGTCCTGCTGTCGTCATTCTCCCGCGAGGTTTACCGCCGCATACAGGAAGAAGCCTGTACCAGCATAGATTATGTATTCTGCTGGAATTACAACACAGACCTCATCATCGCCATAATCAAGCTTCTGGAAGACAGCCTCAACGCAGACACAGACATACTCGAATATGGCGTGCAGGCCATCCTGCTGGTGGAAGATTCCATAAAGTACTATTCCACCTATCTGCCGGCGCTCTACAACATGGTGCTCCAGCAGAACACCAAGGCCATCAAGGACGCCCTCAACGAGCAGCAGCAGATACTGCGCAAGCGCTCCCGCCCCAAGATACTTATGGCAACCAACTATGCCGACGCCCTGGATTACTACGAGCGCTATAAGGACAACCTGCTCGGCATAATCTCCGACGTAGGCTTTGTGATGCACAAAGGAGACAAACCTTCCTCCGAGAAGCTGGACGCCGGCGTGCAGCTCTGCCGCGTCGTGCGCGCAGACAATCCGCGTATGCCGTTCCTGATGCAGTCTTCCCAGGCCAGCATGAGGCAGGTTGCCGCCAAACTCAAGGTGGGCTTCCTTCTCAAACAGTCCAAGACCCTCACCCAGGAACTGGGCGAATACCTCGAGCGTGAATTCGGCTTCGG
>JAFZXU010000016.1 GCA_017616655.1 Bacteroidales bacterium
CAGCGGAGGCGCCGGCAGCGGGCGAGGCGACAGAGCCGGAGCCCGGTCTGGCTGCAGCTGGGGCGGAGGCCTCGGCGGAACAGCCACCGGATACAATGAGATTCACATAACCACCGACGGACGGAACGGCGCAGCCGAAGGTCGAGACGACCACCTCCGTGGCTTTCTGCCCCGTAGTCACCAGCTCGCTGCAGTCGGGCAGAGACGACAGCAGCGCAGGGATATCGGTGGGCGTAACTACCTCCAGAAAGGCGTCGGAGGCGTTATCCCGAAGGCGGCGGACACGGCGGGCGGTATCATAGAAAGCCAGCCCTTCCGTCTCGCAGAAATCGCGTATGGCAGCCTCATCGAAACGTTTCTCGCCGACGATGCAGAACCGATTGCGGTCACCGAAGCGTATCAGTCCCATTATCCGCCAGAAATCGTTGATCCAGTTGGGATAATAGAAAGGCATGCACCAGCGCCTGGGCGGAGGAGGAAAACTGCCCAGAAAAAGGATGCGGGCCCCGGCGGGAAGGAACGGTTCAAACGGATGGTCTTCAGTCTTCATCGCCAGGCGATCCGCCGCCCTTGGCATCCCTGACCGCCTTGGCCTGGGTGACCAGCCAGTCGAAGATGCTGAGGAACTTGAAGAGGCCCATCTTGCCGTAAAGGTACTCCGGATGGAACTGTACGCCGAGCAGAGGCGAGCCGTCGTTGGACTCGATGCCTTCGACGATACCGTCGTTGGCGCGTGCGGAGACCTTCATCCTTGAAGCGATCTTGCTTACGGCATATTCGTGGCTGGAATTGACCATGATGCTGTCCTGGCCTATCAATTCATGAAGCAGGGAGCCTTTTTCGATGTTGATGTTATGGATCTCGCTCTGGACTCCGATGTTGGTACCGCCCTCGGAATACTTGTGCAGCACTTCAGATTCCGGCGCAAGTTTCGAAACCTGGACGGTGGTTCCGCCGAGCACCGCATTCAGGCGCTGGTGGCCGTAGCATATACCCAGAATGGGTTTTCCGGCCGCAAGGGCGGCGCTGATGATGTTGTTGTCGCTCACCGAACGCTTCGGCTTGCCGTCGCTGCCGTCGGCATCACCGGAAGTTGAGCCGGGAGAGATGATGGCGTCGACCATCGAGACGTAATGCTCCGCCTCTTTTTCGGTATAGCAGTAATTGCCATAGAGAACCACCTTGGCGCCGCAGTCTCCGAGGCACTTCTGATAAAAGCCCAGAGTTGAGGAGGACATTCCGCTGTGACATATTCCGACTTTGATCTTATCAGCTACCGGCGGTTTGGTAGTAGTATCTACAGGAGGGTCAACCGGTTTCTCTTCCGGTTCTAACGGATTGCAGGCGACCAGTGCCAGGATTGCCAATGCCCAGAAAGCAATTATCTTTTTCATACTTGGCAAATATAGCGATTTTCCTTATATTTGTGAATTAAGTTTATATCATTTTTGAGCATGGAATCTCTCTTCAGAAGGGCCGCGACGGCATTGGCAATGCTGATTCTGCCGCTCGCCGCATTCTCCCAGAATAATCCCGTAAGCTGGAGCTACAAGGTCAACAAATTGGACGACAGCCTCTTGGAGGTCCTCTTCAATGCCGACATCGAGCAAGGCTGGCATATGTACGACATGGGCCCCTACAAGGGCGGCCCGAACGCCACCGTCTTCACTTTCGAGACAAACAACACGATGGAACTGGTGGGAGATGTGGAGTATGTCACCAAGCCGGAGCGCAAGATGGACGAGATTTACGAGATGGAAATCGGCTACTTCGAGAAAGCCGCTTCATTCCGCCAGAAGGTAAAGGTGACTGACAAAAGCTGCCTCAAGGCCAACGTGGAGTGGATGTGCTGCGACGACGGCACCTGCATTCCGCCTGACGACGAGGATTTCGAGATATGGCTCGACAGCGACGGCGAGACCGTGCCCTATATAATAGAGGATGACTTCGACCCCGCAACCACGCTGCCCGCAAAGCAGAAAAAGGCCGGCGGAGCATCTATCTGGAGCCTCATACTGCAGGCCATCGCCTGGGGTTTCGCGGCATTGGCCACCCCATGCGTATTCCCTATGATCCCGATGACGGTCTCCTATTTCATAAAGGGTTCCGACGACAAGAGGAAGGGGCGCTTCCGCGCCTTCATGTACGGCCTCTTCATAGTGCTGCTCTACACCGTTCCAATCGCCCTGATCATCTTCCTGACATGGCTCATCGGCGGCGAATCGGTCACCACCGACATATTCAACTGGCTGGCTACGCACTGGCTGCCCAACATCATATTCTTCATAGTCTTCATGGTCTTCGCAGCCTCCTTCTTCGGAGCCTTCGAAATCGTGATGCCGAGTTCGCTGGTCAACAAGAGCGACAAGAAATCGGACAAGGCGGGCCTCGGCGGCATTTTCTTCATGGCCCTGACGCTCGTCCTGGTCTCTTTCTCCTGCACAGGCCCCATCGTGGGAACCGTTCTCATAAAGTCCACCTCCGGCGAATTCTGGGCGCCGATGCTGACGATGCTCGCATTCTCGGCGGCCTTCGCCCTCCCCTTCACCCTCTTCGCGCTCTTCCCTTCGTGGCTCAAGAAACTGCCCAGGAGCGGCGGCTGGCTCAACACCGTGAAGGTGGTACTGGGATTCATCGAGGTTGCGCTGGGATTCAAGTTCCTCAGCACCGCTGACCAGACCTATCAGTGGGGCCTGCTCGACCGCGAGGTCTATCTGGCAATATGGATTGTCTGCTTCGCCCTGCTGGGCTTCTACCTCCTCGGCAAACTGCGCTTCAAGAACGACGACCCCGTGGAACATATCTCCGTGACGCGTCTTGCGCTGGCGATAGCATCCCTCTCTTTCGTGGTCTATATGATTCCGGGAATGTGGGGCGCACCCCTCAAGGCGATTTCCGGCTACCTTCCTCCTATGCAGACCCAGGATTTCGTGCTTGGGCAGGAAGGTGCCATGCCGCCGGCATACCGTTTCAACCCCGCTGACGGCTTCCCCGAGCATGTAAAATACGGCGACAGCGGCCTGAAACTGCCTCACGGCCTGCAGGGCTTCTTCGACCTCGAAGAGGCGGAGGCCTATGCGGAGAGCGTCGGCAAACCTGTATTCATCGACGTCACAGGCCTGGGATGCATGAACTGCCGCGAAATGGAGGCACGCGTCCTGAGCGATCCCGAGATATTGGACATTCTCCGCAACGACTATGTGGTGGTAGCCCTGTTCGGGGATGAGAAGAGCATCGAAGTGGACCCGAAGGACTGGATCACGACCGAAAACGGCAAGGTCCTCAAGACCCTGGGAAAGGTCAACTCCTATTTCGTGCAGAAGGAGTTCGGCATCAACGGACAGCCGTTCTACATCCTCAAGGGGCACGGACGCCTCCTTGCGGAGCCCCGTTCATATAACCTGGACGTGGACGCCTTCAAAGAGTTCCTGCGCAACGGAATTAAGGCTTACAAGGAATTATAAACAACTGTTGCAATGAGACTTGTCATTCAGCGCGCGGCGGAAGCGTCGGTCACGGTCGAAGGCAGGGAAGTCGCCTCGATCGGGCCTGGCCTCTTCATCCTCGTAGGGGTGGAGGGCGGCGACACCGAGCAGGATGCCAGGTGGCTCGCGGCAAAGGCAGCCGCACTGCGGATCTTCGACGACTCGGAGGGAGTGATGAACCTTAGCGTCGTCGATGCCGGAGGCGAACTCCTCGCAGTATCGCAGTTCACCCTCACCGCCTCCACCAGGAAAGGCAACCGTCCCTCCTACTACCGCGCCGCGGGGCACGAAACCGCCATCCCGCTTTATGACAGATTCTGCGAGCTGCTATCGGAAGCCGCAGGCAGGCCCGTGCAGAAGGGCATTTTCGGCGCGGAGATGAAATGCGCGCTGGTCAACGACGGCCCGGTCACCATTATTATCGACAGCAAGCTTAAGGAATAGATGGAACAGATACTCAGATTTCTCGAAGAGCTTCGTGAGAACAATCACAAAGCCTGGTTCGATTCCCATCGCAAGGAGTATCTTCAGGCGAAGAATGCCTTCTATGAGATTGTAACCCAGCTGATTGCAGGCATCCGCAAGTTCGACCCCTCCATCGGGCCGCTCACAATACAGGACTGCACGTACCGCATCAACCGCGACATCCGTTTCAGCAAGGACAAGTCTCCCTACAAGACACATTTCGGAGTCTTCATCTGCCCCGGCGGCAAGAAATCGGGATACAGCGGCTACTATTTCCATATAGGTTCGGGTTCCGGTCCCGCCTATCCCGATGGGCACATGGTTGCGGCCGGCAACTACTTCTGCGAGCCCAAAGTGGTCCGCATCCTGAGGGAGGACATCGACCTCGGGGGAGACGAATTCGACCGCATCGTCAAGTCAGCCCACAGACGGCTGTACCTCGACTCTTCCGAATCGCTCAAGAAGGTTCCGGCAGGGTTCAAGGCCGGTACGCCTAATGACGAGTACCTGAAACTCAAGAACTTCTGCCTTGTCGGCGACATCGACCGGAAGTTCGTCACCTCCCCCGACCTTGTTAAAAACCTGCTGACCATATTCAAGAGCGCGCAGCCCTTCATAGCCTACGTCAACAGGGCGATAGATTATTCACGAGAAGAAATATGAAAAACGGACAGAAAATCATCATTCTCGACTTCGGCTCACAGACTACCCAGTTGATAGCCAGGCGAGTGCGCGAACTCAGGACATTCTGCGAGATACTGCCATACAACAGGTTCCCGGAGAATACGGAAGATGTCATCGGCGTCATTCTCAGCGGTTCGCCGCTGAGCGTTTATGACCCGGCGGCGTTCAAGGTGGATCTTAATGCCATTTGCCGGCATGACGGGGATCCTATGCCGATATTGGGAATCTGCTACGGCGCACAGTATATCAGCCACACGATGGGCGGAAAGGTGGAGGCTGCGGGAACCCGCGAATACGGCCGCGCCAACCTCTGCGACATCGAAGAGAGTCCGCTTCTGAAGGGAATCGGCAACGGCTCGCAGGTATGGATGAGCCACGGCGACACCATAACCGCGATTCCGAAGGGATTCCGCCGGATCGCATCTACCGACAAGGTGAAATTCGCGGCCTTCGAATCGGGCTCAGAGCCCGTCTGGGGAGTGCAGTTCCACCCGGAGGTATTCCATACCACCGACGGCAAAAAGCTGCTGGAGAACTTCGTCGTGGGCATCTGCGGAAGCCGCCAGGAGTGGAGTCCGGCCTCATTCGTGAGCAGCACGGTGGCGGAACTCAAGGCGGAACTGGGCGACGACCGCGTCATACTCGGCCTCAGCGGCGGAGTGGATTCGTCAGTGGCTGCAGTCCTGCTCTCAAAGGCCATAGGAGACAACCTGACCTGCATTTTCGTAAACCACGGCCTGCTCCGCAAGAACGAATTCGAGTCGGTGATAGCCAACTATTCTGGTCTCGGAGTGCACATCATCGGCGTAGATGCCAGCGACACTTTCCTCGACGCCCTCGCAGGCGTGACCGATCCCGAGCAGAAGCGCAAGATTATCGGCCGCCTCTTCGTGGAGACATTCAACGCCGAAGCTTCCAAGATAAAGGATGCGAAATGGCTCGCGCAGGGCACCATCTACCCCGACCGCATCGAGAGCCTCAACATAACCGGCAAGACCATCAAGAGCCACCACAACGTGGGCGGCCTTCCCAAAGAGATGAACCTCAAGCTCTGCGAGCCGCTGAAGTGGCTCTTCAAGGACGAGGTGCGCGAGGTGGGCCTCGAGCTGGGGATTCCGCGTGAACTGGTCTTCCGCCACCCCTTCCCCGGCCCCGGGCTGGCCATCCGCATCCTGGGCGCGGTGGACCGCGAAAGCGTCCGCATTGCGCAGGAGGCCGACGACATCTTCATCAGCGCGCTGCGCAAAGAGGGCCTTTATGACAAGATATGGCAGGCGGGAGTGATACTGCTGCCCAACAGGACAGTCGGCGTGATGGGCGACGAGCGCACCTACGAGCAGGCGGTCGTGCTGCGCGCAGTAACCAGTTCCGACGCCATGACGGCCGACTGGGCCGACCTGCCCCACGCATTCCTGGCACAGGTGAGCAACGACATCATCAGGCACGTAAAAGGGGTCAACCGCGTCTGCTACGACATTTCCTCCAAACCCCCGGCAACCATAGAGTGGGAATGACGAAAGCACCTCATAAGCAGCTGTATATCAAGCCATTGACCGAGGTCATAACGCCTATGGCCGGCCGCGCCTTTGCGGTTTCGGCAACCGGCGGCACTCCAGACGCCCCGTTCATCGACAACGAAGACGGCGGAATGCTTCCGCCCATCGGATTCAAAGAAGATTTCCCGTGGTAAGGTTCCGCCATATAGTTCCCCTTGCGCTGATCGCGATTCTCGCAGCCTGCGCCCCCGAATTCGAAGAAACCGGGCTGCAGAACGGAGAGGCGCGCATTTTCCGCGCGGAACTCACAGAGGATGGCCTGACGCGCACCTACGTGGATGCCGCCGGGCGAATGAAGTGGTACGGGAAGGATTCGATAGCCGTGCTCAAGGACGGCAAATCAGCCCTCTACCGCTTTGACGGAGCCACCGGGTCAAACACCGGCACCTTCTCGATGCTCTCCGGAAACGCCCCCGGCGAAGGCAGCGTAACCGCCATCTACCCATACAAAGCGTTTGAAGGCTTCGGAACCGACGGGACCATCAAGGTCTCCTTCCCTGCAGTGCAGCATTATGAGGAGCACTCATTCGGCCGCAATGCCGCCCTGATGGCCGCCGCGACCTCCTCTGCATTGGACAACACCTTGAAATTCAAGTGCGCCGGAGCATTCCTGATAGTCAAGATTTACGGAGAAGACTACATATCCCGGATAAAACTGACCGGCCACAATTCCGAAAAACTATCAGGTTCCGCCCTGCTTTCCGTAACGGCCGGGGCCGACCCCGCGGTGGAGATGACCTCCTCCGCCTCGGCTGAAGTAACCCTGGAGTGCGGCTTCGTCCCCATCGGAGCCACCGCCGGGGAAGCCACCCAGTTCTGGATCGCCGTCCCTCCGGTGAAGTTCGAGCAGGGATTCGAGCTTGAAATCACCAACGGGGACGGGAAGACGATGACGATGTCAACCGACAAACCGCTGGAAATAAAGGCGGGTACGGCGCAGCCGCTGGTCCCCTTCGAAGCCAGCATAGAGGGCGGAAGACGGTTCATCTCATTCTCCCTCTCGCCGTCGGGCAGCAACAGCCTCTACAACGCGATGGACCTTTCGGGAGACACACTGAAGGTTTATGTACCGTGGGATTCGCGCGACGCCCTTACGATGTGGTTCGATGCGGGCGACTACCGTGTCACTGCAGGAGACACCGAAGCTGAATCGGGTGTTACGACGCTCGATTTCACCAATCCTGTCACCTGCGAGATATCATCCGCAAACAACGGCAGCCATACCTATCTCATCGAGGCCGTTCCGGTGGACTTCCCTGTCGTCTTCATCAACACTCCGGGAGGTAAAGCCATCACCAGCAGGATAGAATGGACCTACGACGTGGAGATTTTCACCCAGGACACCGATGGCAGGGTCAAGGCTTACACGGCAAGAGGCGACCAGAACCTCGGCAACGGCCTCAAGGGACGCGGCAACAGTTCCTGGGGCTTCGTGAAGAAGCCCTATGCCATAAAGCTCGGCAAGAAGGCCGACATGCTCGGCATAATGACAGAAAAGGGACATCCCAAGGGACACAAGCGCTGGTGCCTGCTGGCCGAGTACCGCGACCGCACCTGCATCCGCAACGACGTGGCGCTGAAGATCGCATCCCTCTTCCCCGGTTTCGAATGGACCCCTTCGGGAAGGCACGTGGAGCTGGTGTTCAATGGAGAGATGATGGGTGTCTATTATCTCTGTGAACAGATAAAGGTCGACAGCGGCCGCCTTGACATCGACGAGATGAAGGAGGGGCAGATATCGGGCCTCGCCGGCACCGGAGGTTACCTGCTTGAACTTGACACCTATACCAACAGCGGCGAGACTGTCCACAAGACCTCCGTAAGGGGGCTGCCCGTGAAGATGAAATCTCCGGACGAGGATGACTGGAGCGACAAGACGGAATACAACTATCTCGTGACTTACATCATGAACCACCTCAACAGGGTGGAGACCCAGCTTGCAAGAGCCTCCACAGTTTCGGAATACGGCACATGGCTGGACGAGGCAAGCTTCATCGATTTCTGGGCGATGAACGAACTGGTGGGGCTGATAGAGTGCGTCAACGGCCCCCGCAGTTGCCATATGTACAAGAAACGTGATCCCGAGGAGGGCGTTTACGGGAAGCTTTTCGCCGGTCCCGTATGGGATTACGACTGCGAGACCTTCCACCGCAGCGAAGCCTACAGCGGGGACAAGGACCCCACCTGGGACCGCACCGCTATCTGGTATCTCAAGAAAGGTGACAAGGTCGGAATCCACTACTACCGCGACAAGTCCCAAAGCACAGCGGCATTGTATTACGGATATCTATTCAGCGACGAAGGTTTCCGCAACAAGGTAATAGAGCGCTGGAACACCGTGATTTACCCCGCGCTGGCTCCCGTTCCCGAATACATTCAGAGCATCAGCGCCGCCACCCTTCGTTCAGTGCAGCGCAACGCTGCGATGTGGCCCGTAAACATAACCCGCAACGGAGATGAAAGCCTCCCTGTGGAGGAGGCCGACGCCCTGCTGCTGGACAGCTACCTCAAACGTCTCAACTGGCTGAACGCCGCCATTAACAATCCCGATTTCTGCGTAGAATGAGAAGATACGCCATACTCCTTGCAGCACTCCTGATTGCTTCCTGCACCCGTACGGACCTCGAAAGCCCCGCGGCAAAGGGGACTTCCGCCATTGCCTCAATAGAAGAGGAGGCGCGCGCATACCTGGCGGAGAATCCCTACAGCATCCGATGGGCCGCCGATGATGAGATCTCCGTCGTAACCGGAAGCGAAGAGAAGCGCTTCGTCCTGACAGATGGCGCGGATTCGGGTCTTGGCACCTTCTGGTGTGACGGCGACGTGGCCTCCGGAGTCCATTTCGCGCTCTATCCCCGCTGTGCCGGGAGCCGCGCTGAGGGAGACCGCATCAACCTCGAATATCCCTCCGTCCTGCAATATGACGCCCTCCGCAGATGTGCCGGCAGCGGCACTATGGCAGCCCGCAGCAACGGTCTGAACTTCAAATTCAAGAACGCCTGCGCCTATATCCGTTTCTCCGTTTCGGGCAGCGGCAGCCTCTCATCGATGGATATCATCGCTAAAGAGGATGTTCCGCTCTCCGGCACGGCTTTGCTGGAGTATCCGGAAGAAGGCGAACCTGCGGTCACAATGACGGGAGCCAAGGCAGGAGTCACGGTGCTCTTCGAACCTGCACTGGAACTCGGTGACGAACCCCGTACATTCTATGTCTCACTGCCGCCCGTCAACCTATCCAAAGGAGTTAAAGTGACCTTCGAATGCAGCGACGGAAGTTCAGTGTGCCGTTCCGTTTCATGCGCCACCCTCGAGCGAAGCAGCCTTCTGGTGATGGAGAATCTCTCCTATACCCGCGACGGCTATCTGGACCTGACGCTCCTCAACAGCCGGTCTGCGGGTCTTACCCGCGCAGAAGCGGCCAACTGCTACATAGTCACAGGACCAGGAGGCTACAAGTTCCCGGCCGATTTCCTGCCGGACGGCTCTCCCCTCTCCGGTATCCCTGCTTCAGCCATCGTGGTATGGGAAAACAACGGCTATGTCACCCCTCCGGGCGAGGGCAGCATAGTCCGCAACCCCGTTTATTCTCCGGACGGATACATACGCTTCGATACTCCGCGCACCTTCAAGGAGGGCAACGCCTTGATTGCCGTGACCGACTCCTCGGGAGAGATTCTATGGAGCTGGCATATCTGGGTCACGGCGGACGCTATTTCCACCGGCACTATCGCCGGCTTCACCACGATGGACCGCAATATCGGGGCGCTCTCCGCCAATCCCAAGGAAGGTGCGCAAACCTTCGGAATGTTCTACCAGTGGGGCCGTAAGGATCCCTTCCCCGGCAGCTGCAACCCGACTGACAGCATTTTCGCAGCCGTCTCGGGCAGGCCGTTGACTACGACTACCAGAAGTTCGGTGACGGGTACCATGGCCTATGCTGCAGCCCACCCTAACGAATACATCAATACATCTTCCAACGACTGGCTGGTGGTATCAAATGATAACCTGTGGAGCGAAACCAAGAGCGTCAACGACCCCTGTCCTCCCGGATGGCAGGTTCCTCCGCGCAGCTGGGGCCAGGGCGTGACCACCGCCGGCAGCAAATGGTCCGGCAACGCCACTGACGGCTATGGCCGCACCCATACCGCAAGCGGACTCTGGTTCCCCGCGGCAGGCAAGATCTCCTACAGGAACTTGTCGGATTATGGCGACAACCTTAACAGTGTCGGAATCCAGGGGCGGTACTACACCTGCGAAGGGGTAAAAGGAGGGACGAGCGCCTACGCAATGGGATTTGCATCCTCATCCGTAAGCAACTCGTCCCACAAAAAGTCCTGTGCCTATTCGGTGCGCTGCGTCAGGCGCTAGCGGGTCACGCAGACTGCTACGCGGTTCTCCTCGCGGACATTGGAAACCTGCTCGGTGTCACCGACATACTTGACGGTGATGCGGCCGGCATCGATTCCTGCATCCTTGAGAGCCTTGGCAACGCGCTCCGCACGCTCCTGCGAGAGGGTCATGTTGCGCTTGTGAGTTCCGGTCTGCTTGTCGGCGTATCCGGTGATGGTCACCACAGCCTCGGGATACTCCTTCATGAGGGCGACGATGTTGTCAATCTTGGGAGCCTCAGCCTTCCTGATGACCGACTTGTTGAGGTCGAAATAGACATTCTCCTGCGAAGCACGGGCCTGTGCCCTGAGTGCTGCAGCCTCTGCGGCAGCCTTATCAGCTGCGGCTTTCTCTGCGGCGGCCTTCTCTGCAGCAGCCTTCTCTGCGGCGAGTTTCTCGGCAGCGGCCTTCTCTGCGGCAGCCCTTTCGGCAGCAGCCTTTTCGGCAGCGCGTGCAGCCTCGAGAGCGGCAGCCTCGGCAGCAGCTGCGGCGGCAGCGGCAACAGCGGCCTTACGCTTGTTGTTTGCACCGATATTGAACTTCAGGCCTGCAAGGGCGGCAAAGTTGTCATCCCACTTGAAAGGACGCTTCCAGTTGAGTACGCCGCCTGCGAAGATGGCGTTGTCGTCCTTGGTATTGAACTTGTTGCCGAGCATATTGTCGAGGAGCTCGATGTTGAAGCTGACGAGGTCGCTGAGACGTACGTTCAGGCCTGCGCCTCCGCGTACGCCGACTCCGAGATGGGCGGCGACGTCATTCACCTTCTGGCGGCCGTAAGCGGCTCCGCCGAGGAAGACATAGGGGCTCAACAGCCTTGAAGGGTTGTAATTGAAGATATTGCAGATATCGACGGTGGCATCGAGACCCAGCTGACCATAGAGGAACTTGTTGTTGGTCTTCTCGACGGGGAAGTTTGCGCGGGGACCGCTGAGGCTTCCGCGAAGGCCGAAGACGGGAGTGAAATCATAACCGAGATTGAGGGAGGCGTTGGGGTTGAAATGTTTCCAGTGGCTTATGCCCCACTCGTTGGAGGAGGTATAATTCAGACCGCCCTGCACTCCGAGGTACCAGCCGGGATAAAAGGTCTCCTGTGCCCTGAGGGAGAAGGAGATCACGAATAACGATGCTAAAACGACAAATATTTTTTTCATAGTTGATTATAATTTGGTCGCAAATATAGTCAAATTTCGAAAGTGTTAAAACAAGAATGAGACGCCGACCGTAAAATCCGTGGAATGTGATGAGAGATAAACTGCCACGTCGTGCCCCCTGTACTCATTCACGAAATTGTGTTCGTAGCCCATATTGATGCGTATCCTGTTGTAGATGTCCAGTCCGGCGCCGCCGGAAAGCCAGACGTTCCAGGGCATCTGACGCACATCCTTCAGGCCGAAACGGTATGAGAATTCCGGTCCCAGATAGACGAAAAGCTTGAAGTCCATATCCGATACGGCGATTGCCTTTCCGAGGACCGGGACCTTGGCGTAATAATAGCCGTTCTGGTCGAAGAACATGCCGCCCTGAAGCTTGCTGAGAATTGATACATAGCGGTTTATGGGAGCGTCATAGCCCACCTCGGCGAAAGCGCCGTTATGATACACGAGCTCGTTCTCGACATTCACCATCTTTTCCTGGACCGAGGAATGGCAGTATCCTGCACCTACAGAAAACCTCTGCGCGAAAGCGAGGGTGCAGCACAGCAGAAGCGCGGCCATAGAGAGAAATCTCTTCATCTTAATCCTATAATAAAACAGGGCAAAGTTACTCAGGATATTCAAGATTAGCAACTTCGGCCTTTTCCAAGACCTCCGATAGATATTTGCGTGCCTCGTGACGAGCATCATCCAGGTCGTGCAGCTTCCAGTTGCCGCAATCCTTCGGTGCGGCGCCGGGAATCTCCCCCTGATAGGAGGCGATGAAGGCGAAGGTCTCCTTCATCAGCGGAAGTATGTCGGCGGACGAAAGGTCGCCGCGCATAAGGAGATAATTGCCCGTCAGGCACCCCATCGGGCCCCAGTATATGATCCTGTCGGCCCATAGGGGGTGGTTGCGCAGGAAGGTGGCGGCAAGGTGCTCTATGGTGTGGATTGCCCCTTGGGAAAGCACCGGCTCGCGGTTGGGCTCCTTCATGCGGATGTCGAATGTCGTAACAGTCTCCCCTCCTACCGTATCCTTCCGGGAGACGTAGATGCCGCGCAGAAGGCGGTTGTGGTC
>JAFZXU010000017.1 GCA_017616655.1 Bacteroidales bacterium
ATTGTGAAGCTCGGTATCTTTTTCATCCGTGTCAAATCCTGTCCGGAAGGGCATTGAGCAGCTTCTCGATCACTACGAACGAGCGCTGCGCAAGGGAGTTCCAGAAATTGGTATAATTGTCTAGTTGATGGCCGTCATCGTGGCTGTCGCTGATAATCCTGAAGCTCAGGAAAGGGACTATGAAGAGGTAGCAGGCGTGTGCGATGGCGGCCGATTCCATATCCACGGCCAGAGCGTCGCTGTACAGCCGCCTCTGTCGGGCGTCCTCGCGCTCGTCGATATAGAACTGGTCTCCGGTGATTATCAGGCCGCAGTGGAGGTCCGGAGCGCATCCCACTGCCGCCTCGAGCAAAACCGGATGGGCCTGGAATCGCTGCGGAAGTCCCTCTATCACCCCGTAGGGATTGCTGCCTCCGCACCAGGTATCGTGATAGGCCGTCTCGGCGCCGATGACGACCGCGCCCTCACGGATTTCGCTGCGGAGGCTCCCCGCCACGCCGGCGTTGATGATGCAGTCGGGCGCGAAGTCGTGTATGAGGCGCGCGGCGGCCAGGGCGGCATTGACCTTTCCCATTCCGGAAAGGAAGCAGCGCACCTCGTTGCGGTTCCCGAAATCGGCCCTCGACACCAGGTCGAGTTCCGACTGCATCGCACAGATTATACCTACCTTCATCCCCTAGAACTCCGCTACAGACAGTCCGTTCGAGGCAATGATGTCCACCGCCTTGTCACTGTCGTCAGTACGGAAAACGAGGAATGGCGTACCGCCGATTATCGCAGAATAGAGATATGCCAGGCCCACTCCGGCCGCAGTGAACATCTCCACTATGTCAGCTGCGGAGCCGGGTTTGTCATCCATCCTGACGGCAAAGACGTCGGTGACGGACGAGACGAAACCGCAGGAGCGGAGCACCTGGCAGGCATTCTGAGCATCGTCGCATATAAGGCGGCAGATGCCATATTCGGCCGTATCGGCAATACTGATTGCGTGCAGCTGCACGCCGGCGGCTTTCAATTCCTTAAGCACCTCGACGACGGTGCCGGCCTTGTTCTCGAGAAAAACTGATAGCTGTTTCATAATGTTATTCGAGTACTCTCCTGTCTTCAACGAATTTTGTCTTGCCCTCGCTGCGCGCCAGTGTGCCGGGAGTCTTTATCTGCACCTTGGCCGCTATGCTGAGAACGCTCTTGAGCTTCGCCGCCACGAGTTTCTCGAGGTCGGTGAAGGGCGACAGGGTATCGAATCCCTGTGCGAAGTAATCCTGGCGTACCTCCACCTGCACGGTGAGGGTATCGAGGTTGTTGACGCGGTCCACGATGAGCTTGAAGCGGGGTGCACACTCGGGAATCGAGAGCAGCACGCTCTCCACCTGGCTCGGGAAGACATTGATACCGCGGATGATGAGCATGTCGTCGCTTCGACCGGCGATGCGGTCCATACGGACGAAGGTGCGGCCGCAACTGCACTCGCCCGGAAGGAGGCGGGTAAGGTCGCGGGTACGGTAGCGCAACACCGGCATTCCCTCCTTCGTCAGGGTGGTGAAGACGAGCTCGCCCGACGTGCCGTCAGGGAGACGCTCGCAGGTCACGGGATCTATGATTTCGGGATAGAAATGGTCCTCGTTGATGTGCGAGCCATCCTGGCATTCGCACTCATAGCTGACGCTGGGTCCCATCACCTCGCTCAGGCCGTAAAGGTTGTAGGCTTTCAGGCCGAGGCGCGATTCTATCTCCTTGCGCATGTTCTCGGTCCAGGGCTCGGCGCCGAAGGCGCCCATCTTCAACTTCAGGTCGGAAGCCTTGATGCCCATCTTCTCCATGGTTTCGGCAAGATGGAGGGCATACGAAGGGGTGCAGGCGATGCCGGTGACTCCGAGGTCGCGCAGAAGGCGCACATGCTTCTCGGTATTGCCGGTAGAGGTAGGGATGACGGTACCGCCCAGATTCTCGACTCCGTAGTGGGCTCCGAGGCCGCCGGTGAAGAGGCCGTAGCCGTATGCCACGGAGAAGACGTCGTCGCGGCCTACGCCGTATGCCGAAAGGCAGCGGCTCATACATTCGCTCCAGATGCCGATATCCTTGCGGGTATAGCCCACGATGGTGGGGTTTCCGGTGGTACCGGTGGAGGCGTGGATACGCACGATTTCCGACTGGGGAGCCGCCTGAAGGCCGAAGGGATAGTTGTCCCTGAGGTCCTGTTTCGTGGTGAAAGGAAGCTTCACTATGTCGTCGATGGAGTTTATGTCATCCGGAGAGATATCCATCTCCTGCATCTTGTTGCGGTAGAAGGGTACGTTGTGATAGACATAGGCGACCACCTTGTGAAGGCGCCGCCCCTGCAGATCGCGGAGTTCTTCGCGCGGCATGCATTCCTTGTTGGAATTCCAGATCATAGATCAGTGGTTATTATGGTCCGTTTCAAATTGTTTCATACGTTCTTCGAGCACGTCATAGAGGTCGTCCCTCATGCGGCTGGTGCAGGCCCTGACGCCGTCCCTGTGGCTTCCGGTGGTGGAGAGCGAGATGCTGCTCACTCCGTAGCACACCAATTCCTTCACCAGCTCGCCGCTGGTCAGGCCGGGATAGCTCAAGGTGAAGAAGAAGCCGTCTCCTACCTTCTCATCCACATCCCAGTCGTAGGTTACGGTGAAGCCGTGGCGGCAGAAAATCTCCTTCATCCTCTTCGCCCTGCGGCTGTATTCGCGGATATCCTCCACGAAATCGATAACCCCGTCGCAGGAGAGTTCCAGCATCCTGGCATAGCCGTACTGGGTGGTTGCCGTGCAGCCGCTGGTAATCATATACAGGATGGAAGCCTTGAGGGTGGAGCCGAATATTCCCGCGTCGTGATAGCGCTCGGCCATAGCGGGATACTGGCGCCGGTAGAGGTCGTCGCTGATGCAGCAGAGGGCGATCCTCTGCCCTGCGTAGCTGAATATCTTGGATGCCGAGAGCATCAGGATGTAATTGTCCGTGTAACGGGCCACAGTGGGTACGAAGGGGGGCTGGAAAGGCCTTCCCAGTTTGTGGCGGAAGTCCATGCAGAAGTAGGCGAGGTCCTCCATCACCACGGCGTCATACTTGGTGGCGAGGGTGCCCACCACCTCGAGTTCCGACTCGTCGAGGCAGATCCAGGCCGGATTGTTGGGGTTGGAATAGACGATGGCCCCGATATCGCCCGAGGAGAGTTCTTCCTCGAGTTTCGCCTTAAGGGCTGCGGCGCCGCGGTGGTGGTAGATGTCGAACTCCTTCCACCCTATGCCGAGGATCCTGAGCTGGGATTTCTGGATGGGGAATCCCGGATCGATGAAGAGCACCTTGTCCTTGCCCGGAATGCGCTGGGTGCAGGCGATGAAGGCGCCGAAGGAGGCCGCTACCGACCCCGTGGTGGGGATGCAGCCCGCCGGATCGATGTCGATGTCGATGAAGGCCTTGACGAAGCGGGAGGCCGCCTTCTTGAGTTCGGGCACTCCCCCTGCCGGAGGATACTCGGAGCCGATGCCGCTCTTGACGGCTTCTATCTCGGCCTCCATTCCGTAACGGTTCATCGGGAGACTGGGCGAACCCTGGTCCATCCTGATGAAGGGGATTCCGGTCTTTTTCTCGAGATACTGGGCGACCAGCACCATATCCCCTATCGTAGCGGTGGCAAGGTCCCCCACGTGGAGGGTTTTGCAGGCCTCAGCCACCTGTTCTTTGCTGAAAATCATATCTCTATGGTAAAACGGTCTTCATCTTCGAGGACCGGGAATTTTGAACAGTAGGATTGCAGAAAAGGCATATCGATCCCGCCGAGTGCATACGATTCTTCGCCCGGAGGGCAGGTTACGATATCCTCTCCGTAAGGATTAATAAGGGCTGTGTGGCCGATATAGTTGCAGTTGGGATCGCTGCCGCAGCGGTTGACAGCCAGGAAGTAACACTGGTTCTCGATGGCACGCGCATGGGTCAGGGTATCCCAGGCAAGCTGGCGTACGACGGGCCAGTTCGCCACGCAGATTATGGCGTCGTAATCGCCCCTGTTGCGGGCCCAGACGGGGAAGCGCAGGTCGTAGCATACCGTAAGCAGGAACCTCACTCCGCGCCAGGATACCACCTTGCGGGTGTTCCCGCTGCTGAAGGTGCGCCCCTCCCCTCCATATTTGAAGAGATGGCGCTTGTCGTAGTGATCCTCCCAACCCGGTGTCACGAAGAAGAAGCGGTTGTAGAAGGTCTCCCCTTCCCTGAAGGCGATGCTGCCCGCCACCGCGCAGTCGTGCTTCGCGGCAAAGGAGCGCATCCAGGGAAGTCCTACCGGCGGGTTCTCCTCCGCCACCTCTCCCGGAGCGGTGGAAAAGCCCGTGGTGAACATCTCGGGAAGGACTACGAGGTCGGCTTCCGGAGCATCTTCCAGAAGAGCCTCGAGCTTCTTCACGTTGGCCTGGGGAGACCCCCAGACGATATCCTGCTGTACGAGTAATACCTTCATATCCTACAGGATCACGCACCAGCCGTGGACATCCTCTTCGGTGCCGTTCTGGATGCCGCGGATACGCTTATAGAGCTTGAAGCTGGTCTCTCCGCACTTGTCGGGAGAGCCGAAGGTGTAACTGCGGGTGACCTCCGGAGATTCGAGGGCCGGGCGGTCGTCGATTTTGCAGACAGGGGTGATGACGACGGCGGTTCCGCAGGCGTTCACCTCGTCGAACTCGGCAAGCTCTTCCAGGCAGATAGGCCTCTTTTCAACCGTAAGACCCTCATCCGCAGCAAGTTGCTGGAGGCTCCTGTTGGTAATCGACGGGAGCACCGAATTGGAGAGCGGAGTCACATAGCTCCTGCCCTTGATGGCCATAAAGTTGGATGAGCCGAACTCGTCGACCTTGCTCTTGGTTGCCGAATCGGGATAGAGGAGTTCGCCGTATCCAAGCTTGTGCGCCAGGTTGTATGGGTGCATCGACATGGCGTAGTTTGCCGCCAGTTTGAAGCGTCCGGTGCCGTTCGGGGCGGCGCGGTCATAGTTGCGGCAGAGCACCGCGGTAACCGGCTTCAGGCCGGAACTGTAGGCTCCGACGGGGGTGCACATCACTGCAAAGAGCACGTCGGTGGAGGAGTTCAGGTTGATCTGGGGATTGACTCCCAGCAGCAGGGGGCGAACATACAACGAAGCCTCCACGCCGTAGGGAGGAAGGAATTCGAGGTTGGCCTTCACGCAGGAGAGGCACATCTGCACGAACATCTCCTCGGAAGGGCACGCCATATCGAGGTATGCCGCGCTGGAGGCGAGGCGGTGCGCATTGTCGTAAGGACGGAAAAGGCGCACCTTCCCGTCCGCACCGCGGAATGCCTTCAACCCCTCGAAGCAGGAGTTGGCATAATGCAGCGAACCTGCGAAGACATTGATACTGAATTTGAAATCATCCACCAATTCGGGAGCCGACCATTTTCCGTCACGGAAGAGGCTGACTGCAACGGCATTCGTTTTCCTGGGCATAAAGCCCACGTTAGCCCAATCAATACTGTTCTGCATATCCTTATGTTTTTAATAATTAATTCTTTTTGATCCATTCTGCGATCCAGTCGCCCACTTCGGAGGTGGAATAGGCCTTTCCGCCCGCTGCGAGGTCTTCTGTGACTACGCCTGCGTCGAGCGAAGCGGCAACCGCCTTCCGGATGAGGCTGCCCTCCTCCATGAGGGAGAAGGCATACTCCAGCATCATAGCGGCCGAGAGTATGGTGGCCAGGGGGTTGGCGATATTCTTGCCGGCGGCCTGGGGATAGGAGCCGTGGATGGGCTCGAAGACGCCGGTGTGCTCTCCGATGGAGGCGGAGGCCAGAAGTCCCATCGAGCCGGTGATGCAGCTCGCCTCGTCGGTGAGGATATCGCCGAAGGTATTCTCGGTTACCAGCACGTCGAAGAACCTCGGGTCGGTCACGAGCTTCATCGCGGCGTTGTCCACGAACATATAGTCGGTAGTTACGTCGGGATACTGGGGAGCCATCTCCTGGGCCACCTGGCGCCACAACCTGGAGGATTCGAGGACGTTGGCCTTGTCAACCACTGTAAGGTGGCCGCGGCGCTTGCGTGCGTAGCCGAAGGCGAGGCGCAGAATGCGCTCCACCTCGTAGCGGTGGTAGATATTGGTGTCGTATGCGGTATCGCCGCCGTCGAGCCTTCCCTTCTCGCCGAAATACATTCCGCCTGTCAGCTCCCTCACGCAGAGGAGGTCTGCTCCGGAGACAATGGCGTCGCGGAGCGGGCTCTTGTGAAGAAGGGAGGGAAAGGTCTCCACCGGGCGAAGGTTGGCGTAGAGGCCGAGCTGCTTGCGCATCGCAAGAAGCCCCTGCTCGGGCCTTACCTTGGAGGTGGGGTCGTTGTCGTATCTGGGGTCGCCCACGGCGCCGAAGAGCACCGCGTCGCTCTCGAGACAGACCTTATGGGTGCTCTCGGGATATGCGGAGCCGAATTCGTCGATGGCGCAGGCGCCGACCTTGGCGAAGGTATAACTCACTTCGTGAGCGAATCGCTCACAGATGGCGTCCACGGCCTTCACGGCCTGGGCCACCACTTCAGGCCCGATGCCGTCACCGGGCAGTTTGGCGATTTCAGTTTCATAGCAAAGTACTGATATCGAGATTTTCAATTATGTTCAACATCTTGACGGTAGCCTTGATCGCTGCTTCCGTCTGGTCGGAGTCGATTCCGCGGGTCTTGAATTCGTGCTCGCCGTCGCGCCAGGAGATGGCGGTCGAGACGAGGGCGTCGGTCTTTCCTCCCGGAGGGATGCTGACCTGGTAGTCGGTCAGCACCGGGTGTTTCTTGCCCAGCTTGTCGTAGATGCTCCATAGGGCCTTCATGAAGGCGTCGTACTGGCCGTCTCCAGGAGCGGAGGCTTCGTACTCCTGCCCGTCGATGCTGAGTTTGACAAGGGCTACGGGGCGCATTCCGCGCGAGAGGGTCAGCGAATAGTTCACTATATGGATATGGTCCTTCTCCACCGCGTGGCTGCTCTTGAGCACGTCGGCCACGATGAAGGGAAGGTCTTCGGCCGCAAGGCTCTCCTTCTTGTCACCGAGTTCGACTACGCGCTCCGTGACGAGGCGTACCTGCTCCGGGGTGAGGCTGATGCCGAGCTGGTCGAGGTTCTTGATGATGTTGGCCTTGCCGCTCATCTTGCCCAGGGCGTACTTGCGTTCGCGCCCGAAACGCTGGGGAAGCAGGGGGTTGGCATAAAGGCCAGCCTTCACGTCGCCGTCGGCGTGGATGCCGCTGCTCTGCGTGAAGACGTTCTCACCTGTTACCGGCTCGTTGTCGGGGATGCGTATGCCGGAGATGCTCTCCACATATTTGCAGACGTGGGTGAGGCGGCCTTCGTCGATTCCGCATTCGGCGCCGGCATGGTCTTTCAGCGCGGCCACGACAGCCGCCAGAGGGGCGTTGCCGCAGCGTTCGCCCAGGCCGTTGACAGTCACATGGATGCCGTTGAAGCCGGCGCGGACCGCAGCCAGGGAATTGCCGACCGCCATACCGTAGTCGTTGTGGGCGTGGAAGTCGAATCGCAAGTCGGGGTAGCGCTCACGCATCCTGGAGCAGGCATCGAAGGTGCTGAAGGGATTCAGTACGCCGAGGGTGTCGGGAAGCATGAACCGCTTTATCCCGGAATCCTTCAGGGCATCGACTATCCGGAAGACATACTCCGGCGAGGCGGAGATTCCGTTGGACCAATCCTCGAGATAGAGATTGGCTTCAAGGCCGCGTGACGCGGCTTTCCCGAGCACGACGAGAATGTCCCTGATATGTTCTTCGGGAGTCTTGCGCAGCTGGCACTCCAGATGGCGGAGCGAACCCTTTGCAAGTATGTTTATCACCTTTCCTCCGCCATCTGCGACCCAGTTCACGCTTTGTCCGTCATCCACGAAGCCGAGCGCCTCGATCCTGCCGAGGCATCCCCTCTTCTTCGCCCAGTCGCAGATATGCGAGAAGGATTCGGATTCTCCGCGGGAGACGCGGGCGGAGGCCACCTCGATGCGGTCCGCCTTCAGTTCGTCCAGGAGGAGGCTGGCGATTGCCAGCTTCTCGTTCACGTTGAAGGAGACGCCGGCGGTCTGTTCGCCGTCACGCAGGGTGGTATCAAGTATCTCTGTCATTTTCTAGCGTTCTCGAATGCTTCTATCTTCTCTTTCTGCTCAAGCAGGTAGTCGATGTCGTCCAGGGCGTTCATCAAGCAGTATTTCTTGTAACCCGAGATCGGGAATCTTTCGCTCTTTCCGCTTGCGAGATTGGTCACCGTCTGATTCCGGATGTCGACGCGGACACGCGTATCGGGATCGGCCGCGATGCTCCCGTGGAGCTCTTTCAGGAACTCCTCGCTCACTTCCACCGGCAGCACGAAGTTGTTGAGTTCGTTCTGTTTGTGGATGTCGGCGAAGGAGGAGGCTATCACGACGCGGAAACCGTAGCCCGCGAGGGCCCATGCGGCATGTTCGCGGCTCGAACCGGAGCCGAAGTTCTTTCCCGCGACGAGGATGCATCCCCCGTAGCGCGGGTCGTTGAGCACGAATCCCGGTTTGGGCTGCCCCTGCGCGTCGTAGCGCCAGTCGCAGAAGAGATTGTCGCCAAAGAACTTCTCATCCCTCGTCGTGGCCTTCAGGAAACGGGCGGGAATGATCTGGTCGGTATCGATATTGTCGGTCGGGAGCGGAACGCACCGGCTCTCGATTATGTCGAATTTCTGTTTCATAGGAGTGTTCTTGGATCTGTGACACATCCGGTTACGGCTGCGGCCGCCGCGGTCAGGGGACTTGCCAGCAGGGTGCGCGAAAGCGGCCCCTGACGCCCCTCGAAGTTGCGGTTGCTGGTGGAGACGGCATACTTCCCGGCAGGGACCTTGTCGTCGTTCATCGCCAGGCAGGCGGAGCAGCCGGGCTGGCGGATCTCGAATCCCGCCTCGGCAAGCTCCCTGTCAAGCCCTTCGGCCTCTATCTGGCGGCTTACCGCCCAGGAGCCGGGAACGAGCCAGGCTGTGGCCCCGTCTGCCTTGCGGCGTCCCTTAACGAGGGAGGCGAAGGCGCGAAAATCCTCGATGCGGCCGTTGGTGCAGGCGCCGAGGAAGACATAGTCCACCGGGTGGCCCAGCAGGGAGTCACCGGCCTCGAATCCCATATAGGAGAGCGACTTGGGATTGGCATCAGCGGGAATCCTGCCGTCGATCGGCATTCCCATTCCGGGGTTGGTGCCGTAGGTAATCATCGGCTGCACGTCGGCGGCGTCGAACACCACTTCGCGGTCGAATACGGCGTCGTCCCCGCTGCGGAGGGTCTTCCACCATTCGACGGCCTTGTCCCACTCCTCCCCCTTCGGGGCGAATTCACGCCCTTTCAGGTAGGCGAAGGTGGTCTCGTCGGGAGCGATGAAGCCGCCGCGGGCACCCATTTCGATGGAGAGGTTGCTCAGCGTCAGGCGCCCCTCCATCGAGAGGGAGCGGACGGTGGAACCGCGGTACTCCACGAAATAGCCCGTCGCGCCGCTGGTGGTAAGTTTCATCATAAGGTAGAGCGCCAGGTCCTTGGCGGTGACGCCCTTGCCCAGTTCACCCTCTATCCTGATGCTCATCGTCCTGGGCTTCTTCTGCAGTATGCACTGGGAAGCCAGGACCATCTCCACCTCGGAAGTGCCGATGCCGAATGCCACCGCACCCATCGCGCCGTGCGTGGAGGTGTGCGAGTCGCCGCAGACTATCGTCATTCCGGGCAGGGAAAGCCCCTTCTCGGGTCCCACCACGTGGATTATGCCGTTGTCGGGGCTCATCATCCCGTAGTAGGTCAGGCCGAACTCTTTGGCGTTGCGCTCCAGGGCGTCAACCTGCGCCTTCGAGACCGGGTCGGCGATGGGCTTGTCCTGGTCGTGGGTCGGGGTGTTGTGGTCGGGCATGCAGAAGATGCGTTCCGGCCGCAGGCAGCGGATGCCGCGCTCGCGCAGGCCGTCGAAAGCCTGGGGCGAAGTGACCTCGTGGCAGTAGAGCCGGTCGATATAGACCTGCTGAGGGCCGTCGGGAAGGTCACTCACCACGTGGGCGTCCCATATCTTGTCGAAAAGAGTATTCATCCCTTAGAACTTGTTGATGCAGTCGATATATGCCTCGACCGACGCCGTCACGATGTCGGTATTGGCGCCGAAGCCGTAATAGAGCTTGCCTTCGTGCTCCACCTGCATGTGGACCTTGCCGACGTCGTTGGAGCCGCGGGTGATGTTCTGGATAGTGAACTCCTTGAGCACCATCTGGCGCTTGACGATCGTCTTGAGGGCGTTGATGGCGGCGTCCACGGGGCCGTTTCCGGCCGATGCGGCCTCGAACTTCTCCCCGGCTATATCGAGTATCACGCTTGCCACCGGCCTCACTCCGAGACCGGCTGTCACCTGAAGATAGTCGAGCTTGATATGGTGGTTGGCGGTACGGTCCGCTCCCGCGAGAACGAGGAGGTCGTCGTCGTTGATCTCCTTCTTCTTGTCGGCCAGTTTGAGGAAGTCGTTGTAGAGACTGTCGAGCTTTTCGTCGGTAAGTTCCACTCCGAGGGCCTCCAGACGGGTCTTAATGGCTGCATGGCCGCTGCGGGCGGTCAGTACGATGGAGTTGCCGTCGAGACCGATGTCCTTGGGATCGATGATCTCGTAGGTGGTCATATTCTTTATTACTCCGTCCTGGTGGATGCCGGAGGAGTGGGCAAACGCGTTGCGTCCCACGATGGCCTTGTTGGCCTGCACCGGCATATTCATGAGGCTGGAGACCATGCGGCTCATCGGATAGATGCGGGTCGTATTGATATTGGTGTCGAGGGCTATGTCCTTGTGGCATTTGAGGATCATGGCGACCTCCTCGAGGGAGGTATTGCCGGCCCTCTCTCCCACTCCGTTTACGGTCACCTCGACCTGGCGGGCGCCGTTGAGGATGCCGGCCATGGTGTTGGCGGTGGCCATTCCCAGATCGTTGTGGCAGTGGGTGGAGATTCTCGCCTTGTCGATGCCGTCCACGTGCTCCACCAGGTAGCGGATCTTGGCTCCGTACTCTTCGGGGAGGCAGTAGCCGGTTGTGTCCGGGATGTTGACCACCGTAGCGCCGGCCTTGATGACGGCCTCGATCACGCGCGCCAGATATTCGTTCTCTGTCCTTCCCGCATCCTCGGCATAGAACTCCACGTCGTCCACGAAGCGGCGGGCGTATTTGACAGCCTTCACGGCACGCTCGATGATCTCTTCGCGGTTGGAGTTGAACTTGTACTTGATATGCGTGTCGGAAGTTCCTATTCCGGTATGGATGCGCTTGTGCTTGGCGTAACGGAGGGATTCCACCGCCACGTCGATATCCTTTTCCACGGCGCGCGTAAGGGCGCATACCGTCGGCCAGGTCACGGCCTTGGAGATTTCCACCACCGAGTTGAAATCGCCCGGGCTGGAGATGGGAAAGCCGGCCTCGATCACATCCACGCCGAGTTCCTCAAGCCCTTTGGCCACCTGGATCTTCTCAACCGTGTTGAGCTGGCAGCCGGGGACCTGTTCTCCGTCGCGGAGAGTGGTGTCGAATATGTAAATCCTGTCGTCTTTCATACTTTGAATGCTGGTTGTCGACTATTTGCTCTTCGGAGCATTCTCGGGACGGAGTGCGCGCACGGTCTCCGCGGTACGCCACATCTCGCTCTCGCGGAGCGCCTTGAGTTCCTTCTCGAGTCCCTCGCGGTAGTCGGGCTTGCTGTTGGCGTCGATTGAGATCTGGGCCTCCTTACCGCATTTGACGCTCGCATAGAGTTTCTCCATCACGGGCTTGATGGCGTCGTGGAAAGGACCCATCCAGTCGAGCGCGCCGCGCTGAGCGGTGGTCGAGCAGTTTGCGTACATCCAGTCCATACCCTTTGCCGCGAAGAGCGGCATAAGGCTCTGGGTGAGCTCCTCTACGGTCTCGTTGAAGGCCTCGGAGGGAGTGTGGCCGTTCTCGCGCAGGACTTCGAACTGCGCGAGCAGCAGTCCCTGGATAGCGCCCATCAGTGAGCCGCGCTCACCGGTGAGGTCGGAAACCGCCTCGCGCTGGAAAGTAGTCTCGAAGAGGTATCCCGAGCCGATTCCGATACCGATTGCCAGCGTGGTCTCGAGCGCCTTGCCAGTATAGTCCTGATAGACGGCATAGGATGAGTTGATGCCCCTGCCTTCGAGATAGAGTGAACGGACGGTGGTGCCGGAGCCCTTGGGAGCCACCATTATGACATCCACATCCTTGGGCGGCACGCAGCCGGTGCGGTCGCTCCAGGTGATGGCGAATCCGTGTGAGAAATAGAGGGTCTTGCCGGGGGTGAGATACTTCTTGATCTCGGGCCATACCGACATTACAGCCGCATCGGAGAGCAGGCACATCACGATGTCGCCCTTGGCGCAGGCCTCCTCGATTCCGAAGAGGGTCTCGCCGGGTACCCAGCCGTCGCGGACAGCCTTGTCATAGCTGCGTCCGGGGCGCTGTCCGACAATCACCTTAAATCCGTTGTCGCGCAGGTTGAGCGACTGTCCGGGGCCCTGCACGCCGTAGCCGATGACGGCGAGGGTCTTGTCTTTCAAGATTTCACGGGCTTTTTCGAGGGTGAATTCCTCACGGGTCGCGACGTTTTCCTCTACGCCGCCGAAATTCATTTTTGCCATAGTTTTTCTCTTTTTGATATTATTATTTATTCTCTTTTTCTTCTCTCTTGCGGAGTATCTCCTTCACCTCTTCGACCTCCTTCTTGGAGCGTTGGGTGTCAAGTTCATAATAGGCCTTGATGACATCCACCTTCTTCTCGATCTGGAGTACCGCCTGGCGTATCAGCTCCGGAGAGGCCCAGGCGTATATCTTGATCTTGAAGACCCCTTCGATTGCCGAAGGATAGCACAGGAGTTTCTCTATATCGAGGCTTCGCCGTGCGAAGATGCCGGATATGGAATAGAGCAGACCGAGCGAATCCTCGGTATAAGCCGTCACCTCATAAAGGTTTTCGTTTTCGCCGTGTGTTTTCATATCCAGTCGGTTTCGTTCAACATTATCTGGTTAACGCTCTTTCCCGGAGGGATCATCGGGAAGACATTCGCCGCCTCGGCCACGTGTACGTCGAGGATGAAGGCGCCTTCGGTTTCGAACATCTCCTGCACCGCCGAGTCGAGTTCGGAACGCTCCTCGACGCGCCGGTAGGCGATGCCGTATGCCGCTGCGATGGCGGCATAGTCGGGATTCTGCATGCGGGTGAAACTGTAACGGCGGTCGAAGAAGAGCTCCTGCCACTGGCGGACGTTGCCGAGCCAGTTGTTGTCTATCAGGACTATCTTCACTCCCGTCCCCTCCTGCATTATGGTGCCGAGCTCCTGTATAGTCATCTGGAAGCCGCCGTCGCCCACGAAGAGGCAGACCTCCCTTTCGGGATCGGCTATCTTGGCGCCGATTGCGGCTGGAAGGCCGAATCCCATCGTACCCAGTCCGCCTGAGGTTATCATGCTCCGGTTCCTGTGGAAGCGGGAGTAACGGGCCGCAGTCATCTGGTGCTGTCCCACGTCGGTGACTATCACCGCCTTGCCTTCGCAGGCCTTCGAGACCGCAGCCACCACTTCGCCCTGCTTCAGCGGGCCGCCTTCGGGATAAAGCTCCGGATCGATCACCTTGTGCTTCTCCACGGAGGCCTCCATTATGGGCTGCATCATCCATTCCGGACGGCTAGCCTCGCGGATTTTCTTCGTAAGTTCGGTGAGGACATATTTCGCATCTCCCAAAACGGGGAGATCCACCTTTACGAGTTTGTCGAGCTCTGCGGCGTCTATATCTATATGTATCTTCTTCGCCTGGCGGGCATAGGATTCGAGGGTACCGGTGACGCGGTCGTCGAATCGCATACCTACCGCTATCAGGAGGTCGCACTGCTGGGTCATGATATTGGGGGCCAGGTTGCCGTGCATTCCAACCATTCCGATGTAATGGGGGTCGTCGCTGTCGAGGCAGCTCAGGCCGAGCAGTGTGGAGCCGGCGGGAATATCCCCCTTTGAGAGGAATTCCGAGAGTTCCTTTTCGGCGCCGGAGAGCATCACGCCGTGGCCGAAGACCACAAGCGGCTTCTCGGCGGCATCTATCATAGCCGCAGCGCGGTCGAGTACGGACTCCTCCGGAACCGGGCAGGGATCGTAACTGCGTATGAAACTGCAGGTCGCAGGTATGTACTCCGCGATGCCGTTCTGCGCATCCTTGGTCATATCCAGCACCACCGGACCGGGACGACCCGTGGAGGCGATGTAGAAGGCGCGGGCCACCGACTGGGCCACATCCGCTGCGCTGCGGATCTGATGGTTCCACTTGCTGATAGGCGCCGTCAGGCCGATGTAGTCGGTCTCCTGGAAGGCATCCGTACCGAGGGCGGCGTTGCCGACCTGGCCTGCGATGACCACCAGCGGGGTGGAGTCGATCAGGGCGTCGGCTATGCCTGTTACGGCATTTGTGGCGCCGGGGCCAGAGGTGAGCATCACCACGCCGGGAGCCCCCTTGATGCGGGCATATCCCTGGGCGGCGTGGACCGCCCCCTGCTCGTGACGCACCAGGATATGGCGCAGACGGTCCTGATAATCATACAGCTTGTCATAGACAGGCATTATCTGCCCTCCGGGATAGCCGAAAATGGTATCGGCCCCTTGGGCAATGATGGATTCGAGCAGGATCTCGCCTCCTGTCATCATTCTCTTTTCTTCTGCCATAGTCACTCCTCCACTATTCTGACGCCCCCCTTGTCGGCGGAAGCCACGAGGGATGCGTATGCTTTGAGGCTCGCGCTCACCGGGCGTACGCGCACCGGCGGGGTGAATGCCCGGGAGCCCCTCGCCTTCTCATCTTCGCGACGGCGGGAGAGTTCGTCTTCAGAGACGCAAACCTCAATCTGCCTTGAGGGTATATCTATTATTATGGTATCGCCGTCCCTGACGAGGGCGATGTTTCCGCCGGATGCCGCTTCGGGGGAGACGTGGCCTATGCTCAGGCCGGAGGTGCCGCCGCTGAAACGGCCGTCGGTCACCAATGCGCACTCCTTTCCTAGATGGATCGACTTGAGGTAGGAGGTCGGATAGAGCATCTCCTGCATTCCGGGGCCGCCCTTGGGGCCTTCATAGTTGATTACCACCACGTCGCCGGCGACGATCTTTCCACCGAGGATGGCGTCGCATGCAGACTCCTGGGAGTCGAACACCCTTGCGCGCCCCTCGAAGTGCCAGATGGATTCGTCCACGCCTGCGGTCTTGACCACGCAGCCGTCCGGCGCCAGATTGCCCGAAAGGACGCAGAGGCCGCCGTCCGCCGAGTAGGCGTGGGCCACGTCGCGGATGCAGCCCGCCGCCCTGTCGGAATCGAAGCAGTCGCAATACTCCGACTGGGAGCCCATCTCGATACTGAAGCGGTTTGCGGGAGCGCTGAGATAGATCCTGCGGGCATCCTCCGAAGGAGCCTGGCAGGTTATGTCATAATGCTTTACGGCATCGCCCAGGGTCATTCCTTCAACCCTCACGGCGCTGCAGTCGACGAGTCCGGCCTTGGCGAGTTCGCCCATTATGCCGAATACGCCGCCGGCGCGGCCTACGTCGTTGATATGGTATTTCTGGGTATTGGGGGCCACTTTGCAGAGGCATGGAACCTTCCTCGAAAGGGTGTCTATATCTTCCATCTTGAAGTCTGCGCAGGCTTCGCGTGCCACCGCAAGCAGATGGAGCACGGTATTGGTGGATCCGCCCATCGCTATGTCAAGCGTCATCGCATTGAGGAAGGCCGTGCGCGAGGCTATGCTTCGGGGCAGGACGGATACATCATCCTGACCGTAGTATTTATCGGCATTGCGGACTATCACCCTCGCCGCTTCGCGGAGGAGCTCCACCCTTTCAGTATGGGTAGCCAGGACTGTTCCGTTGCCGGGGAGGGCGAGGCCTATCGCCTCGGTGAGGCAGTTCATCGAGTTGGCGGTGAACATTCCCGAGCAGCAGCCGCAGCCTGGGCAGCTTGCAGCCTCGATGGCGGCCACATCTTCATCCGAAACCGAGGAGTCGGCCGATTTGACCATCGCGTCGATAAGGTCGAGCCTGCTCTCCCCCATCACTCCGGCCTCCATCGGGCCGCCGGAGACGAATACGGTGGGGATGTTGAGCCTCATCGCGGCTATCAGCATTCCGGGAGTGACCTTGTCGCAGTTGCTTATGCAGACGAGGGCGTCTGCCTTGTGGGCATTGATCATATACTCCACGCTGTCGGCGATGATTTCGCGCGAAGGAAGCGAGTAGAGCATTCCGTCGTGGCCCATCGCTATGCCGTCGTCGACGGCAATGGTGTCGAATTCAGCGGCGAAGCAGCCGAGTTTCTCAATCTCCTCCTTTACGACCTGGCCCGCATCGTGAAGATGGGTGTGGCCCGGAACGAACTGGGTGAAGGAGTTTGCTATGGCGATCACGGGGCGGCCGAACTGCCCGGGTTTCATTCCGGCAGCGCGCCACAGGGCCCTTGCGCCGGCCATCCTGCGCCCCTCCATCGTCTGGATACTTCTCAGTTTCATGTTCCTAATAAAAATGACGCCCTCAATTCTTCAGATTCGCGGGCGTCACTTAAACTAATTACAATTTAATACTAACAACTCGTGAATCTGCCGTTCAACTAAGCAGAATTACCAGTACGCCAATAAAGGCAAGGATTCCAAGAATCCCCGATACAGGCAGCAGCGATATGTTGAATGCAGTATTCACGCCAATCATCTTTCGACTGCAAATATAGTAATAATTTGTAACGTTATCCACTTTTCATGTATTTTTTCGCACCTGTACAGCTATCTACGCCATATCAATAGAATAACGTCATCAGTTTATGCGTCAAAAATCGACACTTATGTAACAATCTTTAACTACAATCTTTAACCCGATTTGCATAAAGGCATTAAAAAGATAATGTGTCGACTATTGCTTGATTACATAAGCATCCGGACCGTCATAAGGCGAGCCGGATATGCCACGGGAGCGTTTTTTTCGCTCCTCGGGGTATATCCCGAGCCCTTGACGGTCCTAACGCTTATGATTCCTTCCGGATCTTCGGTAGGGCGGTGTAGAAGAGGGTGAGGCAGAGGGCGGTTACGCCGGATGCGAGCCAGGGGATGGAGGCTTCAGGCATATTGAGCCCTATTTTGGCAGTGCAGATGAAGGTGACGCAGACCGCGGTCATAAAGCAGCCGGGAATGAGGGTGATAAGGTAATAGAGCCCCTTGCGGTGCTTTGCCAGGAACACGGTCAGCGCCCAGAAGGTGAAGACAGAGAGGGTCTGGTTGGCCCAGCCGAAATAGCGCCAGATAATACCGAATCCCTTGGCGTTCAAAATATTGAAGCAGAGCAGCAGGCCGGTGACGGCAAAAATCGGCAGGCTCACCGCGAGCCTCTTCCCTATCGACTTCTGGTCCAGATGAAGCGCGTCGGCCACGATGAGGCGGGCGGAGCGCAGCGCGGTATCGCCGCTGGTGATGGGAGCCGCGACCACGCCTAGCAGCACCAGGATGCTGCCGAAAGAGCCGAGCCAGTATTTCGAAACCGTATTCACCACGCCCGGAGCGTCGGATGCGACGGCATCGGTCAGGACGACGCCCATCTTTTCGGCTCCGCCGGCGAAGAAGAAATAGGATGCCACAGCAGCCCAGATCAGGGCGATAAGGCCCTCGGTGATCATCGCTCCGTAGAAAATCGGGCGGCCGAGCTTCTCATTTTTCATGCAGCGGGCCATAAGGGGGGACTGGGTGGCATGGAAGCCGCTCACGGCGCCGCAGGCCACGGAAATGAAGAGACAGGGGAAGAGACTTCCGCTCTGGGGGGAACGGTTCTGCAGACCGTCCCACACCTCAGGCAAACCGGAAGGGAAACCGGCCAGCAGGCAGACCATCAGCGAGACGGCCATGAGGATCAGCGCTATGGCGAAGACCGGATAGATGCGCCCGATTATCTTGTCGATAGGCACCAGAGTGGCTATAATATAGTAGGCCAGCACCACGAAGACCCAGATAATGACGGCGGTGTTGGTACCACCCGTCATTCCGCCCAGGATCTTGGCTGGGCTGTAAACGAAGACAGCACCCACAAGCATCAGCATAAGCACGGAGAAGGCCAGCATCACCGCCTTGGTCCGGTTGCCCAGATAGAAGCCGATTAGGCCGGGGAGCCCCTCTCCGCCATGCTTCACGGAGAGCATTCCGGAGAGATAATCGTGCACCGCACCGCCGAAGATGCATCCTATCACAATCCACAGATAGCAGGCGGGGCCGAACTGCGCACCGAGTATGGCGCCGAAGATCGGGCCGGTGCCGGCTATGTTAAGGAGTTGGATCATAAAGACTTTCCAGGTCGGCATCGCGATATAGTCGATGCCGTCGGCCTTGGAGATTGCCGGAGTGGGGCGGTTCGGGTCGGGACCGAAGACCCGCTCCACGAAGCGGCCGTAAAGCAGATAGCCGATGACCAGAAGCGCTACGCTTATGAGAAAAGAGTACATACTGTTGCATTTGGCGGCCGCAGGGCGGTCGGATTTGCCCGCTAAATTAAGAATTAATTCCTATATTTGTGCTTGCGCCCTCCGGGTCGCAAACCTTGAATCAATCAAACATCAACACTCTTCATATGAAAAAACGCTTATTCCTCGCCGTGGTACTGGCACTCTCCGTTACCGCGGCCCTGGCGCAGAACCCCATCCTGCAGCGCCGCTACGGTACCCCTTACGAGATTCCCCCCTTCGAGAAGATAACGGTAGACAACTACCGCGAAGCGATGCTCAAGGGCATGGAGCAGGAGAAGGCCGAAATCCAGGCCATCATCGACAACAAGGAGACTCCCAATTTCGAGAATGTAATAGTAGCTCTCAGCGAGAGCGGCAAACTTCTCTCCAAGGCCGGCATCTGGAGCACCATCAACGGTGCCAGCTCCACCCCCGAGCTTCAGGAACTTGCCCGCGAGCTCTCCCCCATCCGCTCCGCCCACAGCTCCTGGATCAGCATGAACAAGCCTCTCTTCGAGAAGGTCAAATACGTATATGACCACCGCTCCGAATACAACCTCAACAAGGAGGAGAAGACCCTGCTCGAGAGGACCTACAAATCCTATGTGAAGGGCGGCGTCCTCCTCAGCCCCGACAAGCAGAAGGAACTCGCTGAACTCAACCTCGAACTCTCACGCCTGCAACTGCAGTTCTCCCAGAACCTGAGGCACGACACCAACAACACCTATGTGATTGCCAACAGCCTCAAGGAACTCGAGGGCCTTCCGCAGGCCAACATAGAGCTTGCAGCCGCTCTCGCAGAAAAGATTGGACAGAAGGGCAAGTGGGCCTTCAACATGCAGAGGGCAAGCTGCAACCCCGTGCTGCAGTACTGCAAGAACCGCGAACTGCGCAAGAAGGTCTATCTGATGTACAACGACCGCTGCAACCACAACGACGAATACGACAACAAGGAGATCGCCCGCCAGATTGTGGACCTCCGCCTCAAGAAGGCCAAGCTGATGGGCTACGACAACTTCGCCGAGATGCAGCTCGAGGACCGCATGGCCGAGAAGTCGAAGAACGTCTATGACCTGCTCGACCAGATCTGGGCTCCCGCAGTGGCCAAGGCCAACGAGGAGCTTGCCGACATCAAGGCTATGATGAAGAAGGACAAGGTGAAGGGACAGCCCCAGCCATGGGACTACAGGTACTATCTCGACAAGGCCAAGAAGGAGAAGTTCGACATCGACGAGGAGCAGGTTTCCGAGTATCTCGAAATCAACAACGTACAGAAGAACGGTGTCTTCTATGTGGCCAACAGGCTCTACGGTCTCTCCTTCAGGGAGCGCACCGAGGACTATCCTTCATTCGAGCCAACCGCCAAGTCGTGGGATGTCATCGACAGAGAGGGCAATGTCATAGCCATCTATTACAGCGACTACTTCCCGCGTGACGGCAAGGGCGCCGGCGCCTGGAACACGACCTTCCGCAGCCAGAGCTACGACGGCGCACAGCGCCTGCAGCCCATCGTGATGAACTGCTGCAACCTGGCGATGCCCTCTGCAGAGAGGCCGGCACTCCAGACCATCGACAACGTCACCACTATGTTCCACGAGTTCGGACACGCCCTCCACTCCTTCTTCCGCAACGTCAAATACCGCGGAACGCCCGGCACCGAGCGCGACTTCGTGGAGCTGCCCTCACAGATCAACGAGCACTGGGCATTCGAGCCCGAGGTGCTCAATGTCTATGCGAAGCACTACAAGACCGGCGAAGTGATTCCCCAGGAACTCATCGACAAGATCGAGGCCAGCAGCAAGTACGGACAGGGATTCGCAACCGTGGAGTATCTTGCAGCATCGTACGTGGATATGGACCTCCACGTCCTCACCGAGGTTCCCGCCGACCTTGACGTGATGAAGTTCCAGGCTGAGAAGCTTGCAGAGCGCGGAATCCCCAAGCAGATCCTGCCCCGCTACAGCGTGACCAACTTCAGCCACTCGATGGGCGGCGGCTACAGCGCCGGCTACTACAGCTACATCTGGGCGGAGGTTCTCGACTGCGACGCATATCAGGCATACAAGGAGACAGGCGACATCTTCAACCAGGAAGTCGCGCAGCGTTTCCGCAAGTACATCCTCACCCCCGGCGGCATCGACAAGGGTTCGGTGATGTACCGCAACTTCCGGGGACGCGACCCTCAGGTCGACGGCCTGCTCGAGAACAGGGGACTGAAATAGAAGGTTTATCTGAAATTGAAACAGACGTTCCGGAGACGGGACGTCTGTTTTATTCTATGATTTGTTTATAGTCGTCGAACTTGGCCATAACCTTTTCGACGTAGCTTCGGGTCTCCTCACGCCCGCCGAAGTTCGGCATCGAATCGAAGGCCTTGACCACGTCGGCCCAGACGTTGCGGTCGAGGCCCAGGGAATCGGCCACCCGGCGGCACTGCTCTATGCGCGCCTCACCGGCATTGTAGGCTCCGAGGGCGAATTTGATGATCTCCTCGTCGGACATTCCCTCTTCGCTGAAGGCCCTTACCAGATGGGAGAAATGGAGCGTGCCCGCCTTGACGTTGAGTTCGGGATCATATACGTCCTCAACCCCGTAGTGGGCGGCGGTACTCTCCATCACCTGCATCAGTCCCTTGGCGTTGCGGATGGAGGTGGTAGCCATGTTGTAGCGGGATTCCTGGTAGATTATGGCGCTCAGGAGCCTCCAGTCCACACCGGTGAAGTTGCCGTACTTCTTGACGATGTCGTCGTAGGGCGAGAGGGCGTTGGCCTTGAGGTCCGAATCGAGGAAGGGCTCTATATGATATGAACGGTAGTGGCGGCGTTCGATGTCCTGGTAGCGGCCGTCCCGCTTTATATCCTCGAGGAAGACATTGACATAGTTGACCAGATAGTCGTTCTTCATCGGCACCGCCCAGACCATGTTGCCCCTGATGGGCATGCTCAGCACCACGCTCTCGGCGAACTCGGGCGGCACCGGCATCGAATCGCGCACCTCGAAGGCCATCAGCTGGTAGTTGCCCGCCGCCAGGTTGCGCCAGCATCCGTCGGAGACGGGGCGGCTCTCGATATTGACCTTCAGCCCGGTATAATCGGAGAAAGTGTTCAGTAGCGCATAATTGAATCCGATATCCTTCGACTGGTTGGAGAAGAGCCTGGTATCCAGCATTATAAGGCTGTTCATGCTCCCTTTCAGGCACTCCATCGCCTCACGGTCGGCATCGAAATCGAAGGCCTTCTCAAACGGGAGGGCCAGCAGCACCAGAAGCGATGCGAGAGTCTTGGACAGTATCCCCCTCATAGGCTAGAACGGCCAGAAGACTCCGAATTTGAACGCACGCCCCGGCCTGATGTACTGGTATGCCGAGAAATAATCCGACTGGGGCCAGCCCAGCAGGGCGTTGGTATATTTGACATAGACGCAGACCTTCTGCCACTGTGCGTTGACGAAGGCGTCGAAATAGGGAGTTCCGCCCAGTTCCTCCACATTCTGGTTGTAAAAGACACCCAGGTCGGGCATATATCCCTGCTCATAGAATTTGGAGGTCCATATTCCGTCCATTCCGATCTGCATGTCCATCGCATTCTTCACGACGGTAAACTGAAGATAATAACGCAGATGGGCTGCGAGTTTGGGCAGCGGCAGCACCTCCTGGTTGGAGGAGATCTGGAATAGCACCCTGTTGTCGAAATGGAGGAACCAGAGCTTGATATTCTCCTCGGCCCAGGCGCTCATCACGCTCAGGGGCTTGTCGTACTGCATTATGTTAGACGTGGCGTCATAGTAGATCATTCCGTCCACCAGGGCATAGCCGAATCCGGCATCGAGATTGAGCCTGGGTATCTGCAGGGAGGCCTCCACCCTGCTCTCCGAGACCTTCTCGAAGTCGTTATTCCAGGCGTGGTGGTTGAAATTGAGCTTCTGCTGGAATGGAACGGGAGTGGTGAGGTCGGTGCGTATCTTTCCCGTCAGGTGGATTCCGCCGTCGAAGGGATAGACCGAGAATCGCACCTTGCCGCCGAGCGAAAGGTCGCTGAAATTGTGGCCCAGGAAGGTGTATTTGCCGTCGGCATCCCATGCGAAATACTTGCGGAAGGAGCCGGTGACGCCGGCATAGGCATATGCGTTGTGCCTGGTATCCCGTGAGAGTCCCTTGAGGTAGAATGAGGGATCGAAGGAGTAATACGAGAGTATCTGGTATCCGACTCCGGCATTGAGGTTGGAGACTATGGCGTCGGGAGCGAAGGGCTGCAGTTTCAGGAACAGCCTGTTCTCGAAGCGGGTCAGCGACAGTGAATCGTTGCTGGCCGAACTGTTTATGAAGAAGTTGTTATCGTAGAAACGACGGTCGCTCTCAGATGATATCTGGTCCGTGTAGACCTTCTTGTAGGTGGAATACTCGCCGCTGTGGCCGATGTATGCCATAGTGCCCTCGCCCATCGAGAGGGAATCCCGGTTCTTGCGGAAGAAATTCATCGGAATCGCCAGCGAATGGGTCAGGAATACGGTCCTGCGCTTGAGGGTGTTGGAGGCGTTGGAAAGGTTGACGTCGATCTCCTTGGTATCGACGATGGTATCGCGGATCCAGGCGGGGTCGGTCAGTCCGCCGTTCTCCGTGCGGTGGACATTCTGCTCGATGTAGCCGGCATTGGCCAGGTAACGTTTGCCGAGGAAGTTGAGCGCCACGAATCCGGTGCGGTCGTCGGTCTGCTCCTTCTGCAGCATACCCTTGGCGCCATACTGGTTGAAAGCGAGGGTAAAGTTGAATGCAGGAGTTATATTCTGAGTAGTAAGAAGCTGGATTTCAGATTCCTCACGAGCCTTCAGGGAGAAGGTCGTGCCTTCGTATGCCAGCTGGGTATAAGGGGTCTTGGTATTGAACTGCGGGAGGTTGTCCGGAGTGTACGACCAGGTAAGATAGGGATCGAACTGGGGGAATACGTCGAGATGCTCCCGCTTGAAGTAGTTGTAATGCTGCGCAGCCGAACCCGTGGTACCCAGGTATGTGGCTCCCAGATCCTTGCGATAGAACGGATAGTCGTAGATGTGGGCGTTGTAGAGGGTGTCGAGCTTCTGAATCTCCATCGAGTTGAAGTTGTGCTCCGAATTCCACATCAGTATCCTCTTGTAGTAGAGGGAGTCGTTCACGGCAAAGGTCTCCAGCAGTCGCGGGGTGGCGATGCGGACGCTGTCGCGGTACTCCCTCTCTATGCGGCGCTTTGCCCTGCGGATATCCACGGTATCGGGAAGATTCTTGAAAATCGAGTCGTAAAGTGCCGTATAGCAGGAATCCATCTCATAGACGGAGAGAGAGTCGAGATCCAGAAGCCCCATCGAAGCATAGTACTGGCGGAGCGAATCTATGGCAAGCGAATCGCGCAGCGCAGCGGAATCTATGGGCTGAGGCGGCACCGTATCGAGGGGCTGGGAGAGCGAATCAAGAGCCGGTGGAGTGACGCGGGTGGTATCCTGGCGGGAAGGCGCAAAGCGGCTCCGGCCGTTCACCCTGGCGGGTGCGGGAAGGCATATCTCGATGAAGATTGCCGCCAACAGGAATATGATCAGACGCTTTTTCATCGTGGCTGGACCTCCGTGCAAATATCAACTTTCGTGCCCGCATCGAAGATGGAGACCCCTTCCGCCTCGATGCCGCGGATAAGACACCTGTCGCAGACAGAGAGATAAAAGTCTATTATCGAGAACTTCTCGGGCCAGGAGGCCATCAGCGGCAGGGCGGCTTCCGAGACGTTGTGGATGCCTGCGAAGGCCAGACGGCGGCAGGCGGCGGGGTCCAGGTCGGGATAGGGCGAGCGCACCTCCCCCGTTTTGACATTGGTCCATCCCACCAGGCGCATCGTATTGTCGAAGAGAAGGTAACGGGAGGTTTCGCGGTCTGTGACGAGCAAGTCGGCGATCTGGCCGCTGCACTCCCCGAAACGGGAGTCGAACCACTCCAGGTCGAGGTCGGAGAGTATATCCACATTGTGGACCAGGAAACGGCCGGAATCGCATCCCAACAGCGGGGCAGCGTGCCTTATGGCGCCTCCGGTCTCCCGAAGCAGGTCGCGTTCGTCGGAAACCGAGACCTTGAGACCGAAGTTCCCCTTCTGCTCCAGGAACTCCTCAATCATATCGGCGAAGTGGTGGACATTCACCACTATTTCGTCATACCCGGCATCCTTCAGGCGGATGAAAAGCTGCTCGAGCAACGGCACTCCTCCCACCGGCACAAGCGCCTTGGGCATCCTGTCCGTCAGGGGTTTGAGCCTCGTCCCCAATCCAGCCGCGAGTATGAACGCCTTCTTCATCCTAGAACTCCTGATCTACTCCTATTTCGCGGTGGTGAAGCACCACCTTGACATTGAACTTGCGTGCGATGTGCTCTGCCAGATGCTGGGCGCAATAGACGCTGCGGTGCTGCCCTCCGGTGCATCCGAAGCCGAACATCAGATGGGTGAACTTGCGCTCTATATAGCGCTGCACGTGGACGTCGGCAAGGGAATATACGTTTTCGAGGAAACGGAAAACTCCGCCATCATCCTCCATGAACTTTATCACCTCAGAGTCAAGTCCGTTGAAATGGCGGTAATGCTCGAACTTGCCGGGATTCTCGAGGGCGCGGCAGTCGAAGACGTAGCCTCCGCCGTTGCCGCTGGTATCGTTGGGGATGCCTTTCTTGTAGGCGAAGCTGAATATCTCAACCTCCAGGCGGTCCTGCTTTATCTCGGTGAGTTCCGGCATCTTCGTCAGGGCCGTCAGTATCTCAGTAAGATACGGGTACTCCGGGAAGGGTTCGGAGAGCAGTCTCTTGAGATTGGCCATCGCATAGGGCACGCTCTGCAGGAAATGGGGTTTCTTTTCGAAGTATCCCCTGAAGCCGTAGGCGCCGAGTACCTGGAGCGTGCGGAAGAGGACGAAGTGGCGCAGCGTGGAGAGGAACTCCTCGCGGGGAATGGACTTGTACTCCTTGAGCGCTTCGAGGTAGGCGTCGATCATCTCAGCCTTCAGCGCCTCGGAATAGCCCGCCTTCGCCTGCCAGATGAAAGAAGCGACATCGTAATAGATGGGCCCTTTGCGTCCTCCCTGGAAGTCGATGAACCAGGGCTCACCGTCGTGGACCATCACGTTGCGCGACTGGAAATCGCGGTAGAGGAAGGTGTCGCCGGTGCTGCGCATCAGCACCCCGGACATCTTCCGGAAATCCTCTTCGAGCCTTATCTCACTGAATTCCAGACCGGTAGCCTTGAGGAAACAGTACTTGAAGTAGTTCTGGTCGAAGGAGATCATCTTCTCGTCGAACTCCTTCTGGGGATAGCATACCGAAAAGTCGAGCCCCTCCGCCCCCCTGAACTGTATTGCGGGAAGAGAGGAGATCGTCTTGAGAAGCATCTCTTTCTCTTCGGACGAAAGGCGTCCGCTCTCGCGGCCTGGTGTCAGGTAATTGAAGAGTATCGTATCGCCGAGATCCTGCTGGAGGTAGCGCAGCGAATCTTCGCTTACCGCATAGACCTCCGGCACGTTCAGCCCTTTGCTCCTGAAATGGCGAGAGAGAGCCACGAATGCCTCGTTTTCCTCGACGCAGGTACCCTCCACGGCTATCAGGCTGCCGCTCTTGCCGGTAAGGCGGAAATACCTGCGGTTGCTGCCCGACGAAGGCAGTTCCTCGATGGAGTAAGCATCCTCGCCGGAATAATCCCGATATAGTTTTTTTATGAGATTCTGTTCGCTCATATCCTGCAAAGATAGCATTTATCGGCTAAAATCCCTATATTTGGAGTTAATATGAAATATACCTCCATACTAATAGCCGTCATAATTCTGCTCCTGCCGTCGCTCCTGCGCGCCCAGGAGAAGGATGATTACGGCTGCTGGACCGACATCCAGATCAACAAGTCCTGGAGCGACGGATCCACTTCCGGAGGCCCCTACATCGGGCTTCGCGGCGAATTCAGGACCAAAAACAATTTCCAGTCCACCGACATCTGGTTCATCCGTCCCACCGTCGGATACAAGTTCAACAACTGGCTGAAGAGCGACATTTCATACGACTGGTGCCAGTCCGGCTTAGGGTTGCAGCACAAGTTCCTTTTCAGCGCCACCGGAACCCTCAAGTCGGGTCCCCTCAGCGTTTCGGTAAGGGAGATGTACGTCCGCATCCTGACCACCTCCACCGGGCAGTGGAGCAATCTCCTGCGCAGCAAGATGACTGCCCAGTACGCCATTCCCGACTGCGGAATCAAGCCCTATCTGGCCATAGAGGTGTTCACCTGGACAAAGTGGATCAACACGCGCCATTTCGTCGGTGCGCAGTTCCCGCTGCTTGAAGGGTGCTCCGCCGACCTTTTCTATCTTTATCTCACAACGGCCGGAACCTCTTCGGCAAGGCACATCGCGGGATTGGGGCTCAATGTTCAATTATGACAATTAAAAACACAAAATAAGATTATGGGAAAAGCAGGTAAAATCATCGGAATCTCGACATTTGTAATTCTTCTGCTGCTGGCGGCATTCTGCTATTTCAAGTTCTGGTGGGTCTTCAGTGACGGCACCAAGACCGGCGAACTCAATTCCCTTACCTATACCGGCTACATTTTCAAGACCTATGAGGGCGAAATCATCCTTACCGGATACGGCACCAAGGCCGGCGGAAGTTCCGTGCAGTCGAAGAATTTCAAGTTTTCGGCAAGGAAAAGCGTGGCCGAAGAGCTTCAGAATCTGACAGGCCAGAGGATTACCGTTCATTATAAGGAGTATATGGGGGCTCTCCCCTGGCGCGGCTACGAGAAGAGTATCGTAGACAAGGTTATCTCCGCCGAGCCCATCGACGACTCAACTCACAAAACTCCGGAGGAGACAATATTCCTTTAACCGGCATTCCTTTCGGCTTCTGGATAATCCCCTTCAAACCTTCCGCTTCGCTCCATCCCTCCCACTTCGTGGGCCCCTCCCTCTAACGTTGCCGAGGGTGGCACGGGTTTGAAGTGGATTATCCACTCCGCCTTACGGTCTGGCCTAATACGCCATAGTATCTTGGGGCATACAAAAGGCCGCCTCAGCGGCCTAGCGGAGCGATGGCCTGGCCCGAGCGGGAGCGGCGGGGGATCCAGGGGGCAGCGCGCCCTCACTGAAGTACAAAAAAAAGGACAGCGAAACGCTGTCCTTTTTTTTGTACACCCTCAGAGGCTCGAACTCTGGACACCCTGATTAAGAGTCAGGTGCTCTACCAACTGAGCTAAGGGTGCTCCGTTTTGGGACTGCAAATGTAGACATTTATTTTTAGGGTGCAAATTATTTTTAATTTTTTTGATACGGTATTTCAATAATGTCTATATTTGTAACACTAATGTTGTTGTTACAAAACCTAACCGACCAACCCAGATGGACCTTCTGTTTGACTTTGACAAACCCGCGATGGGCAACAACCTGCTCGGACGCACAGAAGAAATCGACTCACTGATAGATACCATTACCGACAAACGCAGGGGCGCCGTCATCTATGACGCTCCCAAATCGGGCAAGCACACCCTGGTCTGCAATGCCCTGAGCCGCCTCAAGGCACGGCGTTACGACTTCGCCCTCTGCGAGATAGACCTCTACAACGTAAGAAGTTACCAGGAATTCCTGGCCTGCTTCAGGGAGGCGGTCACCAAATGCTTCAACGAGGTCAACCGCAACTCCCTCCTCCCCTTCAGCATCGACTTCCGCAACCTTCCGCAGGAGAAGATCCTCGAAGTCCCGCAGCTCGTGGCCGAGGAGTCGGGACGCAAACTCATCATATATATAAAGGAGTTCCAGAACCTCCTCGCCGCCGAGGACAACGATTTCACCATCGACAATCTCGACAAACTCTGGTCGAAGCAGACCGACGTCCGATATATCATTACGGGCTCTTTCGTTAACATGATGAAGGCCGTATTCGAAGACCGCAAGCTCTTCTATTATATGGTCAATCCCGTGACCCTCAAGCCGGTGCCGAAGCAGGCCATAGTGGACTACATAGTCAGCACCTGCCTCAACGTGGGGCGCGTCATCAACCAGGAGGTGGCCGAGGAGATATACCGCATCTCCGGCGGCAGCCTCTGGTACGTTAAGCAGCTCTGCTCCTTCTGCTATGCCTTCCCTGCGGGTTATATCACCGACCAGGTGGTCGAGCAGGCCGAAGCGGCCCTCATCCACAACAACAGGCCGCGCTTCATGCAGATTATGCTCGACCTGACTCCCAACCAGATCAACTTCCTAAAGGCAGTGCTCGACGGCGTGCAGCGCTTCAGCAGCCAGGAAGTCCTGGACACCTACCGCCTCAACTCTTCAGCCAACGTCTTCCGCCTGAAAGACGCCCTCAAGAAGAAGGAGGTCATCACATTCGACAAGGACGATGCCGCCCGCATCCTCGACCCCCTGTTCGAATACTGGCTCAGGAATTACTATTTCAAAAAATAACACGCTATGAAGTCACTGGTCGTACTCTCGGGCGCAGGAGTAAGCGCCGAGAGCGGCATCAGGACCTTCAGGGACAGCGACGGGCTATGGGAGAACTATCCCGTTCAGGATGTCGCCTCCATCGAAGGCTGGTACCGCAACCCCGCATTGATGCTGCAATTCTATAATGAACGGCGCCGGCAGCTGGAAAACTGCAGGCCCAACCGTGCCCACGAAATAATCGCCGAACTGGAAAACTGGTTCAAAGTGACCGTCGTCACCCAGAACGTGGACAACCTCCACGAGAGGGCAGGCAGCACCAACGTGATCCATCTTCACGGCGAACTGACAAAGGTACGCCCTGAGGACAGGGAGGATTCCCGCAGCGCCTTCGACATCGGATACAAGGACGTCAACCTCGGCGACTGTGACAGCCGCGGAGTGCAGCTGCGTCCCCATATCGTATGGTTCGGAGAGGCGGTGCCGATGTTCGAAAAGGCGGCGGAAGCCGTCTCGACGGCCGATATCCTGCTTATCATCGGCACCTCGATGGCAGTCTATCCCGCAGCCGGACTCTATCACTATGCAAGGCGCGGCACCCCTATCTACCTGATAGACCCCAAGCCAATCAGCATCAATGCGCCCGGCTTCACCCAGATCCAGGAGCCTGCCACCGTCGGCATGGCAAAACTTAAGCAGATCCTGGTCAATCCTGAAGAGGAATAACGACAAACAAAACATATGACAATGAAACGCTACATCTATTCAGCACTTCTCTCCCTTGTCGCCTTCGCGATGGTTTCCTGCGGCGGCTACAAATACGAGACAGTCAAGGACGACCCCACCGGCGCCCGCATATATACCCTCGACAACGGCCTGAAGGTGTATATGATAGTCAACAAGGACAAGCCCCGCATCGACGCGCAGATCGCCGTCAAGGTGGGCAGCAAGAACGATCCCCGCGAGACCACCGGCCTCGCCCACTACTTCGAGCACCTGATGTTCAAGGGTACCGAGCAGTTCGGAACCCAGAACTACGAGCTCGAGAAACCGCTTCTCGACGAGATCGAACAGCTTTTCGAGGTTTACCGCCAGACCACCGTCGAGGCTGAGCGCAAGGCCATCTATCACCGGATAGACTCCATCTCCTACGAGGCGTCCAAGATCTCGATTCCCAACGAGTACGACAAACTGATGGCCTCCATCGGAGCGAGCGGAACCAACGCTTACACCAGCTACGACGTGACCTGCTACACCGAGAACATCCCCTCCAACCAGATCGACATCTGGGCTAAGATCCAGGCTGACCGCTTCCAGAACTGCGTTCTCCGCGGTTTCCACACCGAGCTGGAGACCATCTACGAGGAGTACAACATGTATGCGGCCCAGGACCAGACCAAGGAGTTCAACGCCCTCTTCGAAGGCCTCTTCGAGAACCACCCCTACAACACCGACGTGATCGGCCTTCCCTCCCACCTGAAGAACCCTTCGATCACCAATGTCAAGAAGTATCACGACGAGTGGTATGTTCCCAACAACATGGCAGTGGTAATGGTGGGCGACTTCAATCCCGCAAAGGCCATCAAGATCATCGACAAGTACTTCGGCGGAATGAAGCCCAACGAGAACCTCACCAGACCCGTATTCGAGCCTGAAAAGCCCATCACCGCCCCGATAGTCAAGACCGTCCGCGGCAACGAGTCCCCCAGCGTCATTCTCGGCTGGAGGTTCCCCGGCGCCAACTCGCCTGAGGCCCTCCTTCTCAACGCCTTCTCGAACGTGCTGTGCAACGGCAAGGCCGGCCTTATCGACCTCGACGTCAACCAGCAGCAGCTGACCCTCGGAATGATGGCAGGAGTCGAGGACCTTGCAGACTACACCACATTCCTCGTGATGGCCGAGCCCAAACCGGGCCAGACCCTCGACCAGGTGCGCGACATAGCCCTCGCCGAGATAGAGAAGGTCAAGAAGGGCGAGTTCGACGAGGACCTCCTCTCGGCCACCATCAACAACCTGAAGCTGCAGTATATGAACATGATCGAATCCACCCGCTATATGGCAAGGGTGGCGGTCAACAGCTTCATCAACGACGTTCCCTGGAGCGACGTGGTAAACGAGATCGACCGTCTCTCCGCCATCACCAAGGAGGACATCGTGAAGTTCGCCAACGACAACTTCGGCGACAACTACGTACAGGTCAACAAACTGCAGGAGAAGGATCCCGCCGACTTCAAGATCGCGAAGCCCCAGATCACTCCGATCTTCACCAACCGCGACACAGCCAGCCGGTTCCTCAGGGATATCCAGGCTGCAGCTGCGAAGGTGAAGCCCATCAATCCCGTCTTCGTGGATTACTCCAAGGATATGAGCAAGCTCGAGGCCAAGAGCGGCATTCCCGTGCTCTACAAGCAGAATGTCACCAACGGAGTCTTCCAGCTCAACTACATCTTCGAGACCGGCAGCTATGCCGACAGGATGCTGCCTTTCGCCTGCGATTACCTCGAATATCTCGGCACCTCCGACATGACTCCCGAGCAGGTCAAGAAGGAGTTTTACCGCCTCGCCTGCGATTACTATGTCAACTGCGAGGGTAAGCGCACCACAGTCCGCCTGAGCGGCCTTGCCGAGAACATGGATGAAGCTGCCGCGCTGATGGAGAAACTCATCGCCGATGCACAGGCCAATCCCCAGGCCCTGATGATGCTCAAGCTCAACACCCTGCAGGAGCGTGAGAATGCAAAGCACGACCAGCGTTCCAACTCCAGCCGCCTCCAGAGTTACGGTCTCTACGGCCCTGAGAACCCTTCGAAGAACATCCTCTCCCAGAACGAGCTTCTCGCCCTTACCGACGACCAGCTGCTCGAAAAGGTCCACAATCTCTTCAACGGCGAGCACAAGGTGCTCTACTATGGTCCCCTCACCGGCAAGGAACTCGTAGAGGCTGTCAACAAGTTCCATAACTGTCCCGAACAGCTCGAGCCCGTGGTGGAAGGCGATCCCTTCAAGTATCTGGTTACCGAAGAGAATACCGTCCTCTTCGCACCCTACGACGCGAACCAGTCCATCATCTACTCCATCTCTAGCAACGGCGAACCCTTCGACGCTTCGATAGTGCCTGTCTCAAGGCTCTACAACGAGTACTTCGGCGGCGGCATGAACGGTGTCGTATTCCAGGAGATGCGAGAGGCGCGAGGTCTGGCATACGGCGCCGGAGCCCGCTACATGACTCCTTCCGACCTCGACCATACCGTGATCTTCCTCGACAATATCCAGACCCAGAACGACAAGGTTATCGACGCCCTGACCGCATTCGAAGAGATCATCAACAACATGCCCGAATCGGAGACCGCGTTCGAAATCGCAAAGGAGAGCATGATCTCGAATATGCGTACCGCCCGCACCGTGAAGTACGCCGTCCTGAATTCCTATCTGAATGCCGAGAAGCTCGGCCTCGACTACGACATCAACAAGGATGTCTATGAGAAAGCCTCCGGCTATACACTGAAGGATATCGTTGATTTCCAGAAGGCCAACGTCAAGGACCGCAAGTACACCATCTGCATCCTCGGCCGCGAGGGCGACATCGATTTCAAGGCCCTCGAGAAGTTCGGAAAGATCAAAAAAGTGACAACCGAAGAAATTTTTGGTTACTAAATCAAAAAAGGTACTATATTTGCAATCCCTACGACAACGAACCAAACTAAATAAAAATTATGGCTTACAAAATCACTGACAATTGCGTTGCTTGCGGCACCTGCATCGGCGAATGCCCTGTAGAGGCTATCTCCGCTGGCGACATCTACAAGATCGATCCCGACATCTGCGCAGATTGCGGCACTTGCGCCAGCGTCTGCCCCATGGGCGCTATCGAGCAGGCATAATCAATTACCTGCGATACAGCAAAGCGGGCCGGCAAGATGCCGGCCCGCTTTATTTGTGCCTCTGCCGATACCGGCGCCTATTTCACGTGCGTACCTATGAAGAGGAGCGTCTTGGAGGTTGTCTCCGTTATCGCATAGATGAAGGGGCGGTCGGCGATGAACTCCTTGGGAGGCTCGGGAACCGATACGCTGGTGGTCTTCATCCCGACTACCGTGACTGCAGCCGCCTCTGTGCCCTTCTCATTGACATCCACGGCGGTCTTCTGGATCATAAAGTTGATGCAGATGTCCTCGTTGCTGATCTTGCCGAAATCGGCGTAAGGAGTGAAGGCCAGCTTCATTCCCCGCTTCTCCATCGCCTCCTTGAATGAATCCTCCATAGTGAACTCGCTCTTGAAGACGGGAACCTGGAAATTAACATCGCATGAACGGAGGCTTTCCACCCACTTGTTCCAGTCGGAGGCTTTGATACCGGAGATGAACTGCTTGAAATCGATGCCCGCGGGGGGAAGCACCATCACCATCCTGAATGCGCCGTTGCCGTAGGGAAGGCCAAGGACCCTGACTCCGTCGACATAGCCCCACATCTGGCGGGAGCCGTACTCGCCGAAGAATTTAACCTTATCCGACTTGCCTGTAATGTCGGTGAACTTGCGGTCGGAAAGGGCGAACTCGTGCGATCCGCGCCATTTTCCCTTGAAATAGAGGGCATTTGCAAGTACCATCCTGGTAGCGGGATCGAGATCGTCGACTACATGCTTGATCATCCCGTTGGTATTCCTGTCGGCCCAGGCGTTGATAGTGCCGGCGGCCGCCTGGGGATTATTGAAATCCAGATTGTCGACCACGGCGTTGTAATAGGCCGTGACCTCGGAGACATAGGGTTTCCTGAGGGTCATGTTCTTTGCAATCCAGATTGCGTCGGCCACCGAAATCACTGAGGAGTTGTCGGCGGAGAGGACTCCGTCGACTATGGTCTTGTAATAGGAGCCGATGTCTTCGGAGGAGAGCCCCTCGAAACCCAGGGCCTTCGCCATCTGGGAATAGGTCTCGCCCTGCGCGCCGGCTGCGAGCATGGAGAGGCAGAGCGAAGCGCTGAAGGGAGAAATCATCATGTTGCCGTTCTCACCGATGGCAACGTCGCGAAAAAGGTCGATTCCAAACTCGGCCACCGTATTGGCGACAGCCTCCTGGCCCTTGGTCAAAACAATGGTTTTCAACTCGTTGTCGCCCTCTTCAGGCGAATCCGGAGTCACGCTCCCGCAGCCGACGGCCAGCGGAAGTGCTACTGCAATAAATAGTCCGATTACCATCTTTTTCATATCTTTTCCTTTTTGCATTGCTATAATCTTGCCAAAATCGTTTCGGAGCCCGTGACGACGTCTCCGACCTTCACCAGCACCTCCGCCGCAAGGGGCAGGAAGATGTCGATGCGCGAGCCGAATTTGATGATGCCGCACTGCTCCCCTCCCCTTACCTCGAGGCCGGGTTTCGCATAGCAGACTATGCGGCGGGCGAAGCCGCCTGCAAGCTGTTTGAAGAGCACCTCGGCGCCAGATGCGGCCTTGACGACGGTGCAGGTGTGCTCGTTCTCCTCGGAGGCCTTGGGCTTGAAGGCCAGCGCATGCTTGCCCGGGAAATACTGGGTGCGCTCAACCGTGCCGTTGACCGGCCACCAATTGACGTGGTAGTCCCAGAAATCCATATAGATGGAGATCATCTTGACCCTGCGGTTGAGATAGACCTTCTCCTCCACCTCGTCGCAGATGACGATCCTGCCGTCGGAGACGGCCACTATATCGGTATCGGATGAGACCGGATTCCGCCTGGGAACGCTGTGGAAGAGGATCTGCCAGCGGCAGAACCAGGCCATCAGCAGCAGCACGGGCACGCGTATCCACCAACTCGGCACGAAGGCGAAGACGGCGGCTGTTACAGCCACGCAGAAGATGCAGACGGCTGCAACGGTTCCCTTGGAATTCTTGTCTATCCTGATCATATCCCTAATAAACGATAAACATGAGATAAGCCGCTGCGACGGGCAGAATGAAAAAGACGTCGTCGAATCTGTCGAGCAGCCCGCCGTGGCCGGGGATTATCGTTCCCGAATCCTTCACCTCTGCGTGGCGCTTTATCAGGGATTCGAAGAGATCTCCGAATATACCCAGAACCGCCACGATAGCGGCAAGCACCCACCACGAATTGTCAGGAAGGACAGCGGCTTCCGGATGGGCCTCAAACAGCGCTTTCACTCCCCAGGCCGCCAGGAAGGTAAAAAGCACTCCTCCGGCCACTCCGGCCCAAGACTTCTTGGGTGAAATGGACGGAAACAATTTATGGCTGCCGGAACGCTGTCCGAAGGCCATTCCCACCAGATAGGCGCCGATATCGCTGAGCCATATCAGGGCAAAGAGCGAGAGCAGCACCCAGGGAGTGTATCCGCCGGTGGGGAATACCAGGAAAATACTGGAGACCACAGGGAGTGCTATATAAAGCAAGGGGAAGAATACGGCTGTGTCGAAAAAATGGTCTGGTGCACCATGGAATATCATCATTATGCACGCCAGCGGCAGCGGGATAAGGCAGGGAAGCAGCCATTTAGAGGGAAGCGCGAACCTCACGCAGCAGAAGGCCATCACAAAGAATGCAAGGGCCGAAAACACTACGCACACCTTCTCGGCCGTGTATCTTCCGGGGACGGTAAGCCTGAAGAACTCGAGTGACGAGCAGACCAGCACCGCGCTCATAAGTCCCATATAGGTAAACTCGGAGAGCAGCAGGCCGGCGAGCATAAGCGCCAGGAACAGCGCGCCGCTAATCGTTCTTTTCAGGAGCTGGTTCATCTATCGGGGTATCGTCAGTCAGAATCTCGTTGGGATTGCGTCCGCCTTTGCGGGGACCGAATATCGCCTCGAGGTCCTCGGAGAAGATGACTTCGCGCTCGAGGAGCATCTGCGCCAGTTTCTCGAAGCCTTCGCGGTTTTCGGTAAGCACCTTGGTGGCTGTGGAGTGGGCCTCGTCGATGAGCTTGCGGACCTCGGCGTCGATGGCCTCCGCGGTCTTTTCGCTGTAGGGCTTGGTGAAGCCGTACTCGCTCTGTCCGGTGGAGTCATAGTAGGAGATATTGCCGATCCTGTCGCTCATTCCGAAATAGGTCACCATAGCGTAAGCCTGCTTGGTGAGCTTCTCAAGGTCGCTGAGGGCGCCGGTGGAAATGCGGCCGTTGACCAGTTCCTCCGCGACGCGTCCGCCGATGGTGGCTGCCATCTCGTCCTTCATCTGCTCGGTGGTGGTGAGCTGCCTCTCCTCGGGAAGATACCAGGCTGCGCCGAGGCTCTGCCCGCGGGGGATTATGGTCACCTTGAGGAGCGGATTCGCGTTTGGAAGCAGCCAGCTCACGGTGGCGTGGCCCGCCTCGTGGTGCGCGATGGTGCGCTTCTCTTCCGGTGTGATTATCTTGCTCTTGCGCTCGAGTCCGCCGACGATTCGGTCGATGGCGTCGAGGAAGTCCTGCTTGTCGATGGCCTTCTTGTTGTTTCGGGCAGCGATAAGGGCCGCCTCGTTGCAGACATTTGCGATATCCGCTCCGGAGAATCCGGGAGTCTGCTTTGCCAGGAAGTCGATCTGGAAGCCGTCGGCCAGTTTGAGGCCGCGCAGGTGCACCTTGAAGATTTCGAGACGTTCCTTGAGTTCCGGCAGGTCCACGTGGCTCTGGCGGTCGACACGGCCTGCGCGCATCAACGCCTTGTCGAGTATGTCTGCACGGTTGGTTGCGGCCAGGATGATGACGCCGGAGTTGGTACCGAAGCCGTCCATCTCGGTAAGGAGCTGGTTCAGGGTATTCTCACGCTCGTCGTTGGAGGTAAAGCCCGAATTCTTGCTGCGGGCGCGGCCCACGGCGTCAATCTCGTCGATGAAGACGTGGCAGGGGGCCTTCTCCTTTGCCTGACGGAAGAGGTCGCGCACGCGGGAGGCACCCACGCCCACGAACATCTCCACGAAGTCGGAACCCGACATGGAGAAGAAGGGAACGTCGGCCTCGCCTGCAACGGCCTTTGCCAGCAGGGTCTTGCCGGTACCCGGAGGGCCTACCAGCAGCGCGCCCTTGGGAATCTTGCCGCCGAGGGAGGTGTAGCGTTTGGGGTTCTTCAGGAAATCGACAATCTCCATGATCTCCACCTTGGCCTCCTCGAGGCCCGCCACATCCTTGAAGGTCACCTTCTCGGCGCCTGTCTTGTCGAACATCTTCGCCTGGGACTTGCCCACATTGAAGATGCCACCTCCGCCGACTCCGCCGCCTCCTCCCATATTACGCATGGGGCGGAACATTATCAGCCACATCGCAATCAGCAGTATCGGGAATAGAAGCCAGTCGATTATGCGGCCCCAGTAGTTATCCTTCTGCTCGGTGACTATCTTGAAACGCTGAGTCTCGGGGAGTGCGGCACGTGCCGTCTCGAGTTCGGCCTCGGCATCAAAATTCTCAGTTACAAGGAAATAGAAATGCGGACCCGCCTTCGGAATGCGGCCGCTGAACTGGTTCTTGTAGTGGTCGATGCCCGCGGAGGTTAGGTGTATCTCACCCTTGCGCTCGTTTCGCACATAGACTATCTCGTCCACGAATCCTTCGGGGATAATCTGGTCGCGCACTTCGAGCCACTCCTTCTTGACTGGGCTTGCGGTGCCTCCGGAGGCGAACATCATATAGATGAGGCCGGCGAAAAGGAGAATATAGAAAACGGAGAGCCACGCCGGGGTCTTGACCGGCAGGTTGCCGTTCGGCTTGCGGCCGCCGGTACCCGGCTTTCGGGATTTATTGCCTGTATTCTGTGCCATTTCAGTCTTTGTCTTCGTATATTGTCTTGACGGCGTCTGCCCAGAGGTCTTCCAGACGGTAGAATAGACGCTGGTCGGTCTTGAAAATGTGTACCACGATGTCGGAGTAGTCGAGGATTACCCAGAAGGCGTTCTCACGCCCCTGCTTACGGTATGCGGGACGACCGCAGCGCTTCTCCATCATCTCCTCCACGTTGTCGGAGATGGCCACCACCTGGGTGGTGGAGTCGGCGTTGCAAATCACGAAGTAATCCGAAATCGAGGTACCGATGTTCCTGAGGTCGAGGGATACGACATCCTTTGCCTTCTTGTCCATCATCGCCTCTGCGATGACGCGCACCTCGTCGAGGGTCTCCTGAGCCTCAGGAGTTGCAACTTCACTTATTTTTTTCTTCATCTAATGTATAAAATGCCTAATTTCGCAAAGCAAAGATAATGCAATTATCAAACCAATCAAAGAGCGCAAAGGGCGATGGCAGAAAATTATCAGGTAAGATGGTTCGAGGTGACTGACTCCACCAACGACAGGCTTCTGGCCGACCGTTTTTCGCTTCCCGATGGAGCCGTTTACGCCGCCCTTTTCCAGACTGCAGGGCGGGGTCAGAGAGGCAACTCCTGGAAGAGCGCAAGCGGCCTCAACCTTATGTTCTCACTGCTCCTGAGGCCATCCGGCCTGCCTGCTGCAAAGCAGTTTGCCATCTCGGAGGCAATCACCCTCGGTATCACGGATTATCTTGCCTCCAGGGGAGCCGAATCCCGGATCAAGTGGCCCAACGACATCTACTGCGGGGAGCGCAAGATCTGCGGCATCCTGATTGAGAACAGCCTAAAGGGTGACAAAGTGGCAGACAGCGTGATAGGTATCGGGCTGAACCTCAACCAGAAGGAGTTCGACCCGTCGGCTCCTAACCCCACCTCGCTGACCCTCCTTACCGGCCTCTCCTACCCGCTCGAAGATGAATTGCAGGCCCTTTTAAGCTGCATCTTCAAGCGCCGCGAAGCCCTCTCAAATCCACTTCCTGAGGCACTGACGCAACTTGAGCAGGAATACCTCGGCCGCCTCTACCGCCTCGGCGAGTGGCACGGATTCATCGACTGCCGCGCCACGGGCGACAACCTCACCCCCACCACCGAAGAGATTCCAGGCCGCCGCTTCACCGGCCGCATCACAGGCCTCGCCCCGGGCGGCCTGCTCCGCATCGAAACGGAGCATTCCGGAGACGAAAAAGGCGAAGCCATCGACTTCGCCTTCAAGGAGTTGAGATATATCCTCTGACCTATTCCGCTTCCGCCAGTGCCGCGATATTGGCCATGGCATCGCCGGAGAATGCGGCGCTTCCGGCCACGAATACGCTTGCTCCGGCCGCCTCGAGGGCTGCTATATTGCCAATTCCCACTCCGCCGTCGATTTCGATGAAGCAGTTTGCCTTTTCCCTATCTATCAGCGCTTTGACACGTGCGACCTTCTCAACGGAGCCGTCGATGAACTTCTGGCCGCTGAAGCCGGGATGGACCGACATCACCAGGACATAATCAGCCTCGTCGAGATACTGGGCGATGAACTCTTCCGAGGTCTCGGGATTGATGGCGATTCCAGCCTTCATTCCGCTGTTCCTGATAAGCGCGAGGGTCTCGTGCAGATTGGATTTGCATGCCTCATAATGCACCGACAGGTAATCCACACCCAGTTCGGCGAAGCGGGTCACATATTTGTGCGGCTCCACAATCATCAGGTGGGCGTCCATCGGCTTGCGCGCGAGACGGGCTATCGCCTTGGTCAGGGGCATTCCATATGAAATATTGGGTACGAAGACCCCGTCCATTATATCCAGATGGAACCAGCCTGCCTTGCTGGCATTGACCAGCTCGACATCGCGGTCGAGATTGCCGAAATCGGCCGAAAGCATCGAGGGGGCTATTATTCTCATATCGTCTTGAGTACTTCGAGCAGGACTGCGTAAAATCTTTCAAGTGAAGCCAGGTCGAGTTTCTCGCCTGGAGCGTGGACTCCGCGGAGAGTTGGACCGAAGGCTATCATATCCACATCGGGGAATTTGTCGGTGAAGAGGCCGCATTCGAGGCCGGCGTGGATGGCACGGACCACAGGCTCCTTCCCGAAGAGTTTCTTGTATGCCGCTACGCAGACATCCTTGATGCGGGAGTCCATATTGGGCTTCCAGCCGGGGTATCCGTCGGAGTGCTTTACCTTCGCCCCTGCCATCTCCATTACGGCTGCGACCCTCTGGCTGAGGAAGATGCGGGCCGAGTTGACGGAGCTGCGCTGCATCGTGCCGACGCGAATCTTGCGGCCGTTCTCCATTTTGACGGAGGCAAGGTTGGTGGAGGTTTCAATGAGACCTTCGATATCGGCGCTCATAGCCATCACGCCGTGGGGAACGCCGACCAGACACCTCGCAAGGGCCTTTGCTGTGCGGCGGTCTATGGCATCCTCCTTCCACTCCACCGGCTCTGCATCGACGAAGACGTCGGGGTCCGTTATCGCAAACTCGGCAAGGAGTTCATTTCCGAAGGTATTGAAGGCCTTGATCACCTTGTCCTCGCTGCGGGCCGGGATCGCCAGCACCACCGAAGCGTCGCGGGCGATTGCGTTGCGCTTGTTGCCGCCGTCGATCCAGCAGAGGTCAGCGCCAAGGCCGAGGGCGATATTGAGGAAACGGCCGATCTGCTGAACGGCATTCATCCTGTTGTCACCGATATTGTCACCGCTGTGACCGCCGAGGCCGCCCCCGATTTCGAAGCGGGTGAATACGGCGCCTTTCGCAGGTTTTTTAGTCGTATAGGAAAAAGTACCGACGGTGTCCATACCGCCTGCGCAGCCTACGCAGAAGTAGCCTTCATCCTCGTCGTCTAGGTTCAGGAGGGTCTTGGCGCTGAAGAAGCCGGGCTTCAGGGCGCGCGCGCCGTCGAGGCCGGTCTCCTCGCTCACGGTGAAGAGGCACTCCACCTTCGGATGCTGCACCTTCGGATCGTCGAGGATTGCAAGCGAAGAAGCCATTCCGATGCCGCAGTCGGCGCCGAGAGTGGTCTCTTTGGCTATCATCCAGCCGTTCTCGATCTCATATCTGATGGGATCCTTCGCGAAATCGAAATCCACTCCGGGGAGCTTTTCGCAAACCATGTCGCTGTGGCTCTGGAGCACCACCGCAGGGCGGTTCTCGTACCCCTTGCTGGCCTCCTTGACGATCAGCACGTTGCCGGCCTTGTCGACCTTGCATTCCAGGCCGCGGTCGGCGGCGAATTTCTTGAGGAAGGCGATTATCTTCTCTTCGTGTCCCGACTCCCTCGGAACCTTCGTGATCTCCTTGAAGATGGAGAGAACTCTGTCTGTATTCATAAAAAAAACGCCGATGATTAATCGGCGGAGGTTAGTTGTTTTTCGATGTCGTTGACGTAGCCCCTGAAGCCGCGGTCGGTGTCCATCAGGTCGCAGACCGTGTTGCAGGCGTGGAGCACGGTGGCGTGGTCCTTTCCGCCGAGCTGGGCGCCTATGGAGGCGAGCGAAGTCTTGGTCAGGTTGCGGCTCAGGTACATCGCTATCTGGCGGGCCTGCACTATCTCGCGCTTGCGCGTCTTCGACATGAACTGGTCCGTCGTGATGTTGAAGTAGTTGCAGACGGCAGTCTGTATCTTGTTGACCGAGATCTCGGTCTTGTGGTCGGAAACGATCTTCTCCACCAGGGCGGATGCCAGCGAGAGGGTGATGTCGCGCTTGTTGAATGTAGCGTTGGCGATGAGGGAGAAGAGGATGCCTTCGAGCTCACGGATGTTGCTCTTGACCTTGCGCGCTATGAAGGCGAGCACCTCCTCGGGAATCTCGATGCCTTCATTGACGCTCTTGACCTTGAGGATCTCGAGCCTGGTCTCGTAGGAAGGCGGAAGGAGCTCCGCCGAAATGCCCCACTTGAAGCGGGAAAGCAACCTCTGCTCCAGCCCCTTGAGCTCCACCGGCGGACGGTCGGAGGTAAGGATCAGCTGTTTGCCGCTCTGGTGCAGATAGTTGAAGATATGGAAGAAGGCCTGCTGCGTCCCCTTCTTGTCAGCGAACTCCTGGACATCGTCGAGAATCAGTACCTCAACCTGCTGGTAGTAACGCAGGAAGTCGGCCACCTGATTGCTGTTGTTGTCCTGACGGGCGGCGCAGGAGGCGTTCATATACTGATTCAGGAAGGTATTGGCGTTGACATAGAGCACCACCTTCTCGGGGAAGCGCTCCTTGATGGCGATTCCGATGGCCTGTGAGAGATGGGTCTTGCCGAGACCGGGACCTCCGTAGATGAAGAGCGGATTGAAGGAGTTGCGGCCGGGATTGGCTGCGATGCTCATTCCCGCTGCGCGGGCGAGACGGTTGCAGTCGCCCTCCACGAAGTTCTCCATCGAGTAGATGGGATTGAGCCTCGGGTCGATGTTGAGCCTCTTGAGGCCGGGGATCAGGTAGGGACTGCCGTTATAGCTCTGCGCCACTCCGGGAACGGAGAGGTCGGGGTTTGTATAGGGACGCTGCTGCTTCTGCCCCTCGCGGAGGAAGCCGCCGTCGGCGATGCGTATCTTGTAGATGAGCCTTGCGGAAGGACCTATCTCGCGGCGGAGCGCCTTGCTGAGAAGGTCGAGATAGTTAGCCTCGATGTAGTCCTTTACAAAGTCGGAAGGGACCTCCACAGTAATGACCGACCCGTCAAGCGATACCGGCTTGACAGGCTGAAACCACGTCTTGAAGCTGGCCTCGGGGATATTGTCCCTGATGATGGCGAGGCACCTGCCCCAGACTTCGTTGCAGTTAAAATCGGACATACGGACGGTTAGAGAGTGGAAGGTTTAAGTTTTTCCGTTTTTGCACTACAAAATTGGATGAAAAAAAAGTTATAAAAAAATTTATTTTCTATTGCAAATATAGAAAATTTTACAAGTACCTGCGAATCAGCACAATAAAAAACGAAAATTTTTATTTCACTGATATTCAACGCATTACAGGCACGGCACCTGCGCAACTAACTGATTGCTGCGAGGTTATTCTTTAGGTCATTTCAGAATGCGGTTTTCGCCATCCGTCCTTATCACGAACGCCCCCGGAAACTTGATCTTCAGCCTGGCCAGTTCAGCATCGGCCTCGGAGCGGTTTTTGAAGCGTCCTATAACATATTTATATAGGCCTGCGGCCTCGATGTATTCATAATTCTTCTCCCCCTGGAAAGGAGCCGCCCCGGCAGGAAGTTTAGTGGAGACCGCGAAGATCTGCACCCTGTAGAGAGTGTCGCCCGCCGAAGGCTTGGCCGGCCTGATGTCGGGCGAAACAACGGTCACCGTATCCGTCGTCACCGGCGGCTCGAAGGCGGGGTCGTATTTCTTCTTATAGGAGACGAAGGCGTCGAAAATGCACTCGGCCATCTTGGCGCGCGACTCCTTGTCCGTCAGGCTCTTGCGGTCGGAGGAGCTGGAGAGGAAGCCCACCTCCACAAGCACCGACGGCATGGTGGTGCGCCAGAGGACCACGAGGGGGGCCTGCTTGATTCCGCGGCTGTGGCGGATGGGGCCGTTGCGGGTGAAATTGTCCTCGACAAGCGAAGCGAAGTAGATGCTCTGCTCGAACTGGGCGCTCTGCATCAGGTTCAGCAGGATGAAGGAGTCGGCATCGTCCGCATCGAATCCCGCATAGGTGGTGGTGTAGTCGTCCTCGAGGGTGATGACGGAGTTCTCACGCCTGCAGAGCTCCATGTTGGATTTGCTCTTGTCCACTCCCATCACGAAGGTCTCGGTTCCGCGTGCCGTGGAGCCCTTTCCTCCCGCATTGACGTGGATGGAGATGAAGAGGTCGGCCTTGTTGCGGTTGGCTATCGAGCCGCGCTCGACAAGAGGGATGAAGACATCCCTGGTACGGGTATAGATTACCTTGACATCGGGATACCCATCCTTTATCTTCTTTCCGAGCGCCAGCGCCACCTCGAGATTGATATCCTTCTCCTTGACGGAGCCGTAAACCGTTCCGGGATCCTTTCCGCCATGGCCGGCGTCGATTACGACGGTACGTACCGACATCAGGTCCTGCGCATCGGAGGGAGCAGCCCCTGCGAAGAGGAGGAGAAGGAGGAAAAACGCAACCGAAAGTAACCCGCGCATAGAGAAGTGGCACATATATTGATGATTTTTCGTAACTTTGCAGACTTGCAAATATAGCGATTTTTTATCAAGAGATAATCACGGATGCGCGGCACCGTTTCAAGATATATGGTATTCCTGCTGGTCACGGCCCTGATGGCCCTGGCTCCACGCGCCCTGGCGCAGGATACCCTGAAGGTGCAGGCTCCGCCAGAAGTGCAGGCTCCCGATTCCCTGAAGATGCTGAGGGATTCCCTCACCGTTCCGAGGGATTCGCTGGCTTTTCCGGAGGATTCCCTTTCGAACGGCAGGTATGACGATTCCCTCGCCAACGAGACGGTGAAGGGGGCTTTGGAGCGCCCCGCCTTCTCCACCGCCCGCGATTCCGTGATAGAGGACCTTGAAAAGAACATCATCTACTATTTCGGCGACGTGACGGCCACCTATGGCGACCTTGAGCTCAAGGCCGACTATATGGCCTACGATATGGACAAGAACATCGTCTTCGCAAAGGGCAGCGTGGATCCCGTCACCGACTCCATCATCGGAAAGCCGGTGATGACCGACAAGGGCAAATCCTACACGATGGACGAGGTTTACTACAACTTCACCAGCCAGAAGGCGAAGATCAAGAATATGGTCACGCAGCAGGACGACGGCCGCCTCCTTGGCGAGAAGCTGAAGCTGATGCCCGACCAGTCCTTCAACATCGCGGGCGGCAAGTACACCGTCTGCGACGCCGAACACCCCCACTACTACCTGAAGATGACCGCCGCGAAGGTCATTACCGAGCCGAAGCAGAAGACTATGTTCGGACCGGCATACGTAGTCCTCGGAGACGTGCCGCTGCCCATCGCCCTCCCCTTCGGATTCGTGCCGGAGATGCCCGACCGCGCCAGCGGAATCCTCATCCCGACCTACGGCGACGAGACCGCCCGCGGCCTCTATCTCAGGGACCTGGGCTACTCATTCGTGATCGGCGACTTCATGGACATCGCCATTACGGGAGATATCTATTCGTACGGTTCGTGGGCCACCCGCCTCACCTCCCGCTACAAGAAGCGCTACAAGTACGACGGCTCGCTTAGCATCAATTATTCGGACGATATAACCGGCGAACGCGGCACTCCGAGCTTCAACGAGTCCACCAACTTCGGAGTCCAGTGGAACCACTCCCAGGACCCCAAGGCAAGACCGGGAACCACATTCCGCGCTTCGGTCAATTTCTCGAGCCCTTCGAACAACAAATACAACTCCAGCGGCATCCAGGAGAGCCTCCAGAACCAGGCTTCATCCTCCATCTCATACTCCAAGACCTGGAGCAAGATGTCGCTGTCGTTCAATGCGTTGCACAGCCAGAATTCGCGTGACAGCTCCTACGTCATAACCCTGCCTAACGTCACCTTCAACGTCAACCGTTTCTATCCCTTCAAGCGCAAGGTGAGGGTCGGAAAGGAGCGCATCTACGAGCAGATCTCCCTCAGCTACAATACCACCTTCCAGAACAAAATCAGCTTCAAGGCGAGCGAGTTCGGACAGGAGGGATTCCTCAACAAGTTCCAGAACGGAATGACCCACAATTTCCAGATAGGTCTTCCCTCCTTCTCCCTGCTGAAATATTTCCAGTTCTCGCCCTCGGTCAGCTACGGAATGAACTGGTATTTCAGGGAGCAGCTGAAGCAGTTCAACGAGGAGACCCAAAAGGTGGAAAGCTACTACACCGACATGTTCAGCACCTTCGGGGTATCGCAGAATTTCTCGGGCGGCATCTCGATGAGCACGCGCATCTACGGTCTGTTCAATTTCGGAAGGAAGAGCAAGCTGCAGGCAGTCAGGCACATGATCACCCCGTCGGTGAGTTTCAGTTTCAAACCCGAGCTCGGCACCCCCGCAAACGGCTATACCACACTGACTTACACGGACTCAAAGGGGGTGGTGCACGAGGAGGAATACAACAAGTACAGCGGTATGCTCTACGGTCCTCCGGGCAAGGGAAAGACGGCGGCGATCTCCTTCTCCCTCGGCAACAACCTGGAGGCGAAGGTGCTCAATTCGAAGGACTCCATCGAGGCGGGAACCAAGAAAATCAAGCTGCTCGACCAGCTTAATTTCGGTGGCTCGTACAATTTCCTGGCGGATTCGCTGAAGATGTCCACGATCAGCGCCAACGCCAGCACTACCATCTTCGGCAAACTGGGAATCAACGGCAACATGACCCTCGATCCCTATGCCATCAACGAGAGGGGGCAGCGCATCAACAAGTTCAATCTACTGAAGACCGGTAAGATAGCCCGCCTGACGAACGCCGGAGCATCCCTCTCCTACTCCATCAACGGCGGCGGCGATTACAAGGGCAACGACGGACGCAACGGCAACGGCGATTACGCTAGGGTTTATTATCATCCCGTCACCGGCGAATATATCCCCGGAGGGTGGGCCTACTATATGAATCCGAATATCCCCTGGTCTTTGCGTTTCGGATACAATTACTCTTTCCAGCGCAGTTACCAGTATTCGAACGAGACGCTGCAAGTGAAGAACCAGCATACGCAGACGCTCTCGATTTCGGGCAATATCAGGCTCACGAAGGCCCTCGAGGCGACCCTCAACACGGGTATCGACCTGACCAAGATGAAGATGACGACGACGCAGCTTTCGGCCGGCTACGACCTGCACTGCTTCGCCATCTCGGTTTCGTGGGTGCCGAACGGCCAGTGGGAGAGCTGGAGTTTCCGCATCGCCGCGAAAGCCTCCGCCCTCGCCGACCTCCTCCAGTTCAAGAAGGCCAACAGCTACTGGGATAAATAAAACTACTGTAATTTATCTCCGTTCATGGAGATGAGGAACTCGTAGTTGTCGGCGGTCTTTTCGAGGCGGGTCTTCATGAACTCCATAGCCTCCACTGAGGTCATGTCCGAGAGATAATTCCTGAGGATCCAGACGCGCTGCAGATACTCCTGGCTGTAGAGCAGATCGTCGCGGCGGGTGGAACTGAGAGTGACGTCCACTGCCGGGAAGATGCGCTTGTTGGAGAGCTTGCGGTCGAGCTGGAGCTCCAGGTTGCCGGTGCCCTTGAATTCCTCGAAGATAACGTCATCCATCTTGGAGCCGGTCTCGGTGAGGGCCGTAGCCAGAATCGTCAGCGAACCGCCGTTCTCTATATTGCGGGCCGCTCCGAAGAAACGCTTCGGCTTCTGGAGGGCGTTGGCATCCACACCTCCGGAAAGGATCTTGCCGGAAGCGGGCTGCACGGTATTGAAGGCACGCGCGAGACGGGTGATGGAGTCGAGCAGGATGACCACGTCATGGCCGCACTCGACAAGCCTCTTGGCCTTCTCGAGAACCATGTTCGAAACCTTCACGTGATGCTCCGCAGGCTCGTCGAAGGTGGAGGCAATGACCTCGGCCTTGACGCTGCGCTCCATATCGGTGACCTCCTCGGGACGCTCGTCGATGAGCAGCACAATCATGTAAACCTCGGGATGGTTATCCGCGATGGCATTGGCTATATCCTTGAGCAGCACCGTCTTACCGGTCTTGGGCTGCGCCACGATAAGACCGCGCTGGCCTTTTCCGATCGGGGTGAAGAGATCCACCACGCGGATGGAGATATTGCTGTTGTGGCCGTGGCCGGTGAGGTTGAACTTCTGGTCGGGGAAGAGCGGGGTGAGAAAGTCGAAGGGAACGCGGTCGCGCACGAAGGCGGGCTCGCGGCCGTTGATCTTCTTGACCTTAAGCAGCGGGAAATACTTCTCTCCCTCGCGGGGCGGACGGATCTCGCCGAGGATGGTGTCTCCGGTCTTGAGAGCGTAAGTCTTTATCTGCGCCTGGGACACATAGATATCGTCGGGAGAGTTCAGGTAATTGTAATCGGAAGAACGGAGGAAGCCGTAACCGTCGGGCATGAGCTCCAGGACGCCCATCGCCTCTACGACACCCTCGAACTCGAAGCGGGGCTTGGGAGGCTGCTGGGGCTGAGGCTGCTGCTGGGGACGCTGCTGGCCGTTGTTCTGCTGATGACGCTGCTCCTGGGCCTTGGGCTGTGCGGGAGCGGCAGGAGCCTTCTCCTCCTGTGCGGCGGGAGCCGGCTCAACCTTGGCCTCCTGCTGTGCAGCGGCCTTGGGTTTGCGCCCCCTCTTCTTGGGCTGGGGCTGATCCGCAGCAGCGGGAACAGCTTCAGCAGCAGGTTTCTCTGCTGCGGGCTTCTCGGGAGCGGGAGCGGACTGCTCGGCGGGGGCGTTCTTCTTGGGACGGCCGCGGCGCTTTGCCGCAGGCTGCTCCGCAGGAGCCGGAGCAGGTTCAGAAGCGGGCTTTTCAGCCTTCGGGTTCTCTGCCGCAGGAGCCTCGACAGGTGTCGAAGCAGCCACCGGCTGGCTCTTTGAAACCTTTATCCTCTGACGCTGTTTCTTGGGACGGGGATTCTCGCGGCTCTGAATGGCCTGCTCGTCCAATATGGTGTAAATCAAATCTTCCGGAGCGATGGACTGAGGTTTTGCAATGTTCAGATCCTTCGCAATAGCATACAAGTCTTCCTGACTTTTCTTGCTTAATTCAATTATGTCGTACATCAAAAAATGGATTGAAGGAAGCATCCGAATGGAAGCATTTCCCTTAAATGTGGTTCAAAGATATATCTATTAAATGAAAAATCAAAAAAAAATCCGCAGACATCAGTCCGCGGATCCTATCATCTTGCCGGCGAATTTCGCCACCTTCTCCTTCGCATATTCCAGCGTAACGGTCAGCGTCTTTTTGCTGGCAGTCGGCGCATCGAACATCGCGTCCAGCATAATGGCCTCGCATATCGAGCGGAGTCCGCGGGCGCCGAGTTTGTATTCTATCGCCGTATCCACAATATAATCAAGCACTTCCGGCTTCACCTTCAGCTTGATTCCGTCCAGCGCGAAAATCTCCTGATACTGCTTGATGAGCGCGTTTTTGGGTTTCACCAGGATGGAATGGAGGCTGTCGCGGTCGAGGGGGTTGAGATGAGCAAGGACCGGAAGGCGGCCGATTATCTCCGGAATCAGGCCGTAGGAACGGAGATCCTGCGGAGCTATATATTGTATAAGGTTGTTGCGGTCGATCTTCGCGCGGTCCTTCTGTGCGCCGAAGCCGATGACCTGAGTGTTGAGCCTCTGCGCTATATCGCGGTCGATGCCTTCGAAGGCGCCGCCGCAAATGAAGAGGATATTCTCCGTATTGACGGTGATGAACTTCTGCTCGGGGTGCTTGCGGCCGCCCTGGGGAGGCACGTTCACGAGGCTGCCCTCCAGAATCTTGAGGAGCGCCTGCTGCACGCCCTCGCCGGAGACGTCGCGGGTGATTGAGGGGTTGTCGCTCTTGCGGGCGATCTTGTCGATCTCGTCGATGAAGACGATGCCCTTCTCGGCAAGCTGCACATTGTAGTCGGCATCCTGGAGCAGGCGGGTCAGGATGCTCTCCACGTCCTCTCCCACATAGCCCGCCTCCGTAAGAACCGTGGCGTCCACGATGGCGAAAGGCACGTTGAGCATCTTGGCGATAGTCCTGGCCAGCAGGGTTTTACCAGTTCCGGTAGGTCCCACCAGCAGAATGTTGGACTTCTCTATCAAATCCTGCCCCTTCTTGAGGCCGATACGCTTGTAATGGTTGTAAACCGCAACAGCCAGGGTCTTCTTGGCATCCTCCTGCCCTATCACGTACTGGTCGAGGAACTCCTTGATCTCTCGGGGCTTGAGGGTTCGCTGCTCGCCCTTGATGCGTCCGTTCGTCTCGATGTGGGACTCCTCCTCACCGAATGCCTCCTTGCAGTACTGGTAGGCCATGGCGGCGCAGTCGGAGCAGATAGAGGCATTCCCCGCCGTGATCAGCAGGTCCACCTCGTCCTGAGAACGGCCGCAGAAATCGCAGCGGCGAAGGCCCTCGTCCTTCTTCTCCTTGTCTGACATTACTTCTTTCTCTTGATGATTTCGTCGACCATTCCGTAGTCGAGCGCCTCCTGGGCCGACATCCAGAAGTCGCGGTCCGCATCGCGGGTAATCTCCTCAAGGCTCTTGCCGGTATGCTCCACAAGGATGTCGTAGAGTTCCGCCTTCAGTTTGAGGATCTCCCTGGCAGTGATTTCGATATCGGATGCCTGTCCCTCTGCGCCTCCCATCGGCTGATGGATCATTACGCGGGAGTGAGGCAGTATGCTGCGCTTGCCCTTGGTGCCGGCCGCCAGCAGCACGGAAGCCATCGAAGCGGCCATTCCGGTGCAGACGGTAGCCACGTCGGCATTGATACTCTGCATCGTGTCGTAGATGGCCAGGCCGGAATAGACCACGCCGCCCGGGGAGTTGATGTAGAGCGTTATATCGCTGTCCGACCCGTTGGAATCGAGAAACAGCAGCTGCGCCTGGATGATGTTCGCAACGTCGTCGTTGATGCCGCAGCCGAGGAAGATGATGCGGTCCATCATCAGTCGGCTGAAAACGTCCATCTGCGCCACGTTCAGGGCGCGCTCCTCTATGATGGTGGGATTGATGTAGTTGTCATATACGGAGGCGATGCGGGAGAGCTTCGATGAGCTGATGCCGCAATGCTTCACCGCGTATTTCTCGAATTCGGTCATATTAGTCTTATGTTTAAGTGGTTATGCGGTAAGCTCGCGCATTTTCTCGAGGGAGACTTTCTTGGTATCGAGGGTCGCGGTCTTGCGGACATAGTCGAGTACGAGGTCGTCTTCGACCTTCTCCACCACGCGGCGGACCTGCTGCTCGTCCTTGAGCATGTTCTGCGCATACTGAGTGAGCATCTCGTCGGGAGTGTTGCCCATTCCGTACATCGCGAACTGGTATGCGGTCATCTTCTTTGCCTCGTCCAGGACAGCCTCCTTGGTCACCTGGAGTTTCTGCGCCTTGATTATCTCGCTGCGGATCATATCCCAGCGGAAGTCCTTTGCGAAGAGGTCGTACTCCTTCTCGATCTCCTCCATGGTGAACTTGCCGTCGTTGGCCTCGAGGAGCCAGCGCTTCATGAAGGCGTCGGGCAGGCTGATATCCGCCTTCTTGATGAGATACTCCTTGGCGTCGATCATGAAGCGGTATTCGCTCTCCTGTGCATATTCGCCTTCGAGGCGCTCCTTGACTGCGGCGTCGAATTCCTCTTCGGTCTTGACCTTGCCCTCTCCGAAGATGTTGTCGTAGGTCTGCTGGTTGAGTTTGGCGTTGACGAAGGTCTTGACCTCTGTTACGGTCATCTTCCACACTGCGGGAAGAGTTGCAACCTCTTCCTTCTTCACGTGGAACATCGCTGCGCGGTCAGCCTCGTTTTCGAAGGTCTTGACGATGTCCACGTCGCGGACGTCACCCTTCTTGAGGCCCACGAAGGAAGCCTTGATTTCCTCGTCCTTGATGCTGCGGAGGGCCACATAGGCCTTCTCGACCTTGCTGTCGCCAGCTTCGAAGTCGGCGATCACGAAGTCGTCGGCCTTGGCTGCCTTGCCGGTTTCGAGGGTGCCGAACTGCTTGAGCAGGTTGGACTTGTAATCCTTGAGGGCCTTTGCTGAAGTGGCTACGTTATAGAAGGGAATCTTGTCTTCCTTCGATACGCTCACCTCCACCTTGGGTGCAAGCGCGATGTCGAAATCGAAGGTAAAGGTATCCGGATCGTCCCAGTTGTTCTTGGACTCCTTCTCGCTCGGAAGGGGTTCGCCGAGAATCTTGAGTTTCTTGTCCTCGATGAATTTGTTGAGCTGTTCGCTCACGATGGTGTTGATAACCTCGGCAAGCGCCGCTCCGCCGTGGATCTTCTCTATCAGCGACATGGGGGCCATTCCCTTGCGGAAGCCCTTCAGTTCCGCAGTGCGGCGGAATTCATTCAGTTTCTTCTTCCTGGCCTCAGCCCAGTCTTCCTTCTCGAGCTTGATGGTGACGGTCAGATTGAGATCGTCAACTTTTTTCTGTCTTACGTTCATTTTATCGTTTGATTGTTTCTATTCCTTAAAGAGGTGCAAAAGTAATAAAAAAATGAGTATCTTTGTAAGAATCCGGAAACGGAAACCAAAAACGTTTATTTAAAACCCAAATCAATGGAGATCAAACAATACATCGAGAAAAACAAAGATCGTTTTTTTGAGGAACTCTTTGAGGTTCTGAGGATTCCGTCGGTAAGCTCGGATCCGGAACATAAGAAGGACATGCGCCGCTGCGCCAAGAAGCTGGCCGAACTGGTAAAGGCCGCAGGCGCCGACAAGGTCGAGATCTGCGAGACCGCCGGCAACCCGGTAGTCTATGCCGAAAAGAAGGTCGACCCGAAACTCCCCACCGTGCTGGTCTACGGCCACTATGACGTACAGCCCGCCGAGCCGCTGGAGCTCTGGAAAACAGACCCTTACGAGCCCGTCATCAAAGATGGCGCCATCTGGGGACGCGGAGCCAACGACGACAAAGGCCAGAGTTTCATGCACATCAAGGCATTCGAATACCTCGTCAAGGAGGGCAAGCTCCGCCACAACATCAAATTCCTGCTCGAGGGCGAGGAGGAGATCGGCTCTCCCAGCCTCGGCCCCTGGATCAAGGCCAACAAGCGCAAGCTCGCCTGCGACACCATATTGATCTCCGACACCACGCAGAAGGCTGAGGACGTTCCTTCCATCTGCACCGGAATGCGCGGCATGACCTATATGGAGGTCACCGTCCGCGGCCCGAAAATGGACGTTCACTCCGGCCACTACGGCGGTGCCATTTACAACCCCATCCAGGCCCTCTGCGACATGATATCGTCCCTCATCGACAAGGACGGACACGTCACCGTCAAGGGCTTCTACGACGATGTCGAGGAACTCAGCCGCAAGGACCGCAAGATGCTCGGCCGGGTTCCCTTCAGCGAGGAGGAATTCAAGGCCGGCGTCGGCATCAACGGAGTCAAGGGCGAGAAAGGCTACACCACCTCGGAGCGCACATCAATCCGCCCCTGCCTCGACGTCAACGGCATCTGGGGCGGACATTACACCCAGGGCTCCAAGACCATCATCGCATCCGAGGCTCACGCCAAAATCTCGATGCGCCTCGTCCCCTACCAGGACAGCGAGAAGATCACCAAACTCTTCGCAAAGCACTTCAAGGCCATCACCCCGAAGGGCGTCACCAGCGAGGTGAAATTCTGCCACGGCGGAGAATGCTTCGTCACTCCGCTCGGCTCGAAGGAGTATGCCGCTGCCGCAAAGGCAATGAAGGAGGTTTACGGAATGGATCCGATGCCCTACCGCGGAGGCGGCAGCATCACCGTCATCGCAACGGCGCAGAAGGTGCTCAAGGCCACCCCTACCCTGCTCGGATTCGGCCTGGAGCGCGACTTGATCCACTCCCCGAACGAAAGCTACCTGCTCAAGCAGTTCTATCGCGGAATCGAAACCATAGTCGGCTTCTATAAATACTACTAATAATAAAATGCCATGAAAAGGTTCTTCTTACTGTTTTCAATCAGTCTGATGCTGCTGGCTGCGGCATCTGGTACTGCCGCAGGACAGGTGAACTTCGTCAGCAAATACTCTTCTTGCGAAAGGGCGGATACGGTGCAGATAGGGCGCAGGATGTTCTACTCGCTGGTATCCGTCACCGGTTTCGACAAGCAGACAAGACAGCTGATGAAGAACCTCAATGTCGGCAGGGTCGTCTATCTCAACATGCTGGAGTGCTCGCAGGAGGACTGCGCAGCGCTCGACGCCGAGGTACGCAAAGCTGCGGAATCAGGCCATTATGTCGCCCTCGACTCCACTTCCATCGAACTGGGAAAGGTCTCGATGCTCTTCTATGTGGACAACGACCACATAAAGCAGATGGTGATGTACACGCCGCCGCCCAAGACATCTCTTATCCAGATAGGGTGCTACGCCAATGTTTCGGCCCTCAGCACCAGAAAACCAGGTGAAGGCGGGGAGGCCGAAAAGAAAGAGTGATGCTCTGGCAACTGTTCTGGAGTTTCTTCAAGATCGGCGCCTTCACCTTCGGAAGCGGCTACGCCATGATTCCGATGATAGAGAAGGAGGTCGTGGACAGGAAGAAGTGGTTCGGGAGCGAGGATTTCTATAATCACCTCGCTCTCGCCCAATCTTCACCCGGCCCGATCGCACTCAATACCGCCGTCTTCGTGGGTTACCGCCAGAAGGGCTGGATCGGGGCGCTGACAGCAGTGCTCGGAACGGTAATTCCCTGTTTCACAATCATTCTGGTTATCGCGATGTTCCTTGGGGACATCCGGGGAAACGAGTACGTGGAGGCCGCATTCCGCGGCATCAGGCCCGCAGTCGTGGCCCTTATCGCGGTGCCCTGCGTCAGGATGCTGAAGCCGCTCAAGTGGCCCCTGATACTGCTCGGAATCGCAGCTGCGCTAGTTATCTGGCAGACCAGCATCTCCCCCATCTGGTTCATAATCGCCGGAGCGGTTGCAGGCATAATCGAAGTTCTGGTAAAAGCGCCGAAAGAATGATCTACCTGCAACTTTTCCTCACATTTCTGAAGATAGGATTCTTCGGTTTCGGCGGCGGCTATGCGATGCTCTCGCTGATCCAGAACGAGGTCGTGCTGCGTCACTCCTGGCTTACCGGCTCGCAGCTCGCCGACATCGTGGCAATCTCGCAGATGACTCCGGGGCCGATTGCAATCAACAGCGCCACATTCGTGGGATATACAGTCACCGGAAATATCTGGGGCTCGATGCTGGCGACGAGCGCCGTGTGTATTCCGCCGCTGACGCTGATGATAGCGGTGACAATCTTCTATATCAAGCTGCGCAACAACCGCTATATGGAAGGAGCCCTGAAGTGGATGCGGCCGATTCTGGCCGGAATGATCGGCGCGGCGGCGCTGGCCTTCCTAAACCGCGAAACCTTCACCGACTGGTGGTCCGTCGGCATCTTTGCGGCGGCTTTTGCTGCCACATGGTTCAAGGTGGACGCCACTATCGTCATCCTCCTCTCCGCCCTCGCCGGAATACTTATTTATTGACCGTCCCGCCAAAAGGCGGAGTGGATGTTTCACTTCAAACCCGTGCCACCCTCGGCAACGTTAGAGGGAGGGGCCCACGAAGTGGGAAGGATGGAGCGAAGCGTAAGGTTTGAAGGGAAAGCATCCCGGAGCCTGAAAGGCGGAGCGGGATGTCATAAGAGCTTTCCGAAGAATTTGCGGAATTCGGATTCGAAATTGGGGGTGAAGACCTTCCTGCCCATATTGGCGGAGATTTCGGAAAGGGGCCAGAAGCGGCCGCCGTCCAACTCGGCCGAAGGTTTTGGAACACAGTCGCTTACGGCACGATATACATAGACGAACTCGCGGTCGCGCGACGACTCGAAAATGTACTTTCCCAGGAGCTTCGGCTCGAACTCTTCAAGCCCGATCTCCTCGGCCACCTCGCGCCTGAGGGCAGCCTCGACAGGCTCTCCGAAGCCGATATGTCCGCCGACGGCGGTATCCCATTTCCCGGGCTGGATATCCTTCCAGTCAGGACGCTTCTGCAGATAGACCTCTCCGGCCGGATTGAAGAGATGCAGATGCACCACGGGGTGGAGCAGCTTGGTGCCATTGTGGCACTCCTTGCGGGTCGCCTTGCCTATGGTGACGCCGCGTTCGTTGACGAGCGGAAGGATTTCGAAGGGGTCGTCGCGGCGGGGGGGATTTGCCGATCCGTCTTGGGCTCTGGTATTTGCTTTCGATGAGCAGGATAAATGCTCCTCGAAACCAAATCCCGCCCGCCCGATTGACGGAGCGGGAGAGGCGGGTATGATGGGTGACGCGAGCTTGCTCTTCGGAGTCTGTTTCGACTCGGAAACCGTCAGGGGCAGAGGGTCGTAAGAGACGGCCAGGACCTCCAGTTCGCGGTTCCCGGAGGGAAGGCCTGAGGTAATCCTCTCCCCCGCTCCATGACCTGCGACAGCCCTTGCGACAGGCGAGAAAAAGGAAATCAATCCGCGGGAAGCATCCGCCTCGTCGGCGCCGACTATCCGGAATGTACGGCTGCTGCCGCCGTTGATACTTACCGTCGCATAGGCTCCGAAACCCACCTTGTCGGGGGTGGAACCGATGGGCGGAACCACTGCCGAAGCAATGCGCTCCTCGAGAAGCTGAAGCTTGGCATTGAGATAGTTGCGGGTGATGCGCAGGTCCGTTTCATTGCCGGAGGCGGAATCGCGCCGGGCAATCAGTTCGTCCCTTTCGGCATTCAGCAGGGCGAGCCCCTCGGGGGTGACATAATTGGTCACGCCCTCGGGAATCCAGGCCCGCTGTTCGACAGAGGGAACTTCCTCTATATCACCGTCCTTGACGAATCCGCGGCTCATCGGAAAAGAGCGTTATTCCTTCACGCAGCGCACCTGACGGGCGGTACCGCGGTATGCGCCGAAATTGTTCGAGATCGTCCCCTCGCCGTCGAAATACTGCGAACGGGCGAGGCAGTTGATTGGAGCCGAAGACCAGTAATAGCCGTAGAGGCCCACTCCGCCGATAACGCCGTCGATGCCACTCCGGAAACCGGCGGCAGGAGTCCATACTTTGTGCGAAGGATCAGCAAGGTCGGTGGAAACCATACCGCGGGCGGCAGAACTCCACTTGGGATCTGCGCCCAGGACATTGCCGGCCTCGGGGACCTTCCACCCTGCCGGACAGGGATCATACTTGGTTTTCTCCCTGGCCCAGCGGGTATTGTCGGAACGCACCTCGCCGGTGAAGAACCAGTCGCAGTTGTCGTCGCTCCAGAGGATAAAGGTAGTGGGGTTGAAACGGGTATATTCCAATGTTCCGGTATAGTTGTCGGAATTCACCGGCCTGCTCCATTTGAAGGTATTGGCGGCCTCCCTCTTCCCCTCGATGTCGGCGGGGCCGGGGAAAGGATCCTTGCGTCCCCACTGGTAGAAGAGGCCGAGCGAAAGGGGATTTCCGGGCTCGTCGGAGAGGGCTCCGAGGTTGCGGTCCATCATCACGGCGCCCTTCTCATTCTGCACGTAGCAGCCCCTTTCAGGGTTATAGGGCGTCACCCATATATGCCAGGACCACAGTATGTTGCCGACCTCGTCGGTAACCGCGACCAGCGCGTTGCCGGAGGATGCGGCGGTAAGGGTTATCAGCCCGGTCTCTTCGGAAAATGAGATGGCGCTGACCACATCCTTCTCCTTCACCTTGACGGAAGCGCCCCTGGATTCCCAGATTACCTCGGCTGAGGCGGGAGTGCCTTCGATGGTATCGGTGCTGCATCCCTGCAGGCGCGCGTTGAACTCCAGGGTGGCACCGGGAGCCGCGATATAGCAGTTGGCGGGCTGCCTTTCCTGCGCTGAAAGAGATGCGGAGAGGGCGAAAATGAGAATCAGGAGAAAGAGATGGCTTTTCATCATTCAGGAAGTGCCGCTATTTTTGAAACAAGATCTTCTATAGTATCGCAGAAAACGGGCAGGGCGGCCTCCCCTCCGGGGATGAAACCCTCCTGCACCATCTTCTCGAACTGAGCCTTGAGCGGATCGTAGAACCCGTTGAAATCCAGAATGAAAACGGGTTTCGAATGGACTCCGGTAGTGCGCTGCACCATATGGCCGAAGAGTTCGTCCATGGTGCCCCAGCCGCCCGGAAGGATGACGCAGCAGGTGCAGAGTTCCGACATCCGCTTCTTGCGGTCCGCCATATCCTTGGCCATCACCAGATGGGTGACGTCCTGACGGATGAGCTCATCGGTCGAGAAATTCCTTTCGCTGTGCCCCTTGAAGCCCTTGGGAAAGACGCCGTAAACCAGTCCGCCGCCTCCGAGGGCGCCGTCTGCGAGGGATTTCATGGTGCCGACATTGGAGCCGCCGTAAATCATCACGGCGTTCATCTCAGCCAGCTTGCGGCCCAGCCTGTAGGCCACATCGCCATACTCCTTGGAATTGCCGGGGCAGGACCCGAGATATACGGCTACTTTTTTCATATCCTAGAACAGGGTTAAATCAAAGGGATCCTTCACTACTCCTGAATTGTCCGGCTCAACCGGCTCGGAAGGTTCTTCCGCGGGTTCCGCAGCAGGAGCCTCGACGGGTTCCTCCACGGGAGTCCCTACCGATTCCTCCTCAGGTTCCTCCTCCGGTTCGGGCTCGGGCAGCTCCTTTTCGAGCGGCTCGATGAATTCCACCTTGCCGATATCCTTGGCGGTGAGTCGGCGTCCCTTCGCCTTGAGGCCGTACTTCTCCACGAACTCCTCCACGTCGATCTTCTCGGGTTCCTTCCCCTTGCTCTTGCCCTTGAAGGAGACCTGCGCCTGCGGGAAAATGTCGTCCGTGATGGCCACGAACTTGGAGCCTGACTCCTCAGAGATGAAGGAGGCGGGATTGACGTTGTTGTATGGTTCGAAGCAGAAACGCTTGATATAGAACATCTTGACAGAGCCGTCGTAATAGATGGCGGAGAAGACCTTCTCAGGGTCGAACTTCTCGATGCGGAGAATCTCTCCCTGGTAGCGGTTGGTCAGTTCGTAAGAAGTGGTATAATATGTACCGTTGGCGCAAACCACCAGCACGAGGTCATCCTGCATAAATTCACCCAGATAGATTCCGGAGCCGGAGTCGTTCAGGCGGTTGACGTCGGTGTCGAACCATATCTCCTTGCCGCCCAGGGTGGAGATACCTTTCGACTTGAGGGTGATGCGTTGTATGGTATTCTGCTTGGTGACCAGATTACCCATCGAGGCGCGTCCCTTGATCATGATCTTTGCGAAGTCGAATTCCTCGGAGAGCTTCTTGATCTTCGGGCGCGGCTTGTATGCAATCCTCAGTGTCTCAGCCTCTCCGTTGCCGTTCGAGGTAAACCAGACGATATAGGAATTGGCCGTTCCCTTGGTGAGGTTGTACATCTTGTCGCGGGTTATTCCCGTGATGGAGAAACGCTTCGCATAATATGCCCCCTGCTTGCCGTCGCGATAGATGACGTTGTACACGGTGCGCTCGTCCTTTCGGTTGAAGACCGCCGCGTGGATTATGTCCTTGCCGACGAAGAGCTTGTCCTTCACCTTGGTGACCATATAGTCGCCGTTCTTCATAAAGACGATGATCTCGGCGATGTCGGAGCAGTCGCAGACATATTCGGCATTCTCGATCTTCTTCTGGTCGATGCCCACGAAGCCGTCAGCCTTGTTAGCGTAGAGTTTCGCATTTGCCGCGATGGCCTTCTCGGCCTGGATCTGCTCGAAGGTGCAGATTTCCGTGCGGCGCGGCCATGCAGCGCCGTACTTCTTCTTGAGCTGCTGGAAGTACCTGACCGTGAAGTCGGTAAGATGCTCTAGGTTGTTGCGCACCTCGTCGATGTCGGCCTCTATGCCGCGGATGCGCTCCTCTGCCGCCTTGATGTCGAAACGGGAGATCTTGCGCACCGGCTTCTCCACCAGCTTCGCGATGTCGGCGGAGGTTATCTCGCGTCGCAGCAGCTTCTGGTATTTCTTCATCCCGGCCTCGACGTCGGCAAGCTGTTCTTCCCAGGAGACCGCGTCGTTCTCGAGGATTCGGTACACCTTCTTCTCGAAGAAGATCTTCTCCAGGGAGGAGTAGTGCCAGTCGGCCTCCAGTTCGTCGAGCAGAATGTTGAGCTCCTGCTCGAAGAGATCCTTGGTGTGGAAGGCGTTGTAGCGCAGGATCTCGTCCACTCCCATAAAGTGGGGATGGCGGTCCATGATGACGCAGGCGTTGGGAGAAATGGCCACCTCGCAGTTGGTGAAGGCATAGAGGGCGTCGATGGTCTTGTCGGGCGAGACGTCGTTCTGCAGCTGGATGTTGATATCCACGGTGTCGGACGACATATCGTCCACCTTCTTGATCTTGATCTTGCCCTTGTCGGAAGCCTTGATTATGGAGTCGATGAGGCTCTCGGTGGTCTGGCCGTAAGGGATTTCCGTGATGGAGAGGGTGCGCTTGTCGACCTTGACGATGCGGGCGCGGATCTTGACCTTGCCGCCGCGCAGTCCGCGGTTGTACTTGGAGCAGTCGATCAGGCCGCCGGTGGGGAAGTCGGGATAGAGTTCGAAATCCTTCTCCCTCAGCGCCGCGATGCTGGCGTCGAGCAGTTCGTTGAAGTTGTGGGGAAGTATCTTGACGGCGAGTCCGACCGCGATGCCCTCGGTGCCCTGTGCGAGCAGCAGGGGAAATTTCATCGGAAGTACCACCGGCTCCTGGTTGGTGCCATCGTACGAGGGCACCCACTCGGTAATCTTCTTGTTGAAGGCCACCTCAAGGGCGAATTTGCTCAGGCGCGCCTCGATGTATCGCGAAGCGGCAGCCTCGTCGCCCGTGAAGATGTTGCCCCAGTTGCCCTGGCAGTCAATCAGATACTCCTTCTGGCCCAGTCCCACGAGGGCGTCCTTGATGGAGGCGTCGCCGTGGGGATGGTATTTCATCGTGTCGCCGACGATTCCGGCCACCTTGTGGAAATGGCCGTCGTCCACCTTCTGCATTGCGTGCAGGATGCGGCGCTGAACCGGCTTGAGGCCGTCCTCGATATGGGGCACGGCGCGGTCCAGTATGACATACGAAGCGTAGTCGAGGAACCAGTCCTTGTACATTCCCGAGAGCTTGTACTTGTTGTCGCCCTCGGCGATGAGGCGGTCGTACTTGTCGGTATCGGCGGCGTTCAGATCGTCGTCGTCAAGTATCTCGCCTGCCTCCTCTTCCAACTCTTCGGCGGTTTCCTCAATCTCTTCGTCACGAATCTCGTCAACCTCTTCCAGATCTTCCTTACTCATAATCCAAACTAGTGTTAATCAAGAATATAGCCGAACCTCTTCAACTTCCTGCGATCCTCTCTCCAGTTGGGTTCGACCTTTACAAATGTCTGCAAAAAAACTTTCTTTTCAAAAAACGACTCCATCTCCAGACGGGCCTCGGTGGCCACCTTCTTGAGCGCCTTGCCCTGGTGGCCGATGATGATGCCCTTCTGCGAGTCGCGCATCACATTGATGACAGCGCTGATGTCGTAGCGCTCCTCTCCTTCCTTGAACTCCTCGATGACTACCTCGGTGCAGTAGGGAATCTCCTTGGTGTAGTTCGTCAGGATCTTCTCGCGGATAATCTCCGAGGCGAAGAAACGCATCGACTTGTCGGTGAACTGCTCCTTGTCGTACCACGGCGGGCTGACGGGCAGCAGTTCCACGATGCGGTCGAAGAGGTTCTCGAGGTTGAACTTCTCCAGAGCCGAGACGGGGAAGATCTCCGCCTTCGGCACCAGTTCCTTCCACTCCGCCATAAGGGTGAGCACCTCGTCCTGCTTGCCGAGGTCTATCTTGTTGAGGACCACCAGCACCGGGCACTCGAGGCGGTTGAGCGCCTCCACGTATTCGGCATTCTTGTCCTTCTTCTCCACCACGTCGGTGACATAGAGGATGATATCGGCGTCGCCGATGGCCGTCTGGACGAAGTCCATCATACTCTCCTGCAGCTTGTAGCTGGGCTTGAGTATGCCGGGGGTGTCGGAATAGACTATCTGGTAGTCGTCGCCGTTGACTATGCCCATTATGCGGTGACGCGTGGTCTGCGCCTTTGCCGTCACGATGGAGAGTTTCTCTCCGACGAGGGCGTTCATCAGCGTGGACTTGCCCACGTTCGGATTGCCGATTATGTTGACGAATCCGGCGCGGTGCGGTTGTTTGGGGCTCTTTTTCTCCTTCTCTTCCATATTGTCTTCGGCTTGCTACTCGAACGATCCCATCATGAATTTCGCAATTTCCTGCTCCGTGAGGAAACGCCATTCGCCGCGCTTGAGAGCCTTCTTTGTGAGGCCGGCGAAATAAACGCGGTCGAGCTTCTTGATCTTGTACCCGAGGTGCTCGAAGATCCGGCGGACGATGCGGTTGCGGCCGGAGTGGATCTCGATTCCCACCTGGGATTTCTCGTCATCCACATAGGAGAGAGAGTCGGCGTGGATCTCGCCGTCTTCCAGTTCGATGCCCTTAAGGATGGCGTCGAAGTCGGCCTTCTTGAGGTTCTTGTCGAGGAAAACGTGATAGATCTTGCGGGCCCCGAAGGAAGGATGGGTCAGCTTCGTGGTAAGTTCGCCGTCATTGGTGAACATCAGCACGCCGGTCGTGGCCTTGTCGAGGCGGCCGACTGGATAGATGCGCTGCGGGCAGCGGGTTGCGGGAATCAAATCCATCACGGTCTTCTCGGCGTGGGGGTCCGAGAGGGTAGTCACATAGTCCTTGGGTTTGTTCATCACCAGATAGACCTTGGTCTCGCCCTTTATGCGCTCTCCGTTGAAACGGATGTCGTCGTCGTAGCGCACCTTGTGTCCCAGTTCGGTCACCCGCTCGCCGTTGACTGTGACCAGCCCGACCTGGATGAATTCGTCGGCCTCCCTGCGGGAGCAGATGCCGGAGTTGGCAATGAACTTGTTGAGGCGCACGTACTCCTGAGTCTCAGGCCTCTGGACCTTCGTCTGCCTGGGCTTTGCAGGCTTTACGGTGGGCTTTGTGGTCCTGGCAGCCGGCTTTGCAGCAGGCCTGGCCGAACGACTTGCATAAGGCTTCCCTGCAGCCTTCGCAGCGGGCTTCGCAGCCGGTTTCGCAGCCGACTTTGAAGCCGGTTTGTCCGAACGCCTTGAAGTGGATTTCGCACCGCGAACGCCCTGCCTCCGATTATTTTGAGTCTTCCTTTCCATATATATATAATAACTTGCAAATATAGCCGAAAAAAGCCATAAATCCCAAAAGAATTCCTGCCCCAAAAACAGTATATTTGCACAAACTATCCCGATTATGAGTATGAACAAGAAACAGGTCGCGCAAACCGTCATCGCAGCCATCGCGGCCATACTGATTCTCTTCTGGATCTTCTCCCCCGGCAAAATGTCCACCAGAATCATCGGCATCATCGGCAACGCCCTGATTATCGCCAGTATGGTGATCTCATACTTCGCCGAGGAAAAGAGGAAAAAGAATTGACCACTCTGTGCCCAATGGAACATTTTTATGCCCATTGGCAGCAAAAACGGCCTAATATGCGCCCAATGGCAACCTTTCTGACCCATTGGGCACGGCCAAATCTGTTCCCATCAGTGTGAATCCAATAGTTTAGCCGCAGCATCATATGTCAGTCCTGTGACGCGTGCGAGTTGATGGGCATTCGAAGAGAAACGGTACCTCATTTGGCGAAGCACTTCAATCTGCTGTGGCTCCGAAAGATCCTTGAAGGAAACTTTCTGGAAGAGAGACCGGCAAATATCCGGAAGCGCGGCAATCATAATCTGGTCCCGGAATGCAGGATGGGAATCTTCTTCGACAAGACGGATCTTCGCTTTGGAAGAATTGTTCAGGAAATAAGACATCCGGCTGGGCTGTCTGAACAGTTTCTCGACATAATCCACCTTGACGTACGAAGAAGGCAATATGTATCCATCCTCACAGATTAGCCAGTTGCCGGGAATATCGGTTTTGCTGCAAAACATCCGGAAGCGGGCTCTTTTCGAGATCGAATCCGCCCTGATACCCTTCAGTTTGTCAGCTGCAAAAAACAGTTTTCCCGTGCCCCAAGGATATTGCGACGGATAAAGGCATATATTGGCAGCCACAGGATTCATCTGCACATATGCAATAGCTTTTTCGGGAGCCTCGTTATCAAAGGGCACCTCCCTAACATCGACAGAATTGCGTTTCAATAACTTGACAATACCGTGCTTATGCTGAAGGTATTTCCCATATCTTCGCTTAAGCTCGTTGATGAAGGCAACGGCTTCATCTTCTGTACATAGCAAGACAAAATGGACGTGATTCGACATCAGCACGAATGCCAAAATCTCTACACCCATAAAAGCAGCAAGCGCCGCCACATAGTTCATACCTACCTTGAAATCAGATTCCTCCGGGAACCATACTCCTCCTTCCAGATGCTTGGAGGTGACAAGCCAGATTCGTTTCTCTCCCTTCATATCTATCTACTCGAAAGCTTTAGTGCTTTGTCCTAGCAAATATAGCATCTCAATATGCCAAAGTGCAAATATTTTTTCTGATAGTGCGCCCAATGGAACATTTTTCAGCCCATTGGCAGCAAAATTGGCCCTAAATGCGCCCAATGGCCACTTTTCCGACCCATTGGGCGCACCCAACAGCTGACCGCGTTGCTCTGGCAGCGATTCTCCGGCTAAGGATGTGTACGGAACACCAGCCTTTGGAAGTCTACGCCGTAGGCGTGGCAACGGCCGGCTGGGACGAAACCGACGGATTCATAAAGACGGATTAGATGCGGCATATCGCTGTCGGCCACCAGAGCTATCTGGCTGTATCCCAGATCGATACCCTTCCGGATGCCGTCTTCCATAAGCGCCCTGCCGATTCCGCGGTTCCTGTACGGGGGAAGCACCGCCAGGGAATCCAGATAGTATTCTCCCGGGCCCGTTTCCAAATCATCTCCGGCGTGCTCGACAAAGAATTCCGGCCAAAGTATCTTAAAGGTCCTGTCGCGCATCTCCCTATAGATTTCACCGGGATAAGACAGCAGTGAGGCGACCGTGGAACCGTCCACCTCCGCGATGCGGGTATGCCTGTATGAATAGAGCATATCCGTACTCCGCTCGCTTTCAATCAAACTCTTGTAGATATCCTCCTGCAAGGGGATCTCAGTCTCGAAATCGTAGAAATGCATTCCGGCCATTATGCATTTGGCCAGGAACTCCGCATCGGACGGAGCCGCGTCACGTATGGTCAGCCATTCTAGAGTCACAGGCCCAGCTGGGAGAGGAAGTGCTGGAAGATGTCGGGACGGAAGATCAGGGGAAATGCCAGTCCGTAGAGGGCGCCCCAGAAATGGGCAGTGTGCCCGATATTGTCCGTGCCCCGCTTTGCCATATACCAGCAATAGATAAGATACAGCGGCGCGAAGATGTATCCCGGAACAGGAATGGGAATCAGATAGATGTAGATGCCCATCTTCGGTTCGAAAAGGATGGAAGCGAAGAGGATTGCCGACACGGCTCCGGATGCGCCCAGGGCGTTGTAGCCCGGATTGTCTTTGTTCTGGAAGAGGTCCCACAGGCTAGCAACGGCGATGCCGCTCACATAAAGGACTATATAGAGGATGATTCCTGTCGTTTCGCCGTACGCCGCGGCGAAATACTGCTCGACCACCCTGCCGAAAAAGTAGAGCGTGAGCATATTGAACAGAAGATGCCCCCATCCTCCGTGCACCAGTCCGGAAGTCAGCATCCGCCACCACTCCTTGCGGTGCCATACCCGATACGCATTGAACATCAGGGAATCGACATTGAGCCTCCCGTTGAAGCACAGGATGCTCACCAGCACCGTAACCGCTATGATTATAATCGTGACCATCAATGCAAAGATAAATATCTTTTATTTAGGAGTGACGGTTTTCGAATAATATCGCTATCTTCGCATCAAAATACAGGAGGATTGAGGATGAGCGATATTCTTGAAACTGCTTTGGATGCGATCCGCACCAACAGATTGAGGTCAGTTCTGACCGTTTTGATCATTACAGTAGGCATAACTTCGCTGGTGGGCATACAGACCGCCATTGAGGTGCTTTCACGCGAGCTGTCCGACAGTTTCGGACGGATGGGGGCAGCACGGATGGAGATAACCGCCGCAGAAAAGGCCCCTCCCATCACCGTTGCCCAGGCTGAAGCCTTCGCCAGACGTCTGGAAGCGGGAAATCCCAGCGTCAGCCTCACGGTGAATCCCATAGCCTGCGCCTCGTCGGGCGGAAAGCGAACCGATCCGGTGATGACGCTCACCGCCTCGGACGCCAACTGGCTGGCGGGATGCGGCTCACAGCTGGCTGCGGGGCGCAACTTCTCCCCTGGAGAAATCTCCTCCGGAGCGGCCGTCTGCATAATCGGCGCAAGCATCGCCGGAAGGCTCTTCGGCCGTGACAACCCTCAGATTGCCATAGGCCGGAAGGTCTCCTTCGGGGATGGCGCCTACAGGGTTATCGGCGTGACGAAACGCAAGGGAGCAAGCCTTACCGGCGGAGGCGACTGCGAGGCGGTGATTCCGCTGAGGAACGCCGTAGGAAGGTTGCGCGGCGAAGAGGCCGGATGCACCGTAACCTTCTTCTGCCCCGAAGGAGTCACCCCGGAAGAGGCGGAAGGAAGAGCCGCAGCGCTGATGCGCGGAATCCGCAGGCTCCACGCCTCCGCCGAAAACGATTTCACGGTAAGGAGCGGCGATTCCCTTCAGGAAACCCTCTCCTCCCTATCATCGAAACTCTCGCTGGCAGCCCTGGCAATCGGGCTGATTACCCTGCTTGGGGCAGCCGTCGGGCTGATGAACATACTCCTGGTATCGGTTAGGGAGAGGCGGAGCGAAATCGGACTGAGAAAGGCGCTCGGAGCCCGCAGGAGGCAAATTTCCAGGCAGTTCCTGTTCGAGGCGTTCCTCATCTGCCAGGCCGGTGGAGCACTAGGGACGCTCCTCGGAATCGGGGCTGGAAATATTGTTGCCGCAGTCCTCGGAAGTGCCGCCATTATTCCTTTCAGATGGATAGTTATTTCCATCCTGACATGTGGATTTGTGAGCCTTATGGCGGGCCTCCTTCCGGCACTCCGCGCCTCCGCGATGAACCCTGCGGAAGCTTTAGGATATGAGTGACAATCAATTACGA
>JAFZXU010000018.1 GCA_017616655.1 Bacteroidales bacterium
AATCTCCGAAGCTCCAGTTGCCGAGCATCTCGAAGAGGGTATGGTGGTATGTGTCGTGCCCGACTTCCTCCAGGTCGTTATGCTTTCCGCTGACCCTGAGGCACTTCTGCGAGTCCGCCACGCGGCTGTGCTCTATGGGCCTGTTCCCCAGGAAGATATCCTTGAACTGGTTCATTCCTGCGTTGGTGAACATGAGGGTGGGGTCGTTCTTGACCACCACGGGTGCGGAGGGGACTATCGTATGCCCCTTGGATGCGAAGAAATCGAGAAAGGTCTTTCTTATCTCTTTGGATGTCATGATACTTTTTGAAAATGTTATTTGGGGGCAAAAATAACTATTTTTAGTAAGATTTATTACTTTTGCAGGATAGATATGATGTCTCGGTCAGGCATATTCAGGATTGCCGCGATTATTCTTGCAGCGCTGGTCTCCTTTGTCATGTACGCCTTCCTCCTGTTTTTCTTCCTCGGGATGAAGCCGCCCAAGACCGTCATGCTCGAACGGCGCAACCGCGACCTGCTTGCCCGGCTCGACATCATCGACCAGCGTCTCGACGCCCTCAACGGCTCCCTCCTCGAGATGGAGATGAGGGACAACACGGTTTACAGGTCGGTCTTCGGCATGGACCGCATCCCTTCGGATGTGCGCAACAGCGGCTTCGGCGGCTCCGAGCGCTATGCCTCCCTCGAGGGGCTGATCCACTCCAGGCAGCTGATTTCCACCGAGATGAAGATGGACATCCTGACAAAGAAGGCGGGAGTCCAGACCAAGTCGCTCGACGAGGTTTCGCTGCTCTCCCGCCGTGCGGGCGAGATGGCCGCCAGCGTGCCGAACTTCAATCCGGTTGACATGACGACCGGACGCATCACCATCACAAGCCCCTTCGGAGCCCGATTCCACCCGGTTTACCAGCAGACGATGGTCCATACGGGACTGGATCTGGCAGGCCCTGTCGGAGAGCCGATTTATGCCACCGGAGACGGAGTGGTGGAGTCGGCCGAGGTGGATTTCTACGGATATGGCAACAGCATAGTCATAGACCACGGATTCGGTTACAAGACGCGTTATGCGCATCTGCGCACCATGCACGTCTTCAAGGGAAAGAAGGTGCACCGAGGCGACCAGATCGCCACCATGGGCAATTCGGGCCGCACCACCGGGCCTCATCTCCACTATGAGGTGATCTATATGGGCAACAACGTGAATCCGGCCAACTATATGAACGACGATCTGACGCAGGAGGAGTACCGTTCGATGCTCCATCCGGTAAAGGAGGTTAAGTGATGCGCAAGGTTTTCAGATATCTCATCGGAAGCATAGCGCTGGCAGTGGTGGCTTACCTGCTGGTGGCGCTGCTCTATGACACTCCGGAGGAGGCTGCGCTGGAACGCGAGAACCAGACCCTCTCGGCGGAGCTCGGGCGGATAGAGAAGCGCACGGAACTGCTGGAGAATGTGGTGGAGGGGCTTTCGGAAAAGGATGCCTCGCTCTACTACGACATCTTCAATACCGCTCCGCCCTCATATCTGACGAGCTATGTGGATTCGTCGAGGTTTACCATCGCGGCGCTTTCCACGCTGAGCGAACCGGAGCTCGTATGGCTCTCGCATTCAACGGTTTCGCGTATGGAGGCCACCGCGGAGCGCACCTCCTCGCAGCTCGGGGAGATACTCGATGCCCTTTCGGCCAAAGGATCGAATCCCACCGGCATCCCTTCGATAATACCCATCAGGAACTTCTCCATAACCGGCACCGGCGCCTCCGTAGGGCAGAAGTTCAACCCCTTCTTCAAGACCATCCGGCCCCACGACGGCGTTGACCTGATGGCTCCGGGAGGAACCCCGGTCGTGGCTGCAGCCGACGGCAGGGTCACTTCGGTGGAACGGAAGGAGAAGGGTTTCGGCAACAGGGTTGAGATCACCCATCCGAACGGAATCAAGACGGCTTACGCGCATCTTCAGGAGGTCAGGGTCAGCCAGGGCCAGAGCGTGAGGAAGGGGAGCGTGATAGGCCTCGTAGGCTCTTCGGGCCGCGCTTTCGCACCCCATCTGCACTACGAGGTGATTCTCGGCGGGAAGAAGGTGGAACCGGTCCACTATTTCTTCTCCGACCTGAATGAGATGACATACAGGGACATGCTGATGCTGGCAATGACCACAGGACAATCAATGGACTGAGAAATACAGGAAATATGGCAACTACTGAACTCCAACCCGGAAAACTCTTCTATTCCATCTCTGAGGTGGCAGGCATACTCGGGGAGAAGGTCTCCCTGGTCCGCTTCTGGACGGATTATTTCCCCAAGTTCGTGAAGGCGAAACGCACCCGGAACAAGAACAACCGCATCTACGACGAGGCGGCTGTGAAGAACCTTCAGCTTATCCACTATCTGGTGAAGGAGCAGGGAATGACCCTGGAGGGGGCTGCGCGCCGCCTGGAGGAGAATAAGGAGGGGCTTGACAACCGTTTCGAGGTGATAACCAAACTACAGGGCATCAGGGCCGAACTTCAGCAGATTTACGAATCCATGTAGATTGTCATTGTGAAAAAATATGTACCTTTGCCCTTCACCCTTCGTCAATAATTGAACAAAAGATATCTCAGCAAATTATGGCTACAACTAAGGCTAAATCAAAGGCTATGCCCATCGACCAGGACGAAACCTTCGTCTCCCTTTCGATGGCCAAGAATCTCGGTGACAACGACTCCGTCGCTATCGAGGAAAAACTCCACACTCTCTACAAGATACAGCAGACCGACACCAAGATAGACAAGATCCATCTGCTGCGCGGCGAACTTCCCCTCGAGGTCCAGGACATCGAGGACGAGGTCGAAGGTTTGAAGACCAGGATCGCCAATGCAAACGACGAGATTGCCGCAGCCGAGGCTGCGAACGTTGCGAGCCGTGCCCAGATCGTGGAGTGCGACGAGTCTCTTGCCAAGTACAACGCCCAGAGGGACAATGTCAGGAACAACCGCGAGTATGAATCCATCTCCAAGGAGATAGAGTATATGGATCTCCAGAAGCAGTTCTGCGAGAAGAAGATACGTGAGTCGAACCTCCTCATCGAGGAGAAGAAGGCCCTCGTGGCAGAGACCCAGGAGCACCTCAAGCTCAGGGAGGAGGACCTCGAGAACAAGCGCAAGGAGCTCGAAACCATCGTCAAGGAGACCGCCAAGGAGGAGGCTCAGCTCGTCAAGGAACGCGACGAACTCGTCACCAGGATCGACGAGCGTATGTACATCGCCTACAACAAGGTGCGCGCAAATACCAAGAACAAGCTCGCCGTGGTCACCGTCAAGCGTGACGCATGCGGCGGCTGCTTCGCCAAGATTCCCCCGCAGCGCCAGCTCGACATCGCTTCCAGCAAGAAAATCATCGTCTGCGAGTACTGCGGCCGCATCCTCGTGAACTCCGATTTCGAAAAGGATAACAAGGAGTAACCCATGGCCAGGACCGAGAAGACAAGAAAGGCCAACATCGCCTCCATAGGCGAGGAAATGGGGGGATACAAGCCGCCCCAGGCCCTTGATATCGAGGAGGCTGTGCTCGGCGCGCTGCTTCTCGAACCCGCCGTGGTACCCGACGTGCTCGACCAGATTTCGTCCGACTGCTTCTACAAGGAGGCCCACAGGAAGATTTTCGACGCCATCACCTCCCTTGCCCGCATCAACGCTCCGATAGACATCCTCACTGTAGCGGAGGAGCTTCAGAAGCGCAAGGACCCCAAGTCCGACACCAACCATCTGGAGGATGTGGGAGGAATGGCCTGCCTGAGCAACCTCAGCATGAAGATCGGCGCCGCCGCGCACATCGACTACCATACCAAGATCCTGCTGCAGAAGTGGATCCAGCGCGAACTGATACAGATTTCGCAGGAAACCCAGAAGATTGCCTTCGACGATTCGATGCCGGTGGACGACCTCATCGATTCGGCCAGCAGCAAGATTTTCTCCCTTGCGGAGAAGAACATGAAGCGCGAGACCTCGCCGGTCCACTCCGTTATCAGCGAGGCGATTGCCGAGATCGAGGAGAGCCAGAGCCACGAGGGCAACATCAGCGGTGTGCCTTCGGGCTACCGCGGCCTCGACGCCGTCACCTACGGCTGGCAGAAGTCCGACCTCATCATCATTGCGGCCCGCCCTTCCGTGGGTAAGACGGCATTCGTGCTGACTATGGCCCGCAATATGGCGGTGGACTACAAGGTGCCCGTAGCCATCTTCTCCCTCGAGATGAGCGCGACCCAGCTCGTCAAGCGTCTGATGATCTCCGAGACGGGCCTCTCCGCAGAGAAGATCCGCGGTGCGAGCAAGCTTTCGCAGGATGAGTGGAACCGCCTCAACGAGCGAATCGCACTTCTCGACAAGTCCCCCATCTGGATTGACGACACCCCGAGCCTCTCCATCTATGAGTTCAGGGCCAAGGCACGCCGCCTGGTACGTAATAACCACGTCAAGCTGATAATCATCGACTACCTGCAGCTGATGACAGGTCCGCCCGAGCTGCGCGGCATGCGCGAGCAGGAGGTCTCGACCATCTCCCGTTCCCTGAAATCCATCGCCAAGGAGCTCGACGTCCCCATCATCGCCCTCTCGCAGTTGAACCGTATGGTGGAGACCCGAGGCGGCAACAAGCGTCCTCAGCTGAGCGACCTCCGCGAGTCGGGCGCAGTCGAGCAGGATGCAGATATCGTGATGTTCATCCACCGTCCCGAGAAGGCCGGCGTTCCGGAGGAGGACAAGCCAGCCGGATACACCCAGGTCATCATCGCGAAGCACCGAAACGGTAATACGCAGGATGTCGAGATGCGCTTCCTGGAGCGTGAAGTCAAGTTCTTCGACTACAACGATCCGACGCAGCAGTATCAGGATGGTATGAAAATTGACAGACCGGAAGAGGACAACCTTTACAGATATGAAAGCAGCGCCGTAAGTGCGGCTTCCGATTTTGACAATGAGATACCTCTATAAGATTTTTATCCCGGTGCTCCTCTTCCTTTTTGCGGTACCGGGTTACATCAGGGCCCAGGAGAGGGAACTTCCCTTCCAGGCGGGCGAAAAGGCACAGATCATAATCCACTACAAGTACGGGCCGAAGATGGACATCGGCAAGATTGACCTTGTCCTCTCCGACAAGACGGTCTCCGGCAAGCCCTGCTTCAACGTGCGCGCCGACGTCTCCACCTACAGCTTCTGGGACAATTTCTATAAGATCAGGGATGTCTATGAATCGACCTTCACGGCCGACGGTATGGTTCCCGTCTCTTTCCTCCGCGACGTGAAGGAGGGGGATTTCTGGGCGAAGAACAACTATACCTGGAGCAACGGCGGCAAGCGTCTCCACGCCATAGTGGACAAGAAGACCCGGCCTCACCGCGATACCGTATATAATGAGAAGAAGGTCATCCGCGACGTGCTGAATCTCTTCTTCGCGTGCCGCGCGCTGGATATCGACAAGCTCCTCTCCGGCAAGGTGGTGCACCAGATAGTGGCGATGGACAAGGATCTCCTCGACATCAAGCTCAAGTATATGGGAAAGGAGAACAAGAAGGTCTCGGGTCTCGGCACCTTCCGCGCCGTCAAGATCGGCGTCTCGGTCAACTCAAGGGTGGTCGAAGCCCTGTCCGAAGAGGAGCGGACCACCTTTAGCATCGCGCCTGAAAAAGCTGACGGACAGGACGAAAACGTCTTCTACGGCGACAGCAAGATCTTCCTCTGGCTCTCCGATGACGAGAACCATATTCCCCTCTTCTTCACCGCTCCCGTCAAGGTGGGTTCCATCAACGGCCGCCTCGGCGAGCACTCCGGCCTCAAGTATCCGCTTTCAAGCAAGATAGACTGATCATGTCGGACAGCAAGGCTCCCGTAACCCACGAAGGGGTTATAACCGCGATAGGCGAAGAGACCGCTACGGTCGAAATCATCAACAAGTCGGCCTGCGCCGCCTGCCACGCAAAGGGGGTATGCTCCGCTTCCGACGAGAAGGTCAAGGAGATAGAGGTTCCCCTTACGATAGCCAATCTTTCGTCGCATTTCCAGGTGGGGGACAAGGTACTTGTAGTGCTCTCTTCATCCCTCAGTTTCAAGGCGGTACTCTATGCTTACGGGGTGCCTCTTGTGCTTCTCCTGATAGCGCTTGTGGTCGCTTCCGCCTGCGGCCTTTCTGAATTATATGTAGGACTTTCCGGAATAGGTATAGTGATTTTTTACTATATTGCACTCGCTTTTTTCAAAAATAAACTAGCGAGAGAATTCAGATTCTCCATCCGGAAAATTTAATGACAACGACTATTCTTTACACGGTCCTCTGTCTTGTAGCGCTCGGACTCCTCTTTGCGGTGGTATTGTATCTGGTGGCGCAGAAATTCAAGGTAGAGGAGGATCCCCGCATCGATACCGTGGAATCACTGCTGCCCGGCGCGAACTGCGGCGGATGCGGCAATGCGGGATGCCGCGCCTTTGCGGAAAAGTTCGTCAAGGCAGACGGCGAAGGCGATTTCTTCTGCCCTGTAGGGGGCAACGAGACTATGAAGAAGATAGCCGGAGCCCTGGGCAAGGAGGCTGTCGAGAAGGTACCTATGGCCGCTATCGTGCGTTGCCAGGGAACAGCCGACAAGTGCGCCAGGACCAACCGCTACGACGGCTACGCATCCTGCAAGGTGGCCGCCGCCCTCTACAGCGGTGAGACGGGGTGCCGTTGGGGCTGCATAGGTCTTGGCGACTGCCTCGAGGTGTGCCAGTTCGGAGGCATCAGGATCGACCCCCGCAGCGGTGTGGCCGACATCAACGCCGATATGTGCACCGGCTGCGGTTCCTGCGCGAAGGTCTGCCCTCGCGGCGTCATCGAGATGCGTCCCAAGGGGCCGAAGGGCCGTCGCGTCTTCGTCTCCTGCGTCAACAGGGACAAGGGTGCCCTCACCCGCAAGGCCTGCACCATAGGATGCATAGGCTGCGGAAAGTGCGAGAAGGTATGTCCCTTCGGCGCCGTCCACGTCGAGAACAACGTGGCTTACATCGATTTCACAAAGTGCAAACTCTGCCGCAAGTGCGTGGATGAATGTCCTACTCACGCCATCGTGGCCGCGAACTTCCCGCCCAAACCGCAGCAGGTTGCGCAACCCAATACTGAGAAGCAATGAAGCTGAAGACTTTCAAGATGGGCGGCGTCCATCCGGATGACAGCAAGATTTCGTCCGGTGCGGCGATAGAGGAACTCCCTCTCCCGCAGACCGCATATATTTCGATGGCCCAGCATCTTGGCGCTCCCGCCGTGCCTGCGGTGCAGAAGGGCGATTCTGTCAAGGTGGGGCAGCTGATCGCCACTGCGGGAGGCTTTGTTTCCGCAGTGATCCGCTCCCCATTTTCCGGAACGGTGAAGGCGGTGGAGCCGCGGGCCGACCTGGCGGGCAATATGGTACCCCATATCATCATCGACGTCGAGGGCGACGAGTGGCTGCCCGAGATCGACCGCACGCCCGACATCAGGCGCGAGATTACCGCGACTCCCGGGGAGATTCTCGCAAAGATCCAGGATGCCGGAGTGGTCGGCCTCGGAGGCGCAGCTTTCCCCACCCACGTCAAGCTGGCCCCGCCCAAGGGCAAGACGGCTGAATGCCTGATTCTCAACGGCACCGAGTGCGAGCCCTTCCTAACCTCCGACGACCGCATAATGCGCGAGCGTCCCGAGGAGATAATCCTCGGCGCCGTAATAATGATGAAGGCCCTCGGAGTGGACAAATGCTATGTCGGCATAGAGGAAAACAAGCCTGAAGCCATTGCCGCCATGAAGGGGGCTGCAGCCGGGTATGCCGGAGTGAAGGTGGTGCCCCTCAGGAAGAAGTATCCGCAGGGCGGCGAGAAGCAACTGATAGACGCCATCATCCGCCGCAGGGTTCCCTCCATGGGACTTCCTATCGACACCGGCGCGGTGGTCCAGAACGTCGGCACCTCCCTTGCCGTATATGAGGCGGTCCAGAAGAACAAGCCGCTGATAGACAATACTATAACAGTGACCGGAAAATGCCTCGGCTCGCAGCGCAACTTCAAGACCAGGGTGGGATGCACCTATGCTCAGCTGCTCGAGGCTGCAGGCGGAGCCCCGGAGAATGCCGCCAAGTTCATAAGCGGCGGTCCGATGATGGGCAAGGCTATAGTCAATCTCGAAGCTGCCACCCAGAAGGCCACCTCCGCACTGCTGGTGCTCACCGAAGAGGAGACGCTCCGCAAGCCGGAGAGCAACTGCATCCGCTGCGGAAAGTGCGCCGATGCCTGCCCGATGGGGCTCCAGCCCTTCCTCCTGAGCAAATATGCCCGCGCAGGCAAGCATCAGGACGAACTCGAGGAGGAGAAGGTATTCGACTGCATCGAGTGCGGCTGCTGCCTCTACACCTGTCCCGCGAACATTCCTCTGCTGGATGTCATCCGTCCCGCGAAGGCGGAGGTCATCAAGATTATGCGCAGCAGACCCAAACAATGAGATAAGACGATATGAAACAGACAATTGTATCTCCGTCTCCGCATCTGCACAGCAGCCTTTCGACCCGTTCCCTGATGAGGGACGTGATAATTGCGCTCGCTCCCGCGATGATAGTCTCCGTACTCTTCTACGGATGGCGCGCGCTGATGCTGCTGGCAGTCTGCACGGCCACCTGCGTACTGGCCGAGTGGTTCATTACCAAGTTCATGCTCAAGCGTCCGGATACGGTCGGCGACCTCTCCGCAGTGGTCACCGGCATACTCCTGGCTCTCAATATCCCGCCGGCATCCCCCTGGTGGCTTGCCGTGGTCGGCTCCATCGTCGCTATCGGCATCGCCAAGATGACCTTCGGCGGCCTGGGACAGAATATCTTCAACCCCGCGCTTGTGGGACGCGTCTTCCTGCTGGTCTCCTTCCCTGTGCTTATGACGGATTGGGCGCTTCCCGGAGGCTCCTGGAACCTCTTCGGCCCCTCGGTCGACGCCTATTCGGGCGCCACTCCGCTGGGAATAGCGAAGGAGGGGCTGCTCAACGGAATGACGCTGCCAGAGATATTCGCCCAGCATCCCGAATTCACCTGGAAGGAGATGTTCTACATCAAGGCGGGCGGCTCGACCGGTGAGATTTCGGCCCTGGCCCTCATCATCGGCTTCACCTATCTGGTGTGCCGCAGGGTCATCAAGGTCACCATCCCGCTGACTATTGTGGCTACCGTGGCCGTGATTACCGCCATCTTCTCGGCAGTGAATCCTGATGTCTACACCGGTCCGCTCTTCAACATCTTCAACGGCGGTCTGCTGCTGGGCGCCATCTTCATGGCAACCGACTACGTCACCTCGCCGATGACCACCAAGGGGCAGATCATCTTCGCCGTGGGAATCGGCATTATCACGGTGGCAATCAGATACTTCGGTTCATATCCGGAGGGCGTCTCGTTCGCCATCCTGATCATGAACTGCACCGTTCCCCTGCTCAACAAATACTGCAAGCCCGCAAGGTTCGGGAAGGAGGTGAAAAATGGCTAAACCCTCTACATTCGGCAATATGGTATTGTCGCTGTCGCTGATCTGCCTGGTCTGCGCAGCCCTGCTCGGATTTGTCTATTCGGTAACCGCAGGTCCCATCGCCGAGACCGAGCTCAAGAAGGTCAACAACGCCATCGCGGCCGTGGTCCCCGAGTTCGACAACACCCCTTCGGAAGAGGTTCTCCAGGTGGACGACAGTTTTGTCTATCCCGCCAGCAAGGAGGGCGTCATCACCGGTTATGCGGTCCGCGTCAAGTCCTCCGGCTTCGGCGGCCCCATCCAGATGATGGTGGGATTCACCCCCGACGGCACGGTTTACAACACCTCCGTCATCTCCCATTCGGAGACACCCGGCCTCGGTGCCAAGATAACCGACGAGAGCATCAAGCCGCGCGTCCAGATAAAGGGCAAGAACCCCGGCGTGAACAACATCACCGTCTCCAAGGACGGCGGCGAGATAGATGCGATAACGGCATCCACCATCACTTCGCGCGCCTTCCTGAAGGGCGTCTCCGCGGCTTACGAAGTATTCAAGAAGGCGGTCTCCCTTGTTCCGGTGGAGCAGCCTGCAGAAGAAACCACTAATACTGAAGACAATGGGCAAGAATAACAAACTGGGTCTGATCCTCGACGGTATCGTAAAGAACAACCCCACGTTCGTGCTTGTTCTTGGAATGTGCCCCACCCTGGGCACGACGACTTCGGCCATCAACGGCCTCGGAATGGGCGTGGCAACGATGTGCGTCCTGATCCTTTCCAACATCGCCATCTCGGCGGTGGCGCGGTTCATCCCGGACAAGGTGAGGATTCCCTCGTATATCGTGATTATCGCCACCTTCGTGACGCTGGTGCAGCTTCTGCTTCAGGCATACGTCCCTTCGCTCTACGAAACGCTGGGCCTCTTCATCCCGCTGATCGTGGTCAACTGCATCGTGCTGGGCCGCGCTGAGGCTTTCGCCAACAAAAATTCGGTGATAGATTCGGCCTGCGACGGCCTTGGAACCGGCCTGGGATTCACCATCGCCCTCACGGTGCTGGGCCTGTTGCGTGAGATCCTCGGAAGCGGATCGGCCTTCGGCTGGCATTTCACGGGCGGAGACGGCATGCTCGCATTCGTTCTCGCTCCCGGAGCATTCCTGGTGCTCGGATATCTTATGGTTATTTTCCGCAAACTAACTGACAAGGCATAATTATGGTCTATTTTCTCATTCTTATCTCGGCAGTCTTCGTCAATAATGTCGTATTGGCGCAGTTCCTCGGCATCTGCCCCTTCCTGGGCGTGTCGAAGAAGGTCAACACAGCCGTCGGAATGTCCGCGGCCGTGATGTTCGTGATGGCCCTGGCTACCCTTGCAACCTGGCTTCTCCAGAATTATGTGCTTGTACCGCTGCACCTCGAGTTCCTGCAGACCATCAGCTTCATCCTGGTGATCGCGGCGCTCGTGCAGATGGTGGAGATTGTGATCAAGAAGATCAGCCCGCCGCTCTATCAGGCGCTCGGCATCTTCCTGCCCCTGATTACCACCAACTGCGTGGTGCTCGGCGTGGCCATCCAGGTGGTAGCCAACGAGTTCGGCTTCATCAACAACGTCGATGCCCTCGGCAATGTGACCCATATCATGACCCTCGCGCAGGCGGTGGTCTTCGCGGTCTGCAACGCTCTCGGCTACGGCGTGGCTCTGATCCTCTTCGCGGGCATCCGCGAACAGCTCGAGCTGAGCAAGGTTCCCCGCTCATTCGAAGGGGTACCCATCGCCCTGATTACCGCCGGCATTATGGCTATGGCCTTTATGGGATTCTCGGGAATAGTTTAGCCCCCCAGAGCACTATTCCGATCGAGACCGAGACGTTGAGGGAGTGCTTGGTGCCGAACTGGGGGATTTCCAGGCAGATATCGCTCGCGTCCACTACTTCCTGACTTACGCCTTTGACTTCATTTCCGAAGACGAAGGCGTATTTCTTATCCTTTTCCGGGGTGAAGTCCTGAAGCATCGTGGAGCCTTCGGCCTGCTCCACGCTCACGATGGTCCATCCTTCGGCCTTGAGGCGCCTTACGGCGTCGAGGGTCTCTTCGCAGTATTCCCACGCCACGCTGAACTCGGCGCCGAGGGCCGATTTGTGCATTTCGGGGGTAGGAGGGACTGCGCAGATGCCGCAGAGCCATATCTTCTCCAGGCGGAATGCGTCGGCGGTGCGGAAAGCCGAGCCTATGTTGTGCTGGGAACGGATATTGTCGAGGACGATGGCGGCGGGAACCTTCTCGGCGGCCTTGAATGCCTCGGTGTCCAGCCTCTCCAGTTCATTATTTAAAAGTTTTCGGAACATTTGGGGAAAATATCTGCAAAAACCTTATATTTGCATAATGTTCCGCAAATATAGCAAAACAATAAATCAAGATAGATGAAACAGGATATTGAAATCTCCGAACTGCTGAGAAAGGAGGAGGAACGCCAGACTGAAGGCATCGAACTCATCGCTTCCGAAAACTTTGTCAGCAAGCAGGTGCTTGAGGCACTTGGCAGCGTCTGCACCAACAAATATGCCGAGGGCTATCCGGGCGCAAGGTATTACGGCGGTTGCGAAATCGTGGACCAGATCGAGCAGCTGGCGATCGACAGGCTTAAGAAGCTCTTCGACGCCGAGTTCGCCAATGTGCAGCCCCACTCAGGCGCCCAGGCCAACATGGCGGTCTTCATGGCCTGCCTGCAGCCCGGCGACACCTTCATGGGCCTCGATCTCGCTCACGGCGGCCACCTGACCCACGGCTCCCCCGTGAATATGTCAGGCATCAACTACCACGCAGTGGCTTATCATCTCAACGAGGAGACCGGAATGGTCGATTACGACGAGATGGAGAAAATTGCTCTCGAGTGCAAACCGAAGCTATTGGTGGGCGGCGCCTCCGCATATTCCCGCGAGTGGGATTGGGAGAGGATGCGCGCTATCGCCGACAAGGTAGGCGCCATCTTCATGGTGGATATGGCTCACCCTGCCGGCCTCATCGCCGCAGGTCTGCTCAAGAACCCCGTGAAGTATGCCCACATCGTCACCTCCACCACGCACAAGACCCTCCGCGGTCCGCGCGGCGGTGTCATCCTCATCGGCAAGGATTTCGACAACCCGTGGGGCAAGACCACCCCGAAGGGCGAAATCAAGAAGATGTCGGCGCTCATCAACTCCGCAGTCTTCCCCGGAATCCAGGGCGGACCGCTCGAGCACTGCATCGCAGCCAAGGCCGTGGCATTCTACGAGGCTCTCCAGCCCTCTTTCGTGGACTACCAGAAGCAGGTTCAGAGCAATGCCAGGGTTATGGCCCAGGCATTCATCGACAAGGGTTACAAGATCGTCTCCGGCGGTACCGACAACCACCTGATGCTCATCGACCTGCGCACCAAGTTCCCCGACCTTACCGGCAAGGTGGCGGAGAAGGCCCTCGTCCGCGCGGGCATCACCGTCAACAAAAACATGGTTCCCTTCGACAGCCGCAGCCCGTTCCAGACCTCGGGTCTCCGCGTCGGAACTCCCGCCATCACTTCGCGCGGTTTCGGCGAGAAGGAGATGCCCGAGATTGTCGATCTCATCGACAGGGTGCTCTGCGACGTGGAGAACGAAGATGTCATCAACCAGGTCCGCGAACAGGTTCATATGAAGATGAGCGGACTTCCTCTTAACCGCTGGTAATATGATGCAGCCTCTGATAGACCCGGTCAGCCTGGATCTCATCAAGGCTGAGCTTACTCCGGAAAAGAAGCTTTGTGACACCAACAAGGGTCACAATGTCCTGTATGTATTTGATTCCGACAATGCGCCCAACCTCATGCTCGAGGTGGGGCGCTTGCGTGAATTGACCTTCCGCGACGCTACAGCCGGCACAGGCGCTCCCTACGACTGGGACGAATTCGACCACGACCACAAATACAGACAGATTATTGTCTGGGACCAGGATGCTGAAGCCATCATCGGCGGATACCGCTATGTCCTCGGACCCGATATGAAGATTAAGGAGGACGGACAGCCGGACATCGTCTCCTCCCATATGTTCAGGTTCTCTGAGAAGTTCGTGAAGGACTACCTGCCTCACGTGATGGAGCTCAGCCGCGCCTTCGTGGTGCCCGAGTACCAGAGCAGCAAGGCGGGAGCCAAGGCCCTTTTCGCCCTCGACAACCTTTGGGACGGCTTGGGAGCGGTAATCATGCAGCATCACGACATCATGTACTTCATGGGCAAGATGTCGATGTATCAGACTTACGATCCGCTGGCCCGCAATCTCATCATGAGCTATCTGTGGAAGCATTTCCGCGACCGGGACAACCTCGCCGTGGCTATGGATCCGATAGTTCCGGACCTCGACGAGAGGCTGGTAGGCCTGATCCTGAAGGACGACGACCTGAAGGACGACTACAAGAACCTCAATTCTGCGGTCCGGTCCCTCGGCACCAACATCCCGCCGATGATCAACGCCTATATGACCTTGTCTCCGACGATGAAGGTCTTCGGAACAGGCGTCAACCGCGAGTTCGGCGACGTGCTCGATACGGGCATAATGATCTGTTTCAACGAGATGTACGAGGAGAAGCGCGAGCGGCACATCAAGTCGTTCGTCAAGAATTCGGCTGAGAAGATCAAGCAGCGCTATCCCGGCATCGCAGAGAATCTGGAGGAGATCGTCACCCAGAGGTGGGCTGCCCGCAGGGCGAAGCAGTTCACGAAGTTCATGCAGAAACTGAACGCAAAACCTCGCCGCCGCGGCCGCAAAGCCAAGGAAGAACAAAAATAGTTGACTGCAAAGATTTTTGTTTATCTTTGCGGTCCCATTCGGGAAGTGGCGCAGTTGGCTAGCGCGCTGCGTTCGGGACGCAGAGGTCGGGTGTTCGAGTCACCTCTTCCCGACAAAAAAAGGAGTCAGGCATGCCTGGCTCCTTTTTTTGCGAGGAAGAGGTGACACGTGAGGGGGCTCTGCCCCCTAGATCCCCCGCGGCTCCCGCAGGACCGGAACGTACTGCTCCGCCGGGCCGCTGCAGCGGCCTTGCTATCGTCAGGATCGTCATTCCAGCGAAGGCGTGAATCCTCTCCGATTGTGGGCTGGAGTGTAAATGTCTAATATTCAGCGGTTTGTATACTTTTGGGTGTCAAAAATTTAGCACCCAAATGTAATTAAAACATTGATATACAGCAACTTATGCTCCACCTCGCAATTGCTAAAAGGCCTCTTCAGAGGCCTCCGTGAGGCGGAGCGGATGTTTCACTTCAAACCTGTGGCCGCCCGTGGCCACATGAACGGGAGGGGCCCGCGGACGTCGTCAGACGGATGTGGGAGGGATGTAGCGAAGCGGAAGGTTTGAAGGGGAACATCCCGGAGCCGGCAACGGAGGGCTCCCGGCGGAAAGATTTGCAGAGTTGAAAAAAATACCTACCTTTGCAACCCCAAACCCGGAACGACCCGGGAGGGCAGAACCTCATTTTTTTGAAACTATGTCAGAATATTTGGCAGCAGACAAAAAACAGGAGATTTTCAGCAAATACGGAAAGTCTAATGTTGACACCGGTTCCCCTGAGAGCCAGGTGGCTTTGTTTTCCTACCGTATCGCTCATCTTACCGAGCATCTGAAGGCCAACAAGAAGGATCACGGCACACAGCGCGCCCTTCTCCGCCTCGTCGGTAAGCGCCGTAAGCTTCTTGATTACCTCAAGAGCAAGGACATCGAGAGATATCGTAAGATTGTGAAGGACCTCAACCTCCGCAAGTAAGTATAGGAAATACAAAGAATTGGAAGGCCGCAGCATTGAGTGTTGCGGCTTTTTTATATCTTTGCACCCGAATTTTTAGAGGAAATATGAATATTATCAAGAAAACCATCGAATTGCCCGACGGACGGACAATCGAAATCGAAACCGGTAAACTGGCCAAGCAGGCCGACGGTTCGGCAGTGGTGAAGATGGGAGGTACGATGCTCCTGGCCACTGTCTGTGCAGCTAAAGAGGTCAAGGAGGGCACGGACTTCATGCCCCTGACCGTAGATTACAGAGAGAAGTATTACTCCGCTGGCCGTTTTCCCGGCGGATTCCTGAAGCGCGAAAGCAAGCCCTCGGATTATGAGATCCTCATCGCAAGGCTTGTGGACCGCCCCATCAGGCCCCTTTGGCCCGATGATTTCCACCTTGAGGTGTTTGTCTATCTCAGCCTCATTTCGGCTGACAAGGATACCCAGCCCGACGCCCTTGCAGGCCTCGCTGCTTCCGCAGCCCTCGCAACCTCCGACCTGCCCTTCGGCGGTCCCGTTTCCGAGGTCCGCGTAGCAAGGATCAACGGCGAATTCGTCATCAACCCCTCTTTCTCCCAGATGAAGGATTCCGACCTCGAACTGATGGTCGCAGCCACCGAGGAGAACATCATGATGGTGGAGGGCGAGATGAACGAGGTGAGCGAGCACGATATGCTCGAGGCAATCAAGTTCGCCCACGAAGAGATCAAGAAGCACTGCCGCGTGCAGAAGGAGCTCATGCACGAACTCGGCACCGACGGCGAGAAGCGCGATTATCCCCACGACGTCGAGGATGAGGACCTTCGCAAGGCAGTCGAGGAGTTCTGCTACAACCGCTGCTACGCCACCGCCAAGAGTGCCCTTCCCAAGCACGAGCGCGAAGATGCCTTCACCGCTATCAAAGACGAATTCCTGGCCACCATCCCCGAGGAGGAACTCGAGGAGAAGACCCCGCTCGTGGAGCGTTACTACCACGCAGTGGAGAAAGAGGCCATGCGCAATATGATTCTCGACGAGGGTTGCCGTCTCGACGGCCGTACCTGCGATCAGGTGCGCCCCATCTGGTGCGAGGTGGACTACCTCCCCTGCGCGCACGGAAGCGCAATCTTCACCCGCGGCGAGACCCAGTCCCTGGCTACCGTCACCCTCGGTACCAAGATGGATATGAAGGAGATGGACGAGGTTCTCATCCAGGAGGACCAGCAGTTCGTGCTCCATTACAATTTCCCTCCATTCGCAACCGGCGAAGCAAAGGCTATGCGTGCTCCCGGCCGTCGTGAGATCGGCCACGGCAACCTCGCAATGCGCGCCCTCAAGCCGGTAGTTCCTCTGGCACCCGAGAATCCCTTCGCAGTTCGCGTAGTCTCCGATATCCTCGAAAGCAACGGTTCTTCTTCCATGGCCTCCGTGTGCGGCGGCTGCCTCGCCCTCATGGACGCAGGTGTGAAGATCAAGAAGCCTGTGGCAGGTGTTGCCATGGGTCTCATTACCGACGCCGAGAAGCCCAATGACCGTTATGCCATCCTCACCGATATCCTCGGCGACGAAGACCACCTCGGCGACATGGACTTCAAGGTCACCGGTACTGCCGACGGTATCACCGCCACCCAGATGGATATCAAGGTGGACGGCCTCAGCTACGAGGTTCTGGAGAAGGCTCTCGAGCAGGCTCGCCAGGGCCGCATGCACATCAAGGGCGAAATGCTCAAGGTGCAGCCCGCCCCGCGTGAGGACTACAAGCCCTTCGTTCCCGCATCGAGGAAATCCGCATCCCGG
>JAFZXU010000019.1 GCA_017616655.1 Bacteroidales bacterium
AAGACTGCCACCTTCATATCCTTGTTCTTCTTGTCGAGGCCGTATGCCAGAGCGGCAGCGGTAGGCTCGTTGATGATTCGCCTGACCTTGAGGCCTGCGATTTCGCCCGCCTCCTTGGTAGCCTGGCGCTGCGAGTCGCTGAAGTATGCAGGCACGGTGATGACGGCTTCGTCAACGGTGGTTCCGAGGTAATCCTCGGCGGTCTTCTTCATCTTCTGGAGCACCATAGCGGAAATCTCCTGAGGTGAATAGAGGCGGCCGTCGATATCGACGCGGGGGGTATTGTTGTCGCCGCGGACAACTTTATATGATACACGTCCTATTTCCTTCTCCACGCGGTCGTAGGTCTCGCCCATGAAACGCTTGATGGAGAAGATGGTTTTCAGAGGGTTGGTGATGGCCTGGCGCTTTGCGGAGTCTCCGATCTTGCGCTCGCCGCCGTCTGCGAATGCGACCACGGAAGGGGTGGTGCGCTTGCCTTCGCTGTTGATGATGACTGCCGGTTCCTTACCTTCCATCACAGCTACGCAGCTGTTGGTGGTACCGAGGTCGATTCCGATGATTTTTCCCATTGTTTTAATCTCCTATTTTTTGTTTTTCTAATTCAGTTTGGTCAGCCCGCAGTTTCAGCAGGCCGCAGAGATTAAAACGAAGATTGTGCCACGCCGCTCAGACTGACACAATGGCAGAAAAAGGAGATTACTGATATCTATACCCTAGCCGTTTCAGCTCGATGGTTGCGCCGAGGCGGAACAATACGGTGTAGATGCGCACCAGCACGTAGAAACCGCGCTCGGTGTCGGCTTCGATGCCTTCGTGGTGCATCAGGCCTTGAGCTGCAACCGCCAGAGACTGGAGGGCGAGCCGCAGTTTGACAGAACGGGCCTCGTCGGCGCCGGTGAGCGCCAGGACCTTTTCGTCAAGGTCGTCGAAGCCACGGGGGCCGTAATAATCGGTATAGACGCGCGCCTTGAAGAGCTCGAAGTCTGCGTCCCAGTCGTGGGCCACGCCCATTCCCAGATAGGCGGCCCAGGCTATCGCCACCTCGGGGTATTCGTTGAAATTCTCCACAGCGTCGCCGACATAGCCCTTCATCAGGGTGTCGTTCCATTTTGCGTCGATATCGTCGCTCTGGAGCATCTCGCCGTCAGTCAGCCCCTGGCCGGAAGAAAGCTTGAGCAGACCGGCCTCAAGCACCGCCTCGAACCGGTCAAGATAATCAGTATCGGAGTAAGCCATAAGACAAAGGTACAAAATAATTTGGGTGGCGATGACTATTGCGGACATCTGTCCGGCCCGACGCATGGGTGGGCGGGATATGGCCCCGAGGAGCGTTTGTTAGCCAGAGGGACCATACCCGGAGCCCAAGGAGGGCCGAGTGATGATTTGTTCGGAAAAATTTCGCTTTTCAGCAAATTTAGATATATTTGCAGTCCCAAAGTGTCAGGGGCGTAGCTCAGCTGGTTTAGAGCGCTTCAGTCACATTGAAGAGGTCATCGGTTCGAACCCGATCGTCCCTACAAACGAGAGTCGCAGGTTTGTGGCTCTCGTTCTTTGTTTCACTCCCCGTGGCAGTTCATCTCTGCTAGTTTTCAAAACACTTTACATAGGCCGATACGCTAAGGTGCTCATTGATAGGTGATTAGTATCGAGTAATGTGCTGACTCCCCTCGGACGAAGGGGGACTCTGCACACTCTCTGCGCATAACTCAGTGATACTCAACTTATTGCGTTTAAGGGGCGTGTAAAGTGTTTCGAAAAACGGGATCTGAATACACTCGGATTTGCTTTATTCCGCAGAATAGTTCATCTTTGTTTTCGGTTGTCGGCTGGTTCAGCCCGGTAATGATCCTGCCGATGTGTTGTTGGATATAAAAACGCTCTGCTCCGGGGCATTGCGTGTTTGATTTGTGATGGAGACAACCAACCCAAAGTCAAGCGGAGGCTTTTTCCATATCTGTTCAGATGGTAATTACGCCTCGTCCCTGTATCTTGATGATGACGATTACAAGGCTGCAATGAATCGGCTGGCATGCTGCGTTTTGAAGTATGATGTCGTCATCTATGCATTCTCATTTATGGGCAACCATTTTCATTTTGCATTGAGGGCACCGGACGAAGATACTGCCATTCGTTTCGCGAATGAATTCAAGCAGCGTCAGGGAATGTACCAGCATGCAAAATATGGCAGTAATGTCCACGATTCCCATTTGCCTATCAAGGTAATTCCGGTAAAGACGTCAGATTATCTCAAGGCGCTTATCTGTTACATTATCAAGAATCCCACGAAAGCACGCATCGGTATGTTCTATAATTACCGATGGGGAAGCGGGGGACTCTATTTCTCAGACGGCAAACGGGCCGCAAATGTATCCAAAGCCGGAGACCTGACGGTGAGGCAGCTAAGCGGAATGATCAACAGCCGCCAGAAAATCCCCGCCGAGTGGCTGGTCAGCGACGGCGTCATACTACCGGATAACTATGTCGCCGTCACGGAAGTGGAAACTCTGTTCAAAACGGTCCGCTCGTTTATGTATCATTTGTCCTCAGGCAATGATGACGAACTAGAAAAAGACTATGGTGAGTGGAATGCAATCCGCCTGGCTGACAGTGAGATGAGGAAGGCTCGTAACGATGCTGCCCTGCGATTATTCGGAACTGCAAGCATCCGTGACCTTCCTGGGCCCAGCCGGCTTAAACTTGCCCGGTTCCTGAGGCAGAAGTATCTCTGTCCGGTAAAGCAGCTCTCGCGCGTGGTGCTGTTGCCCTTCGACGTACTCAAAGCTCAATTGTAACCGAGTTCCCCTAATTGGCGCTTTCAAAACAGTTTACACGAACTGATACGTTAAGGTGCTCATTAATAGGTGGTTAGTGCTGAGCAACGTGCAGAGCCCCCTCGGATGAAAGGGGATTCCGCACGCTTGCTGGGCATAACTTAGTGATACTCAGCTTATTGCGCTTAGGGGGCGTGTAAAGTGTTTCGACAACCGCCGGGGAATGTCCTGATGCGCTTCCCGCCTTCGCGGGAATGATGGTTGGACGTTATTCCCAGAGGACCGAGACCTTGTAGGCGATGCCGTTCAGGAGTTCGGTACGGCCTCGGTAGTGGCAGAGGCCGTTCTTGTCTGAATAGACCTCGGGGCGGGAGGTGTTGTGGACGCCGATGTACCAGGTGCCGGAAGGAAGCGTGTCGAAGGCTAGTTCCTTTGCGGCAGCTGCCGTAACATCCTTGTAATCGGCCACATCTTCGAAAGCGAACGAATCCTTCTTCACCAGCAGGTGGATATCGTAGTCGCCGCTGTATTCCAGCCGGAAGCGGATGTTCTTCGCACCCTTGGGGATGGCGGCCACGTAGTTGTGGCACTGGCCGTCGCCGATCTTGGCGTGGGCGGGATCGTTGTCGTCGCTGTCCTTGTCAGCCACATAAACATCTCCGTTATTCAGGATCGTCTTGACCTTGGCGACGCCGCGTCCCTCGAAGCCGTAGAAGAGCATGGCAGCGAAGAAATGCATTCTCTCGCCGCTGAGCACCTCCTCGGGATGCGAACCGCAGCAGATGACGCGGCCGGTGTAGGGCGAACCCTTCCACGCCCAGACCGAAGCCTGCCCGTGCATCGCCCTGTCGGGCTTGTCGTAGCGCGCCAGAACCTCCGTGCCGGGATAGATATCCTTGTTATAGCAGCCTCCGTTGTGGCGTACGCTGTCCACATAATTGTCTCCTCCGAAATCGAAATATTTCAGCAGCGGACTGCCCTCGTCCACGAACATTCCCGTTGCCGAACCGGTGAGCCCGGAGCCGGTAGTGGTGCCGGGCCAGATGCCGTAATACTGAGGCATATAGGAGCCGTCGCGCTTGGCTGCTGCCAGGAAGGCTCCGGCGCAGGAGCCCAGATAGCTGCCGCCTGCGAAGTTGAAACTGCGGACCGCATTGCGGCCGGGAGCCTGCAGCATTTTGCCGTGTGCCTTGGAATCGCCGCCGCAGGAGTAGAAAAGCTTGAACCGGGGTTCTCCGTCGGGGAAGAGCAGGATTCCGTTGTGGTCCATCTCGGTGCCAGTGAATACCTGGTGGCACACCAGTGAGTCGGCCGCGCTCGAGCCTCCGTTGATGTACTCCTCGGAGATGTTGAATGTGTCGCACGAGGGAAGTATCTGGCGGGAGGTGAGATAGGGCCCTCCGTCGAGGAAAACATCTTTGTAATACGCCTCGTTCAGTACATCGGTGCGGATGGTGGCCTTGACGGCCTCGTCCCACAGCTCACTGCCTACTTCAGCCATGGGGGGGAGCGGTTCCTCTTCCGCAGGCTTCTCGCAGGAAAAGAAGAGCGAAAGACCTATTATTGCGATGGGGATATAATTAATCTGTTTCATCTTTGTCTCCTCCTTGATTTAGTTTGCCGCCCAGGTTACGGTTAGGTCGGCACCGGTGGCCGAATCCTTGAAATAGACCGGAATCGGCGTCTTGCCGCTGTGCCCGCTGTTGATCCACCTCAGGTTGGTTATTGCGAGCCAGTCGGCCACTGCCTGGGTGGTGATGAAGGTAACGCCTGGGTTCTTGCTTCCCATCCTCAATGAATAGGATGTGGTAGAGTTGGTGCAGTATGAACTGGCCGGCTCCCTGTCGTTGGGAATATATGCGCTTCCGGTACGGACAGTCTTGAGAGCAGGGGTGACGAAGAAGTGGTAGATCAGGTTCGCGCCCGGAACACTCTTCAGGTCGAATGACGAAATGTCCAGTTCCTCAAGCGATTCGCAGTAGTAGAACATATAGGTCATTATCGTGCACTGCTCCGTCTTGAAGGAGCGAAGGTCGAGTTCCTTGATGACGCTGCAGTGGTTGAACAGGCTTCGCATGTTGCGGACGTTGTCCGTAATGAAGCCGCTCAGGTCGAGACCTTCCAGCTGACGGCAGTAGCTGAAGGCATTGTCGAGGGTGCGGACTTCGCCGGTCTTTATCCCGGTGAAATCTATGCTCTTGAGGTTGTGGCAATGATTGAAGATATATGACATATCTGCCAGCCCCTCGGTCTCGAGATTCCCGAAACTGACTGTTTCGAGCGCCGCCATATAGCGGAACATGCAGCAGCAGTCCGAAGAGGTGTGCAGGTACTTGGCCGAAGTGGAGACCGTCATCACGCCGGTGGAGGCGTCAAATGAGCCGTAGACTGGAATCTCGGAGGTCCCTATCGGGGTGCCGGTGGCTTGGGGATTGCCGGGCACGAATTCGATGCGCAGTATGGTCGAGTCGACGAATGCGGTCTCCATCTCATTGGCGGGAAGATCGGGGCGCGCAATCCTCTTCAGCGCGATATTGAACTCCTGGCCGGTGGGAAGAAAGGCCGTTTCCTTTTCAGGAGTAATCACACCCTCCATCTCGATGGGGCAGGTGGTGATTCTCGCGCGTTCGATTTTCACGACAGTCCCCTCCTTAAGGGAGAAGGTCTGGGTTCGTCCGTCGGTCGCTGTCATCTTGATAGTCAGTCTCGAGTACTCTCCCGGAGGCACTGAAACCCAGAATGAAACGGGCTCCTTGCCGAGGGGCACTCCGGCTTTGCAGTCGAGCTTAAGGCCGTTCTCCGCAAATCCCTGCGCTATGGCTTCGTAATCGTCGTTCACGTAGAATCCGCCCGAAAGAGGCTTGTCGGCCCTGAGGTTCAGACTCTTTACCTTGACATCATCCATAGCCGTCGAGAGCCTGATTTCCATCAGTCCGCAGATCGGCCTGAACTCCAGGTACATGGTGGGGGATTTGGCCATCATGGGCACTTCGTAGGGTCCGTCAGCCTTATATATCTGCACGTCAGGGAACTCCTGGGCAAAGAGATAGGATGGATAATACGCTATATAAGGCGACGAAATGTTGAAGGATTCGTCCATCTGCATGAAGCTGACCATCCTACCGGTGTCGGAGGCCATCAGGTAGGCAAACGGAACGTGGTCCGTATCGTCCTGAATCGTTCCGTTCGCGGTCATAAGCGTAATCTCGTCTCCCGCATTCCAGCTTCCCTTCAGCATGTTGGCCTCGGGCGTGTAGGCCGTGCGGGTGAAATCATCTACGATGACCCCTATCACATAGCTCGGATTGGGGAATTTCTCGTGGCATCCTGCCGCGAGGAGTGCCGCAGCGGCGAGGATGGCTGATATTAAAATATGTTTCATTTGACTGTATCCCAATTGACTGTAAGTTGGTAAGGTATGCCGTTCAGCAGTTCCGTGTGACCGCTGTAATGGATATTGCCGTTGGGGCCGACGTTGTTTTCAGGCCTCGATTCGTTGTCGACGCAGATGTACCAGACGCCGGGCTCCACGGAGTCGAACTGAATTTCCTTGCGGTTGGCGTTGCCGTTCACGGCGCGGTCCGAGGCGCTCGGCAGGGCGAAGGTGCCCTTGCGCGCCATCATGCGGATCTCATAGTCGCCGGTGTACTCAAGCTGGAAACGGATGTTTCTCGCCGAGGCGGGAATAGCCACAGCGAAGTGGTGGCACTGCCCGTCGCCTATCCTGGCGTGGAGAGGGTCGTTGTCGCGCGAATCCTTGTCGGCGGTGTAGGTCTCTCCGTTGTGGAGTTCCTTCTTGAGAACCGCACATCCGCGGCCGTCCATCGCGTACATCATCATGGCACCCATCAGCTCGCGGCGCTCTCCGTCCTCGACTTCTTCGGGGTGCGAACCGCAGAGCACTACGCGTCCCTGCTGTGGAGTGTTCTTCCAGCCCCAGATGCAGACCTGGTTGTGCATCGTGCGGCCCGGCTTGTCGTAGCGGGCCATCGGGATGCTGCCGAATACCATTTCGTAGGCATATCCGCCGCCGTTGTGACGGACACTGTCCACATAGTGGTCGCCTCCGAAGTCGAAGTAGTTCAGCAGCGGGCTGTTCTCCTCGATGAACATTCCGGTGGCGGAGCCGCTGAGGCCGGAACTGACTGTCATTCCGGGCCAGATGCCATAGAAGGTGAGGGTGCTTGCTACTCCGTCCTTGCCCTGGGAGCCGAGGAACATTCCGGCGCAGGAACCCTGGTAGCTGCCGCCGTTATAGAAGTAGTCGCGTACCGCGTTGCGCCCGGCATCGGCCAGGCAGCGGCCGTGCGAGGTCGATTTGCCTCCGCAGGAGTAGAAGAGCTTGAAGCGGGGCTTTCCGTCGGGATAGACAAGGAATCCGTTGTGGTCCATATCGTCACCCACGAACTTCTGGATCTGGAAGAGGGAGTCGCCCGGAGTGTCGGCCTCCGCGTTGAAATACTCCAGCGAGATATTGTATGCTTCGCAGGCGGGCAGCCTCTTGCGGGAGGTGAGATAGGTGCCGCCGTCCATTATCACATCCTTGTAGAATCCTTCCTCAAGGACGTCGGTAGGGGGGACTATCGTTATGTCTTCGTTCCAGATTGAAGCCTCGAGTTCGGGCTTCGGCTCGGTGCGCTGCGGCTCCTCCACGGGAGTCTCCCCGCATCCAGAAAGGGTGATGGCGAGGCAGGTGAAAAATGCTGTTGCAAGGTATTGTCTTTTCATTTCCGTATCCTCCCGTTAATTTGCAGCCCAGGTGACGGTGAGTTCATCGCCGGTCTTTATGTCGTAGAAGCTGACGTCGATGGGTTTCTGGCCGCTATGGCCGCTGTGGACCCATCTTAGATTGGTGATTGCGAGCCAGTCGGCGACACTCTGAACGGTGTATATCTTGAGGTCTCCGTTGTGGCCGGGTCTGTTCTCGAAGGGGGTGTTGGTGTTGACGAAGATGCTTGAGGGACGCCCGCCGTCGGAGCAGATGAAGTCTTCTCCCACCCGCAGTTCACGCAGGGAGAGAAGGGCGTGGAAACTGTAGTTGGCTGCGCTGGCCGGTACTTTCCTGAGGTTGAAGTTGCTCAGATCGAGTACGGTAAGGCTCTCGCAACGCGAAAACATATAGCTTATGCTGGTGACCTGACTTGTGTTGAAGGATGAAACGTTCAGGCTCTTCAGGGCCTTGCAGTTGGCGAATGCATATTCCATCCGGAATGTCCCGCCGGTATCCATGAACGAGAGGTCGAGGGATTCCAGCTTCTCGCAGTTGTAGAACATATATGTCATGTTGATTATCAGCGGCGCCGCCATGTTGCCGAAATCTATCTTCTCGAGACTGTAGAGGTTGCGGAACATATATGCGCAATACTCGTGCAACCTGTATTGCTTTGCCGGGGTGGTGACGGTGATCGCACCGCTTGAGCTGTCGTAAAACACGTAGATGGGAGCCACTCCGCCGTCGTCGATCCTGATGTCGGAGGTGCGCGGGTCTTCGGTCACGAATGTCACCGATGTGATGAGCGAGTCTGCAAGGGCAGCCACCAGATTTCTCCAGTCGGCGTCGGGCCTTGCCGCGCTCTTGATGAAGCGGTTGAAATTGAGGCCGTTGGGCAGGCAGGCTATGTTGGGGACGCTATGGTCTTCGAGCGAAGTGATAACCATGTTGCAGGTGGTGACTTCGCCATTTATCATCTCCATGGATTCGCCCTCAGCAAGGGTGAACCTGCCGGTCTTTCCGTCGGCGGTGGTCAGGTCGATCGTGGCCCCTGTCAATTTACCTTCCGGAACTGCGAACCAGAATGAGACAGGCGATGAGCCCACGGCGACGCCTTCGCCGCAATCGAGGACGTATCCGCTGTCGATGCTGATTTCCTTTATCTGAATGTCGCCGGTGCGGGATGTGACCTTAAGTTCCAGCAGGGCGCAGGCGGGGGAGAACTCGAGGTAACGGGTAATGGATCCCGCGATCATCGGCACTTCTGCGGGGCCATTGGGGCTGTAGTGCTGGATGACGGGGATAACTCCATCCGCATCTGCAGGGTAGTACGCCCTGCATGGAGGCTGAGGCAGGGCAACGCCTCCCTCCGCAAAGAAATCCACTTCAGTGCCGGATGAAGCGGCAGTGAGTGTGACGGTGGCATTGCTGCTTGCGCCCTTTACCAATATCCTGTCTCCGGTATCCCACTTTCCTTTGAGCTGGATGCCCTCAGGAGAATAGGAAGTGCGGGTGAAACCAGTCTTTATGATCCCTACGTAGTGGTCGGGATCGGGGTATTTCTCGGCGCATCCGCCCGTCAGCAGCAATAACATTGCAGCTACGGCGGCCGGGAAAAAGAGTTTCAGTTTCATATTTAAATAGGTATGACTCAATCTTGACAAAATTAGAAAAAATGGAATAATAATGTTTACTTTTGCCGAAAATAGTTGATATGGCTGAATACAGGACATTTTCACAGGCCGAGTTTGACGATATTGCCGGGCGCATTCTTTACGAGGATAACCATCTGCTGGTAATCAACAAGCGGGCGGGGGAGATAGTGCAGGGCGACAAGACGGGCGATGAGCCTCTGAGCGAGACGCTCAAGGCTTTCATAGCGCAGCGCGATAGCAAGCCCGGACGTGTCTTTATGGGAGTTCCCCACCGGCTCGACAGGCCCGTGAGCGGAATTGCCCTTTTCGCCAAGACCTCCAAGGCGCTGGAGCGTATGAACGAGGCTTTCCGCCTCGGCGAGGTGCATAAGACCTACTGGGCGCTCAGCGTGGCGCGGCCGGAGCCGGCGGAAGGGGAGTTGCGCCATTTCCTGCTGAGGAACGAGAAACAGAACAAGTCGTACGCACGCAATACTCCCAGCGAGGGGGCAAAGGAGGCTCGGCTCCGCTATAAGGTGCTGGAGGATACCGATCGCTATCATCTTGTAGAGGTAGAGTTGCTTACGGGCCGTCATCACCAGATCCGCTGCCAGCTCTCGGCAATCGGTTGCCCCATAAAGGGCGATCTCAAATACGGCGCTCCCCGCTCCAACAAGGACGGGGGAATCTGCCTTCACGCCCGTCGCATATCATTCGTGCATCCGGTGCGCAAAGAGGAGGTTGTCGTCGAGGCTCCGGTGGACTGGTCGCCAATCCTCAAGAAATAAAATTTGCAGATTCGGAAAAAGTTCATACATTTGCAGTCCAATGTACGAATGGCCCTATCGACTAAGGGTTCAGGTCGCAACCCTCTCAAGGTTGAAATACGAGTTCGAATCTCGTTGGGGCTACAAAGCGGAGAGCAGTGCTCTCCGCTTTTTTTGTAGCTCCGTGAAGGGGCTTGCCCCTTAGACACCCCGCGGCTCCCGCTCGGGTCAGGCCCTCGCTCCGATAGGCCGCTGAAGCGGCCTTTATCAGGTCGAGCATACTATTTCAGAATAATTTACTATAATTGCTATCCGAATTAAATAATCGAAGATGAAAGTACTTGTGACCGGGGCGGCCGGGTTTATCGGAATGCATCTGACCAGGTATCTGCTGGGCAGGGGAGATGCAGTAGTCGGAATCGACAATCTATGGGGTGAAGGAGATATTCTTGCCCTTAAGTGCGCCAGGCTGGCTGAACTCGGCATTCCTGATGCCGAAGAGATGCTCGCAGAAGAGACGAAAAACGGCATTGCGCCCTCTCGTTTCCGCTCCAAATTCCGCTTCTATCTCTGCGACATCACCGACCGCAAAACCATGGCGGCCATATTCAGCAAGGAGCGCTTCGACGCCGTGGTCAACCTGGCGGCAAGGGCCGGCGTCAGGGCTTCCGCAGAAGATCCTCAGGCCTATGTCAAGACCAATGTCGCAGGCTTCGTCAATATCCTCGACTGCTGCCGCGACTTCGATGTAACCAATCTGCTGTACGCCAGTTCAAGCAGCGTATATGGCGATGCCGGCGACCGCCCGCTCTCCGAAGGAGATGCCTCCCAGTGCGATCCCGTCAGCATTTATGCCGCTACGAAACGGGCGGATGAGATGATAGCAAGGTGTTACTCGCAGATGTATGGAATCCGCGCAACCGGTCTCCGTTTCTTCACCGTTTACGGCCCGTGGGGCAGACCCGATATGGCGCCCATGCTTTTCGCAAACGCTATTGCCGCCGGCAAGCCGATCAAAGTATTCAACAACGGTGACCTCAAACGGGATTTTACCTATATATCAGATATAGTCGAAGGCACGGTGCGTCTGCTTGATTCGCCTGTTACTCCAGGCGCAGACGGGATTCCCCACAGAGTCTTGAACATCGGATGTTGCAATCCTGTTATGCTGGGTGAATTCATCTCCACTCTCGAAAACGCACTTGGAAAAAAGGCGAAAAAGGAGATGCTGCCTATGCAGCAGGGTGACGTACACGCCACCTGGGCCGACTGCACGGCGCTGGAAGCGGCGACCGGCTACCGCCCTAAAGTTCTTCTGAAAGAGGGAATTGCAGCCTTTGCTGAATGGTTCCTGTCTAGATACTAGGCTTGTAACCGCTCATATCGAGTCCCTTCGATTCGCCTTCCCTGATCATGGTGGATGAAATGTCGTAAAGCTCCGCGTTCTTCAGTATGCGGACGCATCGGACTATGTTCCGTTTCCTGATTCCCCTGAGCAGCTCGCGGCTGTCGTATCCTTCGCGCGGATAGACCCATATCGGGAACTCCTCCAGGATCTGCGGTCCGCATTTCCAACGCTCGAGGGAGGCGAGATTGTCGCCGCCTATAACCATTATGTGGCGGCAGCCAGGCTCCGCGGCTTTAAGATAACGTAGAGTATTAATTGTGTACAGGGGCGGCTCGAGATGATACTCGATGTCTGAAACCACGACATCCAACCCGCTGGCCGCTATGACCTTGCGGACATTCTCCAGCCGTTCTTCAGCGCTTACCATGTTGCCGGCCTTGAAGGGGCTCTCCGGTGATACCACGATCCGGACCTCGTCCGTACATGTGCGCTCCTTAAGATAACGCAGAATCGCCAGGTGGCCGTTATGCATCGGATTGAATGATCCGAAGAAGAGCGCCACCCGGCGTTTGCGTTTAAGAAAGCTGAAGCACATCGGCTACTTGTTTGCGAACTCTATGACAATCTCCTCCGCCTCCTCAAGACAGGCGTCGAGATTGTCGTTGATCAGGATGCGGTCGAAGAGGGGAGCGTACTCCATCTCCTCCGCCGCCTTGTTCAC
>JAFZXU010000020.1 GCA_017616655.1 Bacteroidales bacterium
AGTTGTTCAGCGTCGTGCTGCTCTTCTTGGATTTGTTCCAGGCGGCGATATCAACCGTCAGTGCGGAAGCCACCTTGTAGTTGATGTTGTGCTTGCGGGATTGCAAGCGGACGAAGAGAGTGGCATCACCCTTCTTCTCTGGCGTCATTAAAAAAAAGCTCGTAGCCATAGCAAAATTCATTCATTAACGCATTACAAATATACGAAAATTTCCTGAAATCTTGGCTACATCTTGGCTACATTTTCGACAAACCATGAAAAAGTCGCGAAAGACTGAAACGGCTAAAGCATTGATTTACAGGGTGTGCCTTTTTCATCCTTTTCCACCTTCACCCACAAAAGAAGTCCGCTACGCACCTCGCAAAAGAGTCGCTGAATGCGACTCTTTTTTTTGCGAGGTGCCCTAGGGCACTCGTTTTTGACGGGGGCTCTGCCCCCAATCCCCCGCGTTCCTTCGGAACGGCCCGCAGAAGCGGGCTCGGAGTCGCATTTGCGGCTCCTTTCTTGTCTTGTTCGTTAATTTCGGTCATTAATAATGATTCATTATGACCGACCTTGAAATGCTCAGACAACTGTTGAGCGATTTATTGAAGCCTATCATCACCGAAGCCCTCGCCGAATTCACTCCTACACCAGTTTCCGTAAAGGAACGTCGTTTCTACACCCGCGAGGAGGCCTGCCGCCTCTTACGAATTGGCACCACCACTTTCTACCGTCTCGCCAAGAAGGGCAAGATCGTCATTCTCAAAATCGAAGGTAAGACCCTCGTAGACGCCGACAACCTCGATGAAGCCATCGAAACCCGCTCCGTCTTCCGCTACCAGCACTGACCCCGATGCCGTTGTGTTGGCTTGCGGAATAGCAGGCCGAAGCGGTCTCGACGGCATTATCTTTGATGAAGTGGCTGATAAATAATGATTTGTATGCGTAATTATTTGTTGCTCGCATTGCTTATCCTGCCATTATGTTCCGCTGCTCAGGATATGTTTACCATAAAAGGCCGTATCATCAACGAAAGGGGAGAAGCTGTCGAATATGTTCAGGTCGGCGTACCAAAACTCCAAATCGGAACCATATCAGATGCATACGGCCGTTTCGAAATCAACCTCCCTGCCGATACGCTGCAATTCCACCATGTCTCCTATGAAACAGCCTTTTACTCCGTCACCCGTCCGGCTGAAGACGTGCTTATCGTGATGAAGGAGCAGGAACTGCAGCCTGCCGTCTTCATTGGCGGCGATACCCGGGAAAAGTATCTGCTCAGGGCGGGAACTAGGATTCCGGGCGCTGTGGGAGATTTCAACTGTACCGCCGGTGCAGTCAGGGGAGGAGAAATGGGAGCTGTGGCCACGGCAAGGAAGCCCTTCCTTATCAAGGACATCATCTTTTCCGTCAAGTCCAACAGTATTCCCGGCTGCGTGGCTTCAGTCAACATCTATCGTATCGAAGGAAATCCGGAAGAATTCATCAACATCCTGCACCGTCCGATATATGTAAGTATCCCTGTGTCAGATGATAATCAGGATTTCGACATAGAGCCCGAGGATAATATCCTGCTGGAGCCGGGCTGTTATTTCATCTCTTTCGACCTGGTGGACTGTGACAACGGCCCCGATGCTATGCATCTGCTCACTCCTTTGTATTTCAAGGACAGCTATCAGCGGTTGGGCACTATGGGCAAGCTCATCCGCATTCCTGTAAACATCGGCATTGCCGTCAAGGGCCTGGAGTACCGGTAGCCGGCAACTTTACAGCTTCTCCACCCAGGCCTGTAAATCAGACTTGGCGGCGCGGTTGAGGAGTTTTCCGGCCTTCCAGTTGATCTTGGGATAGGCTGCCGCGAATTCCTTGTCGGCTTTTGCAACATTGCTGCCGCCGGAGGTGGCGAAGAAGGCAACCTCCTTTCCCTCAAAGCCGTAGGCCTCGATGAAGGTGTTGATAATGGTCGGGGCGGTGTACCACCAGACCGGGAATCCGATTAAGATGCGGTCGAAAGAATCCGCATTCTCGAGGTCCTTGACGATAGCCGGACGGGAACTCTTGTCCTTCATCTCGATAGTGCTGCGGGATTTGCGGTCTAGCCAGTTGAGGTCGGCAGAGGTGTACCTGACTTCAGGCTTGATTTCATAGAGGGTGCCGCCGGTCACTTCGGCGAGGTCCCTGGCCACGGCCTCTGTGGTGCCGGTGGCGGAAAAGTATGCAACAAGTGTTTTCATGGGGGATAAGCGTATTTCAAGGGCACAAGATACTCATTTCCATCCATATAATCGTATCTTTGCAGAGTCATTTTTTAAACATTTAAAATGGATCGTTCCAAACAGATAATACGCACCAGCGTCGTAGGCATCGTCGCCAATGTCCTTCTTGCCGGATTCAAGGCGCTCGTCGGCCTGCTGGCCCATTCCGTGGCGATAGTTCTGGATGCAGTCAACAACCTGAGCGACGCCCTTTCCAGCGTCATCACCATCATCGGTACCAAACTATCGGTGAAGCCGGCGGACAGGAAGCATCCATTCGGTTACGGCCGCGTGGAATACTTCACTGCCATAATCATTGCCGTCATCGTCCTGACTACAGGTATCACCTCACTGATTGAATCCATCAAAAAGATCATCAATCCCACGGAGCCCGATTATACGACCGTGACACTCATTGTCATTATCGTGGCCATCCTGGCGAAGCTGGCTCTGGGATGGTATGTCCGCAGCCAGGGAAAGAAACTCGACAGTGACGCCCTCGTAGCATCCGGCTCGGACGCCCTTTTCGACGCCGTGATCACCCTCGCCACCCTGGTTTCCGCAGGAATAATGCTGATATGGAATGTCTCTCTCGACGGCTATCTGGGTGCGCTTATCTCCCTGATAATCATCAAGGCCGGTATTGAGATGCTCGCTTCGCCCGTCAATCAGCTGCTGGGAGCCCGCGTCTCCCCGGAGTTGATTCACGAGATCAAAACCGAGATCGCCGGCGAAGAAGGGGTGCAGGGCGTGTACGACATTATTCTCCACGGCTACGGCCCGGATCTCTCCATCGGCTCACTCCATATTGCAGTTCCGGACACCATGACGGCCCATCAGATCCACGGCCTTACGCGCCATATCTCTGAAATAATGTATGAGCGCCACGGTATCGTCATGACCGTGGGAGTCTATTCCAACTCAACGGGAGAGAATCGGGACGCGGAGTTGCAAAGGACTGTGACTCAGATTATTTCCAGTCATGAGCATGTCCAGCAGGTCCACGCCTTTTACTGCTTTGACGACGGGCGTATCTCAGTCGATGTCGTTCCTGACATGACTGTCACCGATGACCGTGCATTCATAGAAAACCTGCTGGAGCGGTTGAACGAGGTTCTTCCGGACCGGCAGGTCAGTATTGTCGTCGATCACAACTACAGCGACTGATCGATGTCCACCACCCTGTAGTTCGTGGTGCCGAGGCCGGTTTCCTCGCCCCGATAGACGATGCGGATACCGTGCCGCCTGTTGATGCGCCTTATCAGCGCCCTGTTCTTGTTATTCTTGTCCTTCGGCAGGTTCATCACCTGGTCGAGGCAGAACTTGTCCACCGCCACCGGGTCGAGTGAGGCGGCTATGCCGATATCCTGGATCGTAGGCTTGTGGGGATGGCCGTCGCAGTCGCAATCTATCGATATGTTGTTCATCACGTCGATATAGACGATGCCGTTCCTCGCCACGAAGAAATCGTGAACGGCCTGTGCCGCAGCTGACATCGACTCGATGAAGGGGGTGTTCCGCTTCGGCGAGAGCATCCAGCCCTTCGGCAGGTTCGACCATGCATTGGTATAGTCCTCCGTCTTCCCCGCTGTGTGGATGTAAGCTTTGCCGTTGCGGGATGCCACGCCGATCGATGCGTTTTTCAGCACGCCGCCGAAGCCGCCCATCGCGTGCCCCTTGAAGTGGGCCAGGTTGATCATGAAATCGTAGTTTTCAATGTGCGAGCCTACGATGTCGTACTTGAGCCACTTTTCGTCCTTGACGGGAATCTTGATTTCGCCCTCTTCGTCCATAATGTCGACCGGAGCTATGGCGGTGTAGCCGTGTTCCGCGATGGTCCTCTTGTGGTCCTCCGTGAACTGGCGGTTGCCTTCATAGGCGGTATTGCATTCCACCAGGGTGCCGTTAACCTTCTGAACCAGAGGGGCGATGAGTTCCGGGCGGAGGTGATTGCTGAGCATCGATTCTCCTGTGGAAATCTTCACTGCCACATTGCCTTTCGCCTCGACGCCGAGCGCTTCGTAAATCTTGACAAGCCCTTCAGGGGAGATGTCGCGTGTGAAATAAACTACGGCCTGTGGAGCGTCGGGGTCCACTGCGGGTTGGGCATCCTTGCCGTCGGCATTCCTGCAGGATACGGCGACTATCAAGGCTCCCAGCAGGGCCAGGATGCCGATAATGACTATTCCTTTCATATCCTAGAAGTATTTGACAATCTCGTCGAGAGGCCTGTGGGTGGGCATCCTGGGCTCCTGTGCCCTGTAGCCGAGCGCGATGGCTGCTGTGATGACTTCATTCTCCGGGATGGAGAAGAGCGCCCTCAGTGCGTCTGCGTCGCGCATTCCCATAATCAGGGTGTCGAATCCCATGGCCCTTGCCTTCAAGATGAGGTAGGCGTTGCTCAGGCCGTTGTCGTAGGCTCCCCAGAAATCGCCGAGATCATTGGCCTGGTTGCCGCGGAAGAATCCGGATTTGCCCTTTTCGAAGGTTGAGATGATGAATACGGGGGCGTTGAGGACCCTCTCCCTGTTGCCGCCGATCATCTCCAGCACGGCGTCGTGCTTTTCCTGACTGATGGCGACATAATACTTGCTGGGCTGCTGGTTTGCCCAGGACGGAGCGTTCTGGGTCGCAGTGAAAAGTTCATTGAGTTCGGCCTCGGAAATGGTCTTTCCTGCCTCGTAGGCACGGATGCTCCTGCGGGTGGTGAAGACTTCGTCGAGAGTGGGGGATGCGGGAGTCGCCTCTTTAGGAGCGCATCCGGAAAGCGCCATTGCGGCGATAGCGCACATAACGGACAGAATCTTTTTCATAATAAATGCTTAAGCAATGTGTATAACGCAAAGTTACCGATAATCTTTTGATTAATGCTGCTTTATAGCTAACTTTACAAAGTTTAATGAATCAAGGAAATGAAAAAGATATTGACCATCGCTGTTGCCCTGAGCGCCGTCATTTTTTCTCTGTCATCATGCACGGATATAAATGAATCCATCAAGAACACCCGCTGGACGGCAGACCTGAGCGTCTATGACGGAATCGATACCGGTGAAGCAGTTCTTTCGTTTACATCAAATGGCTACAGATTCCAGTTGACGGCAAGGAAGGAAGAACGACCGGAAAGCCCGGGCTATATAAACTCGGAGTTTTCTGTCAAGCACATCGGAGATATCTTTTACGAGTATCCGATTGTAAGGATTCCCTATCTGAAAAAGGACGGCAATGGTAATGAAGTAACTTATTATTGGACCGGAACAGTATCTGAAGATGGCAAGCAGATGACCATCAATGAGTTTGATGGACTTTTTTTCGATTCGTCGATGACGGAACTGTTCCGCAATGTAGTCTTTACCAGACAATAATCTTAAAAACATCAATATGAAATCACTCAAAGGAACCAGGACCGAAAAGAACCTGATGCACTCGTTCGCCGGCGAAAGCCAGGCCCGCATGCGTTACACCTATTTTGCCTCCGCTGCCAAGAAGGAGGGTTACGAGCAGGTTGCAGCCATCTTCGAAGAGACTGCAAATCAGGAGAAAGAGCACGCCAAGAGGATGTTCAAATACCTCGAAGGCGGAATGTGCGAAATCACCGCATCTTTCCCCGCAGGCGTCATAGGCAAGACCGTCGACAACCTCAAGGCTGCCGCTGCAGGGGAGAATGAGGAGTGGACCGAGGCTTATCCCGAATTCGCCCGCATCGCGCGCGAGGAGGGATTCGACGAGATTGCCGACATGTACACCAACATCGCAATCGCCGAGAAGGGCCACGAGGAGCGTTACAACAAGCTGCTCAGGAACATAGAGGAGTATCGCGTCTTCAAGAAGGACGGCAAGGTTTACTGGCAGTGCCGCAACTGCGGATTCATCATCGAGGCTGAAGAGGCGCCCGAACAGTGCCCTGCCTGCCTCCATCCGCAGGCTTATTTCGAGGTTCTGAAGGACAATTATTAGTATGCCGGAACCCGAGGCTACGGGGGGCGCGCCCGTTCTGAACGCGCATAATAAGGAGGAGTACGCTCCCGCCCATACGGCCGAACACATCCTGAACGCTACGATGGTCAGGATGTTCGGCTGTCCCCGTTCGCGCAACGCCCACGTGGAGCGGAAGAAGAGCAAGTGCGACTATCTGCTGCCGCAGTGCCCGACTGAGGAGCAGGTGGAGGAAATCGAGAGGCGTGTCAACGAGGTGATTTCCAGGAATCTGGACGTCACCATCGAGTTCATGTCCCTCGAGAAAGCCGCTTCGATCGTGGACTTGAGCAAACTTCCGGAAGATGTCTCTCAGACGCTCCGCATAGTGCGCGTGGGCGACTACGACGCCTGCGCCTGCATCGGCAATCACGTGAAAAACACCTCGGAGGTAGGCTCCTTCAGGATCATCAGCCACGACTATGAAAATGGCCGCTGGCGCCTCCGCTGGAAGGTGACGGCAGGGGAGTAGTTCTGGAGGCTAGGAGTTCCTAGTATTGATCAGGCTCACAGTTAGCTTGAGCATCGTATCCATTTCGTCCATCTTGCTCTCCGCAATCATAAGCGTGAGGGCGACAAGGGCATTGTCAGCAATGCGCTTACGACCGTCCGGGCCGTAAAGAACGCCGTTTTTATCCATGAACCAGAGGAAAAGAGTTGCGGCTATGCGCTTGTTGCCATCAGTGAAACTGTGGTTTTTCGTGACCAGATAGAGCAGCATCGCAGCCTTTTCCTCGATTGACGGATATAGCTCCTGGCCATCCCAGGTCTGATATATCTGGCCGATGGAACTACGGAATGACTGATCCTTCTCATTCGCGAACAGAGCGCTTTCGCCGAATTTGGATTTCAACTCATGAATTACTGCCATGGCATTCTCGTAGGTTGCGTGGAAACGTTCCGGACCCGTTGTCTGCTCTATCGTGAGGGTCTGATAATCATAATTATCAAGGGTGTCGAGAGCGTATGTGTAATCTTGGACTACATCGATAATAGATTTAACCTGGTCGGCATCCTGTTCTCTCATTTCCACATAGTTCATTGTCCGCCCCATCACCGATACCAGCTGCTTTAATTCCTCATATTTCTGCTGGGCAAGGTTGTTCTTTACGGCATAACCGCGGATGAGGTAGTCTTTCAAAACTTTGTTCGCCCAAATCCTAAACTGAGTTCCACGTTGCGATTTTACCCTATATCCGACAGAGATGATTACATCAAGATTGTAATATGTAATATAATCTGCTATTTCTCCCCGGAATCCTCTTGAGACGACAGTTGCATTTTTTGCAACAGTCAATGAAGCATCGAGTTCTCCCTCGGCAAAAATGTTATGTATATGCCGTGAAATGACAGATTTATCACGTTGGAACAAATCTACCATCTGCGCTTGCGTCAGCCATACAGTTTCATTCTCCAGTTTGACATCAAGTTGTGTCCGACCGTCTTCGGTCTGATAGAGGATCACTTCGCCTCTGTTGTAATAATCTTTCGTCTCCATATCTCATTCGGTTTCCGGCAAATATAATACGGCCTTGCCACTTGTTGATGACAAAATCAGCAATTATTTTACAAGAAAACGAAATTTGTATAAGTAATTTGTGCAACTGGTTAAATAATATCCATCAGTTCCGGGAACCTGTCGATTATGAAATCGGCTCCTGCGGCCTCGAGGGCCTCGCGGGAGGCGTTGCCGTAGGTTACTGCGCAGGTGCGGACTCCGGCACGGTATCCCATCTCGATATCCACCGGCATGTCTCCGACCACCAGGGCATCTTCCGCCGTAACTCCGAGTTCGTCGAGGGTCTTGAGCACCGGTTCGGGATGGGGCTTCGCATGCGTCACGTTGTCGGCCCCAAGCACATAGGAGATGTATTTTGCAACACCCATCTCCTGCAGGAATTCGTTCAGCGACCTTGAACTTCGGGAGGAGGCCACACTCATCCGGATGCCGCGGGAACGGATGGCTTCGATTGTTTCCTTCACACCGGGAAAGAGCCTGGGAACCAGCAACTTCTTGTTGCGCTCGAAAAATTCGCGGTAGGTGGAGGTGCAGAGAACTACCTGCTCTTCGGAAAGGTCGGGAAAGAGCTGTGCGAAGCCAGCTGGAAGGGGGAGGCCGATCGTGGCGGCGAGAGTCTTCTCGTCGCGCTCCGGCAGCCTCAGAGCGGCGATGGCATCGCGGAACGTCTTTATGATATTCTGCCGGGTGTCCCCGAGCGTCCCGTCGAAATCGAATATGATGAGTTGCATATTGCAAAGATATGCATTCTGCGGCAAAAGAGCTATCTTTGTCTGCGCTATGAACCTCAAAGTCCGGAATTCCCTGATTCTTGTCCTCGTCTCCTTTATCTGGGGAATGGGATTCGTCGCCCAGAGCGAAGCCGGCGGCCATCTCGGCACGCTCACATTCAACGGCGTGAGGTTCCTCATAGCGGCGCTGGTCCTGCTGCCCTTCATCAGGCTGGGCGGACAAAGACAGGGCAGGGGGCTGTGGCGTGCAGGATTGATCTGCGGCCTGCTTCTCTTCACGGCCAATTACTTCCAGCAGGAGGGGATTGCGCAGGGGACCGGAGCCGGCAAGGCGGGCTTCCTAACGGCCATTTACATCCTGATGGTGCCGATATTCAACCTGCTGTTTTTCAAGCGTAAGACACCGCCTACCGTGTGGCTCGGCGTCATCCTGGCCCTCGCGGGAACCTACCTTCTCTGCATAACCGGAAACCTGTCGTATAACTATTCCGACCTTCTGGTGCTCGTCAGCGCTGCGCTGTTCGCCTTCCACATACTTGCGGTGGACCGCTTCTCGCCTCGCTATAACCCGATTGAACTCGCTGTCCTTCAGTTCTTTGTCTGCGGTGCGGTCTCTTCGCTGCTGATGATTCCGTTTGAAATCGTGCCGGTAGGGCTTAAGGCCTGGGCCGCCTGCTTCACGGCTCCCGGCGCCTGGATATCCCTTTCGTATGTCGCATTCTTTTCCTGCGCAATCGGATATACCCTGCAGATAGTAGGGCAGAGGGGACTCAATCCCGCCGTGGCCTCGCTCCTGATGAGCCTGGAGTCTCTCGTGGCGGTACTTGGCGGATGGCTCATACTCCATCAGACCCTCTCGTCCCGCGAAATCGCAGGCGCCGTGCTCGTATTCATCGCGGTAATCCTGGCGCAGCTCCCTGCGCGCCAAAAAGCTGAAAAACGATGAAAAGGATACTCTTCGTCTGCCACGGCAACATCTGCCGCAGCCCGATGGGGGAGTTCATGCTGAAGGCCCTCGTCAGGGAACGCGGCCTCGAGAAAGAGTATTATATAGAATCAGCAGCTGTCTCTTCGGAGGAGATCGGCAACCCGATTTACCCACCGGCAAAGCGCTGCCTCGAGCGCCACGGAGTGCCTTATGACGATGCCAAGCGCGCCCGCCGCATCACCGCGGCTGACTACGACCGCTTCGACCTCATAATCTGTATGGATGCCTCCAACCTGCACCTCATCCGCCGCATCATCCCCTCCGACCCCGAAGGCAAGATCCGGCTCATGATGTCCTTCGCCGGCTCCTGCCGCGACGTCGCCGACCCCTGGTACACCGGCGACTTCGAAGCCACCTGGCGCGACCTGGACGAAGGGTGCAGGGGAATGGTGGAGAAAGAAAGCATATAGCACCGCTATTTTATCTTTAAATGCCGTCTGAAGTCCATTCGTTCGTGAAGGACTCGTACAATTAGTACTCTTCCGTTATCCCTGATAATGTAGAATACGATATGGCGTCCAACTTTGTATCCTCTTAGACCGGGATAGATCAAATCATAGCTTTTCCCTAACTTGAAGGGTTTAGCAGCAATTGTGCTGAAAGCTATTCGGAGCAGTCCCTCATACTTATCAGCCTGAACTTCAGACCATGAATTATCATAACTTGCCATACTTACGTGCCTTCATCTCCTTCAAATAGGCATCGGGATCGAAATCCTCGATGATGCCACTGTTCAACCCTTCCTCGATGGCAGCACGTAATGCGGCAACCTTATTCTCGTGGTCTTCCAGAAGCCTTAAGCCGCTCCGGACCACCTCGCTGGCATTGTTGTACCTGCCAGATTGGATGCTCGCCTGAATAAAGTCCTCAAAATGAGGCCCCAGTGCAACTGTCGTAGTTTTCATACCACAAAATTAAGAATATTTCATAACATTTAAAATAAAATAGTTGCCCTCTCCGCGGGCATGACGATTACTGAGACATTTAGCATTGTGGAGGATGAGAATATGTATCGCCACGGAATCATATATATGCTTTCGAAATCGTCAACAACCCCTTGACGATTTGCTGGCAAAGAATCTTCAGCATCTTGCTGAAGAATTGGCACTCTAAATCTTCAGCATCTTGCTGACGATTATTAATTCGTTTCATGGCGGCAACTTAAGCTCTGTTTTGAATTAGCGCTCCAAGATAGCGAGGTTTTTGATCTTGATATTGACAAAAAGCAATCGTAGTTATCTTTTGTCATCAAAAGACAAATATGGCTTTTTCCAAGAAAACCGGATTTGTTATCGGAAGTTTGAAATAGTAGATTCCCGCCTTCGCGGGAATGACGGATGTGACGCGGGAATAACGTTCCCGGGCAGAATGGAGCAGGGTGATGGGCCTTAGAAGGGCATCAGAGGCAGGTGCGCTTGCTCCATAGCCTTAAATAAGGCGTTGGAGCAGATAATGAAAAGTTAACTTGCTGGTATTTAGGGGCTTAAGAATTAGAACCTTGCTCCATTTTTCCCGAAAATCGTCGCCGGCCCCAAAGCGCGGGCGGGAAAACGGCGATATACGCCCCCCGAGCGACACTTGCGCACTGAGACGTTTCCCGGACAATTGTGACCGACGAACCCTTTCCGGACCCGGACGATGCCGTTTTTTATGAAGTTAAGATGAGCGTCGACGAGTCTTTCCTGGTAACGGGGAATATCCGACATTTTCCAAAGAAACCATTTGTCGTAACGCCTTCGGAAATGGTTGCGATTTTGATTGAGAAAGGATTACTGTAGTTTGCCTTACATTCCCGACTCAAACCTCATCCTTGAACCGGTTACGGGGTGGCGGAAGGAGAGGAGAGAGGCGTGGAGCATCAGGCGGCCGGAGGCGGGGGTCTGGCCGCCGTAGAGCCGGTCGCCGAGGATGGGGCGGTTGAGGCCGAGGGAGTGGGCGGCATGGACGCGGAGCTGATGGGTGCGGCCGGTGTAGGGGATGAAACGAACCTCGAGAATGCCGCCGGGGAGCTCGCGAAGCACCTCATATTCAGTCACCGCCGGCTTCCCCTTGTCGAAATCCACCATCTGCCGCGGGCGGTCGTAATAATCGAGCATAAGTGGAAGGGAAATCTTCCCCCTGTCGCCCGGCTTCAACCCTCTGGCCGCAGTCCCGGAACCCTCATCCGCATCCCCGCCGCAAGGACACAGCCTCGCCAGATACTGCTTCTGCACCTCGCGCCCCTCGAACTGCCGGTGCAGCGCTGCCTGTGTTTCGGGAGACTTGGCAAAAACCATCAGCCCCGAGGTATCCATATCGAGCCGGTGGCAGGAGAAAACAGGGCATCCGCAACGCTCCGAAAGCCAGTCCTGAAGGCATCGGCGGGAGGTGCGGCCCGGCACCGCAAGCATCCCGGAAGGCTTCTCCACAACAACTATCGAGGCATCTTCGAACCGTACCACGGGCTCCTCCAGCGCCCAGAGATGGTCGTTGTCGAGCGGATTCGGTTCCACATCCAAACCTTCGAGCATAAACCCCAGAAGCGGACCGCATTTGCCGGTGCAGGAGGGGTAGAAGGAGCCCTGCCTGCGGACCTCTGATGCGGGGGATGCCCCGTACCAGAACTCGCCCATAGCGAGTGGCCGAAGCCCGTGATTATAAGCGTATTGAAGCATCTTCGGCGCGGCACAGTCGCCCGTTCCGCCGGGAGGTGCAAGACCGCGACGTGAGAACACCTCGCGGATCGAGCGCCTCTCACCGCGGGCATTGCAGACCACATACTGCTCGAACAACCAGTTCTGCAGCCGGACCGACTCCTCATGCGAAACGGAGTCGATATCTACGGCAGTCGTGTCGAAAATCGGCGGGACGAACCCCTCGACAACGCTGCGCCCGCCGGCGAGCCCGGAAAAACCATAAAGATAATCCACGCTCCCGTCAGAAGGGTCCTGCACCATCAGCACCCCCATCATCTTCCCCTCGGCAAAGAGCTCTCGGAGTGCCGGATCGCCGTCGATCCTGGCAATCAAGGCTTCCGCCGCCCTGACAATCAGCGGGTGCGGAGTATAGCAGAAAGGATATGTGAACCGTTCGGGGAGGCCGGGGCCGGGAACGGCAGCTTCCCCGTGGGAGCCGCTATTCGACATAGAGCATCAGGCCTTTGAGATACTCCCCTTCGGGGTGATAGATGCTCACGGGATGGTCGGCGGGCTGGCTCAGGCGGGCAAGGATGCGGACGTTGCGTCCGGTCTGCGCCGCGGCGGAGAAAACGGCAAGTGAAAACGCCTGACGGTCAACAGCCTGCGAACAACTGAAGGTGAAGATTATACCGCCGGGAGCTACCTTCGAGATGGCGTCGGCATTAAGCCTCTGATAGGCGCGGAGGGCGTTGTGGAGCGCGCCGCGGTGCTTGGCGAATGCGGGCGGGTCGACGATCATGAGGTCGTACGCCCCTTGAGGCGCATCGTGCAGGAAATCAAGCGCATCGCAGCAGTAGCTGTGGTGCACGGCCGCTTCGCCGGTGCCGCCATGGGCAGTCGTGAACCCGTTCAAAACCACATTCCTGTCGGTCATCTCCATGGCGCGGGCGGAACTGTCCACCGAATCGACGCTGAGCGCCCCGCCGGCGAGGGCGTAGATCGAGAACCCTCCGGTATAACAGAACAGGTTGAGCACCAGCTTGCCTGCGGAGTGGAGGCCTACCAGACGGCGGTTCTCCCTCTGGTCGAGGAAGAAACCGGTCTTCTGGCCCTCCTCCCAGTTGACATGAAACCTGTGGCCGTTCTCGAGCACGAAGGCATCCCTGGCAAGGGCGCTGCCGTCGCCGAAAAGATAGCCGTCGCAGAGATTCAGCCCCGCCTTGAAGGGGGCGGTGCCGGAACTCTTGTCATAGACAGCCTTGAGCGCGGGGCCATAGACGGCCTGCAGCGCAGCGGCAATCTCGGAACGGGCGAGGAACATTCCAGCGGAGTGGGCCTGCATCACGCAAACCCCTCCGTAATAATCGATTACAAGCCCCGGAAGGGAGTCGCCTTCACCGTGGACCAGACGGTAGCAGTCGGTCGCGCCGGCCCCAGAAGCGCCAGCCGAAGCCTCATCGCCGGCCAGCCCCAGAGCCCGCCTCTCGGCAAGCGCCGCGCCGAGCCGCATCTCCCAGAACCCGTCGGGCAGGACGGAGGCGCCGAAGCAGAGTATGCGCACCGCAATCGAGCCGATCTGCCAGTGTCCGCATCCTAGCGCCTGGCCGGATGCGGAAACCACCTCCACAACGTCACCCTCTGCAGGATCGTCACCCTCCAGGCGCGCTATCGCGCCGGAGAAGACCCACGGGTGGAAACGGAGCAGCGACTCTTCGCGCCCCTTCTTGAGTACGACTCTCGTCATTGTGCGGGGGGGATTATCGGTTTCAGCTTGACTTTGGGCGAGCCAAGCAGTATCTTGTACATTCTCAGGCAGATCCAGGCGTCGGTGGCGGCGTATAACTGCTGCGCTTCGGAGAGGACATCCTCCTCCCAGTTGGAGCACTGCTGCGCCTTGGAGACCTTGCGGCCAAAGATGATTGCCGCCATCTTCCTCACGCTCTTTTCGCGGATTCCGTATTCGTAACCGAGTATCTGGAGGTCCATGAACCTCGCTGCCTTGAATTCACGGTGCTTGCAGAGACCGTAGATGTCGTCGTGTACCGCTGCTCCCACCTTGGTAATGCTGCGGTCGGCCAGGATGGCTGCGACCTCTGCGGGCAGGCCCATCTTGTTGAGCCTGAAGAGGAAAGCATCGGTTTCGCTGGAGAGCTGCAGCAGCGCCGTCTTGTGGCGGGGGGTATTGGGCGTGAAAACGGGACGCGTCTCGGTGTCGAAACCTATCATCCTCTGTGCCGACAGGTGTGCTACGGCGTGCTCCAGATCTTCGCCCGGAGCGTCGATGACCCATATCTTCCCAGGAAAGGAAATGAGTTCGTATGTCTCTATCTCTTCCGGAGTTATGGTTTCCTTGAACATCAGAGCGCAGGAGCTATCAGCGAATAGGAGTAGGGAAGGAGTTTCTCGATGCGCTGGAGGTTCGTCTCGTCGATGTTGGACTTTGAGAAGGGAACCTGCTTGGTGGTTATATCGTTGGTGCCGGGCTCGCGTCCGTACTTGAACTCGTATGTCAGATTGCCGTCCTCGGTGAGCTTGTCGGGAGTGAGGCTGCCGGAAGGCACTGAGATATAGCCGTTGACCTTCATCGGCTCGATGTTGTATGCCAGGTTGCCGTCCTTGTGGAGGGTGGTGTAGCATTCGATGGCGGTATATACCGCGGGGTCTATGAAGGTGAAGTCGTCTGCAATCAGATTCGCGTAGGGCTTGCTGCCGTCTTTGGTGAAGTTGCGCAGCTCTTCGATCGTCTGGTTGAGGGTCTCGATCAGGAAGGGATAGTGGGTGCAGCCCAGGATGACGGCCTTGAGGGGAACGTTGCTGCCGCTGGCGCGATGGCGCTCGACGAGCGAAACCAGATTGAAGCGCGCGTAGTTGATGGCATTGTTGAGCTGGATGTCGGTCTTCCGGCCGTCGGGGCCGATGTTGAAGAGCATCCTGTTGTCGGAATAGTCGAAGTTGTAAACCGCCATCAGATCCTCCTTGAGATCGGCATCTTCGGTGCCGGTCTTGGGACCGCGGTAGCTCTCGCGAGGCGCTGTAAGATAGACGTTTACGTAGTCTGGCTCGCTGTCCACCGACTCGGCGAAGCCGTAGCCGCTCTGGTTGACCACGGTGACGGGAGTCTTTATGCCGCGCTCTGCGACCGACTCCTTGATGGTGCGTTCATAGGCCCCGGAAGCGATGGTTCCCTGGGTTGCCAGGACTCCGATGGCATAGGGCGCCGTCTCATCCTTCAGCTGGTCGAGGACCGCATTCACGCCGGCGTTGATGACGCCGATGACCTTGACTCCCTTGCCGGCCTGCTCGAGCATCGAGCGGACATCCTTGAGGGCGTAGGCGGTGGCGGTATTGCAGGCTATGACTATGATCTTGACGCGGGGCTTGACGCCTGTCGGGGTCTCCTGGAAGGCATTCTCATAATACTTCGTGCCGGTGAGGAAAGCCGCGTCCTTGACGACCAGCTCCCTGAGATAGTCGGCCTTTCCGCAGGCGTCATAGACGCCGTAGGGCATGTTGGCCTGGTCGGCGAGATAGATGAAATGCTCGCCTGCGAAGTCGAGTATGCCGTCGGCCCCTTCAGAGCCGGAGATGTTGTCGAAATTGTCGAGTGAAAGTATCTTCTCGAGTACCGTAAGTCCGCCGGTACCGCTGTCGAAGACGCCTATCGGAAGGCCTTTGAGTTTTTCGGGATAATCGTCGAATCCCACGAAAATAGGGGACTGGGTATCGCTGAGCGCCTTTTCGATAGCGGGAATGTTCTCGACGGGCGCGGCGGCCTTCCTCTTGCAGCCCGTCAGGGCGAGTGCAAGGCAGAGGAGCAGCAATGCTGTGTTTCTGAGTTTCATAAGCGTTTCTCTGGTAAAACAATCACATTCGTGCCACAAAAATACTATTTCTTTATTAAATAAGTACAAATTATATAACTTTGCACTGCCTTACAAAGGCGACAGTTTACGATATTACAAACGATACTAATCAGCAATAATCATGGTAAAACTTTCTGAAGTTGCAAAGGCGCTGCCTTTCTCGGCGACAAGAAAACTCATCCCTTACGCACAGCAGGCCGCTGCAAAGGGCGTAAAGGTCTATAAACTCAACATCGGCCAGCCCGACGTGGATTCCCCCAAGTGCGCAATCGACGCCGTCAAAGCCATCAACCTCAAGAAGATAAGCTATCCCGACTCACACGGTAACACCTCCCTCCGCGAAGGAATGGTGAAGTACTACAAGGGCATCGGCATCAATGTAGAGACCGAGGACATCATCGTCACCAACGGCGGCAGCGAGGGCGTCTCCATCGCCATCGCGGCTACCTGCAATCCCGGCGAGGAACTCCTTACCTTCGAGCCTTTCTATGCCAACTATAAGAATATGTGCATCCAGCACGGCGTGAACCTCCGTACCGTTCCCACCCATATCGAGAACGGCTTCGCACTCCCCGACATGTCGGAGATCGAGAAGAACATCACCCCTAAGACCAGGGCGCTTCTCGTCATCAACCCCGGCAACCCCACCGGATGCCTCTACAGCAAGGAATCCCTTCTCCAGCTGGGTGAGATAGCGAAGAAGCACGACCTCTGGATCATCTCCGACGAGGTATACCGCGAGTTCTGCTTCACCGACGAACCCCACTTCTCCTGCATGCACATTCCCGGCCTCGAGCAGAATGTCATCCTCATCGACTCCGTCTCCAAGCGCTACAACCTCTGCGGTGTCCGCATAGGCTTCCTTGTATCGCACAACAAGGAGTTCATGGGCAGCGTGCTCCGTTTCGCACAGGCACGCCTCTGCTCCGGCGCTCTCGGACAGATAGCCGCTGAAGGCGCACTTGCAACTCCGCAGTCCTATTTCGACCAGACCCGCGCCGAGTTCATGCATCGCCGCAACGCCCTCGTCGAGGCTCTCAACAAGATTCCCGGCGTCACCGCCCCGATGCCTACCGGTGCCTTCTATGCAGTCGCGAAACTTCCCGTGGACAACGCCGAGAAGTTCGCAATCTGGATGCTCGAGCACTTCGAGCACAAGGGCCACACCGTACAGGTGACCCCGATGGCCGGTTTCTGCACCACCAACCTCGGTGACCAGATGATCCGCATCGCATATGTCCTTTCGGCAGAGGAGCTTCTCGAGGCGGTCGAGTGCATCAGACTCGCTCTCGAGCAGTATCCCGGTACCATCCGATAACCGGACGCGACGTGAAGCCTGACAAGGATATAAGGGTTCTCGTCGTCTGCGGAGGAACCTCCACCGAAAGGGAGGTCTCCCTTCGCAGCGGCAAGGCCATATTCGAAGCGCTCAAGAGGCGCGGCTACCGCAATGCGGAGCTATTCGACCTGACGGACAGCAATATAGCGGAGATAATCCGCATCCGTCCCGACATCGTCTTCCTCGGCCTCCACGGAAAGGGAGGGGAGGACGGCACCATCCAGGGAATGCTCGACCTCGCAGGGATTCCCTACACAGGGGCCGGAGTGGCATGCAGCGCCGTTTGTATGAACAAGGTCTTCACCAAGAGGGTCTTGCGCGATGCCGGTCTGCCCACCTCGCCCTTCCACGTAATGAGGCAGGACGAGTGTTCCGACATCGAGCAGGTTACGAGGGTGCTGAAGGAGCGGATCGGCTTCCCGATGGTCCTCAAATCCCCCTGCCAGGGCTCCAGCATCGGAGTCGTGATGGTGAAGAGGGAGGAGGATATCCCCGCCGCCCTGGCCGAGGTCTTCCGCTACGGCGACCATCTTCTCGCCGAACAGTTCCTCGACGGCACGGAGGTGACCCTTCCGGTCCTTGGCAACGACGAGCCGATGGCTCTTCCGATCATCGAAATCACCTCTGAGAGAGAGTTTTACGACTATACCGCCAAGTATACTTCAGGCCTCTGCCACCACATTCTGCCGGCGCGCATAAGCGAAGCCGAGGCGAGGATGGTGGCCGAAATCGGCCGCAGGGCTTATCGCGTACTGGAGTGCCGCGGCCTTGCGAGGGTGGACTTCATCATCGACCGCGAGCGCGGCCCCATGATCATAGAGGTCAACACCCTGCCGGGCATGACCGACATGAGCCTTTTCCCGGACGCTGCCCGGGAGGTGGGGATGTCATACGAAGATCTGGTGGAAAAGATTTTGGAATACGGCCTTGAGGCGCCGGCTGAACTCGGTTAGCCGAAGACCTTAATCATCATCGAATCGAACGCGCGCGCGGGGAGCACTGCTTTCAGCGCGCGTGTTGCGTGTGAGCCCAGACCCATCCTGTAGCTGAGACGCGGACGGGGTGCCGTAGCCGCCTTGAAGATGGCCTTCGAAACCTTTTCGGGGGAGGATGCCAGGTGGCTGTAGGCCCACTTGAAGAGCTTCGCCTGACGGCGGGAACCCTCCTCGTAGGCGGTCCCTTCGGTGACGGCCTCGAGGTTGTTCATAGCTATGGTGCTCCACTCGCTGCGGATGGCACCGGGCTCGATGAGGACCACTTTTATGCCAAAGTCCCGCACCTCCATCCGGAGGCACTCGCTGAGCCCCACCACCGCATACTTGGTAGCGTGGTACCAGTCGCCGCGGGGTTCGCAGAAATGGCCTGCCATCGACGCCACGTTGATGATACGGCCCGAGCCTTTCTCACGCATATATGGCAGCACGAGCTGGGTGAGCCGTGCGAGGCCGAAGACATTTACGTCGAACTGCCTGCGCGCCTCCTCCTCCGGAACCGTCTCGAGCGGGCCGAAGGAGCCGTAACCAGCGTTATTGATAAGGATGTCGATGCGTCCCTGCTCGGCAATGACCCGCGCAACCCCCTTCTCGAGGGCTGCGTCGTCGGTCACGTCCATCTGCAGAAGTATGGCGCCTGCGTCCCTGAGCGCCGTCATCCGTTCCATACGGCGGGCTGCGGCATACACGGTGTTACCGGCAGCCAGCAACCTGAACGCCGCACTCATACCGATGCCCGAAGAGGCGCCGGTTATGAGTATTACCTGATCAGAGTTCCTCAAACTTTACGTCGGAGAAGTTGTCGCGCGGAGCGGCCTCGGTAACGGGGCAGCGTTCGCGGATGAAGTTTACCACCTCCTGCAGTCCGTCGGCGAATTTGTCGAAGTCCTCCTTGTAGAGGAAGATCTTGTGCTTGTCATATACAAACCTTCCGTCGCGTTCCTGCCTGCGCTTGCTCTCAGTGATGGTCAGGTAATAATCGTTTCCCTTTGTCGCCTTGACGTCAAAGAAATAGGTGCGCTTTCCCGCTCTTACGGGCTTGGAATAAACATCGTCGCCCGTGTGCTCCTGCTGACCACCATTGTCATAATCCTCAAAGTACATATCTCACATTTTTGGTAAAAGTTTAACAAAGATAAAGTTTATTTTGTTTTGAAAGGTTATCTTTGCGTATTATTTGCAAATTTTGATATGCTGAACCGTCGTCTTATACGCATCAAGGCTTTCAAGACCTTGTTCTCATACGAGAATTCCGGCTCCGACAACCCGGAGAGGGCATTGAAGGAACTCCTGGATTCGTGTGAAAAGAGCCGCGACCTCTATTTCTTCCTGCTCAACGTGGCGGGTCCCGTAGTGGAGGTGGCGCGTGAAAGGATAGAGACAGGCCTCAGGAAGTTCCATCCCACCGAGGAGGAGGCCAATCCCAATTATAAATTCGTCAACAACCGGTTCGTCACCCTCGTCCTCGACGACCCTGAAGTGGGCCGCATCTGCCAGAAGAAGCATCTGGTATGGAACGAGTACGACGTCTTCCTCAAGAAACTCTTCTCCTCCATCCAGGCTTCCGACTACTACAAGGCCTATATGGAATCCGGTGAGGATTCGTTCGAGGAGGACTGCCGCCTCTGGCAGCACATCTTCGAGGAGGAGTTCGAAGACAACGATATGCTGGAGCCCCTGCTTGAAGACCTTTCTGTATATTGGGTGGACGACGTGGCCTACGTGCTCAACGTCATTATCCGCAATATCGACGAAACCGTCCGCAGCCACAGGATAGTCAAGCCCGAGGTCTTCCAGAAGGAGGATGACCGCGAATTCGCCGTCAAGCTTCTCCAGGAGAGCGTCGCAGGCTACGACGAATATGTCGCGCTGATCTCGGCCAATCTCTCCAACTGGGAGCCTGACCGCCTGGTTTCCACCGACATAGCCCTCATCGTGATGGGCCTTGCCGAGGCCGTCACCTTCTCCAGCATCCCGCTCAAGGTGACCATAAACGAGTATGTGGAGATCTCCAAGTTCTACAGCACTCCCAACAGCCGCACCTTCGTGAACGGCATGCTCGACAAACTGATCCGTTCCAAGGTGGAGTCGGGCGAGATCACCAAGGTGGGCCGCGGACTTGAAGAAAACTAACTTATTGTCAAACCTTTAATTATCAATTATAATGAATTATCTCGCAATTTTCCTGCAGGCTGCAGAAGGCGCTGCGCAGGCTCCCAAGGGAGGCAGCGGCCTCTCTTTCTTCCTTATGCTCGCTCTCATCATGGTGGTGATGTGGCTCTTCATGGTCCGTCCCCAGCAGAAGAGGCAGAAGGAACTCAACCAGTTCCGCGACGCGCTCAAGAAGGGCGACAAGGTGGTCACCGTCGGCGGCATCTACGGCACCGTGAATGAGGTGAAGGGCAACGGCAAGGTGGTCCTCGAAATCGACGACAACGTCAAGATCACCGTCGACAAGGCCTCCCTCGTCAAGGATTTCAGCGAAGCCCAGCAGCAGTAAGAGGCGCTGGCAAGGCAGATGGCCCTTTCCGGTAAGAACAGGGAACGAAGGAAGAGAAGGGGGGACGCAGTGATACTGATTGTCTCCCTTCTTCTGGCTTTTTTCATCTGGGTGGCGCACAACCTCACCCAGGATTATTTCTCGTACCGTCAGTACCGGATAACTGTGGTGACCAGCCTGCCCGGTCTCGGCTCCGAGTCGGAGTCGGAAGAGGTCCTCATCGTCGGCGGCGACGCCAAGGGGTACGACATCATCGGACGCCGTTCCTCCAGGGCGCGCAACGCCGAACCGGTAACGATCGAGGTCGATCCGAAGTACTTTACCCCAGATATCTACCGCTCCGACCTCTTCACCTTAAAGGCCCGCGACATCCAGGAGACCCTCAACCAGAAGGTCGGCACCGAGTTCAACATAACGTACGTGCCCGACCAGAAGCTCTCCTTCGTCTTCCCGCGCCAGTCGAGCCACAAGGTGCCGGTCGTCATTTCCGGCAGGCAGATCTCCTGCAAGCCGCAGTATATGACGGTCTCCGATATAGTCCTGGAGCCCGATTCCGTCCTGGTTTACGGCAACGAGGAGGATCTCTCCCGGATAACCTCCGTACAGACCTATCCCATCCGCCTCCAGAATCTTTCGAAGTCCACCAAGGGGGAGGTTCCCCTGCGGGAGCTGCCGGGAATCCGGCTGGGCAGCCGCACGGTGGGGTATGAGATAGAGGTGGCGCGCTATGTGGAGCAGACCCTGGAGGCCGATGTCAAGGCGGTTAACGTCCCCGCAGGCAAGCGTCTCCTGATAATCCCCTCGCGCATCAAGGCGATATGCCGCATCCCTTTCAAGAACGACGGCAGCCTCACCAGGGATGATATCCGCTTCGAGGTTGATTACGATACCGTAGTTTCCTCCGCTGGCTCGCAGGCCATTCCGCAGCTCGTGCCTCCGGGCGTGAAGATTTACAGTTGCCAGACCGACCCCAGGGTGGTCGACTGCATCATTGCCGACTATTAGTATGGGCGCGGAGACTTTGCTTGTAAGCGGCGGCATCGGCAGCGGGAAGTCCTTTGTAATCAGGACTTTCAACGTTCTCGGGGTGCCTGCGTACGATGCCGATTCGGCGGCGAAGGGACTGTATGATACCGACCCGGAGCTGCTTTCTGCCGTGGTGGCCGAAGCGGGGGAGGAGGTGTTGCGCGAAGGCCGACTTGACCGACGTGCGCTGGCATCCCGCATCTTCGCGGAACCCGACTTGAAGGCGCGTATAGAGGCCCTCGTCCACCCTGCGGTGATGAGGGATTTCTATCGCTGGCGCGAAAGCCGCAGCGAGGAGCTGGTGATTATCGAGTCGGCCATTCTGCCGGAGCATCCGGAGCTTATGGAGCAGGTGGATTACAAGCTGGCGGTAACGGCGCCGCTTGAGATCCGTATCCGGCGCGTTATGGCCCGGGACGGTGTGCCCCGCGAGAAGGTCGTCGAGCGTATCTCCTGCCAGTGGAGCGACGCCAGACGCATGGCCGTCTCGGACTTCATCATCGTCAATGATGGCACCCAGCCCCTTCTGCCGCAGATTTTGGAAGTTATTAACGCTATTAAAATGAAGTCAGAATGTTAAAGGACTGAGCGTAATACTCGCGGGACCTGTGCCACCCTCGGCAACATAAGAGGGAGGGGCCCAAAGCGCCAGCAGGCGCTAGCGTAGGCCGGGGAGGGTGAGGACGAAGTGATAGCAAGGCCGAAGCGGCGGGGTTTGGGGCAGCGCCCCAGTGGAAGCTTTGGGAGGGGTCGAGCGGAGCGAGACGGTACCGGGAGTATTACCGAAAGGACGAACATTCTGACATATATGAACAATTATTGATAAACATATAATGGAAAAGACTGATCTTAAGAAAATCCTCTCCATTTCGGGAGAGCACGGACTTTTCAACTATCTGGCGCAGGCCAAGGCCGGCCTGATCGCCGAGAACCTAGAGACCAAGAAGCGCGCGACATTCGGCGCACACGCAAGGGTATCTTCCCTGGCCGACATAGCCATCTACACTGAAACTGAGGAACTTCCGCTCAAGGAGGTGCTCCGCAGGATGGCCGGAAAACTCAACGGCGGCGAGGCTCCCTCTCCCAAGGGCGACCCCCGCGCCATTGAGAAATTCTTCGGCGAGGTGGTGCCCGACTATGACGCCGACCGCTTCTATACCTCGCACATGAAGAAGATTCTCGAGTGGTACAACTGCCTCAGGCAGTACGCAACCCTCGAATTCGCCGACGACGAGGAAGAGGAGACCAAGGCCGAATAATGGCCCGCCTGCAGCTCATAACCCTCGGCTGCTCCAAGAACCGTGTTGATTCGGAGCACCTTCTCGCCCGCGCATCTGAGGCGGGATGGGAGATCGTGCCCGAAGGGGCCGACCTCGCCACTGCCGGCGTGGATACCGTGCTCATCAACACCTGCGGCTTCATCGGTGACGCCAAGGAGGAATCCATAAACGTCATCCTCGAAGCTGCCCAGGCCAGGAAAGAGGGATTCGTTAAGCGTCTGCTGGCCTTCGGATGCCTCTCCCAGCGCTACCGCGACGAGCTCCCGGACCTCATTCCGGAGGTGGACCGCTTCTATTCGCTGTCGGAATCCGACTGCCTCAAGGCCGACCTGGGGATTACCGACCCGCAGCCCGACGCCGAATACACCGGCCGCCGCCTCACCACCCCGAAACACGTGGCATATCTCAAGATATCGGAGGGTTGCGACCGTCGCTGCTCCTATTGCGCCATACCGCTTATCCGCGGCCCGCACGTCAGCGTGCCTGAGGAGATCCTCCTGCGTGAGGCCCGTTCCCTCGCTGCCCGAGGTGTCAAAGAGTTGATACTCATAGCGCAGGATACCACCTGGTACGGCCTCGACCTCTGCGGCAGGCGTACCCTCGCACGGCTGATGGAGCGCCTCTCGGAAATCGACGGCATAGAGTGGATACGGCTGCACTATTCCTATCCCGACGCCTTCCCCGAGGACGTGCTCGACGTTATGGTCTCCAACCCCAATATCTGCAAGTACATAGACATTCCGCTGCAGCACTCCGAGGATGCCGTCCTGAAGGCTATGCGCCGCTCCGTCAACGGGGAGCAGACCCGCCGCCTGGTGGAGCGTTTCCGCGAGAAGGTCCCCGGAGTCGTGCTGCGCACAACGATGATGGTGGGCCATCCCGGCGAGGGTGAGAGGGAGTTCGAGGCGCTGCTCGACTTCGTGAAGGAGTACCGCTTCGAGCGGCTCGGCGCCTTTCAGTACAGCGAGGAGGAGGGGACCTGGGGCGCCGCCCACCTTAAAGACGATATCCCCGCCGAGGTGAAACAGGAACGCTACGACCGTCTGATGGAGGTGCAGAGCCTGATTTCGGAGGAGTACAATGTCTCCCGCATAGGCACGCGTGAACGCGTCCTGGTGGATTCTTTCACCGACGGAGTGCTCGTGGCGCGCTCGCAGTTCGAATCCCCCGAAGTGGACGGCGAGATACTGATCGGCGACGTCGCATCTCTCTCCGGTTTGGATACCGCCGGAATTATTGGCAACTTTGTAAATGTAAACATCAAGTCGGCGGGCGAATACGACCTGCTGGCCGAATTAACCAGATGAATATGAAACTTTTGGAAGGTAAGGTGGCGCTGATTACCGGCGCCGCAAGGGGAATAGGCAAGAGCATCGCCCTTGCATTTGCGGCCGAAGGTGCCGACATAGCATTCACCGATCTCAATATCGACGGGGTGGCTGAGGCTACCAAAGCCGAACTGGAGGCCCTCGGCGCCAAGGTTCTGGCTATCGCCTCCAACGCCGCCGACTTCGAGGCTTCGCACAAGGTGGTCTCCGACGTGATGGCTGAATTCGGCCATATCGACGTGCTGGTCAACAACGCCGGCATCACCAAGGACACCCTGATGGTCCGCATGACCGAGGCCCAGTGGGACGCAGTGCTCAACGTCAATCTCAAGAGCGCCTTCAATTTCATCCACGCCGTCTCGCCTGTGATGATGCGCCAGAGGGGCGGCTCAATCATCAATATAAGCTCTGTCGTGGGCGTTCATGGAAATGCCGGCCAGTGCAACTATTCCTCCTCGAAGGCGGGCATGATAGGCCTTGCCAAGAGCATAGCCAAGGAATTGGGTTCCAGGGGAGTGCGTGCAAATGCGGTGGCGCCGGGATTCATCCTCACGGAGATGACCGCCTCCCTTCCCGAAGAGGCCCTGAAGGCTTGGAACGAAGCCATTCCGCTGCGACGCGGCGGCACCCCTGAAGAGGTTGCGAAAGTATGCCTCTTCCTCGCCTCCGACCTTTCGTCCTATGTCTCAGGACAGGTTCTCCAGGTGGACGGCGGAATGCTGATGTAGCATAGACGAAGGCCCGACGAACGGGCGGGCGGTATTTGCTCCTGAAAGGCCTTTTTTCGGCCCGAAGGAGCAAAACCGGAGCCCGAGGAGGGCCTTCGTAGTATCTGACTTATAACTTAAAGCTATCTTTAAGTCCGGTAGTCTTGTTCATCACAAGTTTCTCCGGGGTAGAATCGGGATCCTTGAAGAAGTATCCCACGCGTTCGAACTGCACTGCCAAATCATGCTTGTCCTCCAGCAGGGCGGGCTCTGCGTAACCCTTCTTAACTACCAGGCTCTCAGGATTTAAGAACTCCTTGTAGTCGCGGTCCTCGGGGATGTTGCCCATATCCGCCTCGGTGAAGAGACGGTCGTAGTTGCGGCACTCTATCTCCTTCATATATGCCGTGCTGACCCAGTGGATGGTGCCCTTGACGGAGCGCCACTGTCCGCTCTGCGGATGGGTGTCGGGGTCGTAGGTGCACTTGAGCTCCACCACCTTGCCGTCGGCATCCTTTATGACCTCGTTGCACTTGATGATGAAGGTGTACTTGAGGCGCACCTCGCCGTCGGGCTTCAGGCGGAAATACTTCTTGGGCGCATCCTCCATGAAGTCGGCGCGGTCTATGAGCAGTTCGCCGGTGAAGGGAACGCGGCGTTTCGCGCCATCGGGATCGGCGGGATTAAGCGGGGCGTCGAACCACTCCACCTTGCCCGGTTCCCAGTTGGTGAGGGTAATCTTGATGGGGTCGTCGGAGACCACCATGTAGCGGTTGCTCCTCTCGTTAAGATCCTGGCGGACACACCATTCCAGCAGCCCTATGTCCATCAGCTGGTCGCGCTTGCTCACGCCGATCTTCTCGCAGAAGGCCTTGAGCGCCTCGGGGGTATAGCCGCGGCGGCGCACTCCGCAGAGGGTAGGCATGCGGGGGTCGTCCCATCCGCTGACGAACCCTTTCTGCACCAGCTCCAGCAGCTTGCGCTTGCTCATTAGGGTGTAGGTCAGGTTGAGGCGGGCGAACTCGTACTGGTGGCTCGGATAGATGCCCAGGGTCTGGATGAACCAGTCGTAGAGCGGCCTGTGAACGTCGAATTCGAGGGTGCAGATGGAGTGGGTGATATGCTCGATGGAGTCGCACTGGCCGTGGGTGTAGTCGTACATCGGGTAGATGCACCACTTGTCGCCGGTGCGGTGATGGTGCGCGTGCTTGATGCGGTAGAGGATGGGGTCGCGGAACATCATGTTCGGATGCGCCATGTCTATCTTGGCGCGGAGCACCTTCTCGCCGTCGGCATACTTGCCTGCGCGCATCTCGCGGAAGAGGCGGAGATTCTCCTCGACGCTGCGGTCGCGCCAGGGGCTGTTGGTGCCCGGCTTGTCGATGGTGCCGCGTCCCAGGCGGATCTCCTCAAGATTCTGGTCGTCCACGTATGCCTGGCCGCGCTCGATCATCTGCTCCGCCCACTGGTAGAGCTGCTCGAAGTAGTCGGACGCATAGCGCTCCTCGGCCCACTGGAAGCCGAGCCAGCGGATATCGTCCTTTATGGCATCCACATACTCGGTGTCCTCCTTCGTGGGGTTGGTGTCGTCATAGCGCAGGTTGGTCTTGCCGCCGTATTTCTGTGCGAGGCCGAAGTTGATGCAGAGGCTCTTGGCGTGGCCCAGGTGGAGATATCCGTTGGGCTCGGGAGGGAAGCGGGTTATGATGCTCTCGAACTTGCCTTCAGCAAGGTCCTTCTCTATGATCTCTTCCAGGAAATTGAGTTTCTTTTCTTCTTCCATCGATGTACTGTCATTTACCGGAATAGAACCGGAAACCCTTTGATATTCCGTCGATTACGGAGTTCCAGCGGACCAGTATCCCGATGATGCAGATCAGCCCCACCCATAGCAGCGCCTTGGTGGTGTCGCTCTGCCGGTCGTACCATTCCTTGAGGTTCCTGAACATTCCTTTTATGTTTTGAGCACAAAAATAATAAAAGTTATTAACACCCTTTATTTTAATCGGAGGATTGAGTAACTTTGTGTTTTAATGCAAATGTTATGTTGAAAGTCGGCGTTATTATGGGGTCCACCAGCGACCTCGAAGTGATGACTCCAGCGTTCGAAACCCTGGAGGAGTTCGGAGTCCCGTTTGAAAAGCGGGTTATCAGCGCGCACCGCGCACCGGATGTACTGGCTGAATATGCCACTTCCGCACATGAGCGGGGGATAGGCGTAATCATAGCGGGGGCAGGCGGAGCGGCCCATCTTCCCGGAGTCACCGCAGCCTTCACCACCATACCCGTCATCGGAGTTCCCGTCTGCGGGAAGGCCTTCGGCGGAATGGACGCCCTTCTCTCGATTGTCCAGATGCCCTCCGGAATCCCTGTCGCGACAGTGGCGGTCAACGGCGCGAAGAACGCCTCCCTGCTGGCAATCTCGATTCTGGCCCTCGGGGAGCCCGTCCTCGACGAAAAGCTCAAGGCCTTCCGAAAGGCCCAGCGCGAGAAGATCCTGAAAACCACGATTTGACTCCTTCAAAATACTATGACCCAGACCAGAAGAATTTTCGTAGAGAAAAAGCCGGGATTCAGGGTCGAGGCGGACAGCCTCCTGAGGGAATTCAACGAGAACCTCTCCCTCGGCCTGAACACTCTCCGCTGCATCAACGTTTACGATCTTGACGGCTTCAGCGACGACCTGCTTGAGAAGTGCCGCTACACCGTCTTCGGCGAAAAGGTGACCGACACCGTGGAGGACTCCTTCACGCTCGAAGGGAAGCGCTACCTCGCGGTGGAGTTCATCCCCGGCCAGTTCGACCAGCGCGCCTCCTCGGCCGTGGACTGCGTCCACCTTATCGAGCCCTCCGCCGACGTGAAGATCCGCAGCGCGCGCCTGCTCGTATTCGACGACGACCTGCCGGATGAGGCCCTTGCCGCCATCCGGCATTATTATATCAACGCAGTGGAGTCGAGGGAGAAGGATCTCTCCAAACTCGGATTCACGGAGAATGCCGACATCAAACCGCTCCGCCGCCTCGACGGATTCACGTCGATGCCGGAATCGGAGTATCCCGACTTCCGCAAAGAGTGGGGGCTGGCGATGAATGACGACGACCTTCGCGTCGTAGCGGACTACTTCCGGAAGGAGCGGCGAGAGCCCACTGAAACGGAACTCCGCATCCTCGACACCTACTGGAGCGACCACTGCCGCCATACCACCTTCACCACCGAGCTGACCTCGATCAGGATAGACGACTCCTTCATGAAAGAGGAGTTCGAATCGGAACTCGCTGACCTTCAGGCCATCCGCAAGGAACTCGGCCGTGAGGACAGGAGCCTCTGCCTTATGGAGCTGGCCACCATCGGCGCCCGCTATCTCACAAAGAAGGGACTCCTGAACGATATGGAGCGCAGCGAGGAGAACAACGCCTGCAGCATCTTCGTGGATGTGGATGTGGACGGTAAAACCGAAAAGTGGCTCCTGCAATTCAAGAACGAGACACACAACCATCCTACTGAAATAGAGCCGTTTGGCGGTGCAGCCACCTGCCTCGGCGGCGCCATCCGCGACCCGCTGTCCGGACGTGCCTACGTCTATCAGGCCATGCGCGTGACGGGCGCGGGCGACATCTGTAAGCCCGTCGCGGAGACGATGCCCGGCAAGCTGCCGCAGCGCGTCATCAGCCGTAAAGCCGCCGCTGGCTACTCCAGTTACGGCAACCAGATCGGCCTCGCCACCACCCTCGTCCGCGAGATCTACGACCCCGGTTACACGGCCAAACGCATGGAAATCGGTGCGGTGGTCGGTGCTGTGAAGGCCGAGAACGTGCGTCGCGAGAGCCCTGCCGC
>JAFZXU010000021.1 GCA_017616655.1 Bacteroidales bacterium
CCATAATCCTCTCCACCCACAACATGGAATCTGTAGAGGAACTCTGCGACCGCATCGCCCTCATCAACAAGTCGCGACTGGTGCTAACCGGCGAGACCGACCAGATACGCCGCCAGTACGGCGACAACAAGGTCGAACTTGTCTATACCGACGCCGAAGGCCGCCACACCGAGGTCCTCGACGAGGAACGCGGCAGCAACGCGGCCCTCAAGACGCTGCTGGACAAGGGCGTGACGGTCAATTCCTACCGCGAACTCATCCCCAGGATGAACGATATCTTCATCAAACTTGTAACCGAATAGGAGGACGGCGATATGGATCTCAAGAAAGTAGGAATCGTAATAGGACGCGAATACTCCACGAGGGTGCAGAAGAAATCCTTCATCCTCATAACCCTGCTCACCCCGCTGCTGATGGGCCTGCTGATAGTGCTGCCCGTCCTGATAACGCTGTGGGGCGGAAATGAAAACCAGACGGTGCGCATCATTGACCATTCGGGATTCGTGGCGCCGTACTTCGAAAACAGCTCCCACGTCACGTATGAAACGGCGCAGGAGGGGGAGACGATGGATGCAATCCGCGCCGCCTTCGACGAACTGGGCATTTATGCCGCGGTGGAGATATCGGAAGCCGACAAGGCCGGCAACGTGAAGGTCGACACCTATTCCAAGGAGCCGCTCAACATGGACATAAAGTCCGCCATCCGCAGGTATGTCGGCAAGGCGGTGGAGGACAACAAACTCTCGAAATACGACCTCGGCAACCTCGATGAGATCATGGCCGACGTCAAGACCGACATCGAGGTCAACGCCATGACCCTCACCGGAGACGGCGAGGCTAAGAAGGACTCCGTGGAAATCTATATGGTGCTCGCATACCTGATGAGTTTCCTGATCTATATGTTCATCTTCCTGTTCGGCGGCATGGTGATGCGCAGCGTTATTGACGAGAAGAGCAGCCGCGTGGTGGAGGTGATAGTCTCCTCCGTCAAGAGCACCGAACTTATGATGGGCAAGATAATCGGAGTGGCCCTTGTAGCCCTCACGCAATTCGTGATCTGGGTGGCGCTGACCCTTGCCATCGTGGTGGGAGTCAGCACCTTCGTAATGCCGAAACTGGCTGAGGACGCGGGAGTCGCACAGGCCGTGCAGATGGCCGCCACTACCGGCGTGCACCCCGACACCATAGATGCCATCGCCGAGGCTGCTGCCGCGCAGGCCGAAGAGTCCGATTCGCAGTGGATCCTCGATACCATAAACCAGGTCAAGGGGCTGCCCTGGGCCTACATGCTCGGCTGCTTCCTGATCTACTTCCTGCTCGGATACCTGCTCTACGCCTCCATGTTCGCCGCGGTTGGAGCCGCCGTGGACAACGAGGCCGACACTTCGCAGCTGCAGCTGCCGATAACCATCCCGCTGATTCTGGGCCTCTTCATAATGCTCCATACCTTCGAGCATCCGAGCAGCCAGCTCTCCTTCTGGGCCTCGATAATACCCTTCACCTCCCCGATGGTGATGCTCGCCCGCATTCCCTTCGGAGTGGTGCCCTTCTGGCAGCTGGCCCTCTCGATAGGCCTCCTGATAATCACCTTCATCGGAATAGCCTACCTGTCGGCGAAGATTTACAAGGCCGGCATCCTGATGTACGGCAAGAAATCCACCTGGAAGGATCTCTGGAAATGGATGAAACAAAAGAACTGATATATAGATGAAACGAATTGCATTGTTTGCGGCGGCCGTGCTGCTCGGGATTTCCGCCGCCGCCCAGCCGTCCTGGAAATGGACCACGGTGAGGATGGATTCAGCCTTCGACGAGATCAAGGACTCTACGGCAACCCTGATCATCGCGAAGTATTCCCCGCTGGTCGGACCTCTCCAGGAAATCGTAGGTTACTCGGAGGATGAGTACGAGAAACACCGTCCCGAGAGCGGGCTCTCCAACTTCGCCGCCGACATCATCCGCGAGAAGGGGGAGGAGTTCTGCGGCGCGCATGTGGACGTAGGCCTCACCAATTTCGGCGGTATCCGCACCAACCTTCCCAAGGGCGCGGTACGCGTCTATGACATCTATTCCATCTTCCCCTTCGACAACTCCCTGCTGGTATTCGACATCAAGGGCTCCGACCTTCTGAAGTTTTTCGAGAAGCAGGCCCGCAGGCCTGAAGCCCTCAGCAACGTGCGTCTGGACGTGGTCGACGGGCAGATAAAGACCCTGCTGATAGGAGGCGAGCCCCTCGATCCCGAGAAGATTTACAAGTTCGCCACCATCGACTTCCTGATGGACGGAGGCGACGGGGTGCAGCTTAAGGACTTCGCGATGAACATTCAGCGCACCGGCAAGTTCCTGCGCGACATCATTATAGATTATATAAAGGAGATGACGGCCGCCGGCAGGACCATCGACCTGAAGGGTGACGGCAGGGTGACCGTAACAAGAACCGACAAGGAGGGTAACAAATGAGAACGGCAAGAATCCTTTTGACCGTGGCTATGATGCTCTGCGCCGCTGCGGTTTCGGATGCCCAGAAACTGGTCATCCTCCATACCAACGATACTCACAGCCAGATCGAGCCGGTCCGTGTGGGCCGCGCAAAGGGAACGGGAGGCGTCGAGCGCCGTCTCCAATATATAAACGGGATACGCAAGGAGTACGGCCGCAGGAAGGTGCTCCTGCTGGATGCGGGCGATTACAACCAGGGAACGCCCTACTTCACCGTGGCCAGGGGAGACCTCGAGGTGGAACTGATGAACGCGATGAAGTATGATGTCGCCACCCTCGGCAACCACGAGTTCGACAACGGCAAGGAGGAACTTGCGCGCCGCCTCAAGATGGCCCGCCACAAGACCATAACCTGCAATTACGACTTCTCTGCCACCTGCCTCAAAAAGTATATAAAGCCCTATGTGATAGTGCGCCGCGGCGGGATGAAGATAGGCATCATCGGCACCACCTCGTACCTCGAGGGCAACGTGATGAAGGAACATACCGACGGCCTGGTGCGCCTCGACGGCATCGAGAGGGTCAATTACTACGCCGACCTGCTCAAGAACCGCAAGCACTGCGACCTGGTGATACTCCTGTCGCACTTCGGCTTCGACGGGGGCTCCTACGACAAGCCTTCGGACGTGATAATGGTGCAGAACTCCCATAACCTCGACCTGGTCATCGGAGGCCATTCACATACATTCCTGAATGAGGCGCGGATAGAAAAGGATCTGGACGGCAGGGAGATACCCATTGTCCAGACCGGCTCGCAGGGAATCGTCGTGGGACGGTTCGATATCTATTAAGGCTATTCCCTCTCGACCTTGAGGTGCTGGATGTATCCCCGGCTCTCGTTGGTCTTGACATAGAGGATGATACGGAATTTTTCGCCGCCGGCGTCAAGCGTGCCGACGGCGTATTTCATCGGCGCCTTGCCGCTCTTGTGGATGATGTTGAACTGCTTCGGAGTGTAGTTGCCGAAGAAGGTCTTCATTATCCTTCTGGCCTGGTTGCGGGTGGAGTTGTTCACAGCGCCCAGGATGTCGAGTTCGATATTGTCGGCGAACCAGGCGGAGAGCTTGTCGCTGTCGCCGGTCTGAATATATTTGCTGATGGGGGCGAATACGTCCGCAGGCTGCTCCACCAGGAAATTCTGGGCTGCAGCCGGTCGGGAGAGGAGTCCCGTCAGGATGATTGCTGAAAGAAGCGCTATTCTTTTCATTTGCGGAAATTGATACGGCGATAATTCCTGCAAAAATCAAACCGCTTTTTTCTTAAATTTGCAGAACTTATGAAGATCAAACTTCTGCTTGTCGGAAAAACCGTCGAGGATTACCTGCGGCGCGGCATGGCACTCTATCAGGAGCGCCTCACCCACTATGTCCCTTTCGAAACGGTCGAAATCCCGGAGCTGAAGGGGGCTTCATCCCTTACCCGCGAGCAGATAAAGACGAAGGAGGGTGAGCTTATAATGCGCCACCTGAAGGAGAACGACGACGTCATCCTGCTCGACGAGAGGGGCAAACGGTTCCGCTCGGTGGATTGGGCACGACATTTGGAGCAGAAGATGGCGCACGGCTCGCGGGACATCGTCTTTGTCATCGGGGGAAGCTACGGTTTTTCGCAGGAGGTCTATTCCCGCTCGGATTCCTCCCTTTCCCTCTCAGACATGACCTTCTCCCACCAGCTGGTGCGGCTTATCTTCCTGGAGCAGCTTTACAGGGCCTTCACTATTATTAAGGGGGAACCCTACCACCACGAATGAAAAGGATCGTGAAATATCTCTCTGCTGCCGGAGGTTTCATATCGCGCTACGCGGTTGAAATCCTCGGGGTTCTCGCCATACTCTTCTTCAGCCTCTCCTTCATAACCCCTTCGTACGAGTACCAGCTCAGAAGGGAGCAGAAGAGAGTGGAGACGGCGCTTCACAAGCGCCAGAGACTGGTGGAAAAATATGCCATCAAGGCGCTCCAGCAGGCCCCCGACGAGTGGATGTCCTTCCCGGACCTGCCCGACGACATGGTCATCTACAAGTACAATGCGGATACCCTCCAGTCCTGGGCGAATGTCTTCCCGATAGGCAATGACGAGATAAACGTCTATCCCTTCACCTACAAGCTGCAGTACCTGAGCAACAACAATATCTACAATTCGCCCCTGGCCTATGTGGATTTCTCCGAAAGGTTCGTGAACCTCGGCTCCGACTGGTATGTAATCAACAAGCAGGTCTCCTCCTCGAAGCAGACCAAGATAATAACCGCGATCCGCGTCAAGACCGAGTTTCCCCTCGCTGAGAAGAGGGAGGTGACAAACCCCCATCTGCGTTTCGACCGCGGCTTCACGGCCGTCAGCATCAACGAGGACGAGTCGGTGGTGATCACCGGCCTGGAGGGCTCGTCGCTCTTCTCCCTGTCGAACGACAATCCGGAGGCGATGCTGGCCTATACGGCTGTCCTGAAGTGGCTTGCGCTGCTCTTTGCGGTGGCGGCCCTTTTCACGATGCACCTCCGCTCGAGGAACTGGCGCTCCTATTTCATCATGGCCGCCAGCCTCATCTTCATCCGCCTTGCCGCGGTGCTCCTTTCGGCAGCATCCGGGGGAGGGGAGCTCTTCTCTCCGATACTCTACTCCTTCAACAACCTCTTCCCTTCGCTGGGCGACCTGCTGCTGAACAACGTGCTGGTCGCAATGCTCTTCTACGGAATCTTCTTCATCCGCAAGAAGATAAAGGGCAGCAAGGCGTGGGGCGCAGCCTTTGCGCTTCTGGCAGGAGTCCAGGTATTCTATATCCATTATGTGCTGGAGTCCCTGATACTCAACTCGAACCTAGTGCTGGAGCCCTTCCGCATCAACGAGATATCGCTCTATATGGTGCTCTGCTATCTCTCCTTCGCGATGCTCTTCCTGGCACTCCTGCTGGTGCTCCAGATGGCGGTGGACAGGCTCTTCCCGAAACGGAGAATCTCGCTCTTCTCGTGGCGCAGCATAATCATCTACATACTTGCGGTTTCGCTCTTCATGGTAATGGAGGAGGGACGCCACGGGCGGGAAAAAGAGTATGACCGCAACCGCGTCAACACAGCGAAACTGGCTGCGAGCCGCGACCTTACGCTTGAGATGCACCTGCGTTCGGTGGAGTCCGGAATAGCCTCCGACCCCTTCATCGCGCTTCTTTCCACCGCAAACGGGACGGAACTCATCAAGAGCAGGCTGATGGACCGCTACTTCAACCAGTCGCTGCTCCAGAAATACAACATCACCCTTACGCTGTGCGGCCCCGCGACTCTCCTGAGCCTCGGCCAGGATGCCGAACCGGCCCCCTGCTTCAGGTTCTTCTCCGAGATGGCGAGCGACTACGGTACGCCGCTCGACGAGAATATGCCCTTCTTCTACTACATAAGTTCACCCTCGGGTAACTCCTCCTACCTGGG
>JAFZXU010000022.1 GCA_017616655.1 Bacteroidales bacterium
AACTTGACGAATCCGAAGAAATAAACGCTTGCACGGTCAAGATGACGATAAAGCATGACGGCGAGGATGAGGACTGGCTCCTTCTGTTCAAGAACGAGACGCATAACCATCCCACCGAGATAGAGCCCTTCGGAGGGGCCTCCACCTGCCTCGGCGGCGCCATCCGCGACCCCCTGTCGGGCCGTGCCTACATCTATCAGGCGCTCCGCGTCACCGGCGCGGGCGACATCTGCGCCCCCGTTGCCGATGCCCTGCCGGGCAAGCTGCCGCAGAGCCAGATAACCCGCAAGGCGGCCGCAGGCTACTCCAGCTATGGCAATCAGATAGGCCTTGCAGCCACCCACGTACGCGAAATATACCATCCCGGCTATGTCGCCAAGAGGATGGAGGTCGGCGCCGTGGTGGGAGCCGTGAAGGCCTCGAACGTGCGCCGCGAGAGTCCAGCCCCGGGAGATGTCATCCTGATGCTCGGCGGCCGCACCGGCCGTGACGGCATAGGCGGTGCCACCGGAGCTTCGAAGGAGCATACCGAGGCCTCCCTCGAGACCTGCGGAAGTGAAGTGCAGAAGGGTAACGCTCCCGAGGAGCGCAAGCTCCAGCGCCTCTTCCGCCGCAGCGAGGTCACCCGTCTCATCAAGAAATCCAACGACTTCGGAGCCGGAGGAGTCAGCGTCGCCATCGGCGAACTGGCCGACGGCCTCGAGATACATATCGACCGCGTCCCCGTCAAGTACGCCGGTCTGAACTCCACCGAACTCTCCATCAGCGAGTCGCAGGAGCGCATGGCGGTGGTCATCGCCGCAGAGGACATGGAGGCTTTCGAGCGCTTCTGTGCCGAGGAGAATGTCGAGGTCACCCACGTGGCCGATGTTACCGGCACAGGCAGGATGCGCATCTGGAACGGCACCGACCTGGTGGCCGACCTTTCACGCGAATTCATCGACAGTGCCGGAGCCAGGCATTATGCCGAGGCCTTCATCGGTCCTGTCGAGGAGAAGAACCCGTTTGCCTGCGCCCCGGAAGGGGAGACGATGCGCGAGAAACTCATCTCCGTGATGTCTTCGCCCAACGTTGCCTCGCAGAAGGGAATGATAGAGATGTTCGACTCCACGGTCGGACGCTCCACCGTCCTGATGCCATATGGAGGCCGCACCCAGGCCACTCCAACGCAGGTTTCGGTCCAGAAGCTGCCGGTAGACGGAGTCACCTCCACAGCCAGCATGATGGCTTACGGATTCGACCCGTTCCTCTCCGAGTGGAGCCCCTGCCACGGCGCAGCATACGCCGTGGTTGACGCCTGCACCAAGGTCGTGGCTGCCGGCGGACACTGGGAGAAGATGCGTTTCTCATTCCAGGAGTACTTCGAGCGAATGACCCACGACCCCCACAGCTGGGGCAAACCGCTTTCGGCCCTCCTGGGCGCCCTCAAGATGCAGGTGGCCCTCGGCCTTCCCTCCATCGGAGGAAAGGACTCCATGAGCGGCACCTTCGAGCATCTCAACGTGCCTCCGACCCTGATAGCCTTCGGCATCACCCCGGTCAACGTGAAGTCTGTGATTTCCACCGAGTACAAGCAGCCGGGCAACCATATCTACCTTATCAAGCACAACCCCCTCGAAAACGGCATGCCCGACGTGGGCGTCCTCAAGTCCAACTGGAACTTCGTCAATTCGAAGATTGAGGACGGCACCGTCGTCTCGGCCTGGGCGCTGGAGCAGGGAGGCGTGGCGGAGGCTATCGTGAAGATGTGCTTCGGCAACCTGCGAGGCGCCGAAATCAACCTCGACGAGGAGGACCTCTTCTTCAAGAATCCCGGCTCCATCGTGGTGGAATCCGCCTCGGAGCTCGATTTCCCCTCGGCGTTGAAAATCGGCACCGTGCTCGGGGACCCCATCCTCAGGGTCAACGGCGCGGAGATTCTTGTCAAGGACCTCAGGCGCGTCTATAACGACCGCTACAACAGGGTCTTTCCGCAGGTATGCGAACCCGAGCAGGTGGATGTCCGTCCTGTGGGAACCGGCGTGCTGCCCGCTTGCAAGATGGCCGTCTATCCCGGCGAAGCGGTGGAGCATCCCAATGTCTATATCCCCGTCTTCCCCGGCTCCAACTGCGACTACGACACCGCCAAGGCCTTCCGCACGGCGGGGGCCGACGTCACCTTCGGAGTCTTCCGGAACCTCACCCCGCAGGATGTCCTCGACTCGATCGAAGATATGTGCCTCAAACTCTCCCGGTGCCATATCCTGGCCCTGGTGGGCGGCTTCTCGGCGGGCGATGAACCCGACGGCAGCGGCAAGTTCATAGCCACCGTACTGGGCAATGCGCAGGTGGCGGAACAGGTTCACGCCCTGCTCGACCGCGGCGGCCTGATCCTCGGCATCTGCAACGGCTTCCAGGCTCTCGTCAAGAGCGGCCTGCTGCCCTACGGACGCCTCGGCCGCGTCACCCCGACCTCGCCGACCCTCTTCCGCAACGACATAAACCGCCACGTCTCTTGCATGGCAACCACCTGCGTAGTCTCCAATTCATCCCCCTGGCTGGCGGGATTCAGCCCCGGCGACATGCATACCATAGCGGTCAGCCACGGCGAGGGCAAGTTCGTGGTTTCCGAGGAGGAGGCGCGCTTCCTCTTCGAACGCGGACAGGTGGCGTTCCAGTATGCCGATCCGGTCTGCGGCGGCCCTACCATGGAGTCGCCCTACAATCCCAACGGCTCCTACTACGCCATCGAGGGCATCCTCAGCCCCGACGGCAGGATTCTCGGCAAGATGGGTCACAGCGAGCGCTATGAACCCGGCCTCTTCAAGAACATCACCGGCAATCTCGAACAGCCCCTGTTCAGCAATGCCGTCAAATATTTCAGTAAAAAATGAAAGTCAAGGAACTGATTGTCGAAGGCAAGGACAAATTCGTCTATGCCACCGATGCGGAGGATACGGTACTCATCCGTTTCAAGGATCTCACCACCGCATTCCACAATATCAAGAAGGCGGTCATCAAGGGCAAGGCCGCAGTCAACTGCCAGCTGTCGGCGCTTATCTTCCGCAAGCTCGAGGAGCAGGGTATAGCCACCCACTATATCGCCACGGTAGGGGAGTGCGAGCAGCTTTGTACCAGGGTGGATGTCCTCCCGCTGCAGTTCATAGTACGCAACCGCATCGCCGGAAGCACGGCGCGGATGCTCGATGTGGAGCCGGGCACCAAGCCTGCCAATGTCATCTACGAGCTGCGCTACAATAACCCCGGAATCGGCTGCCCCATGATCAATGAGCACCATGCGGTGGCCCTCGGGCTCGCCACCTACGACGAACTCGATACCATCCTGGAGATGCTGCGCCGCACCAACGAATATCTCGTCTCTCTCTTCGACGCCTCCGGCATCGAGTTGGTGGACTTCAAGATGGAGTTCGGACGCACCCCTGGAGGGCGTATGGTCATTGCCGACGCGATAACTCCCGACAACTGCCGCCTCTGGGATCCGGTTACTCGCGAGCCTCTCGACAAGGACCGTTACCGCTTCGACCTCGGCGGCGTGTGCGATGCATACCGCGAAGTCCTCTCCCGTCTGGAAAAAAACATCTAGCCTATGGGACTCTTCGGAATCTACGGCGCCCCCGACGCGGCACACATTATATATTACGGCCTGCACGCGCTGCAGCACCGCGGCCAGGATACCGCCGGAATAGTAACCTTCAACTCCGACGGAAAGGCCTACGACGTCACCGGCAGGGGACACGTCAACGAGGTCTTCACCGAGGCCAACCTGGCTCCGATGGAGGGCATCCTCGGCATCGGCAACGTGGCCTACGACGGGATGCTCCATCCATCGGTCCACAGCCAGCCCCTACTGTTCCGCCACTTCTCCGGCGACTATGCCATCGCCAGCGACGGCTGCCTTGTCAACGCCGGCCTCATCCGCGACTGGCTCGAGGATCAGGGCAGCCTCTTCCAGGGGGCTTCCGACGCCGAACTGCTGGCCCACCTTGTCAAGAAGGAGAAGCCGGGGCCGCGCATCTTCCCCATCATCGAGGCTCTCAATATGATGGAAGGCGGTTATACCTTCCTGATACTCACCAAGAACCGCATCTACGCATGCCGCGACAAGTTCGGCATCAAGCCGCTCTGCCTCGGGCGCCTGGGCGACGCCTATGTCATCAGCAGCGAGAGCTGCTCCTTCGAACTGATAGGCGCCAAATTCATCCGCGACATCGAGCCGGGCGAGATAGTCACCATCGACCACCACGGCATCCGTACGCGCTGCTACGCGCCGTATCACAGGCAGAAACTCTGTGCGATGGAGTATATCTATTACGCCCGCCCAGACAGCGACATCGACGGCTGCAACGTTCACGCATATCGCAAGGAGTCGGGCCGCAGGCTGTGGCAGGAGGCTCCCGCCGAGGCTGACATCGTGATTGGCGTGCCTGATTCAAGCCTCAGTGCAGCAATGGGTTACGCCGAGGCTTCGGGCATTCCTTACGAGATGGGCCTCATCAAGAGCAAGTATGTGGGCCGCACCTTCATCCAGCCCTCCGCGCGTATGCGCGACAGCGGAGTCAAGATGAAACTCTCCGCCATCAGTTCCATAGTGCGCTACAAGCGGGTGGTGCTGGTGGACGATTCGATGGTGAGGGGCACGACCTGCAGGAACATTATCCGGATGCTGCGCGAAGCGGGCGCCTTCGAGGTGCACGTGCGCATAGCGAGTCCGATGACCTGTTATCCCTGCTACTACGGCGTGAACAATTCCACCCACAGCCAGCTGCTCTGCTCGGGCAAGACACCGCGCCAGGTGGCTGCCGCGATAGGGGCCGATTCGGTTGCGTTCCTTTCGCCCGAGGCGACCATAGCCTCCTGCGCGGGGCGCAGGGAGCTCTGTCTCGGCTGTTTCACAGGTGATTATCCCACAATGATTTATACACGGGAACTTGAAGATTTGGAGGACTGATATATGGCAAAAAGTTATGAACAGGCCGGCGTGAACCTGGAGGCCGGCTACGAAGTGGTTCGCCGCATCAAGCAGCACGTTGCATCCACCGCCCGCAAGGGTTCGATGGGCGGCATAGGCTCTTTCGGCGGAATGTTCAACCTCGCCTCTCTGGGCTATAAGGAGCCGGTGCTGGTGAGCGGCACCGACGGCGTAGGCACCAAGCTGAAGATCGCCTTTGCGATGGACAAGCACGATACGGTCGGCATCGACGCCGTGGCAATGTGCGTCAACGACGTCCTGGCCCAGGGCGCCGAGCCCCTCTTTTTCCTTGATTATGTGGCCGTAGGACGCAATGTACCGGCGCAGGTCGAGGCAGTCGTGGCGGGAGTGGCTGAAGGATGCCGCCAGGCGGGATGCGCCCTTGTGGGCGGCGAGACCGCCGAGATGCCGGGTATGTACCAGGACGGCGAGTACGACATCGCGGGCTTCACCACCGGAGTCGTCGAGAAGTCGAAACTCATCGACGGCGGCAAGGTGAAGGTGGGTGACGTGCTTGTGGGAATAGCCTCCACCGGAGTCCACTCCAACGGCTTCAGCCTAGTCCGCAAGATAGTCTCTGACAGCGGCTTGAAATATACCGACACCGTTGAGGAACTTGGTGGCCGCAAGCTGGGCGACGTGCTCCTGACCCCGACCCGGATCTATGTGAAGCAGGTGCTCGAGGTCATCCGCAACTGCGACGTCCACGCCATCTGCCACATCACCGGAGGCGGCTTCGACGAGAACATTCCCCGCGTTCTGCACGACGGCCAGGGAGTCGAGATAAAGGAGGGCAGCTGGGAGATTCTGCCGGTCTTCAGGTTCCTCGAAAAGAGGGGAGGAGTGCCCCACCGCGAGATGTTCAACATCTACAACATGGGCATCGGAATGATCGCCGTCCTCGACGCATCCGAAGCCTCCAGGGCCATCCAAATCCTTGAAAACCACGGCGAAAAAGCCACCGTGATAGGAAAGGTCATCAACGGCGAAGGCGTCACGATAGTATGAAAAAGCTTGCAGTTTTCGCCAGCGGGAGCGGGACCAACTTCGAGGCGATAGCGCAGGCCTGCAAAGAGGGCCGCATCGACGCCGAAGTCGTCCTCCTGGTCTGTGACAATCCGTCGGCAAAAGTCCTCGACAGGGCCGACAGATTCGGCATCCCGACCTTTACCTTCGTTCCCAGGACCTATTACAACAAGAGCGAATACGAAGAACAGATAGTCCGCCGCCTGAAGGCCGCGAATGTGGACCTGGTATGCCTTGCAGGCTATATGCGCATAGTCGGCGAAACCCTGCTGGAGGCCTACGGAGGCCGCATAATCAATATCCATCCCGCGCTGCTGCCCTCCTTCAAGGGAGCCCACGGCATCCGGGACGCCTTCGACTACGGCGTAAAGGTCTTCGGCGTTACCATCCACTATGTGGACGAAACCCTCGACGGGGGCCGCATCATAGCCCAGCGCGCCTTTGAATATGAGGGCGGCGACATCGACGAGGTCGAGGCCCGCATCCACGCCGTCGAGCATCAGCTTTATCCCGAAACCATTCAAAAACTTATAGCAGAAAACAAGATATGAGAGCACTTGTCAGCGTCAGCGACAAAACCGGACTCGTGGAGTTCGTCTCCGGCCTGAAGGCCTGCGGCTGGGAGATAATAGCCACCGGCGGCACGCAGAAACTGCTGGAATCCAGCGGAATAAAAACCATCGGCATAAGCGAGGTCACCGGCTTTCCAGAGATTTGCGACGGCCGCGTCAAGACCCTCCATCCCAAGGTGCACGGCGGCCTCCTCGCAAGGCGCGACGACCCTTCCCACCTGAAAGCCCTCGCCGACAACGGCATCGAGTTCATCGACATGGTCTGCGTCAACCTCTATCCCTTCCGCCAGACCATCGCGAAAGAGTGGGTGACTATGGACGAGGCCATCGAGAATATCGACATCGGAGGCCCCTCGATGCTGCGCAGCGCCGCCAAGAACTGGAAGGATGTCACCGTGGTCTGCGACCCTTCCGACTATGCCGCTGTGCTTGAGGAGATCAAGGCGGGCGGCAACACCACCCGCGAGACCCGTCTGCGCCTTTCCGCCAAGGCCTATACGCACACCGCCGAGTACGACAGCTGCATAGCGACCTATATGCGCAAGGCGGCCGGACTGAACGAGAAACTCTTCCTCGAATTCGACCTGAAGCAGCCCCTGCGCTACGGCGAAAATCCCCACCAGGAGGCGAAGTTCTACAGCGCCCCCGGAGTGTGGCCCTACTCCCTTGCGACGGCCCGCCAGCTTCAGGGTAAAGAGCTCTCTTACAACAATATACAGGATGCCAATGCGGCCCTTAACATAGTCCGCGACTTCAGTGAACCCTTCTGCGTGGGGCTCAAGCATATGAACCCCTGCGGAGCCGCTGTCGGAGCTACCATCGAAGAGGCATGGAACAAGGCATACGAGGCCGACAAGGTGAGCATCTACGGCGGTATCGTGGCGGTCAACCGCCCCGTTACAGCCGAGCTCGCTGCCGGGTGGAAGCCCATTTTCCTCGAGATAGTGATGGCACCTTCCTATACCCCCGAGGCGCTCGAAATCCTCGCTTCCAAGAAGAATCTCCGCGTGATGGAGGTGGATATGCATCCCGAGGAGGAGAAGGCGCTCCAGTATGTGAGCGTGAACGGAGGCCTGCTGGTGCAGGACCTCGACACCACGATAGTGCCGCTGACCGCCGGAATGTGCGTCACCAAAGTGAAGCCCGGAGAGGCTCTCTTCGCCGACATGGAGTTCGGCTGGAAGATAGTCAAACACGTGAAATCCAATGCGATAGTGGTGGTCCGCGACGGCCGCACGCTCGGTGTCGGCGCCGGCCAGATGAATCGCGTCGGATCGGCTGAAATCGCTCTTAAGCAGGCTCACGCAGCGGGCTTCAAGGAGGGGTTGATTCTCGCTTCCGACGGCTTCCTGCCCTTCGACGATACGGTGGCCCTCGCGGCGCAGTACGGCGTCACCGCCATCGTCCAGCCGGGCGGCAGCATCCGCGACAACGACTGCATCGTCAAGGCCGACGAACTGGGCATCACGATGCTCCTCACCGGCGAACGCCACTTCAAGCATTGAGTTATGGGAAAGAGGGTTCTTGTAGTTGGCGGCGGCGGCCGCGAACACGCGATAGTCGAGGCGCTTTCCCGTTCTCCGAAGGTGGAGAAGATCTGGTGCGCTCCGGGCAATGCCGGCATAGCCGCGCTGGCCGAGTGTGTCGCTATTAAAGATACTGATATTGAGGCTCTTAAGGTTTTTGCCAAAGAGCAGAAAATAGACCTTACCGTGGTCGGTCCGGAGGCCGCCCTGGCGGCGGGATTGGCAGATTCTTTTCGCTCCGACGGGCTCGCGGTTTTCGGCCACACCGCTTCCGCGGCCCGCATCGAGACAAGTAAGGAGTTCGCCAAGGAACTTATGGCGAAATATGGTATTCCCACTGCCGCCTACCGTTCCTTTACCGACTTCGCCAAGGCGCTCGCCTATGTGGAGTCGAGGCCTTTCCCCGCCGTGCTGAAGTACGACGGCCTGGCCGCCGGAAAAGGGGTCATAATCGCCGCGGACCGCGATGAGGCTGAAGCCGCCCTGCGCGACATGCTGCTGGATGCCAGATTCGGCGAAGGAAAGGTGGTCATTGAGGATTATCTCACCGGTCCGGAGTTCTCCTTTATGTGTTTCGTCTGCGGCGGCAAGGTCTGGCCGATGCCGCTCTCGCAGGACCACAAGCGGGCTTTCGAGGGCGACAAGGGCCCGAATACGGGCGGAATGGGTGCCTATACCGGCCTTCCGTTCATCACTCCCGAAGACCGCGCCTTCGCACTCGTCAACATAATGCAGCGCGCTGCGGAAGGTATGGTCAGGGAGGGTTGCCCGCTCACCGGCGTGCTCTACGGCGGCCTTATGAAGACCCTCGACGGCGTCAAGGTGATAGAGTTCAACGCCCGTTTCGGCGACCCCGAGACGGAGGTGGTTCTGCCGCTGATACAGAGCGACATATACGAAATTTTCGAGGCTGTGGCAACCGGCTGCGGTTCGCCGATTCCCGAGTGGGATGATGCCGCCACGCTCGGAGTCGTGCTGGCTTCAAAGGGGTATCCAGGCTCGTATGGGAAGGATTTCCCGATAGAAGGGGTGGAGGATGCCCGCGGTATGGTTTTCCATATGGGAACGAAGCGGGAAGGGGAGAGTCTCCTTACCGCCGGAGGCCGCGTGATGATGTGCGTTGCCAAGGCGGGCACACTTGCTGCGGCGCGCGAGGCTGCTTATTCCGACATCGCCCGCATCCGCTGCTCGAATCTCTTTTTCCGCAAAGACATAGCCCATCAGGCTTTCGAATAATTTTTCTATATTTGCAATACACTATTTTACAACACTTTACAATGAAAAGACTTTTGATTCTTTCAGCTGCGGCCCTCATCCTTTTTTCGGGCTGCAAGGCAAATGTCAACACCCCCGAGATTATCGCTCAGGATACCCAGGAGATGACCGACGCCATCAAGGCCATCCGCGAGAATGACGAACTCACCAAGGAGCAGAAGGACGGGCAGATGCTCGCCTGCTACGAAGCGGTCTATGCAAAGCACGCAAAGGACAGCCTTGGAATGGAAGTTTTCAAGAAGCTGGTTACCAGCAAGCTGTGGGATCTCGAGACGGTCGAGGCCAAGTATGCGAAGGCATCCGACCTCATCCGCAACGACGAGCTCATCAATACCAAGGTAGAGGCCTACCGCAATGCCGGCAACGTGCTTCCCGGAATGCCCTACATCAATATCGAAGGTCCCGACCCGGTGACCGGAGAGAATGTCTCGATTGCCGACGTGCTTGCTCAGGGCAAGCCCGTCCTGGTGGATTTCTGGGCATCGTGGTGCGGTCCCTGCCGTCGCGAGATCAAGAACAACCTGCTGCCACTCGCCGCTGAAGGCAAGGTGAACGTTGTCGGAATCGCAGTCTGGGAGGATTCAATCGAGGATACGAAGGACGCAATGGTCAACTACGGCATAACCTGGCCTGTGGCTTACACCGGCGGCCGTGTGGATTCGCCTTCAATCAAGTACGGCGTCTCCAGCATCCCGACCCTCTTCCTGCTTGCACCCGACGGAACCATCCTGGCTTCCGGCAACAGCATCAGCAAGTTCAAGGACCAGCTGCCCGAGTAACAACTCGTCATGCCCGCGCAGGCGGGCATCTTTTGACCAAAGCCGTCCCGTCCGGGGCGGCTTTTTCCGTCATTCACTCTAAAGGTTAGATTTGCTTCCATAAATGCATATTTCTCACCGTTGACAAAATGGGGCCTGCCTTCTTTTTTGTGGCTGAAAGAAGAGTTTAGGCATGTATTTTTGTGATTCGAAATTTTATTATGGTTTTGGAACTGATATAGTTTTATATATCTTTGCATTGGGAAGGAGTCGTTGGTATGAAGCGATTCAAAGTAGGGGAGGTGATACGGATGCTTATCCGTGACGGTTGGGAACTGAAACGTACCAGGGGTGATCACAGACAGTTTAAGCATCCTTCAAAAAGTGGAGTAGTTACTGTAAGCGGTAAGATGAGTGATACGATTGACCAAGGTTTACTTAGTAGTATTTGAAAACAGGCAGGATGGCGATAGTATAAAATAATATGAAAGTTGAGATAGTCATTGATTGGGTCCCGAATAACTTCGCTGCTGCACCGGCAAGCGGAGATATTGCCTGTGTGGCTACGGGAGGCTCGTTGGATGAAGTGGAACGCAAAATTATTGAAGCGTTGCGCTTCCACATTGATGGCATGAAAGAATCCGGAGACAGAGTCCCTAAAGAGTATCTGTCGGAATGGGAGCCTGAGTTTTCCTTTACAACAAGGGCTCAGCTCAAGTATCTTGACGGCTTCATCTCAAGAAAGGCTCTGGCCAGGGAGACCGGCATCGCAGAGCAGCAATTGAGCCACTATGCAAACGGCCAGCGCCATCCGCGCCCTGCCATGCAGAACCGTATCACTTCCGGAATCCGATCCCTTATGAATCGGATGTCAATGATCCTCTAGTTTTCGTCCCGTCCCGGCACGGCTGTAGCTCGGGATATGCCCCGCCTCATCTTTCATCGTCATGCCCGCGCAGGAGGGCATCTTTTTTTCGTCGTCATGCCTGCGAATTCAAAAATCGGTTTTTTGTTATCACCGACAAAAACACACATCGCAAAAAGAATTGTGAATTGTGACATATGATTTCTTGTTTCATGTCATATCTTGCAGACCTTAATACAAAATGCTATGAAACAAATGAGCGAAAGACGAATCACGGCTGCGAAGCGCAGGACCGTGAGTGACGGAAGGGCACTTGATCCCTTCCTGGATTGGAGTTTCAAGTACATCTTCGGAAAGCCGGAACACGAAGACCTGATGCGAGGATTCATCGACCTGATGCTGTTCGGCAAGAAAACTGTCAAATCAATCGAGTTTCTCAATCCGGAGAATATCCCCGACGATCCGGATTCCGTAAAATGCATCTTTGATATCCTCTGCAAAGATGAAAACGGAGACCAGTTTTTAGTCGAAGTCCAGAAAAAGTCCGTTGACAATATGCGAGACAGGCTTCTCTTCTATTCCTGCAGGCTTATCACTTCGTCAGGCCATGATACAACAGTCAGGGATTGGGGATATAATCTCAAGAAGGTTTATACCATATGTCTGATGGATTATGTAACTGATGGCAGCAAAGAGGTTCGTAGCGATTTCTATCTCCGCGACGGCAGTAACGGAGAGGTCTTTTCCGACAAACTCCACATTATTCTTCTAAGGCTCCCGAATCTGAAATCAAAGCCTTTCGACGAGTGTGCGGATTCATACGAAAAAATGTTAATTTTGCTGAAACAAATGCAAGGCGGTATGAACAGAATCAACGAACTGATGAAGGGCATCGATACATCCCTGCATCTTGACGAGTACACTGACGAACTATTCCGCAGATTACTGACTGTGGCTGACGATGCTGCGCTTTCCCGGGAAGAGCGGAATTCGTATGATTATTGGATGAAGATTGCCCGCGACAATTATTGCGTTATGGATTATGAACGCAAACACGGCTATGAAGAAGGAAGAGCCGAGGGAAGAGCCGAGGGAAGAGCCGAGGGAATCCTGGAGATAGCAAGGAATTTGAAAGCCAACGGCATTCCGCTTGAAACCATATCGAAGTGCACAGGACTCGACGATAGTGTCGTAGCTGGACTATAGCATTTATATTGAGTTTAAGCCGTCCCGCCGGGGCGGCTTTTTTCGTCCCGTCCCGGCACGGCGTCATGCCCGCCCCCCGTCCGTCATGCCCGGCCTGACCGCGCATCTCTTCTCCTCATCATTCCCGCGGAGGCGGGAATCTTTTTGACAAATAGGCTGATAAGTTTGTATTTTTATTGTAAAAAGTTTGTACTTTTGCAAGATGTTTGCGTGCGTGCGCGTATATGCGTAAGCGAAGCCGGCAAATTGTCAAGAATTGAAAAGAAAAAATATAAAACACAGTCAGCAATGATCTACAAAGAATCAGGTAGCTACGAAGCTCCAAACTCGGTAGTCCTCGGGATGATAAACGAGGCTGTAATCTGCACCTCACCGGGAGCCCCTGGTGGAGATGACGTGATAATTGATGATGATGACGACTATTAAAAATTGGCAACTATGAACAAGGGTTTTTATTTTATTTGCGCATTTTCCGCAGCACTTCTTTTGGCTGGTTGCCAAGAAAAGATTTCAGAAATTGCTCCGGTAAAAGCTACTCACAGCGTTACTTTTACCGCTGAAAAGATCGTCGATACCAGAACAGCCATCGCATCCGAAGAGAATGGAACCGTCTCGTATAAGTGGATTTCCGGCGATGAAGCGCGGATGCAGATTAACGAGATTTCTGCTTTAGGTGATACAGCGGTCGGAACCATAACGACTATGGCATTGTCAAACAATGACAGGACTGCAACCTTCAACGTTACTTTTGCCGGAGAAGCTCCTGCCGGAGAAGTAACATACAAAGCAGCGTACGCTGGCCATTTCTCAAACGCAGGTAATCTTCAGATTCCGGCAACTCAGAGTCCTCTTGAGGCTTCATTCGATCCCAATGCAGACGCAATGGTAGCAGATGCAATTGTCAAGGCTTCCGGTCGAGAGGCTAATCCTTCTTTCCTGTTCAATATGAACAGAGTCGTTTCTGTGAATAAGATGACTTTGAAGGGCCTGACCCCCGGTGAAACTGTTAAGACCGTGACTTTCGAATCGAATAAGAATCATACTGGCTACTATAATGTCTCAACAGGTAGTTATACCACACCTTATGGACAAAAGTTGACTCTTTCATATACTGCAAACAATACAGTACCTGCGAATGGGGAATTTCCTGTATATTTCACAACAATGCCCGTTACGGATGCCACGTTTGCCGTTACAGTAGTTACAAACAGTAAACGTTATACGAAGACCTCTTCCAAAACAATCTCTTTCGCAGTGGGTGAGGTCCGCCGTTTCGGCGTTGCGTTGCCTGAAGGACAGCCTATCGAATCTGTCGAGGGTGATTACCTTATCGCTTCTTTTGCCGGAAATGAGTGGCACCTGATGAGCCCGTACCTCGGACAGAACAAATACTATCCCGGAGTCGGCACGAATGTCACAACAGCTGCAAATGTCATTGCTTATTCAGACTTCAGTAATGTAACGGATCTTAGTGACTATCATTGGCGAGTTGAAGCGTATGGAGAAGGTTATTCCATCCGCAGCCTTGCTACAAGCAACTATTTGTATTATTCCCCGGGTAATTCGCCCAGTAATGAAGCAGAAGCAAATAGCTCATTAAGTGTGCATACTTGCTTTGATGTTACCATTGTAGATAAACTGGCAACAATCAAGAGTCTGGAGAATTCAACTCGTGTGTTGAGGTACAACTCTAGTGGTTCGTCTAATCGCTTTGCTTTCTATGGCGGAACTCAGAATGATATTTATCTGATCCCTGCCGTTGATGATGGTCTTACAACCGTTACCCTTTCTTTCACCAATGCCGTAATCAATACGAATACTAATGATTACTCCGGTGTTACAGGGCAGACTGTAATCGCTGATCCTAATGTGAGTGCTATTACCAACGCCATCACTTACTCGATCACTGGTGATGCTATCGGTACTGTAAATGCTTCAACCGGAGTCGTGTCTCTTAACGGTACCGCCGGCACAGCAACCGTTACTGCAGATTTCGCAGGTGATAATACCTATCGTGCCGCTCAAGCTTCATATACCATTACTGTTCTTCAGTCTGTATCTACCGGCTGGGTGGAGACTGCTATTTCAAATATTTCCGTTGCCGATGTCTTTGTGATTGTCGGAAACGATTCCTATGCTATGTCGAATGATAAAGGTACCTCAACCGGACCTGATGCTGTGGCAGTAACGGTTTCTGGCACGGCCCTTACCGGTACTATTTCAGACAATATTAAGTGGACTGTCTCAGGAAACGGCAATGACCAATATACATTCTATCCTTATGGATCATCAACAACTTGGTTATACTGTACGAGTTCTAATAATGGCGTACGTGTCGGAACGAACAATGATAAGACGTTTACGCTCAATGCTAACAATTATCTCGTCCACGTTGCAACCAGCCGTATCCTGTCGATTTACAATAATGCCGATTGGCGGTGCTATACTAATACTAACAATAATCCTCAGTCGATCAAGTTCTACAAGTGGGTCGATGGCACAACCTGGAATCTGTCAAGCATTGCTGTCACTAATCCACCCGCCAAGACTACATATATCGTGAGTGAGTTCTTCAATCCTGCCGGTATTGTGGTTGAGGCTACCTATACCGATGCCAACGATCCTACCCACACCAAGAGTATAGACGTCACTAGCCTGGTGACCTACAGCCCCAATACCAGCACTGCTCTTACGGCTAACGATAACTCGGTGACGATTACCTTTACCGAGGGCAATGTAGTCAAGACAACGAATCAGGCAATCACTGTAAACGAGCCTTCACTTGACTTTACCACCGTTGCCGAGTTGAATGCTGCTGTTACAACCACTTCTTCATCATATTCTGGAAGATTGACAAACGCAGTGGTTTCTTTCGTCCCGGCTACGAATACAGCTATCATCAAGGATGCTACAGGTTCTGTGATGTACTATAAAAACAATCACGGACTTAAGCAGGGACAGACCTTCTCCGGCGATATCGTCGTGACAGCTGTCAAATATAACGGCCTCTATTCGGAGATAACTGCTATGAATGCTTCCTTCACGGGGACTCAGTCAGTTGTGGCTCCGGAGAGCGTAGCTCTTTCTGCTCTCATCGGCAATTATGACGACTATCAAAATGCCTATGTGCAGGTATCCGGACTTGAGGTTACAGCAGTTAACAATAAGAATGTTACGGTTTCGGATGGTAATAATAACTCTTATGTCGTTTATACCAATTACGGCAATGCAACTTGTGAAGTCGGTGATATAATCACTGCTGTTGGTACTGTTACCAAGAACGGTACTACAGAAGAGATAAAGGTTTGGGCAGCTGCAGATCTTACAGTTACCTATCATCCGGTTGTTTCCAATGCCGTGACCTTTACCCAGCCCAGCGCAGGCGGCTCTTTCACTGTGAAAGTCGATGGCAGCACCATTAACTCCGGCGATCTTGTAGAACAAGGTAAGACCGTTACCCTGGAGGCTACGGCTGCTTCTGGTTATTCCTTTACCTCCTGGACTGTCAGTGGCGCTACCGTGAGTGGAAATACAGCTACCGCTACCTTTACGATGGGTGCAACGGCAGTTAACATATCTGCTACTTTCACAATCCAATCAGGGAATCCTACAACAACTAATTATAGCTTAGCTTTTAATGATATTGGTACCACTGGGTGGTCTAGTAGTTATGCAGACCATAATAACGTGTATAATGATAATGTGGTATCCATATCGTTAAAGGCTTCCTCAAAGCAAACAAGTACTATCACGGATTATCCTGTTACTAAGGCTGGTGAAGTCATTGTCGTCATGAATAATAGTAAAACATTAACTGCTGTTACATTTACACTGACGCAGTGGGGGTCTAAATCAAAAACAGTCTCATTGCAGTATAGCACTGATGGCGGTTCAACTTTTTCTGCTTTGAATCCAGTTGTAAGTTCGAGTAACTTCTCCTTATCAGCCTCCTCGCTACCTGCTGGAACAAATGCGGTTAAGATGGTTCAAGGTAATACTAGTAATCAAGTTGGCCTGGTAAGCATAAGTATTACTTATAATTGAACTGGGTCCGGGAGCAGCCCCGGGGGTGATGAGCCTACAGTAACAGCTACATCCTACTCGAACGTGAGCGCGTCAGGGGCGACCCTGACCGCCTCGTTCGCGGGGATTGATACAAACCATCTGCCGCAGGGCGCAGGTTTCATCTACGGAACCTCCGCTTCGGCGTTGATCGACACGGCCTATTACAACGACGGAATCCTCTCGACGAGCGGCAGTTTCAGCGTCGCTGCAGGCGCCCTGAACCCCAATACGACATACTATGCAAAGGCCTTCATTACCGCTTACGTCGGCTCTACGTATGTCGATGTCTTAAGTTCCAATACCCTCTCTTTCACCACTTCTGCGGCGACTTGGTCGCTGACCGCCGCGGAGCGGGGTTGCCTCGAGATGCCGGTGGTCACGGGGCAGGAGAATTATGTGGGTACTTTCTACGGCAGTACGACTCATACCGCGGCGAACCGCAACTATTCCTACAACTACAGCTACCGCTATCTGGGTTGCCTATGGGTGGCATATCCGCTGGCACCTGGGCATATCACGGGAAGCTATTCCAGCAGCGGCTGGGCGGACAATTCCAACGTCCCCGCACAGTATCAGGTGAGGAATATGTATAGTAACAGCTATCCGTCGAACTTCTCTGACGGTGCTGACTATACCAAGGGGCATCAGATTCCCAATGCCGACCGCAAGAATACCTCGCTGATGAATGAGCAGACCTACTATATGACCAACCAGACGCCGCAGTTGGGCAATAAGTTCAACGGCAGCCAGTGGGGAGGCCTTGAGGCTGCGGTCCGGACCCAGGTAACCAGTTTCAACGATACCATCTACGTGGTGACCGGCGCCTGCTACAGGAAGGCGGGAGGCACGGAGACGGTCAAGGTACTGCACGCCAACAGCAACAGCAGCGTAACGCCCAAGGAGGTGCCAGTGCCGAATTACTACTGGAAGGTCCTGCTCAAGGTAAGGCGAACGAACGGCGTCGTGACTTCGGCTTCTGCCATCGGTTTCTGGTTCCCGCATCAGGATCTCACCGGTACAACGTATTCCTCGTATGCCAAAAGTGTCAGTACGATCGAGTCCTACACCGGAATAAGTTTCTTCGCCAACCTTCCCTCGGGACTCGTCTCCGGCGCGAAGTCCAATTCCAACTGGAATACCTTCTGCAGTTTCTAGCTTCGCGGGAGATGCCCGGTCAAGCCGGGCATGACGATATTAGAGCGCGGCGACAGCCTCAGCTGTCAAGCCGGTACAGGTGACGATGATATCAGTTGCGATGTTCTGGGCCTTCAACCTGGCCGCAATCTCCAGGGCACTCTCCTGGCGTCCTTCGGCCAGTCCCTCGGCATGTCCTTCGGCTCTGGCCTGCTTACGCTCGTAGTCCATTACGCAGTAGTTGTCGCGGGCTATCTTCATCCAGTAATCATACGTATCCTGTTCACTGGGAGTGAGCGCTGCGTCATTAGCCACTGAAAGCAGCCGCCTGAAGATTTCTTCAGTGTACGCATCGATGTCGAGAGAACTGTCG
>JAFZXU010000023.1 GCA_017616655.1 Bacteroidales bacterium
AGAGAACTACTATTATCTCGGGGCTGATGACAAGGCTCGGAACCTTGCCCTGGAGATGTGCCTGGATCTTATGGACACGGCTCGCTTCTACTCTGAATTCGGCTCCCTGGCCTCTTCCGAGTTTGAAACGGCAGGACGGATCCTGATGTACATAACCGACATCATGGACCAGTATGGGGACAAGGAACTGGCCGAGAACATTGTCGCCCGCTTCGAACTGCTGCTGAAACTTATTTCCGGAAATCTGGACGATGAAGGACGGGATACGCTGAATGTGAAAAAATAATTATTATATTTGTAACACCTAACCTTTTAATTTCAATATGGCTTACACAGTTAGAAAAACCACTTCCTACGGTCAGAGAGTAGGAAACAGCGGAAAGAAAGTCGGAACCGGATTTCTTCTCCTCATCATTGGTACAATCCTTCTCTTCTGGAATGAAGGCCGTACCGTAAAGACAACCCGTATGCTCAAGGCGGCCCAGAAGGAATGTGTCCATCTCCCCGACCCGTCCTCAGTCGACCCTGCATTCGAAGGCAAGATGGTCCATGTCAACGGCTTCGCCGCTACGGACGACATCCTGACAGATTCCTATTTCGGCGTGTACACCAATGCCGTGAAACTCATCCGTGAGGTCGAGTTCTACCAGTGGGTTGAAGAATCCCACACCGAGACTCACGACAAGCTCGGCGGCGGCCAGGAGGAAGTAACCACCTATACCTACAAGAAAGAATGGGTGAGCTCCCCGATTGACTCCGAAAGCTTCGAGGATCCTTCCTACAGGGGTCTCAACAGCGTGAAGCTCAATGTCGAAGACAACACCGAGATTGCCAAGAACGTCACCCTTGGCGCCTACAAGCTTCCTGCAAACCTCATCAGCCAGATGCACAACGAGATCCCCTTCGAAATTGAAGGTGTCGAGGATTTCGCAATCAACCAGGTTGCTGCGGAAGAGCCCGAGTACTATCACATAAAGAGCAATGTCGCCTATGTCGGAAAGAACCCGAACGTTGCTGAGATCGGCGATGTCCGCATCACCTTCACCAAGGTTATGCCCGCTGACGTGTCCATCCTCTCCAAGGTTGTCGGCAACACTTTCGAGCCTTTCACTCACTCCAACGGCTACAGCCTCTCCACCCTTACTGAGGGCACCGAGAGCATGGAGCAGATGTTTGCCACCGAGCACAGCGCCAACAAGGCTACCGCCTGGCTGCTCCGTCTCCTCGGCATCTTCCTTGTCTTCACCGGCTTCAAGAACATCTTCGAGATCCTCGTAACCCTGCTGAAGGTCGTTCCTTTCCTCGCATCCATCATGAATCTCGGCGTCAGCCTCATCTGCGGCGTCCTGACCTTCGTATGGTGCCTGGTTGTCATCGCCATTGCCTGGATCTGGTATCGTCCGCTGCTCGGCATCCTGCTGCTTGCTTGCGCCGGCGGCGCCATCTGGTACTTTAGCAAGAAGGGTAAGGAGAAGGGGCCCGCCCCTGAGGCACCCGCACCTGCACCCGCAGAGGAGCCGAAAGAGCCCCAGCAGTAAGATGAAAAGGACTCTGATTCTGCTCTCGGCCGTGCTGGCCATCGTGGCCTGCGGTCCCCGGAGAGCTTCCGCATCAGCCCCTGAGCAGGCTCCTGAAACCCAGGAGCCTGCCTCCAAGGGCGAAGTCGGGGACATGTTCATCGACTTTACAATCCAACAGGATCCAGACAATCCCGGCTCCGTCTCCAGTCTGTCTGACTATGTGGGGAAGGGGAAATATATCCTGGTGGATTTCTGGGCATCCTGGTGCGGCCCCTGCCGTAGGGAGATGCCAAATATCAAGTCTGTTTGGGAGAAGTATCATGGCGACAAGTTCGATGTGCTGAGCATCGCCGTCTGGGACGACCCCTCGGACTCTGTCTCGGCTGCGGAAGAGCTCGGAATATGCTGGAATCAGATTATCAACGCTCAGAAGGTGCCTACCAATCTTTATGGCATCGAGAGCATACCTACTTTGATTCTCTTCGCCCCTGATGGCAAGATAGTAGCTCGCGGCATACGCGGACCCGAAATCGGGGAGACCGTTGCCGCCTGCCTTGCTCAGTGACCGTAAAAGAACAAATAGCTTTATTTCCCCATTCCCCCGGCGTCTACAGATACTATGACGCCGAGGGAAGGGTTATTTATGTAGGCAAGGCAAAGGACCTGCACAAGAGAGTGGCGCAGTATTTCGTGCCGCCCGAAAGGCTCACGGCAAAGACACGTATCCTTGTGGGGAAAATCGTTCGCGCCGAATACAGCGTGGTGGACAGCGAGGCGGACGCCCTCCTGCTGGAGAACAACCTCATCAAGCAGTACAAGCCGCGCTACAACATTCTCCTGAAGGATTCCAAAACCTATCCCTGGATCTGCGTTACCGGGGATGAGTTCCCGAGGGTTTTCATAACCCGCCGCATAGAGCGCGAAGGAGGGAACCGTTATTTCGGACCATATTCTTCCGCACTCCATGCCCGCAATCTGGTGGAGTTCTTCCGCGAAACTTATCCGATCCGCAGCTGCACCCTCAAGATTAACTCCGAGGCCATACTGCGGCACCGCTTCCGCCCATGCCTGGATTTCCATATAGGCCGCTGCAAGGCTCCCTGCGTGGGTAAAATCTCGAAGGAGGAATACCGTTCCAACATAGAGGAGATTGTCCATATCCTCAGCGGACGCGGCGGCGAAGTCATCAAGCATTACAAGGCCCGGATGACTGAAGCCGCAGAAGCCCTGGATTTCGAAACGGCCCAGGAGCTTAAGGAGAAGATGCTCTCCCTCCAGCGTCACTACTCCAAGTCGGTGATTACTTCCGCCGCCGACACGGACGCGGATGTGTTCTCGCTGGATTTCGATGCCGGCGAGGCTTTCGGAAATTTCCTGCGCGTCCGCGGCGGAGCCATTATCCAGAGCCTCAACCTTGGCTTCAAGAGCCAGATAGAGGAGGAGAGGGAAACGGTTCTTTCCACTTTCATCGCCGAAATCCAGTCAAAGTTCGGAGAACTGTCAAAGGAGGTAATAGTGCCTTTTTTGCCGGATGTGGAAATTGAAGGGGTTTCGTTCCGCGTCCCCGTGCGAGGCGACAAACTCTCGCTTCTCCAGCTAAGTGCCAAAAACGCCAAGGAGTTCCATTTCCACAGCATCAAGCAGCGGGAACATACAGACCCGGACGCTTTCCGGCTTGCCGTGATGGAGGACCTTCGCAAAGCGCTGGGCATGAAGGAGTTGCCTGTTCATATGGAGTGTTTCGACAACTCTAATATCCAGGGAACCAATCCGGTGGCTTCCTGCGTGGTTTTCCGTAACGGAGAGCCTTGCAAGAAGGATTACCGTCGTTTCAAGATAAAAACCGTGATTGGTGCCAACGATTTTGCGTCCATGAAGGAGGTGGTGAACCGCCGTTACTCGAGAATGCTCGCCGAGGCGCCGGACGACCTGCCCCAACTCGTGGTCATAGACGGAGGCAAGGGCCAGCTCGGGGCTGCATTCCAGGCCCTGGCGGAGCTTGGCCTGACGGAAAAACTTACGGTAATAGGCCTCGCAAAGAGACTGGAGGAGGTCATTCGCGTGGGTGATCCCTATCCTCTTTTCATAGACAGGAATTCCCAGGCCCTCCGTCTGCTTCAACAGATCCGGGATGAGGCCCATCGCTTCGGCATTACCTTCCACCGGGACCTGCGTTCCAAGGCTGCCATCCAGAGCGCCCTGAGCGAAATCAGCGGTGTAGGCCCCAAGACCGAGCAGCGCCTTCTGATGCACTATGGTTCGGTCGCACGCATCGCCGAGGCTCCCCTGGAGGAGTTGTCGGCGCTTGTAGGTGCGTCTCTCGCCGTAAAAATTCACGATTATCTGAATGAATAAGGAAGAGAAATTCAATAAGTACTTTTCGCTTTTCATACTCTTCGGCATGATCAGCGTGGTCCTCGGGGTTAATCTGGTCAAGATTCTCTCTCCGGAGGAGTCGAACAAGGCGATGCTCGCTCTGGTGACCTTCGGGGCCATAATGGGCGTATTCACGAGCGTGATGAGCGCCAACGGGATGATATGGAACTTCTTCTTCGGAGTGATCAATGTCAGCATCTGCGCCTATACCAATTTCGACAGCGGGAATATGGGCCAGTTCCTTCTGCACGCGCTCTATTTCCTGCCCATGCAGTTCGTCGGCGTCTGGCAGTGGCGGAAGAGGGGTGCCGGCGGCAAGGGCGGTTCCCCGGCCCCGAAGGCCCGCCTGATGGGATGGAAGCTCTGGCTGATTGTCGTCCTGAGCGTAGTAGCAGCGACGGCTGCAGTCTATGCCTTACTTTATTATATCGATCTCAGGCGGCTCGGAGACGTGGCTCAGCTCGACCGCACCAAGATACTTCTGGACTCCGTTGTTATGGTCCTGAACATCGCCGGACAGATTCTGCTGGCGCTCTGCTTCTCGGATTCCTGGTACATCTGGAACCTCGTTAACCTCTTCTCCATAATCCTCTGGCTCAACCGCGCCTCCGCCCCGGATTCCGGCGGCTACGAGGTCGTTATGGTCGTCAAATACTCCTTCTACCTCCTCAACTCCCTCAACGGCCTCCGAATCTGGCTGAAACTTGCCCGTAAGGATTCCGCCGCCACGGCTTGACTGGCGGCACGGCTTGGCCGCCAGCACGGCTTGACCGCCGTCCTTCCCGGCGCCGACCGGCAATCTGCCCGCCAGGTTGTGCCCGTCCGTCGCAGGTATGCCAATTACCGTCGCAGGTGTGCCGCAACCCGTTACACCTGCAGCGCATGCTCTCTCACACAGCAACGCGCCAGTGTAGCCTGCGTCCCTCGGAATGGGACGCAAGTCACGTTTTCGGCCTATATCGTAGCCTACGTCCCACTTTTGGGGACGCAGGGCACACCTGCGGCTTTCAAAAAGGCTTGGAGCCCGGTGTCGATTGCCATAACGCCCCCGATTTTCACATTAGTTGGGTGTCTAACGGGGGCCCTGCGAATTTCACATTCGTGGGGGGGCAAGCAGAGGGAGCCGAACGCGAGCCTTTTCGGCGAGCTCGCGGAGGCTCCCTCAGGCGTCAGGCATGACAGCCGCC
>JAFZXU010000024.1 GCA_017616655.1 Bacteroidales bacterium
ATCGGTACTTGCTTGTACTATTTTTCTTCCATTCTTTCAATGAACTTCCGCCCTTCAAAACACTCGGTTTTTCCGAAACGGGCTGCAAAGGTAAATACTTTTTTTATTCCTGCAAAAAATCTTTGCAGTTTTTTCAAAAAAAATTCGCCTTTGCGAAACCTTCCGAAACGCATCAAAACGACGTCTTTCGAAAAGCGGGCGCAAAGGTGAATACTTTTTTTGTAATCAGCAAACTTTTTTGACGTTTTTTTCAAAAAAGTTGCGGATAGGAACAATCGGAGTTATTTACCCTTTTTCTGGATAAGTTTGAGCGCAGACGCAAGCTGGTCGGGGCATGATGTCCCGCGCTTGCCGCAGGGAGTACCTTCAAGCTTCCTGATGGCATCCTTCACCTTCATTCCTTTTATAAGTTCGCAGACGGCGAAGGTATTGCCGGGGCAGCCCTTTGTGAAGGCGACGTTCTTGATGACTCCCTTTTTGGAGACCTCGATATCGATCTGCTTTGAACAGACCCTGGGAGAAGGTATGACGGAGACGAAACGGGTTCCGTCCGTTGCCGTCGAATCCGAAACGATTACCGGATCAAGCGAAGGACGGGCGGGAGCATCCTGCGAATACGCGGCAAAGGAGACGAGTGACAGGATGAAACAAACCGCGAGGGTACGTAATAATGATTTCATGGGAACAGATATAAATAAGATAACAGATATCAGAATAATCTCTTAGAAGAGCTTCGGATAGTTCTCATCCATTTCGGAAAGGATATGCGACATCACGACATTGCGGATAAAGGCCGACTTTGAACGGATCTTGTACTTCGCGCAATACTGGCTGATGGCAGCCACCTCCTTTTCATTCAGGAGTATGGTCTTGCGGTACTTGCGCAGCAACTCCCCGCGGCCTGAAAGGCCGAGGTTCACAGGGACGGGACGTCCGGACTTTTTGCTCTTCTTCGCCATATTATTATATATAAGTGTGGATTACTCTTCGAGCGGATCGCCGTTCAGACGGCACCACTGTGACTGCAGGATGGAGAAATCGGTATCGCCCTCCACCTTGATGCGGCACTTGTACTTGCGTTCCCACTTGCTGCGGATGCTCTTCCACAGCCCCTTGGTAAGATAGGCCTCGAAAATGGGGCTCACCTTGAGCAGGAAGAACCTGACATCCTTCTCCTTCACATAGAAGGCCAGCTCGCGTTCGAGCTTCTCGTCCTGGAGGATCGTGGGGCCCACCTTTCCGGTACCGTGGCAGACGGGGCAGGTCTCCGCAGTTTTGATCTCCGTGACGGGGCGCACCCTCTGACGGGTAATCTGCATCAGGCCGAACTTGGTGAGAGGGAGCACGGTATGCTTTGCACGGTCGCCCGACATCGCCTCCTGCATATGCTTGAACAGCTGGTTGCGGTGTTCCTGCGACTCCATGTCGATGAAGTCAACTATGACGATGCCGCCCATATCGCGCAGGCGCATCTGGCGGGCGATCTCGTCGGCGGCATTCATGTTGACCTCGAGGGAGTTGTCCTCCTGGTCCTTCATCTTGGTGCGGATGCCGCTGTTGACATCCACTACGTGAAGGGCCTCGGTGTGTTCGATAACAAGATAGGCCCCCTGCTTGATGGAGACTATCTTGCCGAAGGCGCCCTTTATCTGACGCGTAACCTCGAAGTGGTCGAATATGGGTTCGTGGCCTCTGTAGAGCTTGACTATCTTCTCCTGACCGGGCGAAATCATCGCGATATAATCGATCACCTCCTTGCAGATAGCCTCGTCGTTGACGTGGATATTGGTGAATGAATCGTTGAGCAGGTCGCGGAGGATGGTTGTGGTGCGGCCGTTCTCGGAGAAGAGCTTCTGCACCGACTTCGACCTTGCAATCAGCGGCCAGGAATCCTCCCACTTGTGTATGAGAGACTTGAGCTCCGCGTCGAGGACTGCCGCCTTCTTCCCTTCCGCCGCGGTACGGATTATGACGCCGTAGTTGGGGGGAAGGATGCTGTAAACCAGTCTCTCGAGGCGGTGCTTCTCATCCTTGGAATTGATTTTCTGGGAGATGCTCACCTTGTCGGCGAAAGGCAGCAGCACCATGTTGCGGCCTGCTATCGAAATCTCCGCGGTGAGGCGCGAGCCCTTGGTTGAGATAGGTTCCTTGACTATCTGGACCACTATGGGCTGCCCCGGAGTCAGGAAGTCGGCAACGCGCCCCTCCTTCTCCAGGATGTCGTCGATCTTCACCCCTTCGAAGAGGCTTCTGGAATCGGTATTGGGATTGAGCTTCTTGACGAAGTAGTCGAAGGCCTTGAAATTGAGGCCGAGATCGAGATAGTGCACAAAGGCATCCTTCTCGTCACCTATATCCACGAATGCGGCATTCAGGGACGGGAGGATTTTCTTTACCTTACCCAGATAGACATCGCCCACATTGTATCCCCTGCCGCCGAGCTCCTCCTTGTTATACTCTATGAGCCTGTGGTTCTCGAGAAGGGCTAGGGAGATATCATCCTTTCTGACATCGATGATAAGATCTTTGTCCATCTTCTTTCTTAAAAAATAATCTAAAGCAGACGAATCTGCTTTAGATTAATGGGGACGAATAGACTGAAGATTATTTCTTCTTATGCCTGTTCTTGCGCAAACGCTTCTTGCGTTTGTGGGTCGCCATTTTATGCCTCTTGTGCTTTTTTCCGTTTGGCATGGGTTATAAGATGTTAATTGGTTGTCTTACTTGACCTTTGCAGCAAAAACCTTTGCAGGCTTGAATGAGGGAATGCTGTGCTCGGGAATGACGATCGTGGTGTTCTTGGAGATGTTACGTGCAGTCTTGCGTGCGCGCTTCTTGATAATGAAGCTGCCGAATCCGCGGAGATACACGTTCTCACCCTTTGCGAGGGAGCACTCGATGCTGTCCATGAAACCTTCAATCACTTTCTGCGCGATGATCTTCTCAACGCCCTTGCTCTTTGCCACTTCGTTGACAATGTCTGCTTTAGTCATAGTTCTGAATATTTTTCTTAGTTAGTACCTTTGTTTACGGTTCTTCCGTATGGGGTGCAAAAGTACTGTTATTTTTTCAATTAGCAAAATTATGCCGCCTATTTTTTTGGCACAATGATTGACCGATATAGCACACACCCCCGATATGGGCGGAATTCAAGAAGCAAGACCACACAAGACTGACATTTTGACACGATGAAAGATATATTGGACAGCATTTTATCCGGCGCGGCGGCGGACGTCAGCATCATTCCTGTGATGAATATCGACGCCTCAAACCCCGTAGGGGACATGGAGATGCCCGAAACCCTTCCCATCCTCACTCTCCGAAACGCCATCCTCTTCCCGGAGACAGTGATTCCCATAACCGTGGGACGCGAGAAATCAATCCGGCTCGTCAACGAGGTTTACAAGTCGAACAAACTGCTCGGCGCGGTAGCCCAGATAGACATCAAGACCGAAGATCCGGGTCCGGACGACATATACGAGACGGGTACGCTCGGGCGCATCATCAAGATAATCGAGATGCCCGACAACTCGGTGACTGCCATAGTCCAGGGAATCAAGCGCTTCAGGCTCACCGCCGTCCCCGTGACGGTGCCTTACCTGATGGGCAACGTAACATATCTTAACGATATCGTTCCGGAAAAGGACGATCCAGACATGGACGCCCTGACAGACGCCATCAAGGAGGCGGCTCAGAACATGATAAAGCTCACCCCCCACCTTCCCCAGGAGGCGGCATTCGCACTCAAGAACATAGAGGGATACAGCTTCCTCGTCAACTTCATCGCATCCAGCATGGAGATGGAAGGCATCACCGAGAAGATCGAACTGCTCCGCATCGATTCCCTTAGGGAGAGGGCGATGAAGCTGCTGGAGATGATAAACCGCCAGACAGATTTCCTGAAGATAAAGGACGAGATCCAGAAGAAGGTCAAGAGCGAGATCGACCAGCAGCAGCGCGAGTACTACCTCAACAACCAGCTGAAGACCATCCAGGAGGAGCTTGGAATGAACTCCGGCGAGGATATCGACGAGCTGGAGAAGCGCGCCGCTGAGAAGAAATGGCCTGCGAAGGTGGCAGAAACCTTCAAGAAGGAGCTGGCGAAACTGGAGCGCACCAATCCCAGTTCCCCCGACTACAACGTGCAGTACGGCTATCTCCAGACAATCCTCGACTTGCCCTGGGACTTCGCGACCGAGGACGACCTCGACCTGAAGAACGCCCAGAAGGTGCTGGACGAGGACCACTACGGCCTCGAGAAGGTCAAGGAGCGCATAATCGAATACCTCGCGGTGCTCAAACTGAAGGGAGACATGAAGTCGCCCATCCTCTGCCTCTACGGCCCTCCGGGCGTCGGCAAGACCTCCCTCGGAAAGTCGGTGGCAAGGGCGCTGGGACGCAAATATGTGCGCGTCTCGCTCGGCGGCCTTCACGACGAATCGGAGATCCGCGGCCACAGGCGCACCTACATCGGCGCAATGCCGGGCCGTATTATCGACTCCATAAAGAGGGCCGGAAGCGCCAATCCCGTGATGGTGCTCGACGAGATCGACAAGGTGAACCAGGACTACCACGGCGACCCCGCCTCCGCCCTTCTTGAGGTGCTCGACCCCGAGCAGAACACCGCTTTCCACGACAACTACCTCGACATCGATTACGACCTGTCGAAGGTCCTCTTCATAACCACCGCCAATGACATCAGCACCATCCATCCCGCCCTGCTCGACCGTATGGAGCTGATCAACGTCACCGGATATCTTCCCCAGGAGAAGGTGGCGATCGCGCAGGGATACCTGATTCCCAAGCAGTTGGAGGCACACGGCCTGAAGCCGGAGCAGATGGACATCTCCCGCGAGGGACTCGACACCATTATAGACAGTTACACGCGCGAGTCGGGCGTCCGCGGCCTCGACAAGCAGATAGCCAAGATAGCCCGCATCACCGCGCGCAAGATAGCCCTCGAGGAGGAGCGCAAGGATGTTCTCGGCCCCGACGAGGTGAAGGAATACCTCGGCCTGCCGACCAATTTTCACGACCTGCAGGAGGGCAACGAGGAGGCCGGCGTCGTAACGGGCCTGGCCTGGACTCAGGTAGGCGGCGAGATCCTCTTCGTGGAATGCTCGCTGAGCGAGGGCAAGGGAGTCCTCTCCACTACCGGCAACCTCGGCGACGTGATGAAGGAGTCGGCTACCATAGCGCTTCAGTATCTCAAGGCCCATCCTGAACTGGCAGGCGTGGAGCCGAAGGTCTTCTCGGAGAAAGACGTGCACATCCACGTACCCGAAGGCGCAGTGCCCAAGGACGGCCCTTCAGCCGGCATCACGATGATGTGCGCGATGGCATCCGCTTTCCGCGGAAAGAAGATCCGCAGCGGCATCGCAATGACCGGAGAGATGACCCTGCGCGGCAAGGTGCTCCCCGTCGGCGGCATCAAGGAGAAGATCCTGGCTGCCAAGCGAGCCGGAGTCAAGACCATCGTCCTCTCGCAGGAGAACGAGCGAGACATCAAGGAGATCAAGCCCATCTACGTTGAGGGACTCGACTTCGTCTATGTCAAGACAGCATCGGACGTAATCAAATACGTCTTCGAAGAATAATATGGAGGTCAAGATTGAACAGAGCTGGAAAGAGGCGCTGAAGGGGGAGTTCGAAGAGCCCTACTTCGAGAGCCTCGTAGCCACACTGCACGCCGAAAAGAGGTCCGGAAAGGTCATCTACCCTCCCGGACCCCTCATTTTCAACGCCTTCAACCTCACCCCGATAGACAAGGTAAAGGTGGTGATAATAGGTCAGGACCCATATCACGGTCCGGGGCAGGCCGAGGGCCTCTCCTTCTCCGTCCCGCACGGGGTGACGCCTCCCCCCTCCCTCAAAAACATCTACAAGGAGATAGAATCCGACCTGGGGGTTACGCTGCACAAGGACGGCTCGCTCGAGGGGTGGGCAAAGCAGGGAGTCTTCCTGCTCAATGCCATTTTGACAGTGCGCGCCGGGGCCGCAGCCTCACATAGCGGAATAGGCTGGGCCGAGTTTACCGACGCCGTGATTCGCACCCTCTCGGAGCGGCGCGAGGGGCTTGTCTTCCTTCTCTGGGGCAATTTCGCACGCAGCAAGAAGGCTCTCATCGACACCACGAAGCACTATGTACTGGAGGCTGCACATCCCTCTCCGCTGGCCGGAGGGGCATTTTTCGGATGCCGGCACTTCTCCAGGGCGAACGCCATCCTGGAGGCCGAAGGGCTCACTCCCATCGACTGGACTTTGTAAATCTGAAAGAAAGCATTACTTTCGCATCGTTTTTCAATCAAAACCAATGAGAACTGCAATTTTTCCGGGTTCTTTCGATCCCTTCACCCTCGGTCACCTCGACGTGCTGCGCTCAGCGCTCCAGATGTTCGACAAAGTGATTGTCGCCGTGGGTTACAACAGTGCCAAGAACGGAGGATTCTTCACCCCCGACGCAAGGGTCAAGATCATCAAGAAGGCCACCGAAGGCCTTGAAGGAGTGGAGGTTCACTCCTACACGGGAATGACCATCGAGTATGCGCGCAAGGTCGGCGCATCCTGCATCGTCAGGGGTCTGCGCACCACCACCGACTTCGAACTCGAAAGCGTCATTGCGCAGGCCAACCGCAAGATGGCTCCCGAAATCCAGAGCATCTTCATCCCCTCCAGCCTCGAGTACTCCTTCATCTCCTCGACCGTGGTCAGGGATGTCCTTGCCAACGACGGAGACGCCACCTACTTCCTTCCCGACGGGATCGACATAAACGACTACGAAAGGCAGCCCAGATAAAGACTGAAGGCGATGAAACGGAATTCCCTCCATATCGCCCTCCTAGCCCTGGCTATCTTCTTCCATATCGAGTCACGCGCACAGGAACCGGCAGTTTTCAATTCCGCGACAGAGTATTTCGACTCACTGGTCGCTCTTCCCTCAGACTCCATCTCCGCACGGGTGGACAACCTTATACTTCAAGGCGGAGACAAGAAGATGATGGCCGGCATAGCCGGCCTCGCATTCGACTATTTCAGCGCATCTCCCGTCATGGGGCACGACGCCGTCGCGGTCCATATCGCCGACCGGTGGTTCCTCAGCCACGAGCTGGAGTGGAGCAATCAGGAGACCTTCCCGATGCTCTATACCTATGCCGAGTTCAACCGGCAGTCGCTGATAGGCAAGCCGGCGCCCGAACTCAACATGGAGAGTTACGAAGGCGGTACGGTTTCAACCCGCAACGGCGACGGCTCCTACAAGATACTCTATTTCTACGACGAGACTTGCGCCACCTGCCGCGAGCAGACCAGGCAGCTGACCGAGCTCCTCAAGGAGTACAAAGGAGAGCCTCTCACTCTCTTCGCCATCAACTCGATGGGCGACAGGAGCACCTGGAAGCCCTATATCGACGAATATTTCGGCACTATTCCGACCGGCCGCAACATGGCCGTCTACAACCTCACCGACCCTGAGGACAGCAACAACTGGCGGATGAAATACGGAGTCCTGAAGACCCCGACGATGCTGCTCGTCAACCCCGACAACGTGATTATAGGCCGTCAGCTGGACTGCGAGGCCCTGGCCAGCCTGATGAAGATAAACAACGCCGGTGCATCGGGTTACCGCCAGCTTTTCGACGGCATCCTCGCCGCCCTGGCTCCCGCCGACTCCACGGACGTTTCAAGGGTAACCGAACTGCTCCTCGATAAGGCATCCGCAGACCCCGCCCTGCAGCGCGAGATGCTTTTCGAGCTCTACAAATATCTGCGCAACCAGCAGAACTTCGAGTACCAGAAGGCAGCCGCCTTCATAGCCAACGAATACATCGTTCCCAGCCCGTCGTGGTCTGAGGAACTCCGCTCCAGCATCGGAAGCGACGCGGCTCTCTTCCGCACAAACTCAGTGGGCGACAAGGCGGTGAACGTAACCCTCCGCAGGGCATCCGACGGGAAGCGGGTCAAGATGCTCAGGGGATGCCACAAGTACACCCTCCTCTTCTTCCACCTCACCACCTGCAGCGACTGCAAACGGGAGGTGGCGATCCTGCGCGAGAATGCAGACAAACTGCGCAGGAACAAAGTGCATGTGGTCTGCGTGAACGTGGGATTCGACGACGAGTTTTACAAAGAGTTCATTGAAGAGAACGACAGCCGCTGGGTCTATCTCAAGGACGACCCTCTGGTTTCTGGGCTCAGGCACAAGCAATACGACATCCGTTTCGTGCCGGAGATCTACCTTCTCGACCGCAACCGGAAGATTATTGCACGCGGCTACGATGCTGCCGCTCTCGCAGGAACAGTCCTTTAGTGCTCAGCTGTCCGCTCCGGTAAGCCTTCAGCAGCTGCTGCAGGTCGTCTATCTGAGACCTTAATTCCTTTCCTATATCGGTATCCCGCACCAAACGGCGACGCTCGGTGAATTCCACGACCGCTGTCTCGGAGATGATATCCATTCCCTGGCTGACCGCCGTCTCGCGGCTCTCGAAGGGCTCGTGACGCACCAGGCGAAGGGATCGGGAGTTGAATATCAGGGTATATCCTGCGATTCCCGTCTCGCCCTGGTAAGCCTTGGAATAGCCGCCGTCGATCACCAGCAACTTGCCGCCCGCCTTGACGGGGCTCTCCCCTTTCTTGGTCTTGACCGGGATGTGGCCGTTGATGATATGGGCGTGCGAAGTATCCTCGACCCCGAGTTCACGCAGCACCTTGTCGCAGATCTCAGGATCGTTCTTGAGGGTGTAGTAGGCACCGGCGGTCTCTTTGTGCGTTTCCTTCTCTTCGATGAAATAGCGCTCGAAGGTGGCCATCTTGTCCTTGTCAAAGGTGGAGGCGTGGGGGCCGCACCACTGATACCAGATGAAGTCGCGGCCGTACTGGCTCATAGGGCTTTCGGCGGGAGCATAATAAGCTGCCCTCACCATCTTGTCCACCTCGTCGAGCAATGCGCGGCCGGAATATGTCCTGCCGTTGATCTCCATGCTTGCGAATGTGCCGTCTTCGTTCATAGGAAAGGCGCCGTGGAAGAGGGCGTTGTCGTTGACCACCTTGTAGAGCGAGCCGTGGTCGAGCAGGCACTGCATATGGCGCGCAAGCCTCTGGCTGGACATGAAGCTTGCCGCAAGATGCTCTATGACAGCGAGTTCCCTCTCGGTAAGGCGATACGGATCCGCCGGGTCTATCGTCGGGAAGAAGGTGTCGAGCATCCTGTAATCCTTGCCGTCGATCTCCACCGTTCCCTTTTCGAAGTCGATCTTGTGAAGCAGGTTCCGGTGCTCCATATGGAATTCGGGATGGCGCGCGATGACGCGTGACTCCACCTTGAACTGGATGACGGCTATCGCCTTGTGCATCTTTGTGATGAGCCCCACCTGGTCGGGAGCGAGCGACTCGTAGGCGTTCTTCTTGGGACGGAAGACGGGAGATTCGTCATCCCCGTAGGTTTCCATCGCGAAAGTGGCAAGCGGCAGGATGTTGATGCCGTATCCGTCCTCGAGGGTCTCGAGATTGGCATAGCGGAAGCAGATCCTGAGCACGTTGGCCACGCAGGCCCAGCTGCCTGCGGCAGCGCCCATCCAGAGCAGGTCATGGTTGCCCCACTGTATGTCGAAGTTATGATAGTTGCAGAGGGTGTCCATAATTAGGTGCGCGCCCGGACCTCGGTCGTAGATGTCGCCGATCACGTGCAGGCAGTCTATCACCAGGCGGTGTATGACGTTGCAGATGGCGCAGATGAAGTGGTCGGCGCGGCCCGTGGAGATGATTGTGTCCACGATGGACATCATGTAGTTATGCTTGTTCTCGTTGTCCTCTATCCACTCGTGGAGGAACTCCTCGATGATATAGGAGTACTCCTTCGGCAGCGCCTTGCGGACCTTGGAACGGGTATACTTGGAGGAGCAGAGCGCCAGCACCCTCACGGTCCGCATCAGCATCGTGCGATACCACTCCCCGAGCCTCGCGCGGCTACGGATGGATTTCTTGACGAGGGCGATCTTTTCCTCCGGATAATAGATCAGGGTGCAGAGTTCCTTGCGCTCCTTTTCGGTAAGGGTGGCTCCGAAGATGTCCTCCACTTTCTGGCGGATGACGCCGGAGCCGTTGCGCAGCACGTGCTCGAAGGCCTCGTTCTCGCCGTGGAGGTCCGTAATGAAGTGTTCGGTACCCTTCGGCAGATTGAGGATGGCCTCGAGGTTGATAATCTCAGTGCAGGCAGCCTGCTCCGTCGGAAAGTTCTTCGACAGCAGTTCCAGATATTTCAAATCCCGTTTCATATAGTCAGATTTTATCCAAATTTAGTACATTTGTAGCAAACAGCAAAAAATACCGCATTATGAAAATCGTATTCCTCGATGCCGAAACCCTCGGCGATGACGTTTCCCTCTCCCCCATCTCCGATCTTGGCGAATATATCTCCTATCCCTCAACCCGTCCGGAACAGACCATAGAGCGCTGCAAGGGCTTCGACGTGGTGATTTCCAACAAGGTCTATCTCGGCAAGGAGGCGATCGACGCCCTGCTGCCCGAGCTCAAGCTGATTTGCGTGGCCGCCACCGGCACCAACAACGTCGATATGGAATACGCTGCAAAGTGCGGCATCCCCGTCCGCAATGCGGTGAACTACTCCACCGAGAGCGTGGCGCAGACCACCTATATGTTCATCCTCTCCCTCGTGGGAAGAACGGCCTTCTTCGACAATTATGTCAAGGGCGGAGAATACTCCGCAAGCGGATGCTTCACCAACGCCCGAGTTCCCTTCTTCGAACTGAGCGGCAAGAAGCTGGGAATCATAGGCTTGGGCAATATCGGAAGCCGTGTGGCAACCATCGGAAAGGCCTTCGGAATGGAGGTCTCCTACTACCCCACCTCAGGCGTGGCGCACAGCGACGAATATCCCGCCCTGCCGCTGGAGAAACTGCTGGCGGAAAGCGATATCGTCTCGATCCACTGCCCGCTCAACCCGCGCACGAAGGGACTGATCGGCTATGAGCAGCTGAAGATGATGAAACCCTCCGCCTATATCGTCAATATGGGACGCGGCGGCATCATCGTGGAAGAGGAACTGGCCCGCGCCCTGGACGAAGGCATAATAGCAGGCTCGGCAGCCGACGTTTTCACGAAGGAACCGATGCCCGCCGAGCACCCATTCCTCCATCTGAAGCACCCCGAAAGGATGCTGCTCACCCCCCACATCGGATGGGCGAGCCGCGAAGCCCGCGAATGCCTTATCCGCAAGATTGCGGAGAATATCTCGAAACTATAGTTCTGCCCTATGAAGCGTGTAGTCACGCTGCATCGTTGAGAAGTTGTTCACAGTCATCTTATAGGGAAGGCTACAGAACCAGAAGGAATGAAATCCAGCGCATCCTCTGGTAGCGCTCCAGCATCTGAGTCCGGGCGTCCTCCCCAATGATATCAAGGTTTTGTAATTTGGGTAGAAGAACAAATTCCTGCTGCAGAAAGGTGATGATGAGCATCACGCTCACATACAGCAGGA
>JAFZXU010000025.1 GCA_017616655.1 Bacteroidales bacterium
CGGCCCCACCGAAGCGACCGCAATAGGCAACCTTATGATGCAGGCCAAAGCCGCCGGCATAGTGAGGGACCGCTGGGAGATGCGTGAAATTATTTCAAGGGAATTCAAAGTTAAAACATTCAAAATATGAAAGAAGCAAACATCCTGAGCGCCTACGCAAACGCGAAAGAGCGCTATGCCGCCATTGGTGTCGATACCGACAAAGCAGTGGCTGAACTTGAGAAACAGCAGATATCGCTGCACTGCTGGCAAACCGACGATGTGTCCGGTTTCGAGAGCGCCGGTTCCCTTACTGGAGGCATCCAGGCCACCGGAAACTATCCCGGCCGCGCCCGCAACATCGACGAAGTCCGTGCCGATCTCGAGTTCGTAAAGACCCTGCTTGCGGGCAACCACCGCGTGAACCTCCACGAAATCTACGGTGATTTCGGAGGTAAGTTCGTGGACCGCGACCAGGTAGGCGTGGAGCATTTCCAAAGCTGGATCGACTGGGCAAAAGCCAACAACTTCAAGCTCGACTTCAACTCCACCTCGTTCTCGCATCCCAAGAGCGGCGACCTCTCGCTGTCCAACCCCGACAAAGCCATACGCGACTTCTGGATCGACCATACCATCCGCTGCCGCAAGATAGCTGACGCCATGGGAAAGGCCCAGAATGACCCCTGCATCATGAATATCTGGGTGCATGACGGCCAGAAGGATTACACCGTCAACCGCAAGAAATACCGCGAACTTCTCGCCGCCTCGCTCGACGAGATCCTGAAGGAGGACATGCCCGGCATGAAGAGCTGCGTCGAGGCCAAACTCTTCGGTATCGGTCTGGAGAGCTACACCGTCGGTTCCATGGACTTCTATGAAGGCTACTGCGCAACCCGCAAGGTTATCTACACCCTCGACACCGGCCACTACGAGCCCACCGAGAACGTTGCCGACAAGGTCAGCTCCCTGCTGCTTTACGTACCCGAACTGATGCTCCACGTCAGCCGCCCCGTCCGCTGGGACTCCGACCACGTGACCATCATGAACGACATGACCCTCGAATTCTTCAAGGAACTCGTCCGTTCAGAGGCCCTGCACCGCGCACACGTCGGCCTCGACTACTTCGACGCCTCCATCAACCGCATCGGAGCCTATATTATCGGCACCCGCGCCACGCAGAAGTGCATCCTGAGCGCACTGCTCGAACCCCTCGCCAAACTCCGCGAACTCGAAGCGGAAGGCAAGGGATTCCAGAAACTCGCCCTCCTCGAAGAGGCCAAGACCCTCCCGTTCGGCGCCGTATTCGACTACTTCAACTATAAGAACGGCGTGCCCGTCGGAGAGGAATTCATTCCCGCTATAGAGCGCTACGAGAAAGAAGTCACCAGCAAGCGCTAGCGCCGGATGAAAAGACTCATCGGTTTCGATCTCGACGGCACCCTCACCCAGCACCGCAGCCCCCTGGACGCGGAACACAGGGCAATCCTGGATGCCGTCGGGAAGAAATACAAGATAATAATGGTTGCTGCTGGGAATGCCCCTAGGGTCTACGGCCAGATGGGACAGTATCCTATCGATATCCTCGCCAACTACGGGATGCAGGAGAGCCGGATGATTGACGGGCAGTTCACCATTGTGCGCGACGACAAGGTCCTTCCCGACAGGGATTTCTTCGAGCGGGAGACTACGTATCTCAGGGAAAAGTACGGCTACACGCAGTACGCCGGCGATGCCCTGGAGTTCCACGAGAGCGGGATGGTGACCTTCCCCCTGCTGGGCACAAAGGCCGATATCGGCGACAAGCTCGCCTTCGATCCCGACAGGCGCAAGCGCCACGTGATGTATCCCGAAGTGCTGGAGATTTTCCGGGACTATTCCGTCTTCGTGGGTGGTTCCTCCTCCTTCGATTTCACCCCTGCGCAATACAACAAGTTCGACGCCATGCTGCGCTACGGACGCGAGAACGGCTACACTGTGGATGAAATGCTGTATGTGGGGGATGATTTTGGCGACGGAGGGGGCGACAGCCACATTCGTCTTGGCGGGATGGACTACATCTGTATAGACGACTGGCGTAATTCACCCACCATCCTTCAAAGCCTGTTATGAACGCTGAACTTGAGAAAAAATACACCCGCTGGGAATGGCGGACCATAATCGCCCTGATGATAGGCTACGCACTGTTCTACTTCGTGCGCAAGAATCTCAGTATGGCCATTCCGGCCATGGAAGAACAGCTCGGTATAAGCAAGGTGCAGCTGGGTATCTTCATGACGCTGAACGGTGTCATTTACGGGGCGTCACGCTTTGTAAACGGGTATCTGGTCGACCATTTCAGCCGCCGCAAAATAATGTCGCTGGGGCTGCTGCTCTCGTGCATTGTAAACCTGGTGATAGCTTTCAGCCCCATGATGAACGGGGTGATGCATCTGCTCGATGCAGAGGGTAAGGCTACTCTGGGATTCGTGTACCTGATAGGGTCCCTCTGGCTGGTCAACGGTTATCTGCAGGGGATGGGAGTGCCTCCCTGCGTGAGTCTGCTGTCGCACTGGATTCGCCCGAGTGAACTCCCTACCAAGCAGGCGATCTGGAATACCTCCCACAGCGTGGGCGCCGGCCTGGTAGTGCTGCTCTGCGGCTTCATTCTCAAAAAGTTCGGATACAGCGCATGGAACATGTGCTTCATCATCCCTGCTGCAATTGCGCTTGTCGGAGTGCCCGTGATCTTTTTCGGCGTGAAGGATGACCCCACCGAAGTCGGCCTGCCTCCTATAGAGAAGATGGACGACGCCGATGCGCTGATGCAGGAAGAGAAGCCCATCAGCAAGGCCCTCCACAACAGGATATTGTCAAAGATGGTGTTCCGTAACCCGGTTATCTGGATAATAGCGCTGGCGAATTTCTGCATGAATGTCATCCGCGGCACCATACTCGACTGGGGCGGCACCTTCCTGGTGCAGGATAAGGGGATGGACATTTCCATAGCAGGAACGGTGATAGGCAGCTGCGAACTGATAGGAGGCATACTCGGAATGCTGGTTTCCGGCTGGGTAACCGACAGGTTCTTCGCCCACAAGGCCCACAGGACCTGCCTGGTATGCATGGTGCTCACTACAATATGCTTCACCCTCTTCTGGGGATGCACCGGCACGGTGGCCACCATAGTATTCCTGCTGCTGTCCGCCTTCTTTATTTACGGGCCCCAGGCGCTATACGGCACCTGCGCTTCAATGCAGAGCACCAAATATGCCGCCGGCACCGGCAACGGAATAATAGGTATTCTCGGCTATCTGAGTACCTTCGTTTCCGGCATCTGGTTCGGCCATGTGGCCAGCTCCGCCCTCGGATGGGAAAGGGTTTATATCTACACCATAGTTTTCGGCGTCATCGGATCGCTGATAATAGCCCTTATCTGGAAGCAGCCTGCCGACGGTGTCGCAAAGGTCCAGAAGATAATCGAAGAGTATTCGGATCTATAGAAACAAAAGAAGAATTACTTCTCAACCTTTGTATTATTTAATCTCGTCTCTTGTAGGAATAGAGGCCTGCGCACCCATCCTCTGTACGGTGATTGCGGATGCCTTGGTGGCTAACTTTGCCGCTTCCGTGAGGTCGAGGCCTTCGGAAAGAGCTACGCACAGGGCTCCGCAGAAGGTATCTCCTGCTGCGGTTGCATCCACTGCCTTGACCTTGAGCGAAGGTATCATTTCAGCCTTACCTCCCTTGAAGACCAGGGAACCCTCGCTGCCCAGGGTGACCACGAAATCCTGCACTCCGTAGCCGCGGAGCTTGTCCACTGCGGCCTCGAGGCTGGCTTCGTCCGTCACTTCGCATCCGCTCATAAAAGAGGTCTCGGTGCGGTTGGGAGTCATGAGGGAAATATACTGGAAGAGTTCCTTCGGAAGTTCGCGGGCGGGAGCCGGATTGAGGATTACGTACACTCCTGCTTCGTGAGCAATCTTTGCCGCCTTGAGTACGGACTCCACAGGCACTTCGAGCTGAAGAATCAGGAAGCTGGCGCTACGAATGACGTCCGCTACGCTTTCTATATCCTCCGGGGTGATGTCGCCGTTGGCTCCGGATGCGACTGAGATGCAGTTTTCGCCGCTCTCGTCGACGAGGATCAGCGCAGTGCCAGAGGCCTTGTCGGAACGCATTGCATGGGAGATGTCGATACCTTCTTTTTCGTATCCTGCCAGGGCATTGTCTCCGAAAATGTCGCGTCCGACCTTGCAGATGAATTCCACATCGCCGCCGAGACGCTTAGCCGCTACCGCCTGGTTGGCTCCCTTTCCGCCGGGCCCCATATAGAATACTCCGCCTGTTACAGTTTCACCGGGAACGGGAAGACGCTCCCCCTTGATTGTCATATCGGTATTGCTGCTGCCGATAACTAAGATTTTGCTGTTCATATTTTGTGGTTATTAA
>JAFZXU010000026.1 GCA_017616655.1 Bacteroidales bacterium
AGCAATGTCAAAGCCGATCGGTACTAATATCCCGAGAGCTTCGCTTGAGAAGGAAGAATAACGGTTTGGAACTAAGATATCTCTCTCAGAAATATAGATAAGGCGGTTATAGCGGTGAGGATCCACCTCTTCCCATTCCGAACAGAGAAGTTAAGCTCATCCGCGCCGATGGTACTGCTACACCAAGTGGGAGAGTAGGTTGCCGCCAAACTTCGAACCCCCGAGCGTCGATGACGCCCGGGGGTTTTTGTTTGCCGCCAACCCATATACTGGGGCTCTGCCCCAAACCCCGCGGCTCCCGCTCGGACCAGGCCCTCGCTCCGCCGGGCGCCTGCAGGCGCCTTGTTAGTTCGGTTATGGCTTCAAAGTTCGGCGGCAACCTGCGTTCCGTGAGCAATCAATGTCTGATTACTCACCGAAACCTGCAAATAATCCTTCCGGTGAGTGCTCCGGGCCGTTTCGCTTACGAAAGCCGTAGGCGTCATTCCGGCGTTCTTTTGGCGTCATTCCCGCGAAGGCGGGAATCTGCCTTGGATTGAATGCTGGAGCGCAAACTTCTAGTATTCAATGGTTTGCATATATTTGGGTGCTTGAAAATGAGCACCCAAATATAATCTATTCGTTGATAATCTGATAGTTACACTCCAGCGCGTGCAAGCCCGTCGTAGTGGAGGGCAAGGACCAAATGCAGGCCCTCCAAAGGCTGAGCCGGATGTGTCTCTGAAAACCCGTGCCACCCTCGGCAACGTAAGAGGGAGGGGCCTGTGGACACGATTGACGTGAAACAAAGCGTGCTTTGGCTCTCGACAAGAGTGGACATGGGAGGGGTCGAGCGAAGCGAGACGGTTTTCAGAGACACATCCCGAAGCCCCAAAGGAGGGCCGAAAAGGCTTGGGATTTTGCTATGTCGTAAAAAATGTTATATTAATGAGTGACAGGTGAATAATATCCAATGAAAAACGAAACAGACAGAAGAATTGAAAGGTATTCCAAGATAATAGCATCGATGGATGGAAACGAAGCACTGAAGGTCAGGGCTCTGGCTGACAAGATGCGCAGGGGCCTTAAAGGGGATTTCGACACGGCAGTCGTAAAGATTCGGAACAGGATTGAAACTCTACTCAATGACGAAAAGGCAGACAAAGCGGTGCTTCAAATCATCTTCGATGCTATCGAACTGGCAATCAACGACAAACGTAAGAATGTCCACACCAACCGTCGCACTACGATCCATTCCGTCGCATCTGCGGAATTCGAGAACAAAAAGACCGAACTCAACAATGCGCTGGAGCATTGCGCAACAATACTCGCAAGCGTTATTTCGACAGATGATGAGTACATCAGCATCTCCAATCTCAGCGATATGCTCAAGGCCTTCGAAAAAAGAATCAAGGGCAACGATGAATTCAGCAAGAAGGCTAAAGATGATATGTTGGCAGGGTATCGAGACTACTTTCCGGCAATCTGCCGTCCGCCGAGCATATCTCGACAAAACCCATAGGAAACACAGCGATATAACCGGAAAGAAGATATGAGAGCGAAAGTGGATTACAACCTTGAAGAGGCTCTTGAAAAACTGCAGAAGATTCAGCGAGAGGCTTCATCGCGAAGCTTTGAAATCACTGCGCAACGTTCCTCCAGGGCCCCCTTTGCCCTTGTGTCGATAAAGGTGGTCGTGGAGTGCGACGAGTGGGGCCGCCAGGAGTGGACGCTCCATAGAAAGGCCCGCACCGTCGACGAGCAGGACAGCGATATCCGATTCATAGAAACAGTGGCCAACTCAGAACGATTTATGCACGAAAGCCTCCGTCTGTCCGGAGAACTGACATAAAACCCCTGCAAGCCTTGCAGGAATTTCCCGGGCGGCGGAGATAGATGTAATATTGCGCAGAATTTGAGTTTAACCCTTAAACTTTGTGCTTTATGAACATCTACAACGTCATCATCTTGGACGAGAGCGGGAGCATGTCGTCCATCCGCAAGCAGACCATCCTGAGTATGAACGAAGTCCTCAACGGCATCAGGATGAACCAGGCGGAATTTCCTGACCAGAAGCATTTTGTGACGATCGTCACATTCGAGGGCAACGGCTTTTCCGGTGTGAAGACACGCCGCGACAGAGAGCCTGTCGCGGAGATCAGGGACTTCACCGAAGAGGATTACAGGCCGGGCGGCTGCACGCCTCTGTACGATGCGATGGGTAAAACCCTCAGCGCGACGGATGCCGTGGTGAAAGACGGCGAGGCTGTGATTGCGACCATCATCACCGACGGATATGAGAATTCCTCATCGGAGTATTCCGGCAATATCATCAAGAATATGGTGACACGCCTGAGGGACAAGGGATGGACGATTTCCTACATCGGCGCGAACCAGGATGCAGTGGAGGTGGCGCGCGAACTCAACATCACCAATGCCCTGAACTTCGATGCGACGGACGAGGGAATGAGTGAGACGGCCCGCCGGTTCAGGAGAGCGAACAGGCGGGCAAGCGCTTGCTTGTCTAAGTGTGATTCCTCCCCTCTGGGCGGATTGGACGACTTCTTCGTGGATGACGATACTCCCGAAGAGAAGAAAAACTGATCAGTCCTCCCAGATAACCAGGTCGCGGTCGAGCGTTATGCGCTTGATCTCTCCGGCTGCTCCGACAACGTAATAGTGTTCGGCGATACGGTCGCCTACAATGTCGCGGAAGGCTTTCTTGATACGGGACAGACTGACGTTCATGTCGTTCCCATAGGGAGCAAGAAGTTTGGATACACTCTTCTTGATCCCTTCTAAATCGTCCCTGCCGGTAATGCTTTCATAGATACGGAGGATTTCCGTCTCGTAATCCTGCAGATCCTTGAGCCTTGCACCTTCGGGGTGCTTCAGGAAGAAAAAGTAGAGTGCCTTGGTAAGGTCATCGAGCTTTACCGGGGCATTTTCATAGTCGGTAAGGCAGATTTCGCCGATTCTGGATATGCTGAGCCGACTGAGTCTTACGCTGTATCCCAGGATTCTGTCCAAGTCATCAATCGTAATTCCGAACTCCTCCTCAAACTTTCTCCAGGCTTCAATGATGGCCCGGGTTTGGGCATCAAGAGGTGCTTCGGACGGTAGTGGTTGTCTATGGGGCACCCAGTCTTCATCACAATACCGCCTTTCATCCTTCCTTACCAGCGAAAAATTAATGGATTCTTCGACATCCTCCGCCTCTGGAAATACTATCTTTTCATATCTTATTCTCCTTGATGCTCTCCTTGAACTTTCGATGGTGTCTGAACACTCGTTTGTGTAATGGAGAACGTTCATCGGGCCCAGTACCTCGCTGATGGCCTTTTCGCTGACTTCAAGGATAGCGCTGAAGCGTACCTCACCATCCGATTCATATAGGAATCCGGCTTCGGAACCAAGTCCTGCGGCTTCGCGAATCTGGCTGTAGATGCTCTCCGACGTGACTTTTTTCGTCAGGCCGGGGAACTGATAACCAAGCAGTTCCGGGGTCAGACTCGCCAGAAGGTCGGGGATGAATACGAGAGTGCGCCGCATAGCCTTGAACTGAATCCGGAGCATCTCCCGGTTCTTTTCATAATAAGATCCTAAGGAGCCTGCGGGGTCATCTACAAGCAATACGGTTCTGCCCTTGAGGAAAGGAACGTCAGTCATGGTTCGCTTCTTTTTTGCAAAGATATGTATTTCGCCGCCTTTTTGCTATCTTTCGGAAAAATGAGCAGCAGATATGAAGAAACTGGCAGCACTGGCCGCCGTAGCGGCAATGGTCCTTTCGGTCGCATTTGCGCAGCCTGTAGCGCAAAGAACTGTACTTGAGAGCATTGAGGAAAAAGATGGCAAGATAATGAGCGTCGAAGAGGCGATGAAAATCTCCTTTTCCGTCGCTTCCAAAACCCGGAAATACATTTCCCGCCCGGCAGTGAAAAGCCCGTACAGCGAGAAGGGTGGAAGCATTTACTTCAATGGTGAATGCATCCAGAAGGGAGGCGGCGGCATAGTTTACGGTCAGAGCGTCAGCCGCAACGAATTCAATATCTCCCACGGCCTCTTTGTCTGCCCGACCCCAGCAGATACTGCATTCCCGATGCTGGCCTTCTACCGCAAGGATGAAAGCCGCGTCAGCGATTTCCCGCTGCTGGATATCAATAAATGCAAACTGAACAGCATCAAATACCCGATGAACGGGCAGCCATCGGAGTTGGTCAGCGTGGGAGTCTATAATCCGAAAACCGGCTCCACGGTCTATCTGAAGGCCGATGACTTCGACGAGGAGCGCTATCTGACCAACGTCACCTGGGGCGGCGACAAATATATCTATGTCCAGGTGCTCGACCGCGCGCAGCACAATATGCACCTGAATATGTACCGCGCTTCGGACGGCGCCTTCGTTAAGACTATCCTGACGGAGAGCAACGACGCCTGGGTGGAACCGTACGACTATCTATACTTCCCTACCTCGGACCCCTGCACCTTCATCTACAGTTCCGACAACCGCGACGGCTATAAAAGCCTCTATCTCACAGATACTTCCGGCGTAGTCCGGCGGATTGCGCCGACCGACGCGGATATCCGTTTCAAAACGTTTAAAAACGGCTGTCTATACTACATTTCCGCCGAGATCTCCCCTGCGGAGCAGCATCTCTTCAGGGTTCCGGTTTCCTGGAAAAAAGGTCGCACGGGAGCCGCAAAGGCGAAGATCGGCAAGCCTCAGCGCCTTACCCCGGAGCCAGGCTGGCACGATATAACAATCACCGAAGATGGATACGTGGATACATACTCCTCCTTCAGCACCCCCCGCCAGGCAACCCTTTACGATTATGACGGCAAACTGAAGGAGAAAATATGCGAGCCTGTCAATCCCCTTGAGGGTTTTGCCCAGTGCAGCGTGGAGTTCGGCACCGTGCCTTCCGCAGACGGCAAATATCAAAACCACTACCGCCTGTTCCGCCCTCTCAACTTCGACCCTTCGAAGAAGTATCCGCTTATCCTCTATGTGTACGGAGGTCCTCATTCCCAGGGTGCCAACGCTTCCTTTATGGGCGGCATCCGCATCTGGGAGATGGTCATGGCCCAGCGGGGATATGTCGTCTATGTGCAGGAGAACAGGGGTACGAAGTACCACGGGACGGATTATGAAAAGGCCATAAACCGCAACTGCGGCAAGGTGGAGATGGAAGACCAGATGGTAGGCGTCCGTTCGCTGATGGCCGAGCCGTGGGTGGATGAGAGCAGGGTAGGGGTTCACGGATGGAGTTACGGCGGCTTCATGACGCTGAGCCTCGCCACGACTTATCCGGATGTCTTCAAGGTGGCAGTGGCCGGCGGTCCGGTAATCGACTGGCGCTGGTACGAGATAATGTACGGGGAGCGCTATATGGACACCCCGGCTACCAATGCGGAGGGGTTCGAATCCACCAGTCTGATCAACAAAGCGACCAATCTCAAGGCCAAGACCTTGATTATTCAGGGTGCCGTAGATTCCACAGTGGTGCCGCACAACGCCCTGAGTTTCATCCAGAAATGCGTCGACAACGCGATTCCGGTGGACTATTTCACCTTCCCGAAGGCGCCCCACAATATGACGGGTACCGACCGTGTCTATCTTTACAACATTTTGACTGATTATTTCTGCAAAAATTTGTAACTTTATAGCGTAATAATTCCTAAAACATTCTTTATGAGTCTTACAAGTATTATTATCACTCTCGTCATCGGCGCAGTCGCCGGTTGGCTTGCCGGTGTCCTCTTCAAGGGTTACGGATTCGGTCTGCTCATGAACATCATCATCGGTATCCTCGGCGGCTTCATCGGGGGCAACGTCCTCGGCTGGCTCGGCGTCAACTGGGGTACCACCATCGTAGGCCAGATTGTAACGGCAGTCATCGGCGCCGTCATTCTTCTTTGGATCGTTTCGCTTTTCAAGAAGAAATAATAGCTGACAGCTCATCTGAAAGGGGGATGCCGTAAGGTGTCTCCCTTTTTTCATTTTTTCCTATCTTTGCAGAAAGAGCTATTCTTATGAGCAAGTTTTCCAACTTTATGAAGTCCCTCGTCTATATGGGCGACCAGATAGACAAGAGGGGTACAAGCCTTTCCATAAGAAAAAATATCTATTTCAAAGGCCCCAACGTCATAATCCTCATCTGCGCAATCATCATAGCGTCGGTGGGACTGAACGTCAATTCGATTCCGGTCATCATCGGTGCGATGCTCATCTCGCCTGTTATGGCCCCGATACTTGGATTCGGATTCGGCCTGGGGGTGCAGGATGACGCCCTTGTCAAGGATTCCCTGCGCAACTTTGCGGTGATGGTGGTCATAAGCATCCTTGCTTCGACCCTCTTCTTCGTGCTGAGCCCGCTGAAACTCGAGCACCCCACGGAACTGCTGGCAAGGACCAATCCTACCATATACGACGTGCTCATAGCCCTTTTCGGCGGCTTCGCCGGGATGCTGGAGAACTCCCGCAAGGAGAAGGGAATGGTGCTCCCGGGAGTCGCAATCGCCACCGCTCTGATGCCGCCCCTCTGCACAGTCGGATACGGAATATCGGTGCTCAGCTGGAAATACATCCTCGGAGCGCTCTATCTTTTCCTGATCAACAGCATCTTCATTGCGCTGGCCACCTTCCTGACCACCCGCTACCTGAAGTATCCGCTTGTCTCCGAGGATACGCAGGAGGATCGGCGCAAACTGAATTCCAACGTCATGGCGCTGGCCCTGCTGCTGATGATCGTTCCGAGCGTCTATTCCGCATTCCAGATTGTCAGGGACAGCAACCTGAGCATCAGCGCTTCCAAATTCGTGGAGAAAAACAAGTCCATCGGACACAGTTTCATTTTCGACTACGATATAGACAGCTCCACGAAACCCGCCTCCATCGTTCTTTTCATGGCAGGAGAACGCCTCTCTGAAGAGGAGAGGGACCGTCTCCTCGCCGATGCGGAATCCCATGGCTTCACCAGGGAGCAGATAGTATTCCGCGAGAATGCCGCATCCCGCCGCGAGAATATCTCCGAGGTTATGAAGGAGGTCTATGAGCATAATGAGCAGCAGATTGCCGCTCTGAACGATACTATCCAGAACCTGCGCTCCGCGCTCAACGAGTATCTGCCTCTGGACGACGTCTCCAAAGAGCTTCACGCGCAGTATCCCACTATCACCCAGCTGGTTCTGACCAGGGGAGAGGCTGTCGATTTCACTGCTCCCGGCGACAGTGTTCCCGCTTCCGGCGTCTCGACTGCAGCGAGCGGATCTTCCCGTATCATTGCCATCATTACAAGCAGCAAGAAGCTTCCTGACGATGTCCTGGCATCCATCGAGCGCTGGCTGAAGATCCGCCTCAAGGATGATAATGTTACCGTGATGCAGAAATGAGAAAAGCATTCACAGTTGCTGCTCTGACGGGGATTCTGGCTGCCGTCTCCTGCTCCGTCCTGCCGCGCGACCCTCAGGTTCCGATGGCGGTAGCGCACCGCGGATGCCACCTGAAGGATGCCGACGGCTTCTATGTCAACGAGAACTGCCCCGAAGGGGTGAGGATGGCACGGCGATACGGTTATCCCGCAATAGAACTCGATGTCAAATACACCTCCGACAGCGTGATGGTGGTGATGCACGACAAGAGCATCAACCGTACCATGCGCCGCGCTTCGGACTATGGTCCTATAGAGGAGAAAGTGCTGGTTTCCGAGACTCCGTTCGAGCTCCTCAGGCGGGATTACGTGCTGGTTTCCAGCGACCCCGCACTGCACCGCCCCATCCCCACTCTTGAGGAGATGCTGCAGGCGTGCAAGGAAGAGGGGGTGATCGCTATGCTTCACAGCGCCCTTCCCGAATCTTACCGGATGGCGCAGGAGATGCTGGGCGACGACGGCTGGATCGCCTTCAGCGGTTTCAACAACCTCAAGGAAGTGCGTGATTTCTCCAGCTGCATGATACTGATGAACTCGTCGAAAGGTACTGTGGAGGATCTCCTCCCGAGCCTTGAGAAACTCGGCACCCGCTGCGGCGTCAGCAGTATGAATTACAAGATGATGGATGCCGGGTATATCAAGCGGCTCCGTGATGCGGGATACGAAGTGCAGGCCTCCATCTTCCCCGTTCCCCACGAGCAACGCGCCCTGCACGACGGGGTGAGCATCGAACTGTCGGACTTTTTCTGGTTCCAGACGGATGGCCGCAAGCCTGTCAGCACCTGGAAGGAGAGGGGCCGGCGACTGGCAGCCGGGGACTCCATCGTCTGGAGTGCCGCCCCCGTGGAATATGGCGCCGTGACGCTTGAAATCAACTTTTCCGGAGAACTGACAATCGATTTGGGCGAAGGCTTCACATATTCTCTTTCCCATTCCGAGCCGGCAACGGAGCTTCTGGGAATCAGGCTTTTCCGCCGGACCCCGACCGTCAGTATCACTGCCGGAAGCGGCGCCCTGGTCCGCGAACTGCGCGCCCGATTGTATACACTGTAAAACTCTGATATGAAAAAGTTCATTAAGCTTATTCTGGCCCTGGCGGTCATTGTCCTGGCTGTGAGATGGTGCTCCAGCAGTTTTGGCGGCATCTCCATTCCCGGATTCGGTAACGACGGTTCTGAAGACACGGGGGGCGGCTGGTTCGGCCAGAAAGAAAAGACAAGCGAAAAAGGTTCCGACGGAGATGTCACATATGACCCTGATATCAGGGAGCTTGAAAAACAGCTCGGCATCGGGACCGACAAAGGTTCGTCGACTACCGTCAATACTCCTTCTTCGTCCACGACTGCATCATCCCCTCTATCGTTCAAGGGTATTCCCATCTCAGGTTCCCTTTCGTCTTTCGGATCGCAACTGGTCAAGGCAGGATTCCGCAGCGCCGGGAATGGCACCTATACCGGTGATTTTGCAGGGTACAGGGGTTGCACGGTGACTCCTTCCGGTAATCCGGTCCAGGATGTACGTGTCGATTTCCCGGTCATCTCCGATTGGGATGCCTTGGAAAAGGCATACGATTCCCTCCAAGCCTCCCTGACGCAGAAATACGGCATCGAACCCGTGACTTCGACCAGCAATAATCTGGCGATCTACAACCTTCCCAATGGAACCATCACTCTCGACGCCGACGTCAAGGACCGTTCCTCCTGGCACGTGATCCTGACTTACACCAACGATTTGCTGACCGCAACTCCAGCCACTACGGGAAACAATCCCCACGACGACCTGTAGCAGTCTGTCGGAGCACAAAAAAGGCATCTGCAATCGCAGATGCCTTTTTTCTTACTTGGAGAGGTCTTTCAAGGCCTTCTCCATCTGTTTCTGTACCTCCGGATCCTCGAGGGCCTTCTCGACCTCCTTCATCGATTCGTCGAGGTTCTTCTGGAGTCCCTTGCCGATAATGACGCGTGCGGCATAAGGATGGTCCTCTCCGTCGACCTTCTTCTCGAGTTGCTTGACATCTACCATATAGTAAATGCCGTCCTTGATGAAGTTCCAGCCGTAGGTACCCATATAGATTTCGATGCCGAAGATCTTGGAAGGCTTGCCTTCGTCGAGCACCACCTCGAGGGTCTTTTCGGCCGCTGCTTCGGCGGGATTGCTCTTGGCGATGAATCCGTAAACATTGATGCCTCCGTCGGCGGTCTTGGCCGTGGCGTTGTAAACCTTCTTTACGAATTCGATATAATCCTCCCTGTTCAGGGTGCTGTCCTTGGCGGTGAAGGTTACGTAGGAAGATGAATTCTCTTCTCCGAGGAAGTCATACTTTCCGGCCTCATTGCCGAATTCGAATTCGGGCGTCACGTCGGCCATATTGATGCCGAAATTCTTCTTGAACCAGAAGGCTGCAGCCTCCTTCGTGTTCTTGTCCCCGTCGAAAGTCGCCTTTTCGATGTTTTCCACGACCTTGTCGAGATTGACTTCGCCGTTGTCGGCCTTCTTTCCCTTGCCGCCGCAGGATGAAAGGGCGGCGACAGTCGCGATGCAGATGATGGTCAATAATACTTTGCGCATGATAATATGGTTTTATGATAGGTTTCGCCTCCGTATCCGCCTGGCGGACTTACAAATATACGAAAAAACGGATATGAAACTACATCCTCCTGCGCGCGGAAAAGAGATAAATTCCTTACATTTGTAAATCATGAGTAAGAGCGCTTATAAGGAATTCAAGGAAAATGTCAAGGAGATAACACGTTATTATTATCTGCTTGTCGCACAGACGAAGAACAAGCGTCTGGTAGGCAGCACCAACGAATGGGTGCTGGACAATTATTATATAATCAGTGAACAGGAGAAGGAGATGAAGGAAGATCTGTGCGGAAAGGGCTTCCTTGCCATCGCTCCCGCAAGGCAGAAGCAGCTGCGGGGGCTCCTGCAGGATTTTCTCGAGCACGCCGGCTTCCAGGTCGACAAGGAGGCGCTCTACCAGTATGTCGAAAAGTGGCAGGAGAATCATGACGATTATCTGCCTTATGCCGAGATATGCGCTGTTACCGTGATGGTCAAATTCTTGTTGATCGGCGAATTGAGCAAGCTCTGCGGGCGCCTTGAGAGCACTATGCAGACCTCCGGATACGAGATGCCGTCCACCGTTGAGGAGGTGAACGTTGCAGCGAAGGAGAACCTGCTGATGATGAACATCTTCAACTCCCTGCGCAACATCACCCGCATCAAGATGGCCGAGGTCTTCGACCGCATCAGTTTCTCCGAGCGGATGCTCCACAGCGAAAAGGCCGGGATGTACGACAAGATGTGCGACCAGACGAAAACCGACTACCGCAACCGCATAATCCGCAACGTGAAGAAGCTCCACAAGAGCGGCCGGAACGTCGAATACGATTATGTGAAGGCTCTCGTGGCGACTGCCGACGCCGAAGGACGCCACGTGGGCTGGAGCCTGTTCCCGCCCAAGCAGTGGAAGTTGAGGTCGCATCTCTATATCTGGATTACCATAGCCTGCACTCTTGCGCTCTCGTGCATCTTCGCGGCGCTGGCCCATACCTGGTGGTCGTTCATCCTTATGCTGATACCGGTCAGCCAACTGGTCATCGACCTGTTCAACCAGCTGCTCTACTCTATACACCGGCCAGTCAATACGTTCAAGCTGAAGTTCGAGGAGACGATTCCCGACGAGTACACCACAATGGTTATCATTCCGACCATAGTGAAGAATCCGGCCAAGGTGGAGGCGATGCTCGACCAGCTCGAAGTGTATTACCTGTCGAACCGCCGCAACGAGACAGACGAGGACAACATTTTCTACACTCTTGTGGGAGACGCTTCGGCCGAGAAGACCGAGGATATGCCCTGGGACGGGGAAGTGGCCGAGGCCGGCCTTGCAAAGGTGAAGGAACTCAATTCGAAGTACGGCCGCGAGATATTCAACTTCGTGTACCGCCGCCGCCGCTGGAGCGAAGGGGAGAACTGCTTCCTGGGTTACGAGCGCAAGCGCGGAGCCATCCTTCATTTCAACGACCTTCTCCTGGGCAACCTTACCGAAGAGCAGAAGGAGAAGTACTTCCGCTGCGAGACCATCTCTTCGTGGAACGGAAAGCCCATCACTTTCATCATCACCCTCGATACCGACACCGAGCTGGTGCTCTTTACGGCGCAGGAGCTCATCGGCGCCATGGCCCACCCGCTCAACCGCGCCGTTCTGGCTCCCGACAAAAGGAACGTGATTGCCGGATACGGCATTATGCAGCCGCGAGTGAACGTTGACGTGGAGGTTACCAACAAGTCGCGTTATGCCCAGCTGTTCTCGGGCCTGGGAGGCCTTGACGTATATACCACGGCTTCGTTCGAGCTCTATCAGGACATCTTCAACGAGGGTTCGTTCTGCGGAAAGGGTATCTACGACCTGAACGTGTTCCAGACGGTGCTCCGGGAGGCATTCCCCGAGAACCTCATCCTGAGCCACGACCTGATAGAGGGCTGCCACATCCGCTGCGGCCTCATAAACGATGTGGAGGTGTTCGACGACAGCCCCTCGAATTATCTCGACGATGCCAAGAGGCATCACCGCTGGACACGCGGCGACTGGCAGATCATAAGCTGGCTGGGCCGCAAGGTGCGCAATGCCCGAGGGGAGACGGTTGACAACAAGGTGAACGCAATCGGAAAGTGGAAGATATTCGACAACCTGCGCCGCAGCCTTCTCAGCCTCGGCCTGGTGGTGCTTCTCTTCTTCGGATTCACCTTCGGACGCATCTCGCCCGTATGGTACGTGGTGACGGCCCTGGTGGTCGTTGCCCTGCCAGTGGTTTTCTTCCTGCTCGCGCAGATAAGGAGCCTGCATCGCTTCAATATCCACTACAAGTACTATATGACCCTTCTCAGGGGAATCGCGGTGGTATGCTACAAGTCGCTCCTGAACTTCGCGCTCCTGCCCAAGGAGGCCTATATGTACACCGACGCCATTGTCCGGTCGCTCTACAGGATGAACGTGAGCCACCGCAACCTGCTCAACTGGGTGCCCTCCGACGAGGCCGCCAAATCAACCAGGAATACCCTGCCTTCGTATCTTAAGAACTTCAGAGTCAATTATATAACCTCGGCTGTCTTCGCTTTTTTGGTGTGGCTCTTCCACTTCAGCGGAGAGGGCAGCACGGCTTTCAGGCTCTCTACCCTGATTTCCGCCGCAGTGGTGGTGCTCATCTGGTGCTGCGCCCCCTTCCTGATGTACTGGCTCGGCAAGAGCTTCCCCAAGGAGGTACGCCGCCTGAAGAAGCGCGAAAAGGAGGAGGTCCGCAAATGGGCCGAGGATACCTGGCACTTCTTCGACACCCAGATCAGCGCCGACACCAACTGGCTCATCCCCGACAACTACCAGCTCAACCGTGAGGAAAAGGCCGACTACAAGACATCTCCGACCAACATCGGCTTCTCGATGATGGCAATAGTATCGGCTGTCGGCCTGAAGCTGATTACGCCCGAGGCGGCCCTTTCGCGCCTCGGACACATAATCGATACAGTCGTGAGACTTGAAAAGTGGAACGGGCACCTGTTCAACTGGTACCATGTCAGGACCCTCGAGGCCCTTCCGAACTTCTTCATCTCCGCGGCCGACAGCGGTAACTTCGTGGCCTGCCTCTTTACCCTGCAGGGCTTCCTCGAGGAACTGCTTTCCTCCGGAGACCTGGACGACAAGCATTGCAGCGACTGCTCCGACCTGCTCAGCAAGGTGGAGCGCCTCATCGACCACACCGACTTCAGCAAGCTCTACAACCACGAGCTCGACGTTTTCAGCATCGGCTTCGACTATGGTGGAAACACCCTGCTGCCCTATCACTACAACAATTTCGCGTCGGAGGCGAGGCTCACCAGCTTTATGACCATCGCGAAGGGCGATGCGCCCTACAAGCACTGGTTCTGCCTTGACAAGACCCTCGTGCAGTATAAGCACTACAAGGGCGTGGCATCGTGGTACGGCACTATGTTCGAGTACTTCATGCCGCTCATCTTCCTTCCCACCTACAGGCATACACTGATGGACGAGACTTACAGCTTCGCCATCCTGGCCCAGAAGGAGTTCATCGGCCAGATCAACCGCCAGAGCGAATCGCATCTGCCCTGGGGAATCTCGGAGACGGCTTACCACGAGCTCGACGACGCTCAGAACTACAAGTATCACGCTTTCGGAGTGCCGTATCTCAAGTTCCAGAATACCACTCCCGACCGCATAGTGATTTCTCCCTACAGCTCCCTGATGGCAATAAGCATCAAGGACAAGGACGTGTACGACAATATGCAGCTCTTCAAGAAACTCGGAATGTACGACGAATTCGGCTTCTTCGAGTCGTATGACGAGGAGGACAGCGAGTGCGTCCGCGCCCACTATGCCCATCATCAGGGAATGATACTGGCTTCACTGGCCAACTATCTGTGCGACAACCTTTTGCAGCGCTATTTCTGCCGCGAGCCCAGGATGCGGGCCATGGACACTCTCCTGAAGGAGAAGGTGCAGCTCAAGCCCTATATCGATCTGAAGGTCACCAAGTACAAGCGCTACCAGTATTCCAAGACCTCGCAGGAGAGCGACGCCCGCGAATTCGACCACATCGGCAAGATACCGGAGGTGGGAATGCTTTCCAACGGTTCGTTCAGCGTGCTGGTCAACGACCGTGGTTCCGGCTTCTGCCGCTACAAGGACATTCAGATAAACCGCTATCGCAAGATCGGCTCCGAGTACTACGGAGAATACTTGTATGTCAGAAATATGGCCACCGACAAGGTGTGGAGCAATACTTACGCTCCGCTCGAAGTGGTGCCCGGCCTCTTCAGGGTGGTGTTCGCTTCGGACAGGATCAAGTTTATGCGCGAGGACGACGGCATAATCACCAATACCGAAATTACCGTGGTGAAGGACCGCAACGCCGAGCTGCGCAAATATATCTTCGAAAACACTACTCCAAGCGACGTCGATCTGGAGCTCACTTCCTATGCCGAAGTTATCCTTTCGACCAAGGAGCAGGACGAGTCGCACCGCACATTCAACGGAATGAGCATCCACAGCGACTTCGACCACGATACCGAGTCGCTGGTATTCAGTAAGCCGGTTCGCCGCGACCGCGATTCGAAGCACTATGCCATCCACAAGCTGTGGGTTGAGGATCCGTTTTACCGCGAAGTGCAGTACGAGACCTCGCGCCTGGTGTTCCTGGGCCGCGGCAACAGCAATCAGCACGCAGACGTGATAGTACAGCGCCGCACCCTTTCGGGCACCGTCGGCACCACACTCGATCCCATTATGAGTATGAGAAGGAGGATCCGTGTGCCGGCCGGAGGCACCGCAGTGGCTTTCCAGCTGACCGGCTTCGGCAAGTCGAGGGAGCAGGTGCTGAGGATGGCGGAGCAGTACCACGATGCCTCCACAGTGGGCAACGCCTTCGATATGGCCACGGTCTTCAGCAATATGCGTACTTCGCTCTCGCTTCTGAAAGGCTCTCAGATGTATCTTTACAATGCCATCGCGAAGTATATGCTCCAGACGGCAAGGCTCGGTAAGGAGAGGATCTGCTTCCTGAAGCAGAACAAACTCGCGCAGAGCGGCCTGTGGCGTTTCGGAGTCTCGGGCGACCTGGCCATCCTGCTGCTCGAGATAGACTCTCTCGACCGTTCGAACTACGCCAAGGAGATACTCCAGGCCTACGAGTACTTCAAGTCGCACGGAATGCGTCTCGACGTGGTGTTCATCAACGACGAGAAGGGCGGGAACAAGGAGCTCCTCAGCAAGTACATACACGACCTGGCGAGCCTCGAGCATCTCACCTTCGTCAAGAATCCCGTCGGAAAGGTCTTCATCCTTGATGGCGAGGATATGAGCGAGGACGAGAGGAACCTCTTCAGGGTGGTGGCCCGCATTGCGTTCAAAACCTCCATCGGCCTTTCGCTCGAGCAGCAGATCGCTGCCCTAGAGGCTGCCGACCTGCATTATCAGGACAAGGAGAAATACGGGGTGCTGACCGCCGATAAGGCCACCGACGAGCAGATTGCCGCAGACGAGGCCAATCTGGCGTTCTTCAACCGCTACGGCGGTTTCGACAAGGACGGTTCCGAGTATGTGGTGACCGACACCAATACCCCGATGCCGTGGGTCAACGTGCTCTCAAATCCCCGCTTCGGCGCCATCGTCAGCTCCTCGATGAGCGGCTTCACCTTTGCGCACAACGCGCAGCAGTTCAAGATAACTTCCTGGACTAACGACATAGTGCGCGACTCGGCTTCGGAGATGCTCCTGATAGGCAGGAAGCAGTTCGTCCCCACCCGCGCCCGCCACGGACAGGGTTATTCCGAATTCAAGGCCGACTATAAGAACTTCACCATACGCGTAAAGGTCTTCGTTGACCGCGACACTATGGACAAGTTCTATAGGATGACCATCGAGAGCCATAGCGATGAACTCCAGACGATCAACCTGAATATGGTTTACAAGCTGGTGCTCGGCGACAACGAGGAAAAGACCGCGAGGTTCATCTACTCGGAGTGGGATGCTGAGAGCAACTCACTGTATGTGAGGAATATGTACAGCGAGCATTACAGCGGATGCAAGGTCATCCTTTCCTGCACCGAACCCATCGCGGAGGCGAAGATAAACTACCCCAACCGCAAGATGCTCTCGGTGAACCTGGATCTTCCCGCTTCCGGGATACGCGAGCTTGCCTTCTCGGTGAGTTGCCGCGATGAAGGCGAGCAGGCCCCCGGCTGGACTCTCGGCGATATCGACAACTCGCTCGAGAAGGTGAAGGCTTTCTGGAAGGAACGGCTTTCAGTCATCAACGTGGAGACCCCCGACCCTTCGTTCGACTATATGGTCAACAATTGGTACTTGTACCAGGTATGGTCGTCGCGCCTTTATGCCCGTGCCGGCTTCTATCAGGTGGGAGGCGCCACCGGCTTCCGCGACCAGCTCCAGGATGTGATGAGCGTGCTTTACGCCGATCCCTCCTATGCCCGCAAGCAGATTCTCGACCACGCTTCGCATCAGTTCCCGGAGGGCGACGTACTCCACTGGTGGCACGAACAGATGCACCTGGGAGCCCGCACCACCTTCAGCGACGACTTCCTGTGGCTTATCTTCGTCACCGTGCAGTACATCAATGTCACGGGCGACAAGGCCATCCTCGACGAAATGGTTCCTTTCTGCAAGGGAGAGAAACTCGGTCCCGGCGTTGCCGAAAGGGGTATACGCTACGAAATCGACACTCAGAACAGGGCTTATCTGTATGAGCACCTGCGCCTCTGTATCAAGTATTCACTCTCGCGCATCGGTATCCACGGCCTGCCTCTGATGGGCTGCGGCGACTGGAACGACGGTATGAACCGGGTTGGAGTAGGGGGCAAGGGAGAGAGCGTCTGGGTGGGCTTCTTCCTTATGGACCTGCTTCCCAAGATGGCTTCCCTTGCCGAGATGAAGGACGACGAAGAGTTCGCTTCGTTCTGCCTCGATGCGCGCGAGACGATGCGCGTCGCCCTCCAGAAGAATGCGTGGGACGGCGCGTGGTTCATCCGGGCCTATTTCGACAACGGTGACATTATGGGCTCGCGCAACAGCCTGGAGTGCCAGATCGACCTTATCACCCAGGCCTGGAGCATCCTCACCGACGTGGCCGACCCCGCCCAGAAGGAATCTATCTTCCGCGAGACCGACACCCTCCTGGTGGACCGCGAGCACGAAATAATCAAGCTTCTGACTCCTCCTTTCAAGCGTTCCAAGGACGACCCGGGCTACATTATGGATTATCCGAAGGGAGTCCGCGAGAACGGCGGCCAGTACACCCACGGCGCTATGTGGTACATTATGGCCCTGCTCAAGGAGGGCCGCTACGACCAGGCGTATTTCTTGTATTCCCTAATTAACCCGATACACCGCACCTCCACTCTCGCCGACGTGCTCAAGTACAAGGTGGAGCCTTACTGCATCGCAGCCGACATTTATTCAAACAAGCAGCACGCGGGCAGGGGAGGCTGGACCTGGTACACCGGCTCCGCTTCGTGGGCCTACAAGACGGCTGTCGAAAACATCCTCGGCTTCCATAAGAGAGGCAACGTCCTCATAATGGATCCGAAAATCCCTGCTTCGTGGAACGGATTCAAGGTGACCTACCGCTTCGGCTCGTCCACCTACATTATCGACTGCAAGAGGGGAGATGAGAAGTCGGCCAAGCTTACTGTGAACCTTGTGGACGACGGCAAGACGCACGAGATAAACTTCGTCATATGATGATGTAGAGGGAATCTAATAGTAAAGGCCGATAACTATGAGTTACCGGCCTTTGCTTGCTCCCGCTGACGGTCGATTACTAAGAGAACCCAGGAGAAGGTGAAAAAGCCAGATGTTGTCTATGCTTTTTAGGGGATGAGGTATATCTCGATTATTTCTTATCTTTGCACAACTCGAAATGCGGGGGGTGTACCAGGAAACTGGAGCCTCCCGCTCCCTTTTATATGACCATCTGTGCTCATCCCCTAAGAGCATAAACTCTCTTTCATCCTGCATTACAATAGTGCGACAGAACATAAATTAGGTGTATAGCTAATGCGGTACACCTATTCGTTATTCTTGTGTTCATTAACTAATCTGCAGGCCACTCAGCAGGGAACAGCTCTACGCCGGTCTGATAATGCAGGAACGTCGTGTGGATAGGTGTTACTGAACCGCCGGTAAGATAGCCGTGCTCGAGCCAGCGAAGACCGGTAGATGCCCAGTAGTCGCAGATATCCTGATCGCAATAGATGGTGATGCTTCCGTAATTCGATCCGCAGCGCAGTTCATAATCGGTACCCTTCTCGGAGAAAGGAAAGGTGGGCTTTGCACCGAATCTGAAAGTGTCGCCGCAACGGATTATATGCAGGCTCTTTGCTCCATAGAAGAAATAACCGCAGGCACCGGAGGTGGTGATTCCGGTTCCGTCAATATGTGGAGAATCCGCACTAAATTGACCCCCTCAATCCGCACCTAATTGACCCCCTTTTTCTTTTTCTTTCATCAGAATTCCAAATGCAGGCTGTAGGGACGAAAAACCGCAACAGCCTGCATTCTATTAAGGTTTCTAATCGTAAGCCCAGGGGGTCATTTTCGAGCGGACGAGGGGGTCAGTTTGAGACCGTACGAAGGGGGGCAGTTTGCAGCGGAAATTCCAGGAAGATCCTGTTTTGCCATTATTTACTGATGAATAAATAAGAGTAACTATGATTATTGGACGTAATTATTCTGTATTCTGTTATATATTCCTACCCTCCTTCGAAACGCCTTTCTATAAGGGGTTATAAAGGGCTGATTTTGCAACTTTTTTGCAACCGACCCATATAAGCAAAAATCAGCAACCCGTGTAAGTTGCTGATTATTAGTGCTCCTCAAGTAGGACTTGAACCTACGACCCCCTGATTAACAGTCAGGTGCTCTAACCAACTGAGCTATTGAGGAAGGTTGTTCCCTTTTTGGGATTGCAAATGTAGAACAATTTCTTGGCTTGACAAAACTTTTTACATTTTTTTTATATCTTTGCAGTCCCGTTCTACGGAAGCCCGGATGGCGAAATCGGTAGACGCGCTAGTTTCAGGGACTAGTGGCCGCAAGGCTGTGCAGGTTCGAGTCCTGTTCCGGGCACGAGAAAAGGCTCCTCAATCGAGGAGCCTTTTCTTGTGCCCGTTGGCACCAGTTCCGTTTAGAAGGTCCTGTCAATCCATTGTCCAAAGAAACGATCGTAGACAAGATATCCGTCCGGCGCGTGATAAATGATTTCTTCATCCAGCATTCGGGCAAGCGAACTTTTGACGCTACTGGTAGCGGTAAGCCCGTATTTGGCGATGAACGCTCCGGCAGTAATCTCTTTTACCTTCTTTTCCTTGGCAATTGCCTTAACGAGCTTAACCTGCCCTCTGGGATAAATCTGCAGCAGATGCTGATAGTAAAACTCGTTTTCTGTTAAAATGTCCCCGATGCATTCTTGAACTAGGCTCGCGTCTATCGACCTGTCGACTTTTGCATAAAGGCGATTCAGAATCATTTGAACGTACCAAGTGTAACCTTCATACATTTCATAGATCAGATGAAAGACATCTTCCGGCAGGATGCGCCCCTGTTTCTTGAAGAACGCTGCAGCGAATCTGTAGTAGGCGTTCTCATCGATTGTGCCAATTGATTTTTCCGAAGTGCTTTGATAGAATGGCCGCTTCGGCGAAAGAAACATTTCGCCCAGCATATGAGACTGGCTTCCTGAAAAGATGAATCGGGTGTTGTGCATGTCCTGAATGTATGAACGAAGCAGGGCCTCGATGTTCTTTTCCGGATAGCTGGCGATTTGTTGGAATTCATCAAAAGCGATATAGCATTGCTTTTCAGAGCGCTTCAAATAGTTGAATACCTGGTCGAGTGTGTTTGTCTCAGCCCCTCCAGAGATGTCGAGCCCTATTTTCGGTTGATTGGTAGTCGGATCCACCGTTAAATAGGGACGCAAGCCTTTGATGACCGTGGCAACCTTTTTCAGTGCTTTTATGGGATTGGAATCCAGCTGCCCAAGTACGGCAGAGGCAAAGGCCTGAGTAAAATCATTGAGCGACTCCGTGGGATATAAATCTATGTATATTACAGTCGCTCCCTGTTTTTTTAACTGATAGAAAACATGTTTAATAAGACCTGTTTTGCCTAACCTTCGCGGAGATGTAAGCGTGATGTTGCGCCCGTTTTGGAGCGTGTCCAAAATGGCGTTTGTCTCGGATACTCTGTCGCAGAAGTACTTTGGATCGGCATATCCGGCAACCAGGAAAGGGTTAATAATCTGTGGTTCCATCTCGTTGCGGTTTTTTCGTTGCGTAAATATCGCAACGCAAATATCGCAATCGTTTTTGAATATTCCAAATAATATCCGAACCCCCGCGCACCATGTGCGATTGAGTCAGTCGAGGAACTAATTCTTATAATAATCCAAGAGTTTTTGCATCAATAGTTCCAGGTTATCTTTGATGGTTCCATTGCTGTTCTCGTTGACGGCGCTTGCATTGCACAGTATTACCCCGCTTATGTTTTGGCTTGTGCGGCCCACTATGAAGGCTGTGCTGCCGGGCATACTGCCATAGCTGTAATGAGCTCCCTCGAAGTTTGGATGGTTTAAAGCCCACCCCAGGCCGTATCGCTTGAACGGCTCTCCATAGGGGCCTGCGCCCGAATAACGGAATGGCGAGTACATATCCTGGATGCTTTCAAATGAAAAGATGTCCGGGACGGTGTCGTCAGAGTCCATGAAACAAAGGATCCTCATCAGCTGGTTTGCTGAGCTGATGACGCCCAGCGCACCGGCCATTTCCCGCAGCGGCACCGCGTCCGCATTACTTTCGTCGTTGGTATAGTAGCGGCTTTCGTTTTCGCGCAGTTCATCTGAATAGCCACCGATGTGGGTGTCCTGAATGCCCGTCATTGACAAAACATCTTCTTTTAGAAAACTCTCATATTCCTTTCCGCTGACAATTTCCACGATGCGCTGAAGAACGCAATAATCAAAATTGCTGTCGTAGTAGCCGGCACCCGCACTCCAGACCATTATGCTGTCATACGGCTGCTGGCGGACATTTAGTGCGCGCTGGATAAGCGTGTCGACAGGCACAGGACTGTGGGTCCCGCCATAATAACGGAAACTGTCGGTAAGGCACGGGTCGTCGAGCCCGGCGCAGAGGCCGCTGCTGCAACTCAGAAGGTGCTTTACCCTGATGCTCTCGTGATAGGGCGTGACGTCCTTGATTATTCCTTTCAGGATACCGTCATTCCCAAAGACAGTATCGTCCGGAGAGAGGCGGCCTTGATCACAGAGGGTCATAATGCACATGGTGCAGAAGATCCTGGAAACTCCGGCGATGCGGAAAAGGTGGTCGGCGGAGCATCTCTTAAAGTTCTCTTTGTCGGCAAATCCTAAACCGGTGGAATACATAACATCCGTCCCTCTCATGATGGAGAGAGCCACCCCCGGGACCTTGAAGTCTTTCATCAAATTATAGACCCTTTCGTCTGCCCAGGTATCCCCTTTTTTGACGCAGATGTGGTATTCGGCGCTCCTGTTCCCCGATTCTGAAGTGACAAGGACATTCTGGAGATTACAGGAAAAGTCGTATGTGTTCCCCTGTGTGTATGGCATTCCGTCAATCAGGACAGATGCGCCTTCAGAGACGGTTATCTCCGGCGCCAGTTTCGTAAGGTCGGCATTTTCAGGAACGGTAATATGCCAGATGCCTTCGATATCGATTGCAGTGCAATTTGTCCCAAGGCCCGGGTTCAGTCCCGTCTTGAACATGAATCTGGTCATCGATGCGCTGTCATTTCCTGATTGAATAATAGGGTCGGGCTCGTCGTCGTGGCACGCAGCGAATAAAACCAGTACAGGCAAAAGGATTCTGAAGAATGATTTCATGAAATCTTAGGATAATGTAGAATCATTACATGCAAATATAGCAATTTCGTATATTTGCAGTATCATGGATGCAGGCAGTCTGGCAAAGTATATAAAGGAGTTGCTCTCTGAGCGCGACAGGGTCGGGGTTCCCGGCCTCGGCTTCTTCTATACCCAGGCGATGCCGGCCCGTTTCTCCGAAGACCGCAATACTATCTATCCTCCCTGCCGAAAACTGCTTTTCCGCAAGGAGGAGGTTTCCCAGGAGGCGGAGGAACTTTTCTCGATGCTTGTTTCAAGGGTGTCGGGATTGCCTCTCGAGGAAGCGGGGACTGAGATTACCTGGTGCATCAGCCGGCTCAATTCGGAACTCTCGAGCAGCGGAACTTGTGCGCTCCCGGGGCTCGGTGAGCTGAAAGCGGAATCCCGCGGGGAAATCTCCTTTGTTCCGGAAGGAGATTTGCCGATGTCCATTGAAGGCCTTGATATGCAGCCGGTGAGCCTTAAGATGAAAGCCGTTCCCAAGCCGGCAAAGGCGGCCGCGGCTCAGCAGAAGCAGCCTTCGGCAGGAAAGATCCTGCTATGGAGCGCAATCTTCCTGCTTGTCCTGACGGCTCTCCTCTTTGCAGTAGTATTCATCTTCCGCGATTCGATTATTCCACCCGTGGAGGGCATAAACTATATCAGGCTATGATAGACCGCGCCACAGTAGACAGGATACTCGATGCCGTGAGGATCGAGGAGGTCGTCGGGGATTTCGTCTCCCTGAAGCGGCACGGCACAAACTATGTCGGCCTCTGCCCGTTCCATCAGGACAAGAATCCCTCGCTCAGCGTCTCCGCCACCAAAGGAATATTCAAATGCTTCTCCTGCGGCGAGTCGGGCACTGCGGTCTCGTTCGTGATGAAGCACGAGCACATGACCTATCCCGAAGCGTTGCGTTACCTTGCCGCAAAGTACCATATAGAGATAGAGGAGAAGGAGGAGACTCCGGAGGAGATTGCGCGCAGGATGCGCTACGACAGCCTGCTGGTGGTCTCCGAATTCGCCCAGAAGTTCTATCAGGATGTGCTTTGGAACAGCGAGCCGGGCCGCGCAATTGGCCTGCCTTACTTCCGCGAGCGCGAATTCAAGGAGGAGACCATCCGCAAGTTCGGCCTCGGATATGCCGCGAACAGGCCTTTGAGCCTCTCTGCCAAGGCTTTGGAGAAGGGTTTCAAGAAGGAGTACCTCATCAGCACCGGTTTGAGTGTCGAGAGGGACAACGGAGAACTCGCCGACCGTTTCTACGACCGCGTGATATTCCCGATATACTCCATCAGCGGAAGGGTGATAGCCTTCGGAGGCCGCACGCTCCGCAATGACAAGACCGTTGCAAAGTATGTCAACAGTCCGCAAAGCGAAATTTACGACAAGAGCCGCTCCCTCTACGGCCTTTTCCAGGCCAAAGGCGCCATCGCGAAGGCGGACCAGTGCATCCTCGTCGAGGGGTATGCGGATGTGATTTCGATGCACCAGAGGGGGATCGAGAATGTGGTCGCCTCTTCAGGTACCTCCCTGACCGTGGAGCAGATTCGCCTAATCAAGCGTTTCACCAACAACATAATCCTGATGTATGACGGGGATGCGGCCGGCGTCAAGGCGGCGCTTCGCGGAACCGACCTGATTCTCGAACAGGGGCTCGGGGTCAAGGTGGTGCTGCTGCCGCCCGAGGACGACCCGGATTCATACGCGAAGGCGCACACCTACGACGAGGTGATGGATTACATCTCCGCGCACGCCAGCGATTTCATTACCTTCAAATGCGAGGTGCTGGAGAAGGATATGAAGTCGGACCCCCTGCAGAGGGCGCAGCTGATCAACGACATAATCCGCAGCGTATCGGTCATTCCCGACCAGATACAGCGCAGCGTCTATGCCGATACGGTGGCCTCACGCTTCGAAATGAGCGTGGATACCATCCTCTCCCGCATCATCGAGATGCGCGAGACCAAGAAGGCGCAGGACCACCTCCTGCAGCGCTCGGAGTATAACCGGAATCATGGCGGATATGAGCGCCAGGCCGGCGGATTCCTGACCGGCAACGGCTCTGAAACGCCTCCTCCGCCCACCGACGAACCGGTCTTCGAAAACCAGGATCCCGGCTATTTCATTACCAACAAGGCGCTTGCAGCTAATGAAAAGGAGATTCTCTCGTATCTCTATAAGTTCGGAAACGCGATGATGAGTTTCGAGGTGAAACTCGGCGAGACGCCACGCGAACCGGTCAGGGTGGACGACTTCGTGCGCGACTCCCTCGCCTACGATGAAATCTCATTCGAGAACAGGCTCTACAAGGAGATGTACGACGAGTATTACGCCTCCCTGCGCTCCATCCCGGCAGTCGGGGAGGAGAGGCAGAGCCTTATAATCCGTCATTTCGACGCCGTCGGCAACCAGGCCTGGTCCGCCTGTGCGCTGGATCTTATGATTGACCCTCACCAGCTGACTGTCAAGGTCTTCAAGGAGGCACTGGAGCCTGAGGTCAACCGCCTCGGCGAGATTGTTCCCAAATCGATGCTCATCTACAAGTGCGAAATCACCAAGCAGCAGTGCGCTGCAGTCTCGAAGCAGATTCAGGAGGCCCACAAGGCGGGAGACACGGCTCTCGAACAGGAGCTCGCCTCTCGTCTGGTGCTGCTGGGGAAGGTGCGGAACGCATTTTCCCGCGAATTGAACCGTCTTTAGTGCAAAAAAGCGCTCTTATGCTTATCTTTGCACGCTGTTTAAACAATCTGATATGAAAAACTACAAGAGAACCCTGGTGACCTGCGCGTTGCCCTATGCCAACGGCCCCGTCCACATCGGACACCTGGCCGGAGTTTACGTACCCGCCGATATCTATGTGAGGTATCTGCGAATGCGCGGCGAGGAGGTTCTCTATGTCTGCGGAAGCGACGAGCACGGAGTGCCCATCACCATCAAGGCGCGCCAGCTGGGCTGCTCCCCGCAGGATATCGTGGACAAGTACCACAAGATTATCGACGAGAGCTTCAAGTCGCTGGGAATCAACTTCGACGTTTACGGCCGCACCTCGTCGCAGATCCATAAGGAGACCTCTTCGGAGTTCTTCCGCAGGCTCTATGACTCCGGCAAGTTCATCACCAAAGAGAGCGAGCAGTATTACGACCCCGAGGCGAAGACCTTCCTTGCAGACCGTTACATAGTAGGCACCTGCCCCAAATGCGGCGCTGAGGGGGCCTATGGCGACCAGTGCGAGAAATGCGGAAGCACCCTGAGCCCGGAGGAACTCATCAATCCCAAGAGCAAGCTGAGCGGCGCGGCTCCCATAAAGAAGAAGACCACCCACTGGTATCTTCCCCTCGAGCAGTACGAATCCTGGCTCCGCGAGTGGATACTCGAGGGGCACAAGGAGTGGCGTCCCAACGTTTACGGCCAGGTCAAGAGCTGGCTCGACGGCGGCCTCCAGCCCCGTGCCGTCACCCGCGACCTCGACTGGGGAGTGCCCGTTCCCGTAGAGGGAGCCGAAGGCAAGGTGCTCTATGTCTGGTTCGACGCTCCGATCGGCTATATCTCCAACACCCGCCAAATCCTTCCCGACACGTGGGAGAAGTGGTGGAAAAGCCCTGATACAAAGCTGGTTCACTTCATCGGTAAGGACAATATCGTATTCCACTGCATAGTCTTCCCGGCTATGCTCAAGGCTTACGGCGACGGCTACATCCTTCCCGAGAACGTGCCCGCCAACGAGTTCCTGAATCTCGAAGGTGACAAGATATCCACCTCCCGCGGATGGGCGGTATGGGCTCACGAATATGTGAAGGATTTCCCCGGCAAGGAGGACGCGCTCCGCTACGTGCTTACCGCCAACGCTCCCGAGACCAAGGACAACGATTTCAGCTGGAAGGACTTCCAGACCCGCAACAACAGCGAGCTGGTGGCCGTTTTCGGCAACTTCGTGAACCGTGCAGTGGTGCTGACCCACAAGTACTTCGGCGGCAAGGTGCCCGCCTGCGGAGAGCTGCAGGATGTGGACCGCGAGGTTCTTGAGGCCGTTCCCGGCATCAAGGCTTCGGTGGAGATTTATCTCGACAACTACAAGTTCCGCGAGACCCTCAAGGAGGCCATGAACCTCGCCCGCCTCGGCAACAAGTATATCTCCGATACCGAGCCCTGGAAGGTGGCTAAGACCGACCTGGCCCGTACCGCCACCATCCTCAATATCTCGCTGCAGCTCTGCGCCGATCTGGCTATTGCCTTCGAGCCCTTCACTCCCTTCGCGGCTGCGCGCCTGCGTAAGATGATAGATTCCCCTCTCGACTGGAACCTTCTGGGTTGCAGCGACATACTCAAGGAGGGACATCAGCTTCAGGAGGCCGAACTGCTCGTCACCAAGATAGAGGACGAGGAGATTGACCGCCAGCTGGCCCGCCTCGACGCCATCCGCGCCGAGAAGGAGGCTGCCGCAAAGGCTGAAGCGGCAAACCAGGTCGCTCCCCAGAAGGATGAATGCACCTTCGAGGAGTTTGAGAAGATGGATATCCGCACCGCCACCGTGCTGGCGGCAGAGCGCGTTCCCAAGACCGACAAGCTGCTCAAACTAACCATCGATACCGGGATCGACCAGCGCACTATAGTCTCCGGCATCGCCGAGTATTATTCTCCCGAGGATATGCTGGGCAAGCAGATCTGCATCCTGGCCAACCTCAAGCCCCGTATGATCAGGGGAATAGAGAGCAAGGGAATGATTCTGATGGCGAAGCAGGGCGACGGCAAGATGCGCTTCATAACGCCGCAGGAGGTCGTGGCCAACGGAGCGGAAGTGGGATAGAAACTAATAATTCAAAAAAAATTTGCGGGTAATGGATTTTTACATATCTTTGCATCCGCAAATTCGCAAAGG
>JAFZXU010000027.1 GCA_017616655.1 Bacteroidales bacterium
TCCTCGACGAGCCCACCAACCACCTCGACACCGAGTCGATACAGTGGTTGGAGGCCCATCTGCAGCAGTACAAGGGTACCGTCATCGCAGTCACACACGACCGCTACTTCCTCGACAACGTTGCCGGCTGGATCCTTGAGCTGGACCGCGGAGAGGGCATTCCCTGGAAGGGCAACTACAGCTCCTGGCTGGAGCAGAAAAGCGCCCGCCTGGCGATGGAGGAGAAGCAGGAGAGCAAGCGCCGCAAGACCCTCGAACGCGAGCTGGAGTGGGTCAGGATGGCACCCAAGGCGCGCCAGGCCAAGGGTAAGGCCCGCCTCAACGCCTACGAGAAGATGCTCAATGAGGACACGAAGCAGAAGGAGGAGCGGCTGGAGATCTTCATCCCCAACGGACCGCGCCTCGGCAACAAGGTCATCGAGTGCAAGGGCGTATCGAAGGCCTACGGCGACAAGGTGCTCTACGAGAACCTCACCTTCTCCCTCCCCCCTGCCGGCATAGTGGGAGTCATCGGCCCCAACGGAGCCGGAAAGACCACCCTCTTCCGCCTGATCATGGGCTACGAGCAGCCAGACAGCGGCACCTTCGAGGTGGGCGAGACTGTCAAGATAGCATATGTGGACCAGCAGCACAAGAAAATAGATCCGGACCTCACGGTTTTCGAGACGATCGCCGAGAATTCGGAATTCGTGAAGCTCGGCAACCGCGAGATGAACGCGCGTGCCTACATCTCACGCTTCAATTTCACCGGCGCGGACCAGGAGAAGAAGTGCGGCATCCTCTCGGGCGGCGAGCGCAACCGCCTGCACCTGGCCCTGACTCTCAAGGAGAACGCCAACGTGCTGCTCCTCGACGAGCCCACCAACGACGTGGATGTCAATACGATACGAGCCCTGGAGGAAGGTCTGGAGGACTTCGCGGGATGCGCCGTGGTGGTCTCCCACGACCGCTGGTTCCTCGACCGCATCGCCACCCACATCCTCGCCTTTGAAGGCGAAGGGCAGGTCTATTTCTTCGAAGGCACCTACTCCGAGTACGAGGAGAACAAGAAAAAGCGCCTCGGCAACGTCGAGCCGAAGCGCTTCAAATATAAAAAGCTGAAAGAGTAAATATTAACGAGATCACTATGTAAATCGCCAGGGGATAATAGCATGTCTGTATTGTAATACCTATGATTAAACGCGTTTTCTTATTCTCCATCCTAATTATGTTTTGTATAGGATGCAGCAAAAACACATATGAGGCAACTTCTCAAGAACCGTCATTTTTATTGGAAGAGGTCCAAAAAGAACTTGAATCACAATTGAATTTGACTAGAAGCAGTCTCACCTCAGAATCTGTTTTTTTTGCTCAGAATGACATAGTCCCATTATGGAGCAAAGCGACTGTTACCGCTACAAACGGAGAGATATACTGTGACATTCCTGTCAAATCATCAAAGATCTACAGACTTGTGTTGTTTGATGGATTATTTTATCACTTATCTGAAGCACATCATTCACTTACCGCGATAATGAGCCGGGGTTCTATCACCTTTTATCATCACTACTTCATTCCTGTTCTAACAGAATTTTCATTGCCTAGTAACTACTCCAACGTATTATACCGAGGGTTTTGTTGCCATGGCGAAAGAAATGGTTTCTCTGGATTTGAATTGTATTGCACTTTAGCAGGAAGAATCTTATCCTTCGACTATTACGAACAGGGCTCACTTATTAATCATATTTTTGCTGCAGAGAGTCAAAAAAACGAACAACAAATTATTGACTTTTTAAAAGCAACCGTTAGGTATTACTACTCAATAATTAAAGATACTCGATCAGATTTCGTCTGCCCTTATTGTGGAAATGGTATTTTTTGGGAGGATCCTTATCTTGGGTATATCTGTACTCATTGCCAATTCTTTTCGTTTTATGATGGAGAGATTGAAGCATCACAAATATATGGAGAGTATACAGGCGGAGGTAACTGGAATGGAAATGGGAACAATTGCCCTCCGATAGACCCGAGTGGTCCGGGAGATGACGGGGGTAACAATAATGGTTCTAGCGGCAGCAGCAGTTATACTGATCACCTTCTGACAACGACGTACAGTGGAAATAACAATATTACTTTTTGCTACCCAGATTCTCTTAGCACTGAAGCAATTGCAAGTCTTAACGCAACAATCACTGCTGTTTTGGATTCATTATCACAATTATCAATAACAGAGAGCCTTATGAATTCATTAAGCAATATCCCTATCACATTTGTATATGATACGACAATTACTCATCCAGCTGAAGTCGTTTTGAGCGAGAATAAGGTTAAATGGAGAAGCGCACAAACGCCCATTATCGCAGAAGAGCTTTTCCATATTTTTCAACACCTTAACCCTTTATTTCAAGGATTGTATCCATCGAATTATGAATTTGAAGCAAAGTGCTTTTTAGTTTTATCTTATCCCATTACGTACCTTACTTCTTTATTCGGCTCACTTTCCTCTTTTGTATGGAATAATGCTGTTCAGTATAATAACACTAAGAATGATACATACCGGATGAACCTTATTAATTCTATGCATACTCTGATGGGATATGATATGTCTACCATTCAAGTATTGACAAATATGTTACCCAATATAGACATGCTTGATATTGGGACTGACGAGTAGAATAGTATCTCTCATTGTCCATGAAAAGAGCTTTCATCTTTCTATTAATCCTTTTACAGTCCTCATTCATCTGTTATGGGGACAGTCTTTGCTTTTCTTCTTTTTCACCTGATGAAAATGGGTTTAATGCAACACTGATTTCATTGAAAAAGGATACAATCAGTAGGGATATTCCACTCGACAGGAATTGGAACGTGGTTGACGAGATTAATTACATATATTATTTTCCGAATAACATTGTCAAAGCAATTGATAATACATTGATAGAATCCTTCCCCTACGACATTATTACTCTTCTCTCTAATACGCCTGATTGTAATCTTGGATTTGTTTTTTCTTTTGCTCCCGACGGGGAAGTCATAGGCCTGGCTATCAAACGCCCAGACCTCCCGGAGTATTCCTTAATCTCAAATCGTCTCTGGAAAAGAGTGCTGCATCGGCTTATGCGATTTGACTCAATAGCGCTAAGCCAAGTTTCCAGATTTGCTTTCCAATATCCTTCATCTTGGTTCAGGGACCTCAAGAGACATCTTGACTCAGGATTACCGATAGATCACATTGACGACAAAATTGTCGGTCCCGACATAGTCCCGACAATAGAACAATTGAGAAAGAAATGGCTGATTGGGAGAAATGACCTTATAATCAGCGAAATACAAAACCACATAACTATTTCAACTGGCAACTCTTTGCCAAATCTCACTGAAACTCTCCCGATATTAGATCCGGGAATCATCAAGGCACTCCAAAGAAAGGTATCCGTATTTATAGATAAATCACTTTCTTTTGAAGATAAGTATCTTTATTATAAGAACCCTTATCCGGCAGTGTTGATTATCATTTTTGATGGTAAAAGTCGAAACGTCAATCAAGTTGCAATAGAAGCTAATCCTATTACAGCATACTACTATTTGAATCCTGTTTCTTTCTCGCACTTGATAGATATGATTGAGAAAAGAATGGCGTTGCCTAGAGGAATAGCGTATGACTCTTCCAATCATTTCATCTATATCACACTGCCGACATCCCGAGGCGAATAAGAAAAAGCGCCTCGGCAACGTCGAGCCGAAGCGCTTCAAATACAAAAAGCTCAAAGAGTAAACGAGAGGAACTGACGGCCTATCTCGTGAAGGCCTGATTCTATCTTCTTTGCCTGTTTTTGTGAAATATAGGTATCTCCGCTCTTATAGTGACGCATAAGACTGGGAGATACCCCTATCCATTCAGCAAACTTTGACGCATTCAGGAAATCAAATACGTTGAACATCGCCGAAATGTCATACTTATATTCGAAAGTAAGGTCCTGCAACACTTCAGGCACGGATTCTCCGTTTTCCCGATAGTAATCCAACAAATCCCTGTAGCCCTCCAACAGTTCCGATTTGGCCTCCTCGACCGTTACTCCGCTGCCGTGAAGGACCGGAGAAAGATTCTCCGTAAAGGCCCCATAGCCATTCTGATCCTTTTCAATAATAACGAGTGTTTTCATAAATCCTTACTCCTCTTCTATTTGTTTAAGAAGTGCCTTCTGAAGATTCGGCTTAATCTCTTCCCTCCAATGACGTTCAACCAGTATGGGATGCTTTCCGCCCTTCTTCTTATAGATATCGTGCCGGCTTCCGTGGCGGTCCAATACCCATCCCTTCTGAAGAATCATCTTTCTGAATTCATTCCAGGTCATTTGCTTTAAGACTACAAATATATCACATATTTGCGATATATCAAACAATAATCACTCTTTTGGTTGGCACCGCAAGATAGCAAGGCCGATAACCTGTAACAATACCCTAAACGTTTATATTCGTTTATAAACGCTTAAAAAGAGAAGCGCCTCGGCAACATCGAGCCGAAGCGCTAATCTTGAGTATATAATAATCTGTCAAAGCCTCCGTATGAGAGGACATATATGACACAAGGGAGGATTTGATTCGCAGCAGGCGAGTTATTTGCGCAGCAAATGACGAAGAATGCGAGACTCTACGTCCTCCCGCTGTCATATATGCCCGACCGAGGAGGCTTTAAATTGCCTTAATACTGCACCTCTATGACATACGGGACACCGTTGAGGACGTCAAGGCGGCCGATGTACTGAGTGCCGTAAACAGGCGAAGTCACGGTATCCACGGTCGTATCGCAGAAGACTGACACATAGAGCTTTCCGGCCTTAGGGCGAAGGACGGTCAGCACCTTTTCGACGCCGTTCTTCACATTCTTGTACTTGGCGTTCTTCTGGAATGCCAGCCCCTCGCTGTCGGCCATCAGATGCAGGTCGTAATCGTCATAGCCGCGGACAGGTGAGAGCGAAATGCGCAGGGTATCCGTTCCCTCGGGAACATTCACATAGAAGTGATGATACTGGCGGTCGCCGATACGGGTGTAATCGGGATTGTTCTCCTCGGTGGTGCATACCATATTACGGGGCTGATAATTGACCAGTTCACCCTTAACGCGGGGCCTGCCGTTGCCGTCGATGGCATACATCGTCATCGCTACCATCATCTCCAGTTTCTTGCCGGTGATGGCGCCCTCCGGGTGGGGACCGCAGCAGATCACGCGGCCGGTATTCTCATTCTCTTTCCAGGCCCATACAGCGGCATTGCCGTGCATCGACTTGGGTTCGTAATAATAATCAAAGAGCGCCTCGCAGCCCGGAATCATATCGTTGTAGTCCATATAGCAGCCGCCGTTGTGATAAACGCTGTCGATGAACCTCTCGCCGTCGAAATCGCAATACTTCAAGGCAGGGGAATTCTCGGGAATGGTGACCGCCACGTAGGTATCTGCAAGTCCGGCATTGGTGCAGATGCTGGGATAGATGCCGATATACTCGTCGTGAATCCTCTTGTGGGTACCGGTCGTGGCCACATAGGCGCCTGCGCAGCTGCCGAGATAACTGCCGCCGGCCTTCACATAGGCGCGGATATTGGCCCTGCCGGGTTCGGTAATGCTCCTGCCGTGTCCTCCGCCGCTGCCGCCGTTGACATAAAGCATCTTGAAGCGTGGAGCGCCGTCCGGATAGAGCAGCCAGCCGTTGGTATCGTTCTCACTGCCGATAAAGGCGTGGTTCTGCTGCAGGGTATCCATAATGGTGGCTTCCTTGTCCTTTGCGGTACGCAGGACCTCAAGGCTGAGGCCGAGATAACGGGTAACGGGCAGGTCCTTGCGAGAGGAGAGGTCGAGACCGCCGTCCATATAGACATCTTTGTAATAACCGTCGGAATTCTGGGCGAAAAGGCTCAGGGAAGGGAAAAGGAGAGCGACGGCGACAAGGGGAAGGAAATATCTTTTCATCGTTTATTCGTTTACTATGGTTGCGGTGATGGTATAAGGCACGCCGTTGAGGACCTCCACGCGGCCTGTGTACTGCTCGCCGTACTTGGTCTCAAGCACATCGACCGTAGTGTCGCAGAAGACTGAAATATAGAGGGTTCCGGCCTTCGGAGCGTCGATGTAGAGGCTCTTGCCCGCGCCGTTCTCCACGTTGTAATACTTCGCATTGTCATTGAATGCGGGCTCTCCGTATGCGGCATAGAGGAAGAGGTCGAAATCGGCATAACCCTTTGCGGGCTGGAGATCGATCCTCACCTGCTTGGTAAACTTCGGGACCTCGAAGGTGAAGTGGTGGTACTGCTTGTCGCCGATAGCGGTATAGTCCGGCACATTGGCGGAGCTGCGGCGGGTCATGTTGCGCGCCTCGCCGTTGTAGAGCTCACCCTTCACCTTCGGCGCTCCGTTGCCCTCCATGGCATAACGGATCATTCCGGAGAAGAACTGCAGGCGGTCGCCGCCCACCATCCTCTCAGGGTGCGAACCGGTCACCACCACGCGGCCCGTTCCGGCACCAGCCTTGTATGCCCATGCGTTGACCTCCTTGTGGATGGGACGCTTGAGCTGGTGCAGGGTATCGCCGTCGAAACGGCCGAGCACCTCAGTGCCTGCGGGAAGGCTGTCGGTGCACATGAAGCATCCGCCGTTGTGGCGCACGCTGTCGATCATCATATCGCCTCCGAAATCATAGTATTTGAGCAGCGGGCTCTTCTTCTCCACGATGACGCCGGTAGCCGACTTGTTCAGTCCGGTGGAGACAGTATAACCCGGCCAGATGCCGGCGTAGTAAGGATTCTGCTTGTACTCGCCACTGACGCGGCTGTAGGTTCCCTTGCTGGCGAAGAAGGCGCCAGCACAGGTTCCCACATAACTTCCGCCGTTCTCCACGAACTTGCGGAGGTTCTCGATTCCTTCGGGGGTTATGAACTTGCCGTGAGTGGTGGACTTGCCGCCGTTCATATAAATCACCCTGAAACGGGGCGCGCCGTCGGGATAGAGCAGGATGCCGTTTTCGTCTATCTCGCTGCCGAGGAATACGTTATGCATCAGCATACGCTCATAGGCAGTAGCTGCCGTGGTATCGCCGCTTTCATAGGTGGCGATGCGTTCCATCTCGAGGCCGAGGAACTTGGCGGCCGGAAGGTCGTCGTAGGTGTTGAGGCCGACTCCGCTGTCCATAAAGAGATCCTTGTAGAATCCGCTTCTGCGGGTCTGTGCCTGCGATGCCGCGCAGAGGAAAAGGAGTGCTGCGCACATCAGAAGAGTAATGCTTTTTTTCATATGTAAGATAATGTTGATGTTCTACTTTGAGGGTTCCATATGGATTGTGACAAGTGTTCCCTTGCCGAATCGCTCCTTAATCTTATTCTCCACCTCATTGACAATCTCGTGGGCGTCGTGCAGCGTCATACCGCCGTCCAGACGCACATGGGCCTCCACGGCGATGCAGCCGCCTATCTTGCGGGTGCGCAGGTTGTGGGGCTCCGAAACCTCGGGGAAGGATTCGATTATCTGCTCGATCTCCTTTTCAGTTTCGACGGGCAGGGATTCGTCGGTCAGTTCGCCGGCGCTGTCGCGGAAGAGTTCCCACGCCACCTTGACGAGCATTGCACCCACTACTATGGAGGCAAGAGGGTCGAGTACGGCCCATTTCTCGCCGAGCAGCAGCGCGCCTCCGATACCGATAGCGGCCCCGATCGAGGACAGGGAATCACTCCTGTGGTGCCATGCGTTGGCAACTACCGCAGGGGAGTTGAGGGCACGGCCGCGTACGACGGTGTATCGATAGAGTATCTCTTTGACCGCAACTGAGATAAGCGCCGCCCAGAGAGCCAGTTTGCCCGGCATCTCGAGGGTCTCTCCCTGCAGCCAGGAGGCGAACTTGACGGCACCCGAGACTATGATTCCGATGGCGGCTCCAACCAGGCCCAGGGCGACGAGGAAGGTGGCCAGGGTCTCGAATTTTCCGTGGCCATAGTCGTGCGAGGAGTCCTGAGGACGCGAGCCTATCTTCACAAACGCCAGCACGATAATGTCGGTCACGAAATCCGACAGCGAATGTACTGCGTCGGCTGTCATCGCGGCGCTCTTGCCCACGATTCCGGCCACGAACTTGAAGCACAGGAGTCCCAGATTGGCAAGGCTCCCCACCATGGTCACCCTCGTCAGCCTCTTCTCCCTTTCCTCGGCGCTGTATTCCATAATCGCTATCCGTTTAACGGACAACAAATATACGGAAATTTTTGTATTTTTGCAGGTTGTACAAATACCTGAGCCAGATGAAAGAGATGGAAGACGAAGAGCTGCAGATGCAGCAGACGGAGTACGGTGACGAGAGCATGACGCACCTCGAGGATATCGAGCATATCCGGCTGCGCCCTGGAATGTATATCGGCCGCCTGGGCGACGGTACCGCCCCCAACGACGGAATGTACGTGCTGATGAAGGAGATCATCGACAACTCCATCGACGAATTCGCGATGGGGTTCGGCAAGGTCATCAACATCAAGATCGAGGACAAGTGCATCTCCATCCGCGACTTCGGCCGCGGCATCCCTTTCGGCTTCAACTCCAAGACCGGCCTCAACAACCTCGACGCCGCAGTCAGCAAGCTCCACACCGGAGCCAAGTACGACAGCGAGGTGTTCCAGAAATCGGTAGGTATGAACGGCGTCGGCCTCAAGGCTGCCAACGCCCTCTCTTCCAGTTTCATAGTACAGTCGTTCCGCAACGGCGAGACCCTGCGCCTCGAGTATGAGAAGGGCAAGATAGTCAACCCCGACTATACCGTCCAGCCCACCACCGAGAAGAACGGAACCCTCATCTCCTTCATCCCCGACGACACCCTGTTCGAGCCCTACGAATACAACTACGAGTATATCGAGGCGATGCTCCGCAACTACGCATACCTCAACGTCGGCCTCAAGCTCAATTTCAACGGGCAGGAGTTCAAGTCGGCCAACGGCCTTCTCGACCTCATCAACGAAGGAATGGAGGAGGAACCGCTCTACGAGCCGATACATCTCAAGACCGACGACATCGAGGTGGCCTTCACCCACGGCAACGGCTACGGCGAGAACATCAACTCATTCGTCAACGGCCAGAACACCACCCTCGGCGGAACACATCTGGCAGCCTTCAAGGAGGTCGTGGCGAAGGTGCTCAAGGACTTCTACAAGAAGGATTTCAACCCGGTGGACGTGCGTCAGAGCATCATCGGAGCTGTGAGCGTACGCATCCAGGAGCCCGAATTCGAAGGCCAGACCAAGGTGCAGCTCGGCTCGAAATATATGTGGCAGAACAAGCAGGAAGGCACGCACGGCCCCACCATCGTCAAGGAGATGACCGATTTCCTGATGGCGGACCTCGACAACTACCTGCACAAGCACCTCGACGTGGCCGACATAATCCTCAAGAAGATCCAGGATTCGGAGCGCGAGCGCAACGCCATATCGAGCATCAGCAAGAAGACCAAGGCGCGCCTCAAGAAGGCCAGCATACACAACAAGAAGCTGCGCGACTGCCGCATCCACTACGGTGACAAGAACCCGCTGGCGGAGCAGTCCACTATTTTCATCACCGAGGGCGACTCCGCTTCGGGAAGCATCACCAAGAGCCGCGACGCCAACACCCAGGCCGTATTCAGCCTGATGGGAAAGCCCTTCAACTGCGCCAAGGCTTCTAAGAAGGATCTCTATATGGACAAGAACGTGGAGCTCTGCCTGCTTCAGTCGGCCCTCAACATAGAGGACGGCGTGGAGGGGCTCCGCTACAACAACATAGTGATCGCGACCGATGCCGACGTGGACGGAATGCACATCCGCCTGCTGATGCTCACCTTCTTCCTGAAGTTCTATCCCGACGTGGTCCGCGCCGGGCATCTCTATATCCTGCAGACTCCCCTCTTCCGCGTACGCGACAAGAAGACGAATATGTACTGCTACAGCTCATCCGAGAAGGAGGCCGCCCTCAAGAAGCTGGGACGCGGGGCCGAAATAACCCGATTCAAGGGTCTCGGCGAGATTTCGCCCGACGAGTTCAAGGGTTTCATCGGGGAGGATATGCGTCTGGAGGTGGTGCGTCTGACCAATGAGGACAAAATTTCAGACCTCATCGATTTCTACATGGGCAACAATACGCCCGTCCGCCAGAAGTTCATCCGTACGAACCTCCGCAGCGACATCAACAACGTCGAAGAAGAACAGTAAAAAAGATGCCCGCCTTCGCGGGCATGACGATTGGGAACAGCTATTTGATAAGAGCTGAAAGGTCATCCTTCAATGTGGGGGACTTCAGGCGGGAAACCTGCCTGGTGACAGAGTTCTTCTCCGAGGCGGAAAGGCTGCTGTACCACATCTTGAAATAGGCGTAAGCCTTCTGGCGCATAGTTGAAGGGACTGCCGAAAGGGCACTCTCCATTGCAGCGGTATTGGCAGTCAGAGCCTTGAAGAAAAGCATTCCGCCCCTCTCGCAATCCGGTCCGCCGACACCGTCGAACTCCCCTATCTCATAGAGAAGCGATTCGATATCGAAAAGCTGCCAGTTGCGGCGGTTCTCCAGTTTGGGCCACCCGAAGAACTGACTGCGGAAACGCTCGTAACGGCTAACCTGGATGCGTTCCAGGGCCACTGCGCCACCTTCTGCAACCGTATAATGCCTGCGGCTGGGCGGGAACCATCCGTTCCACTTGACTGAAGGGTCGTAATAGGTCTTGTAATCGAGAGCTTCGGGGAAAACCGTATCAAGCACATTTGTAAGGAGAAGGGCCGAAGCAATCTCTTTGCCCGTGGCGAAGACGCCCAGAGGCTTGCCCGCCGCGCGGCACATACCCTGATAGCGCGCATCCACATTGGCAGACTGGAAACCCGGCGTCATCATAAAAACGACGGAAGCCCCCTCTTCAGCATCCTCGATTGTCACCGAGATGGCTGTGGGGGCTCCGTAAGGATTGGGCAGGCTGTCAACTCCTGATGCGAACGCCGCAAGGGAATCCTGAAGAGCCGGAGAGGTGAAAATCTCCGGAACGGGCTGCGGCTCTTCCGCTGCCTGCTGCTTGCACTGGCACAGCGCCAAGACAGCGACAGCCATGAAAAGGAGCGAACGGTATCTCATCTTACTTCACGCGCTCGCCGTAGGAACGGTCGGTCGTATTGACGCGGATAATCTCGCCGGTATTGATGAAGAGGGGAGCCATAATCTTCGCGCCTGTCTCGAGGGTAACCTCCTTGAGGGCGTTGGTCGAAGCGGTGTCGCCCTTGACGGCGGGCTCGGTATAGGTTACCTCAAGCTCCACATAGGTAGGGAGTTCGCAGGTGAGGACACGCTCCTCGTCGCCGTCGACGTGGAATACCATCTCCACCACCTGACCCTCTTTCATAAGGTCGGAATTCTCGATGAGATCCTTCTGGACGGGGATCTGCTCGTAGGTTTCGGTATTCATGAAGTTGAAAGCGTCCTCGTCTGCATAGAGGAACTGGTACTCGCGGTGCTCGACCGTGATGACATCGATTTTCTCGCCTGCATTGAAGGTCTTCTCCAGGATGCGGCCGTTTTCGAGGTTGCGGAGTTTGGTCTTGACGAATGCGGGGCCCTTGCCGGGTTTCACGTGCTGGAACCAGACGATGGAGCAGGGTTTGCCGTTGAAGTCGATGTAAAGACCGTTCTTGAAATCAGCTGTTGTTGCCATATGATATTCGATTAATTTTCAATAACTCGCAAATATAGTAAAATTATTTGTACAGTCTGCCGGCCTTGAGGTTGTCATACTTGCCGGGCTCTCGATCGACGTCGTAGAAGGTCTCGTCGATGCGCAGGTTCCGCTTTCCGACGGCCATGTTGTCGATAAACCAGATGACGTCGTCGTAGTTCTCGAGCATCCTGCTGGCCACGGAGTGGCCTTCCGTATCGAAACGCATGATCTTGTAGGGGAAACCGAACTTGTCGAAGCGGGCCGCCAGGGCGTCACTGCCGAAGAAACCCTTGCTGAAGAACTGTATCTTGTTGTAAGGCACCAGTTTGTCGGCATTTCCGTGCAGGAAGAAGGTCGGCGAGGGAGCATGCACGGTGTAGTCGCACTTGCCCTCCACCGAATAGACCGCACCTGCAAAGGAGATGACCCCCGCGAAGCGGAAATCCTCCGGAATGCCGGCCGTCATCGGAGTGCGGTTGGCCAGCTCGTAGTCGGCCTGGAGAGACATAATGGCGCCTGCGCTGCTGCCGCAGAGGATGATGCAGGATGGGTCTATCCCCCACTCTCCGGCATAGTCCAGAATGCATCCTACGGCACGGACGAGGTCCTCAGTTGCCATTCTGACGGCATTCTGAAGCGGTTTGACCATCGACAGGGCGCCGTTCATCTTCACCCCGCGAAGACCGAGGCGGTAATCTATTGCAGCCACGAAATAGCCGTCGTCGGCAAGGCGGCGGCAGAAATGCTGGGTGTCGTGGGAACGCTGGTTGTTCTGGAGGAATCCGCCTCCGTAGGAGAAGATAAGGCATCTGTGATTTGCCTTTCCTGCCGGGGGAAGATAGATGTCCATTCCCAGGACCGTCGTATCGACAGTGGCAAAGACGACACTCTTGTCGAAAAGCAGCGAATCGACTCGGTTCTCCTTCAAATCATTGCCTTGCGCCATTGCGGCGGTGGAAAGCACCGCCGCAATGATGACACAAAGCAGGAAACATATCCTTCTCATGGATCCTTACTGCTTTTCCAGGGTCAGAGGCAGGTAATTGCGGGCCAGCACCGTGTTGGCCTCAGCAGCGCCCGAGTTGCTTGCACGGCCGCGGAAGACCATCTGGAGATATTGGTAGGAGGTTCCCGAAGAGGTTGTCCAGTATCCGGTAACCCGCACCTTCCCGTCTCCGCCCCTTGATCCGAGGGCGATATCATAGCCGTCGCCGGTGCGGTAGTAGGAACTGCTTCCGGCTGTATAGAGGCCGTAGAAATAGAGGGTGGAGTAGACATAGGTTCCGGAGGTATAGGGAGAGGTGATCAGACTCTTGGTAGAAGAGCCGGTGAAAGTTACGGTTCCGTCCTGGTTGAAATTGACCGTAAGAGGGAAATCGTAGCCGTAGAGGCCGGTGACCGTATAGGACTTTCCGTTCTCCCTGGCAGCGAAGGTAAGGGTCGAGACCTTTCCCTGAAGGTCGGTTGCCTTCCAGGTGCCGAGCCACCAGTTGTAGGCAGGAGGAGTGGTGGAGACCTTCGTCACGGCATATTTCCCTGTGGGATTGCCATCCTTGTCGACTCCTACGGCAAATACATAGTAGGATCCGGCGGGATAGTTGTCTGCAAGGAAGAAATCATAGTCGGAACCCTTGAGCAGGAACTGTTCCAGCGCATATTTCCCTTCGTAGTAATCCACAATCTCCTTGAGCGATGCGATGGCGGCCGGATAGACGACGTCTTCGACGAATGCGTTCATACTGGAGGCGGAGGCGTCGTCCACCTGAGACTCGGAAAGCACCGCAAGGGTATAGGTCTCGGCGGAGGCCGATGCATCTGCCTTCACGCAGAAGGTCTCGTAGAGATAGCCCTGATAATACTCCTTGCCCTGATAGCCGGGAACCCATGCATTGTAAACCTGGAACGGAGCTGTCTGGGAGATGGAGAAGGAACCGGCGATATCACCGAGGGTGTAATCGACCTGTCCGGTACGCGGCTCGCCCGTATTCGCCTCGACGGTGACGCGGACCATATCGGCGGTCTGCTCGACCTTGAGCCATGGAGTTGTCGTGGAGACGGTGAGTTCACCGTTGGTGGAATAGGGATATTCGAGCACCGCTCCCCTGCTGGTGACAGTCTTGTCGCCCACGGAGAAGCCCTTGATTATCAGACCCGCCTGATGGACGGTGATGCCCAGCTTCTCGCTTCCCGAGGTAAGGGTGAGGCGGCTGTAGCGCGTCTCGTTGGAGCCATTTGGAGTCACCGTCACGGTAACCTCCGAACCGCTGGCCGAAACGGTGCACCAAGTGCGGTCGGATTCCACAGTGAATGCGTTCTCAGCCTTCACCAGGAAGGAAGAGGTGCCGCCCTTGGGCTCGAATACGAGATTGGCCTGCTCGATGGACATCGTCTTTGCCGGTTCAACCCATACGGGCTCCTGCTCGACGCAGGAGAAGAGGCACAGGGATGCGAGCAGTATAAAGAGATATTTTGAAATCTTTCTCATAAAGCACTCCTTTTATTTCTTGGTGAACGACTTGAGATACGCCAGCCTGTAGTTGGTCTGGGGGAAGTGCCAGGAGGTATCGGTGATGCCGCTGTTGCCGCTTCCGCTGCTGTGGCGCTGGTAAAGGATGAATGAGTCGCAGGGTTTGCCGGCCGAAGAGGGACCGGGAACCCATTTGATAGTGAAGTGGGCGGGATCGCGGTCGTAGGAGGCCTGGTCGAGCTCGCTGTTCATTCCGTAATTGGTGCTGTACCAGAGACTTCCGCCCGCTGCGAGAGCCCACGGGGCGAACCAGTAGGTGTACTCGCCGCTGGAGCCGATGGTCTGGCCCCTGAGCTGAAGGCTTCCGGTTGCCAGGTCATAGTTGACCGTAAGAGTGTAGTTGGCGTTCATTCCGCTAAGCTTGTAGCTCTTGCGGTTGACGTCGCGCTCCAGTTTGACGCTGAGGGTGCAGGTCTCGTTGTAAAGCAGGGAGTACTCCCCGATATAATCGCTGTAGGAGAGCCATCCGGCGGGCAGTATGCCGTCGACGGAGACTCCGGCGAAGGAGAGCTTGCGGTCACTCTGGCTCCATGCGAGATCCTGGGTGTCGTTCTGCCTGAGGAACTCGATGAACTGATCCATTCCTTCGACCTTGACTTTTTCGAGAGCATCTTTCAGGCTCTTGGAAAGCCTGAGCCCGCTCTCGGTGAAGACGAAGGGCAGTTCCACAATCTTGGTATCGACTGCAGCGGTGCCTTCAGAAGCCGGAACGAAGTGGTTGAGGATGATATGACGGTTGTCGAGATCCACATCGAAGCTGATGCTCTGGGAGGCATTCTCGAAACGGGAGATGACCATCTCCTCGCCGGTCTCCTTGACATTGGCCATGAATGCCGCAGGCTCCTTGTCGAGCGGGAAGAGACAGATGATCTCGCCGCCGCGCTTGCCCTTGAGCTTGACCATTTCAGGCTTAGCCTCCAGGATGAGGAATTCGAAATCGCCTCCGAGGGCCTTGTAGCAGCCGGTCTGTCCGTAACCGTTATAGGAGGTTCCGGAAGGGGTGCTGTAGTAGTGGAGGACATAGTTGTTGTCGTCGAACGAGAGGACCGGACCGTCGTCGGTAGTCATCTTGTAATAAGAGGTGTAACTGGTTGCGGGATTGTCGACCATCTCGCCCCAGGCGGTAACCCTCTCCCTGTCGAACTTGACTGCGATGGTATAGCCGCCCTTGATCGCGGTGGTATTCTCTTCGTCCATGAAGTCGTCCATTCGCCAGCCGTACTGGGCACCGACGAGGACATCCTGGGCGTTTTTCAGGGCTTCCTGCATCCTGACCGTAGCGTTCTTGTCGAATACGGGGTCGGCATCGCTCACGCAGGACACGGCTGCCGCCGATACGAGGACGGCGAGCATCAGAATTGTCAATGATTTCCTGTTCTTCATAATGTTCTGCGTTAAGGGTTATTTGATTTCAAGCGAATGCAGGTCCACGACTCCGGCCATCACCTCGTCCTGGCGGCGCAGGATCGCGTCGCGCAGGTCGTCAAGTTCTATGCCGAAGGTATCGTGCATATAGGCTTTGACTATGCCCATCTTGGTGGAGAGCTTTGCGGAACCGTCCTTCGCTTCGCTGTATGCGGATTCGAGCAGGGCAGCCCACCAGGCGGCATTGTGTGTCACGTACATCGCCATGCACTCGGCGAAGTCCTCACGGTCGGAGTGCTGCGCGTAGCGGGTGATGAAACCGCGCTGCAGGTAATCCCCCGCATACTCTGTCGCATTCCAGCTGTCGGCCAGGTATCCGTCGGCCGAACCTCCTGAAACCTGCGAGAAGGAGACCGGGAAGTCCTTGGTCTGGTTCAGGATATGGGTGAACTCGTGGTGGATGGTCTTGATGTAGTAGTGGTTGAGATTCTCGGCGGTGGTCATATACTTCGGCAGGTAGTTGATGCCCATCAGTATGATCTTCTTGCCGCCCTCGGCGGTACCGAGGGTATAGACGCCGTTGTTCTTGTACTCCCACTCTCCCATCAGGAAGAACTCCTTGGGGAAGTAGGTGCGGGTGAAGGTCACTCCGGCCACCTCGTCATAGGAATCTATGCAGAGATACTTGACCAGATGGGCCATGATGACGGCGTTATCGTATGCCGCAGGCACAGAATAGTAGTCCAGATCCGTCTCGTTGTTCTCGTAGCGGTACTTGAACTCGATGTTGTAGGGATAAACATAGTTCGCATCCAGCCAGAGATCGAAAGGGGTCTTCTCGTACGCATCCACGACGATGACGCTTTCGGGATCGAGGCTGTCCTGCCGGCAGGAGGTTCCCATCGGAAGGAGTGCCAGTGCGAAAAGGGCTGTAATGATATACTTTTTCATTGTCATGCGCGTTTTATGTTATCTGGGGTTGGGAGTAAAGCCGCCCTGGATCACCTTGTAAGGAATCTGGAGGGCAAGACGGGGATCGCGGGGGGTAATAGAGTCGGTGACGTTCACAGGAACGTATCCGGCCGTGGTGAGTCCCATCTGACGGCGGTAAACCGTGATGCCGTAGCGGCGGATATCCTGCCAGCGGCCGCCGAAACCGATGGTTTCGAGCCTCTTGCAGTTGAGCAGGCACTGGAGCATGCACTCGAGGTCGCCGCCCTCCTCCACGCTTATGAAAGCGGGGTTGAGGTGCTTCTTGACCGTACCCTTGTTCCACTCATAGTAGTTGACCGAGTTGTAGAATGTCTTGATGTTGGCGGGTGTCAGCACGTAGGTGTTCTTGGTCATATTGTGGAGCCAGAGGTTCATGTCGGCGCAGGCTGCCTCATAATCGCCCTTGAGGATGTAGGCCTCGGCACGGTTGAGAAGGGTCTCGTCGGTGCTGAGGGCGACGCTGAGGGTGCGCACATAACCTGTCTGGGCCACCGGATCGGTGTACTGGAAGATACGCGGCACGCGCCAGAAGATGATCTTGTCCATGCTGCCGGTATAGGTCTTCACGCCGTCGTAGTAAGAGCACTTGCCCCAGGGATAGGTGGCCTCCATATCCTCGGTCGCGGAGGCGTAGCTTCCGTGCGAGAATCTGTTATAGGTGGAGTAGTTCGACCAGATATAACCCTGGATGGAGTAGCAGGCCTGGATGAGCAGGTTGGCGGGGGAAGAGCTCTCGCAGTATGCCGTGGAGTGGATCAGCGGGGCGCCGCTTCCGGTAGGAAGGGTTCCGAGATACTGCCAGTCCTTCAGGATGGTCTGGGGAGCATCTCCGAGCACGTGGTTGGCGCACTCGATGGCCTTGTCGTACTTGCCGTAATAGAGATAGAAACGGGTCGCGAATGCGTAGGCCGCGTCTGTATTCATATGGTATTTCGGGACGCGCAGATGCGAATCGCCCATCAGCGGAAGGGCGTGTTCGATGTCCTTCTCGATGGCGGCATAGAGTTCGGCTACGGTGCCGCGTTCGTGCTGCACGTTGAATCCGTCTTCCACTGCGGTCAGGTAAGGGAGACCGGGATCACTCGAAGAGTTCTGCGGGTCGTATGCCATGCAGAACATCGAAGCCAGCATGAAGTGGTTGTATGCCCTGGCGATATAGGCCTCTCCGTAGAGTTCGCGGAGAGAAAGGTCGTCCTCGGTACCGAGGGTCGCCAGGGTCTGCAGCGCGACATTCGTGGAGGCGATTGCGCTCCAGTAGTCGGACCAGCAGTTCTCCGGGGCCTCGTTGTTGGACTCCGTAATCTCCTCAAGATTGTAGACCTGTTCGATGAAACGGATCGAGTTGGTGAAGGAGGTCTGGTCGAAATCGTCGATATTGTCGCTCATAAGTTCGGCCATCAGGTTCATCACGTGGTCGGTATAGGCGTTGCCCAGCAGGGATGCCACCTCGGAGGCGGTGTCCACTTCCGCACGCTTGTCGGGGTTTACATCGAGGAATTTGTCACAAGCCGTGAGGCAGAAAAGCAGCGCCGCAGCGGCTAAAACGGTAATATTGAATCTTTTCATATCGATTTCCTCCTGTTATAAGCCGATCTTGAGTGAAAGGGTGAACTGCTTCGGCATCGGTACCGCGACACCACCCGTGTTGAAGAACTCAGGATCCTGTCCGTTGAGTTTCGAATCGGCATAGAGCAGGCAGAGATTGGTAGCCTGCAATTTGAGAGAGAGGGTGCTGAGCTTCAGCGGCGCCGTCACCGACTTGGGGAAGTCGTAGCTGAGCGAGACCTCCTTGAGACGGACGAAATCGCCCCTCGCTATACGCTCGGTCGAATAGTTGTAAGCGTTGTATGCGTAGCTCAGATGGGATTCCACCTTGTTCTGGATGCGCGAGGCGATTGCCGGAACGGTGGTCAGGTTTTCGTCTCCCGGAACGACCCAGCGGTCGTTGAACTCCTTGGGAGTCGAGGTCATATCGTTGTAGCGCGCCTTGAAGACGGGATCCAGACGGATCACGTTTCCGAAGGAGCCGGTCACGAAGACGATCAGCTTGAAGCCCTTCCACTGCAGGGTATTGCCGATGGAGGCCACCTCGGTAGGATCGGCCGTACCGGAATACTCCAGGAATCCGATCTTCTTGGGGTCGGAGGTCTGGAAGTAGATGCCGGTGGTGGTTATGTTGCCGTCCTGGTCGAGGAAGGTCGGAAGGCCCTCTTCGTTGAGTCCCTTGAAGGGAATGGAGAAGATACTGTGGTTGGGATATCCCTGCATCGCGAATCCGGTGCCGGAGACCAGGTCGATGACACGGCGGGTGGAGAGCAGCTCGGTGACCTCGTTGTGGGTGTGGGAATAGATGAAGTTGGTAATCCAGCTGAAGTTCCGGTTCTTGATGTTGGTGGTGGTCAGGGAGAGCTCGAAGCCGTTGGACTTCATCGAAGCGACGTTTCCGTACTTGGTGACGGCGCCTGTGGTACCGGTCGTGTAGGCGGGGCCGATAAGGTCGTAGTTGTTACGCATATACCAGTCGCCGGCGAAGTTGATGCGGTTGTCGAAGAGTCCCAGCTCGAGGCCCACGTTGAACTCGTGCTTCTTCTCATAGGTAAGGTCGGGGTTGGCCGGAGAGGAGATGTAGAGGATAGTCTCGCTGTCGCTGGTGGAGTACCTCCACGGGGTATCGGCGCGGATGATCATCAGGGAATTGTTGACCGGACCGCGCTCCGCGGTAAGGGAGTAGGATGCCTTCAGGGCGAGGTGGGAAACCTTCTCGCGGGCTGCAGCCATCCAGGGCTCGTCGATGATGTTCCACTTCGCGGAGACGTTCCAGGTAGGGAGCCATCTCGCCTTGCGGCTCTTGCCGAGCTGGTTGGAACCCTCGTAGCGGATGGTGCCGTTCAGGCTGTAGCGTCCCTTATATGAATAGGTACCGGTGGCGAAGAAAGCGGCGCGGCGGTCGTAGGTATGACTGATGGTGTAGTAGTCGCTGCCGTCCTCCTTGCCGCGCTTGAAGATACGGTAATCGTAGTTCGCCTCCTCGCCGAGGTCGTACTGGAGACCCCAGCCGCGGAACCACACCGCCTCGCGGTCGATGCAGTTGGTCTCCATACCGCCGTAGAAATTGACGATATGGTCGATGGCATAGGTATCGTTGTAGGAGGCCGTTGCACGGAAGTCCCATCCGAACATCTTGTTGTCGTTGCGCTCGTAGATACCTCCGTAAGGCATTATGATCTCAGGCAGTGCGAACGGATCGTCGGGGTCGGTATAGAGGAAGGAGTTGTTATTGCGGATCGACGTGGTCGTGGCGGTTCGGTATGCCTGCGCCTGGTTGGACTCGTCGGTAATGTGGTGCTGACGGGTCGAGGCCGTGTACTTGGCAGCGCCCAGGACTGCCAGCTCCACCTTGGGAACCGGCTTGTACTTCAATTCTCCCTGGAAGCGGAGGTTGGTGACATCGATGTCGATGTAGTTGTTCTCCAGCTCGTGGAAGATATTGAAAGGAGCGTAGTTACGCGTATAGAACTCGTCGGGGTCCAGGGTTCTGGAGGTATTCAGCGCGTAGGAATAGGGGTTGATGTCGAAGTCGCGCTTCACCTCTCCGTTGACGGCGTCGATCTTGGAACTCAGGGTTCCCGGAGCCCGCTGCTTGCGGTACGCCGCATTGGTGATGATGTTGAGGGAGAGGTTGTCGAATATCCTGTGGGTTGCATTCAGGTTGCCCGTGAAGCGCTGCACCTGGCTCTGCATCGTCCAGCCCGGGTCCTCCATCACGGAGAGGGAAGCATAGTAGTTGCCCTTGTCGGTACCGCCCGACATCGAAATCGAGTGGTTGTGCTGGATGTTGTAGGTGAAGAGCTTGTCGAACCAGTCGGTGTTGCGGTACTCGGCCGCCCTCAGGTATTCGGCCTTGGCCTCGGTGGTATTGGCGAGGCCGAACTGTCCGGAGGTCTCGTCATACTGGGTCAGCAGTTGGTACATCTTGCCGTAAACACCGCTGGAAGCGGCATTCGCAGTTCCCGCATAGGAGAGATAACCCTTTTGGTAGAGCTCCTGGTAGACCGACATCTGGTCCTGGGAATTCATGATGTTGAAGGTGGAATAGGTGGGCTTGAGGCGCATCGTGTATTCACCCGAATAACTGATGCTGCTGTGGCCCGCGCGGCCTTTCTTCGTGGTCACGACGATGACTCCGGCCATTGCGCGCGCTCCATAGATGGAGGTTGCCGAACCGTCCTTCAGGATGTCGAACGACTCGATGTCGTCGGAGTTCAGGCCTGCTATGGCGGAGGAGATAAGAGTGTTGGCGTCACCGGAGGAGAGGCTTTCCGCATCCACCTCGACGACATCCTCCATTATGACTCCGTCGACCACCCACAGCGGCTTCGAAGAGCCGTAGATGGAGGTCGCACCGCGGACCCTGATCTTGGGCGCGGTTCCGAAGGTTCCGGAGACATTCTGCACGGAGACCCCGGCGACTCGTCCCTCGAGGGAGCGGGAGACGTCGGATAGGCCGCTGATCTTGGTATCGTCGGCGTTGAGCTTGGTGGACGAACCGGTGAAGAGACGGCGGTCCACCTGTTGCATACCGGTGACCACCACGCCTTCGAGCATCTCGCTGTCATCCTTCAGGACGACCTTCACTTCCGGCGCTATCGCCACCCTCTCGTCCTTGCATCCGACGAAGGTGATGACCAGGTACTTGGCATTTGCCGGCACGTTGTCGAGGCGGAAATTGCCGTCGATATCGGTCGTGGTACCTATCTTGGGATTGGTACCCTCCACGACGACATATCCGCCCAGGACGGGTTCACCGTCGGCAGCGAACGTAACGTTTCCCTTGACGCTGCGCTGCTGGGCGAAGCCGGTCACGCAGACAAGGAAAGACAGCAAAGCCGTTAATAGGAATTTGTGTTTCATAGGCTTTGTATGGTTAATACTGATTTGTCTGAAAAAGGCGGCAGCGCCGCCCAGCACAAAAGTATTAAAAAAAAGGGAAATATTGAGGAATGGGCTGAAATATATGATTTTTGTTATATTTGTAGATTATTTACATAATAGCAATAAACAAACTCAACATAACCGAAATGAAACAGAAAGAGATTTACAGGAATCCCGAGACCGAGGTGGCGTCATTCACCCCGCAGGGTATCTTCCTGGGCTCCGGAAACACCGGAGAAGACTACAAACCCGTTCCCCTCGAGCTCGGCAACGGCCTCGACCAATTCCCCAAATTCTTTTAAACCTTCAGGACAATGAAAAAGCAATTATTCGTTATCGCATTGGCTGCCACGGTGTTGGCAGGATGCCAGAAAGAAGACTTTTCCGCTCCTGAAGCAAGGCAGGAAGGCGGAAAGACCGTACTTACCGCAACCGTGAACCAGACCCGTTCCACCGTCTCCGAAGACGGTCTCTTCGCATGGGCCGAAGACGACGACATCGCCGTGATGACTCCCGCGGACACCTTCGCAAGGTTCGTCCTGACCGGAGGTTCGAACACCAGCGTAGCGACCTTCACCAGCGTCGCAGACAACGTCAAGGCAGAGAAGGTAGCCGTCTTCCCGGAGAATATCGCCCAGTCGGTTTCCGGCAAGTCGCTCACCGTCAAGTTTCCCAGCACTCTCCCTTACATCACCGACCGTACATATTCCCCGATGGTCGCCGTCCTTCCCGAAGGCGGTTCCCAACCCGAAAAGGCTGAATTCAAGCACCTCTGCGGCCTTATTGCCGTCACTTATAACCACGTTCCCCAGGGTCTTCCGTCAGGAGCGAAGTACTTCTACATCAGATCCGAGAAGCAGCGTATCACCGGCGAATTCACCGTTGCCGATTACACAGCCGAGAATGCAGTCATAGAGACATCCAATACCGAGAACGTCTCCAAATTATGGGTTGCATTCCCTGACGACGCCGTATTCGAAGGTCCCACGACATTCTATGTTCCCATCCCCGTGGGCGCATACGACTCGCTCACCGTAGGATTCCTCGATGCCGACTATTACTTCCTCGAGGAGACCAGGAGAGGTTACAAGGATGTCGTAGTGGAACGCGCCGATATGCGGACCACCTCTTTCGACAATCTCGCATGGGACATAACCTACGACTACCGCGGCCAATACGACCAGCGTGAAGACGGCCGCGACGTGATCCGCTTCTGGAACATTCCCGGAAAGTGGCAGTACACCACCATCATGCACAACGAACTGAACGGATACGGCTATAACGGAGATATCCTGAAAGTCATAGAGAACAGGACCACATCCCTGAAGGCAAGCTCCACGGCAAAGGCTTACGAAGGCAATTACAGGATAAACTTCAACCCCTTCCCTGCCAAGCAGACCTTCCACGTCATCGCTTTCCAGATCGATGACGAATACAACTTTATCGGCAATTATATACACCGTTCCTGGACTCCCAAGGAGAAGGGGACCTGCTCCGAGGGCTTCAACAAATGGCTCGGCACCTGGCTTGCAAGCGGCAAGGACGCAGAAGGCAACGACTCCACCTATGTCCTTACCATCAGCACCAAAGCCAACGACGAGCTTTACAGCATCACCGGATGGGCAAGTTCCAGCACCGCCCTTCAGGCCGAATACAATGCAACGACCGGCGGCCTGGTCGTCAAGACATATATGACCACATACAAGAGCAACCAGAAATCCAGTTCGGACGGACTTACCTACCAGTGCCGCGGAGGTTTCTTCGGATGCACCGCCAACGGCCCCCAGAAAGCCAACACCACCCTCTGCACCGGTACAATAGACGATTCGGGCACTACGGCTACCCTGGAAGGCTACACCTACTATACAAACTCCCCGTTCGTGACGATGGGTATGTTCTGGTTCCCGTTTGATACCAGCGCCAACAAATATTGGCACCAGAGGCAATGGAAACTGCTGATGCGGTTCCCCGTCACCCTCACCAAGGTCGAGGTGGACTAAAGCGACTATCACTGAACAAACAACACAATAAGATTAAGGAATGGCTAACAAACTCTTTACTGAATTCCCCCCGGTAACCACCGAGCAGTGGGATGAAGTAATCATCAAGGACCTCAAGGGTGCCGACTACGACAAGAAGCTCGTATGGAAGACCCACGAAGGTTTCCCCGTGCGCCCCTACTATCGCGCCGAGAATCTGAAGGATATCAAGTTCCTCGGTACGATGCCGGGGCAGTTCCCCTTCGTAAGGGGCACCGTCAACAGCAACGAATGGCTCACCCGCCAGGATTACTGCCTCTGCGAAATCGGCCCCGCAAAGGCCAACGAGCAGGCGCTCGACGGACTCCAGAAGGGTGTGCAGTCCATAGGTTTCTGCATCGACGAGAGCAAACCCCTCTCCGAAGCGGACTATGAGACCCTCCTCAAAGGCATCCTGATTCCCGCAGTGGAGATCAACTTCTGCGAGGTTCGCCCCAGGGTGGCCGAGGAGACCGTCTGCAACTTTATCAAATATGTGGAGAAGCAGGGAGTGAACCCTGAAGAGGTGCGCGCTTCCTTCGACGTGAGCCCTCTCCATATGCTAACCACCCGCGGCACCTTCTGCAAGGATAAGGCTTACGACATCCTCGCCAGGTGCATCCGGATGGTGGAGAAGTATCCGAAGATCCGCGTCATCAACGTGGAGGCCTACGACTTCAACGACGCCGGCGCAAGCATAGTCCAGGAGCTCGGATTCGCCCTGGCTATCGGCAGCGACTACGTCTCCGCCCTCTCCGACCGCGGCATAGCCGTAAACGAGATCGGCCGCAGGATGAAGTTCACCTTCGGCATCAGCTCCAACTATTTCATGGAGATTGCCAAGTTCCGCGCCGCACGCGTCCTCTGGGCCAACGTCATGGAGGCATACGGAGCCACCTGCGACTGCGCGAAGAAGATCTTCACCCACGCCGTCACCAGCACCTGGAACCAGACCGTGTATGACGCATATGTGAATATGCTCCGCGGCACCACCGAGGCGATGAGCGCCGCAATAGCAGGCGTCCACTCCCTCGAGGTTCTCCCCTTCGACTACGCGTTCCGCGCTCCCGGCGAGTTCTCCAACCGCATCGCCCGCAACGTCCAGTCCATCCTCAAGGAGGAATCCCGCTTCGACAAGATTGTCGACCCCGCAGGCGGATCCTACTATATCGAGACTCTCACCGCTTCCATCATCGACGCAGCCTGGAACCTCTTCAAGAGCGTCGAGGAGAAGGGCGGATATGCAGAGGCGTTCAAGGCCGGTTTCGTACAGGCCGAGGTCAAGGCCGTTTCCGACAAGAAGGACAAGAACTTCGCACAGCGCCGCGAGACCATCCTCGGTTCCAACCAGTACCCCAACTTCCTCGAGAAGGCTTCCGACGAAATCACCAAGGAAATCGTCACCCGCGGCGCCGCAGTCAACTGCGGATGCACCTGCGAAGGCGACGACGTCCTGTCGGCGGAGCCTCTCCAGAAGTACCGCGCAGCCCAGGCATTCGAGGCCCTCAGGCTCGCTACCGACCGCAGCCCGAAGCAGCCCATGGTCTTCATGCTCACCTTCGGCAACCTCGCTATGTGCCGCGCCCGCGCGCAGTTCAGCAGCAACTTCTTCGCAGTGGCAGGATTCAAGGTGGTTGACAACAACCGCTTCGCCACCATCGAGGAGGGCGCAAAGGCGGCTCTCGACGCAAAGGCCGACATCGTCGTAGCCTGCTCGGCGGACGACGAATACCTCGAGGCAGTGCCGCAGATCGCGAAGCTTATCGGCGACAAGGCCGTCGTGGTGGTCGCAGGAGATCCCGAATGCCGTCCCCAGCTCGAGGAACAGGGCATCAAGAATTACATCCACGTAAAATGCAACATCCTCGAAACCCTCAAGGGTTATCAGCAGATGATGGGCATCAAGGAACTTTAAAGGAGGAACGACAATGAGACCTGAATTCAAAGAAATAGATTACAAGGCAGGCGAGATCAAGTGCGACAACGCTTCGAAGGCGGAACCCTGGCTCGCCCCTGAAAAGATCAACGTCAAGCCCCTCTACACCGAGAAGGACCTTGAGGGAATGGAACACCTGAACTATGCCGCCGGCATAGCGCCCTTCCTCCGCGGCCCCTACTCCACGATGTACGTCAACAAGCCCTGGACCATCCGCCAGTACGCCGGATTCTCCACCGCAGAGGAATCCAACGCATTCTACCGCCGCAACCTGGCAGCAGGCCAGAAGGGTCTTTCGGTCGCATTCGACCTTGCCACCCACCGCGGATACGACGCTGACCACCCGAGGGTGGTGGGCGATGTCGGAAAGGCCGGCGTTTCCATCTGCTCCGTGGAGGACATGAAGGTCCTCTTCGACCAGATCCCCCTCAACAAGATGTCAGTCTCGATGACCATGAACGGCGCAGTGCTGCCCGTCATGGCGTTCTACATCGTGGCAGGCCTCGAGCAGGGCGCGAAGCTCGAAGAGATGGCCGGCACCATCCAGAACGACATCCTCAAGGAGTTCATGGTGCGTAACACCTATATATATCCGCCCGAGTTCTCGATGCGCATCATCGGCGACATCTTCGCATATACCTCCAAGTATATGCCCAAGTTCAACTCCATCTCCATCTCCGGCTACCACATGCAGGAGGCTGGCGCCACCAACGACATCGAGATGGCCTACACCCTCGCCGACGGCGTCGACTACATCCGCACCGGTATCAAGGCAGGCATCGACGTGGATGCATTCGCACCCCGCCTCTCCTTCTTCTGGGCTATCGGAATGAACCACTTCATGGAGATCGCCAAGATGCGCGCAGCCCGCATGATCTGGGCAAAGCTCGTGGGCCAGTTCAACCCCAAGAACCCCAAGAGCCAGTGCCTCCGTACGCACAGCCAGACATCCGGATGGTCGCTCACCGAGCAGGATCCCTTCAACAACGTCGGTCGCACCTGTATCGAGGCTATGGCAGCTGTGCTGGGTCACACTCAGTCGCTCCACACCAACGCCCTCGACGAGGCTATCGCGCTCCCTACCGACTTCTCCGCGCGTATTGCCCGCAACACGCAGATCTACATCCAGGAGGAGACCCAGGTATGCCGCAGCATCGACCCTTGGGCAGGTTCCTACTATGTGGAGAGCCTCACCAACGAACTCGTGCACCGCGCATGGGAGCACATCCAGGAGGTGGAGAAACTCGGCGGTATGGCTAAGGCCATCGAGACCGGTATTCCCAAGCTCCGCATCGAGGAGGCTGCCGCACGCAAGCAGGCACGCATCGACTCCGGCATCGACAAGATCATCGGTATCAACGAGTACCGCCTCGCACACGAGGATCCCATCGAGATTCTCGACGTGGACAACACCAAGGTCCGCGAGAGCCAGATCGCACGCCTTAAGGAGCTCCGCGCACACCGCGACGAGGCAGCCGTACAGGCAGCCCTCGCAGCCATCACCCACGCAGTCGAGACCAAGACGGGCAACCTGCTCGAGCTTGCAGTCGAGGCGGCCAAGGTCCGCGCCACCCTCGGCGAGATTTCCGACGCATGCGAGAAGATCGTAGGACGTTACAAAGCAATAATCCGTATGAACACAGGTGTCTATTCAGCAGAAGTCAAGAACAACTCCGAATTCGAAAAGGCCAAGAAGATGGTCGCCGAATTCGCGAAGAAGGAGGGCCGCCAGCCCCGTATCATGATTGCGAAACTCGGCCAGGACGGCCACGACCGCGGTGCGAAAGTCGTCGCTACCGGTTATGCCGACTGCGGTTTCGACGTCGATATGGGCCCGCTCTTCCAGACTCCTGCAGAGGCTGCAAAGCAGGCTGTGGAGAACGACGTTCACGTAGTGGGCGTCTCCTCGCTTGCAGCAGGCCACAAGACCCTCGTTCCCCAGATCATTGCGGAGCTTGCCAAGCTCGGACGCGAAGATATCGTGGTCATCGTGGGCGGTGTGATTCCCGCACAGGATTACGACGAGCTCTACCGCGACGGTGCGATGGCCATCTTCGGCCCCGGCACTCCGATCGCTACCGCAGCCATCAAGATCATGGAGATTCTCAACCAGAGGTTCGAGTAATCTCCAGAATCGAGCACAAACAGAAAGGGCGGCCCCGAAACGGGCCGCCCTTTTGAGTTTGACTGCTTCAACGGTTACTTGTTGATAGACTCGTCGATGAAGTCGTTAGCGTCGATTTCCTCGGTAGGATAAGCGATCTTCCACTTGATGTCCGATGCGGGAAGCTGCATGGTCTGAGCCACTGCAGGATCGTGGTTTGCACCGGTACGGTCAAGATCCATGTTGTTGCGCTTGAGGTCGAGGAACCTGTGGCCTTCGCCCCAGAGCTCGATACGACGATAGGTGTAGATCTCCTCGAGGAGAGCGTTACCGGTCTTCGTGCTCTTGGTGTAAGAAGCGTCACGGGTCTTGTTGAGGTCATAGAGGTACTGAGCAGCATCGCCGCTTGCGCCCTTTGCGCATGCCTCGGCTGCAATCAGGTACATCTCACCGAGACGCATGAAGTTGGCGTCAGCGACGGAGCTGGTGTAATCAGCAACGGAGAACTTGCGGTTCATGTAAGGCTTGCCGACATAGCTCTTGGTAGGAAGAGTCCACGCCTTTCCGGTGGGATCGAAGAGATCCTTGCGGCAGTCGGTAGCGGGGATCATGTCATAAAGCTTGCTGTTGATGCACTTCGGGCATGCACGGATGTTGCTGGAGTTGAAGTTCCAGGACATGTAAGCCATGAAGCCGTAGAAGTAGAGGGTCTGGTCAGCGATCATTTCGAAGCCCCACATCCACTCGGGATTGGATGCATCGCCGAAACCGTCGTGATACTGCTCTGCATTCATGAGCTTGTAGCCATAGGTGGAAGCGGCTGCGATAGCCTTGTCTGCAAACTCCTTGGCCTTTGCCCAATCCTTCATCACGAGGGCGACCCTTGCGCGGATACCCATTGCGGTAGCTGCGGTGATGTCGCACTTGGAGGAGAACTTGGTGGTGCCCAGGAGGGTGATAGCATCCTCAAGGTCTTTGATGATCTGTGCGTAAACCTCGGAAAGCATAGCGGCGGGCTTCATAGTCTCGGTCGAGTTCACCACGAGGGGAACTGCAACGGTGGAAGCTGCCTTGCTTGCATCGTAGCGGTCTGCATAGAGCTGAACGAGCCAGAAGTAGAAGTAAGCCCTGTAAGCGAGAGCCTCACCCTTGATGTAATTCTTCTGGGATTCCGGACCTTCTGCAGCGTCAATATAATCGAGGATCATATTGGCGTTAGCAATCTGGCGGTAAGAAATGGTGAAGGGCCAGTAAGTGGTCCATGAATCCGGGTTGCGGACGGAAGACCAGGTGTACTCACCGGTGTTGGTCCACCAGCCGTTACCCTTTACAGGGAAAACGAGGTCCTCACCGAGGCAATCCATTGCAATCTGGAAAGAGGGAAGTCCACCGACATTCTGACGGGAGAAGTACTGCGAGACCATAGCCTTGTGCATACCGTTGAGGCACGCCTCGGCATTGTCTACGGTCGACAGGACAAATGCCTGGTCGTAGGAGTCCGTAGGGGAAGTCTCGAGGAAATCCTTGCTGCAGGAAGCAAAACCTGCGACGAGAGCGATGGTAGCGAGAATGCTGAATATCTTTTTCATATTATTATCCTCCATCGATTAGAACTGAAGTGCGAGACCAACCGACATAGTCCTTGCGGGGCTGTAGTCATTGTAGCTGGTACCACCGAAATTATACTGAGGATCCATACCCTTGCGAGCGCAGAAGAGGTGAGCGTTCTCGACGCTGCCGTAAACACGGATGCCTGCGAGGTCAACGAGCTCAGCTACGCGCTTGGGGAATGCGTAAGAGAGGGTGATGTTACGGATGTTCAGATAGGAAGCATCGGTAAGCCACCTTGAAGAGGTAGGGTTCAAGTAGTTGCTGCGGCCCATATCGATACGGGGGATATCGGTCTCGTCGCCGGCCTGGTGCCAGCTGTTGAGCAGGTCTACGTGGAATGCGCTACCGAGCGAACCGACAGACATCAACGAACCATAGGTAGTGTCGAGCTTCTTGCCGCCGATACCGTAGGTAAGGAGGACTGAGAGTTCGAGACCCCTGTAACGGAAGGAGTTGCTCCAGGAACCGTAGAGAACGGGGATGGAGGAACCGCAATAGTACTTGTCAGCCTGGGTGTAGTCGTTGGTGGTGGTCCTTTCATCTGCGTTGAAGGTATCGTAGATGGTCTTGCCGGTCTCTTCGTCGGTAGGATAACCGCCGACATAGAAGAGAGCGTCACCGGTGTCGGGATCCACACCTGCATATTCATATACCCAGAAGTCGTACATCGAGTGACCGACCATATACTTCTTGTTGCCGCTTGCTACGATTTCCTCCTGAGGGAGTTTGGTGATGCAGTTCTTGACGTGGGAAGCATTGAGAGTGGAATTCCAGGTGAAGTCACGGGTACGGATGATGTCAGCGGAGAGCTGGAGCTCTACGCCCTGGTTGTACATCGTACCGATGTTCTGCCACTGGGTGGTGAAACCAGAGGAGAGCGGCTGGGGCACCTCGAAGAGGAGGTTGTCGCAGATCCTGTGGAAGAACTCGATGCTACCGTTGATACGGCTCTTGAAGAGGCCGAACTCGAGAGCGACGTCGAAGCTCTTGTTCTTCTCCCACTCGAGGGCGATGTTGCCGGCGGTATCATCCTGATAGAAACCGGCGGTATTTGCGTTCTTCTTGATGCTGTAGAGCGACTGCCAAGCATACCAGCTGTTAGGAGTATTACCGACGGAACCGTAGGAAGCGCGGAGCTTCAGGTCGTCGACCCAGGGAACTGCTGCCATGAAAGGCTCATCGGAGATACGCCATGATCCGCCGACGGACCAGAAGTTACCCCAGCGTGAATCCTTGTGGAAGCAGGAAGAAGCGTCACGGCGATACGAAGCGGAGAGATAGTACCTGTGTGCGTAGTTGTAGTTCGCACGTGCAAGGTAACCCTCGGTCACATAGCGCTGTGAGTAGGTGTACATGCTGTTGATGGTGGTGTAGTTGATCAGCTCGGTGTTACCCTCTGCAACGAGACCCTGCTTGAAGCCATAGACATACTTGTAGTTGTTGATGTATGCCTCGTGACCTACTAGGAAGTCCATGTTGTGGCTGTTGATGCTCTTTGCGTAGGTGAGCAGCTGGTTGGTGTTGTAGGTATCGTAACGATAGTTGACGATCTTACCGCGGCCTGCAGGCGAACCGTCACCGACGTGAGGGTTCTCGTTGGTGTGGTTCAGGTAGTTGCGGAAGTCATAGGAACCGTTGACGGTGAACTTGAAGCCGTCGAGGAACATGATGTCCACATAAGCGCGGGAGTTCATCACGTTGCGCTTGTAGAGGTGGTCGTTCCAGAGGGTCTCAGCTACGATGTGGCGGCCGAGGGAAGCGCCGGGACCACGCTTGGTCCACTCGTATTCCTTCTCGCCGGTCTCGTCGAGGACATAGGAACCGTCTGCATTGTGTGCATAGACAGGATAGATAGGACCTATGTTCCTTGCAAAGTAGAACGGGTTGACATAACCGGTGGAGGAATCGGTGTTGGTAACGTCGGAGTTAGCCATGGTTGCAGCGAGGTTCAGACCGGTCTTGAGCCACTTGCGAGGCTGGATGTTGACGTTTGCACGGCCGTTTACACGCTCGAGGTAGGACTTGATGGTGTAGCCCTGCTCGTTGAGGTAACCGATGGACATGAAGTAGTCGGACTTCTCGCCTGCACCAGATGCGGACATCGTGTACTCCTGGCGGTGGCCGATACGGGAAACTGCCTTACCCCAGTCGAGGTCGTCGGTGTAGAGGAGCTTTGCGTTGGGGTTGATCTTGCCGTCGGTTCCGACAACCTGGTCGTCACCCACGTTGAACGGGTTGTTCATCAGCTGGGTCATGATGTTCTTGGAAGCGGCAGCCGAAGCGGTCTCCATGGTGTAGGTGGAACCGGCACCGGAGAGGTAGCTGTTACGCAGTGCCTCCCAAGCCACGGGCACATACTGGTAAGCGTCGAGACGGTCGTACTCGGGAATACCGCGGACGCTGAAGCCCTGGTTGATCTTGACGTCGAAGGAAATCCTCTCGCTGCGGCCCTTCTTGGTGGTCACGAGGACGACACCGTTGGCTGCACGGTTACCGTACAGTGCGCAGGAAGCAGCATCCTTGAGGATGGTGATCGACTCAATATCGTCGGAGTTGAGGTTGCTGATGCCGTCGAAAGGCACACCGTCAACAACGTAAAGGGGAGCGGAGCTTGCGTTGATGGAACCAAAACCGCGGATACGGATGGAACCAGCGTCACCAGGCTGACCGGTTGCGGAGGTGAACTGCACACCTGCAGCGGCACCTTCGAGAGCGTTGGTCACGTTGGTGATAGGGCGGCTCTCAATCTTCTTGTTGTCGAGGGTAGAAGCCGATCCGGTAAAGTCCTTCTTCTGGACGGTACCGAAAGCGACCACTATGGTCTCGTCAAGCATCTGTGTGTCGGTTGCCAGTATCACGTTGACCTGGCTCCTGCCTGCCACCTCGACTTCCTGGTCGAGATAACCGATGCAGGAAAAAACCAACGTTCCATTGGTAGGTACGTTTGCGAGGGCAAAAGTACCATTCTGGTCGGTAGCCACACCGTTCATGGTGCCCTTCACAACAACGCTTGCGAAAGGAACGGGCTGGCCATCGGTGTCGGTCACCTTACCGGTAACGCGACTCTGCGCGAATGACATTGTGCAAATCAATGCCATCAGCGCCAATGAAAGTAATTTCTTCATAGATGGTTAATTAATGTAATGAATTTAGTTGGGTTTATGATTATTTCCCTAATTTTTGCCAATAAACCTAAATTAACTCGCAAATATAAACCATTTTTAGCATTCTACCAAAAAAAGCGAAATCGCAGTTATGGAGTCGGCCACCGCCTCAAGCTGCCACTGGGGAGTGGAGGTGGCTCCGCAGACGCCGACGCTGTCACCGTCACGGAACATTCCGGGACGCAGGCCGGAAGCCTCCTCGACCATAATACTTCTGGGATTGACGCTTCTGCACAGGTCGAAGAGCACCTTTCCGTTGGAACTCTCGCTGCCGCTGACGAAGACTATCACGTCGTGAGAGGCGGCAAACGAGACGAGGGATTTGTGGCGTGAGGCCACCTGGCGGCAGATCGTATCATAGACCTCGGCATCCTCCCGGCGGCTGCGGACCTCCCTGACGAGGAGGGCATACTCCTCCGGATCCTTGGTCGTCTGCGAGAAGAGCGCCACGGGACGGGAGAAATCGATTTTTTCTATCTCCTCCGGACTTCCGACTACGATCGCCTTACCTTCAGTCTGCCCTACGAGGCCGTTGACCTCCGCATGGCCGCGTTTGCCGAATATGACCACCTGCCCCCCTTCCGCCTCCATCCGGAGACAGACCTCCCGGACCTTGCGCTGGAGGGCCAGCACAACGGGGCAGGTGCAATCGATAATCCGGATGCCGTTGGCTTCCGCAGTCCGGTAAGTGGAGGGAGGTTCGCCGTGCGCACGGATCAGCACGGTATCGTCATGAAGGGACCGAAAATCGTCCATATCGATGATTTCCAGTCCTTTACGCTTCAGACGCCCGAGTTCCGACGAATTGTGGACTATGGCTCCCAGGGAATAAAGGCGACTGTGGGAAGAGAGATAATCCTCAGCCTTTCCCACCGCTCTCACAACTCCGTTGCAGAAGCCTGAAGATGGGTCTATCTCAACTTTCAGAGGCATAAACCGCATCCCCGAAACGCCCTTTCAGGAGGCCGTCGAACCATATCATCTGCTCGTCGATGGTCATATGGCTGTTGTCGAGTTCTATGGCATCCACCGCCTTGCGCAGGGGATTCATTTCGCGGTGCGAATCGATGTAATCCCTCTCCTGCACATTCTTGAGGACCTCCTCGAAAGAGGCATCCTGGCCCTTTGCCTTCATCTCGTCGAGTCGCCTCTGCGCGCGTATGGCCGCATCCGCGACCATATATATCTTGATGTCGGCATCGGGGAATACCGCAGTGCCGATGTCGCGGCCGTCCATCACGCATCCCTGCGAGCCGCGTTCGTGGAGTATGGCGTCAACGAAGTTGCGGACCGCCGGAACCGTCGCTATCGGGCTCACGTTGTCGGAAACGTCCAGCATCCTGATGCGCTGCTCCACGTTCACCCCGTTCAGGCAGATGTCGAAGAGCCCGGTATCCGGGTTGGGAAGCCAGGAGATGGCGATTCCGCCTGCGAGCGCCCCGTCCAGGAGGGCCTGGTCGATTTCGTGCGTAACGGGATCTATAATGCCGTTTTCAAGGGAATGGAGCGTTACGCAGCGGTACATTGCGCCGGAATCAAGATAGGGAATCCCGAGTTTCTTTGAGATGAGCTTGGCAAAAGTGCTTTTGCCGGTGGACGAAAAACCGTCGATTGCGATAATCAGTTGTGACATGGCTGTAAATGTAAGTCCACAAATTTACGCAAAAATTATCTACCTTTGCAAAACCATAAAGGAGCCAATATGAAGATTCTCATTATCGACGACGAACGCAGCATCCGCAACACGATGAAGGAGATCCTCGAATTCGAGGGTCACGAAGTAGCGCTTGCCCAGGACGGCAGGGAGGGTGTGGAGGCGGCCCTGCACAACTCGTTCGACGCCATATTCTGCGACATCAAGATGCCTGAGATGGACGGGATGGAGGTACTCGAAACCCTCACCAACGAGGGATGCGAAGCCTCCATCATCATGATTTCCGGACACGGCGACATCGACACCGCAGTCAAGTGCATCCGGCTCGGAGCCTACGATTTCATCCAGAAGCCTCTCGATCTGAACCGCATCCTCATAACCCTCAAGAACGCCACCGACAAGAGTACCCTCGTCAAGGAGACGAAGATCCTCAAGAAGAAGGTGAGCGGCAAGTATGAGATTGTCGGCTCCTCCCCTGCCATCCAACATATCCTCGACGTAGTGGACCGCGTTGCGGCTACCGACGCACGAGTGCTCATCACCGGCTCGAACGGCACAGGCAAGGAACTGGTTGCCAGAAGGTTGCATGAGAAGAGCCCCCGCGCCGCGATGCCCTTCATAGAGGTCAACTGCGCCGCCATCCCGGGCGAACTCATCGAGAGTGAGCTTTTCGGCCACGAAAAGGGCGCCTTCACCTCCGCCATCAAGCAGCATAAGGGCAAATTCGAGCAGGCCGAAGGCGGAACTCTCTTCTTGGACGAAATCGGCGACATGAGCCTCGCGGCGCAGGCAAAGGTGCTGCGCGTGCTCCAGGAGAACAAGCTCAACCGCGTAGGCAGCGACAAGGATATCACCGTCAACGTGCGTGTGGTGGCCGCCACCAACAAGAACATCACCAAAGAGATAGAGGAAGGCCGCTTCAGGGAGGACCTCTACCACCGCCTGAGCGTCATCTTAATCCATGTCCCCAGCCTCTCCGAGCGCAAGGAGGACATCCCCGCGCTGGTGGACCACTTCATCAAGCGCATCAGCGAGGAGAGCGGAATGGCGCCCAAGAAGGTCTCTCCGGAGGCGATCAGGGAGCTGCAGAAACTCCCCTGGCCCGGCAACATCCGCGAGCTGCGCAACGTCACCGAGCGCCTTATGATCCTCTGCGGCAACGTAATAACCGGCGAAGACGTAAAGACCTTCGCCACACCTGCCATATAATATGAATCTTGTAGCCATAGTGGGACGCCCCAACGTGGGCAAATCCACCCTATTCAACAGGCTTGTCGGAATGCGGCAGGCAATCGTGGACGAAACTGCGGGCGTGACCCGCGACCGCCACTACGGCCGCTGCGACTGGAACGGCCGGGAATTCTCCGTCGTGGACACGGGCGGTTTCACCGTCAATTCGGACGACATCTTCGAGGAGGAGATCCGCAAACAGGTGATGATAGCCATCGAGGAGAGCGACCTCATCCTCTTCATGGTGGAGGTCGATACCGGCATCACCGACTTCGACCAGGAGATAGCCGACATCCTCCGACGCAGCCGCAAACCGGTCATCCTCGTCTGCAACAAAGTGGACAACGGCGAGAAGATGTACGGCTCCTACGAGTTCAACGCACTCGGCCTCGGAGAGCCGATATGCATCTCTTCGGCCACCGGAAGCGGCACCGGCGACATGCTCGACAAGGTGTTGGAACTCCTTCCGGAGGATGACGGAGCCGGGGATCCCGAGACGGGTCTCCCCAGGTTCACGATAGTGGGCAAACCGAACGTAGGCAAGTCCTCCCTCACCAACGCCCTGCTGGGCGAGGAACGCAACATTGTCACCCCTATCGCCGGAACGACGCGCGACTCCATCTCTTCGCACTACAACAAGTTCGGCCACGAGTTCATCCTGGTGGATACCGCAGGGGTCCGCAAGAAGTCGAAGGTGAGCGAAGACCTCGAATTCTACTCCGTGATGCGTTCCATCAGGGCCATCGAGAATTCCGACGTCTGCATTCTGATGGTGGACGCCACCAGCGGCATCGAGGCGCAGGACATGTCGATCTTCAACCTCATCATCCGCAACCGCAAGGGATGCGTCATAGTGGTCAACAAATGGGACCTCGTGGAGGGCAAGAGCGCCAACACGATGAAGGAGTACACCGAGGCGCTCAAGGCGCGGCTAGCCCCCTTCAACGACATTCCCGTCATCTTCACCTCGGTCATCAACAAACAGAGGATTATGGATGTGCTTGAGGCCGCCACCTCCGTATATGAGAACTACTCCCGCCGCATCCCGACTTCGGAACTCAACGACGTGATGCTCGAGGAGATAGACAACTATCCCCCGCCGGCGTGGAAAGGCAAGTACATCAAGGTGAAATATGTGACCCAGCTGCCGACGAAATTCCCGGCATTCGCATTTTTCTGCAACCTGCCGCAGTACATCCGCGACCCTTACAAGAGGTTCCTGGAGAATAAGTTAAGAAGCCACTTCAACTTCACCGGCTGCACCGTCGAGGTTTACATACGCAGGAAGTAACACGGTGAAACAGGCTCCCGAAAGCCTTTCGGAGCGGCGGTACGATATTGTGCCGCCGCTTTGTTCAATTATGCTTTTGCATATTGCAAGGCCGAGGCCGGTGCCGCTGCTCTTGGTGGTGAAGTTGGGGCTGAAGAGCTTTCCGAGATTCTCGTCGCTGACGCCGGGGCCGCTGTCCTCTATTTCGATCCTGTAGGCCTTCGCACTACCGAGAAGGGCGTCGGTGACGGTGACGGCCACCTTTCCGGAACCGGCGGAGTTCTCGATGGACTGCACGGCGTTGGTGAGGATATTGACGAAGGTGCGGGTCATCTGGTGACGGCGGGCGTATATCTTCGGCTCCGCAGGCAGGCAGGTGAAATCGAAGTCGATGGCCTCCCTGTTGTCAAACAGGGTAACCTGATTGACAAGAAGGTCTTTCAGGTCAATCACGACCGACTCCTCGACGAACGACTTTGCAATGGCGGAGAATTCGTCGGCGGTATCCGAGAGGGTGTCGATCTGCTCCAGCAGGGCCGCACCCGTGGTGCTGACCATATCTTCCCAGCCGGGCTTGCCCTGCTCCTTGATGCGTATCAGCTGCTGTATCCTGAGGCGCATCGGGGTGAGCGGGTTCTTGATCTCGTGGGCCACCTGGCGGGCCATCTCCTTCCACGCCTGCTCGCGCTCGCTCTGGGCGAGGCGGCGGGTGCTCTCGTCGAGGTCGTCCACCATCTTGTTGTAGGACTGGACGAGGATTCCCAGTTCATCGGCAGGGCCACGGTATGTAATATGGCGGTCGCCCCCGTCAGTGGAGGTAAGACGCGCCAGCTTGTTGCGTATCTCGCTCAGCGGCCTGACCAGGGAGTTGCCGAGGAAGGCGCCCAGGGCCACCGCCGCTATGATCAGCAGGAGGTAGATATTGATGATCATCGCCAGGGTTGCGGAGGTCGCGTTCCTGAAATCACCCGCCCTGGAGATATAGGGAACGTTGACGATGGCCACGAGGTCGCCCCTCTCGTTGAAGAGCGGAGCGTAGGTCGAGACGTATGAGAAACTGCCCACCTTCTCGGTGCCGAAATAGCGCTGGGTATGGAGATGGGCCACGGAGTGGTATGCATCCGCGTTCATTCGGCGGCCTATCACATATTGCGCGAATATCTCCGGCTTGGTGGAGCAGAGGAGCATTCCCTTGGCGTCGTAGATGTTGATGTCGGCATTGGTGACCTTCGCCACGTTGTCCATGGTGGAGAGGAATTCTGCGGTGCGCAGGTCGTTGAGACGCAGCGTATAGCGGCACATCGGCGAGAGGGCGTTCTGCACCGCGGTAATCTTTTCCTCCATCTGGCGGCGGTTGCCGGTGGTGCGCACTCTGACGGCATAGACGCCCACCGCCGCCACCATGATGGCGAGCGAGAGCACCATCGAAACCGTGAAGAGGAGCATTATCCTCCGGCTGAGAGAGTGTTCGCGCTTGCGGGAATCGTCCCTTCGTGCCCTCCGGGTGGCGGCAAGCAGCAGCACCCCGAAGAAGATGGCCATATAGGAGAAAGAGATGATATAGGGGAAGACCGACTGCACGCGGCGCGAAATGACCGTGGTCTCATACTCCGACAGGCGGTTTATGAAGTGGACATATCCCCCCTTGACCACCTTGGTGTAGCCGACCTCATACCCTTCAGGCTGCACCACCGGATAGATGTAGGAGCCGGAACCGCTCACCAGCCTTCCCGAGGAGTAGCGGGCATAGGAGTAGCGGGGATCGATTCCCGAGCCCTCCTTGCCGCCGTTCTGCAGCGTAAAGACGTCGAAGGGATCCTCCCTGTACTTGGGCTCTATCTCGAGGAAGAGGCGGTTCACGTCGTTGTGGGCCTGATCCACATAGGTAAA
>JAFZXU010000028.1 GCA_017616655.1 Bacteroidales bacterium
ATGTTGCAGGGGAAGAAGAGTATCGCGTATTCTATTTTTTACGATGCCATTGACATGGTAGGCGAGAAGATGAAGGATTCTGACAAGGCTCCTCTCGATATTTGGAGGCAGGCTCTCGAAAACGTGACCCCTCAGATTGAGGTCAAGTCACGCCGTATCGGAGGAGCCAACTTCCAGGTGCCGACTGAGTTGCGTCCGGAGCGTAAAGTATCTCTCGCTATGAAGAATATGATACAGTTCGCCCGCAAGCGTTCCGGCCACTCGATGGCAGAAAAACTCGCCGCAGAAATCATGGCGGGTTACAACAATGAAGGCGGCGCATTCAAGCGCAAAGAGGACATGCACCGCATGGCCGAAGCCAACAAGGCCTTCGCACACTTCCGCTTCTAGTATTTTCGAGTTAGATGGCAGGAAGGGATTTACATTTCACCCGTAACATCGGCATTATGGCGCACATAGATGCCGGCAAAACCACGACCTCGGAGCGTATCCTGTTCTACACGGGAAAAACCCACAAGATCGGGGAAGTGCATGACGGTGCCGCCACAATGGACTGGATGGTCCAGGAGCAGGAGAGGGGTATCACTATCACCTCTGCTGCTACTACGGCTTTCTGGCACTATGCGGGAAAGGTCTTTCAGATCAACCTGATCGACACTCCCGGTCACGTGGACTTTACCGTCGAAGTGGAGCGTTCGCTCCGCGTGCTCGACGGAACCATCGCCACGTTTGACGCCGTAGGCAAAGTGCAGCCGCAGAGTGAAACCGTCTGGCGCCAGGCCGACAAATACGGGGTTCCCAAGATTGCATACGTTAATAAAATGGATCGCGTGGGCGCGGATTTCCTCGGCTGTGTCGAAGACATCAAGACCAAGTTGGGGGCTACGGCCGTGCCAATCAGTCTTCCTGTCGGCGCAGAAGAAACATTCGCCGGTATTGTTGACCTGATCTCACGCAAAGCGTACATCTACAATACCGGCGAAGACCTGGTAAACTACGATGTGCGCGAAGTCCCCGAAGACATGCGGGAAGAAGTTGAAGCCTGGCGCGACCGCCTTATCGAGGCCGCCGTCGACTGCGACGATTCCCTCATGGAGAAGTATTTCGAGGATCCTGCCTCCCTGACAGAGGAAGAAATCATTGCAGCACTGCGCAAAGGCACTATCGAAATGAAGATAGTCCCCGCCACCTGCGGATCTTCCTACAAAAACAAGGGAATACAGTTCCTCCTCGATGCGGTGGTACGCTACCTTCCTTCTCCCTGGGACATCGGATCCACCAAAGCGACGAACACCCATACAGGGGCGGAGGTTGATCTTCAGCCCACCCCGCAGGGGCCGTTCTGCGCTCTCGTATTCAAGATTGCAACAGATCCCTTCGTAGGCCGTCTGGCATATCTCAGGGCATATTCAGGACACCTTGATTCCGGTTCATACGTGGTTAATTCACGCACGGGCCACAAGGAACGCGTGTCCAGACTCTTCCAGATGCACTCCAACCACCAGAATCCCATCGATTTCGTGGAGGCGGGAGACATCTGCGCCGCAGTCGGATTCAAAGACCTCCGCACGGGGGACACCGTATGCGACGAGAGCCACAAACTTGCCCTGGAGACCATGGAATTCCCCGATCCCGTGATAGGTATCGCCATTGAGCCCAAAACCCAGCAGGATCTTGACAAGCTCGGCGTGGCTCTCGGCAAGCTGGCGGAGGAGGATCCTACCTTCACCGTCCGTGCAGATGCCGAAACCGGCCAGACCATCATCAGCGGGATGGGTGAGCTCCATCTGGACATCATCGTCGACCGCCTTCGTCGCGAATTCGGCGTGGACATCAACCAGGGAGCGCCCATGGTCAATTACAAAGAAGCTATCACCGCATCCACCAAGCTTCGCGAAGTATTCAAGAAGCAGACGGGAGGACGCGGCAAGTTTGCCGACATCATTGTTGAAATCGGTCCTGCAGATCCCGGCGTTACCGGACTTCAGTTCGAGAGCGCCGTCAAGGGAGGCAACGTTCCCAAGGAATACATTCCTTCGGTGCAGAAGGGATTCGAGTCTGCTATGGCAAACGGCGTACTCGCCGGCTACCAGATGCAGAGCCTCAAGGTTACCCTTCTCGACGGATCTTACCACCCCGTGGATTCGGACCAGCTTTCATTCGAACTTGCAGCCCGTATGGCATTCAGGCACGCATGCCCCAAGTGCAGTCCTGTTCTGCTGGAGCCCATCATGAGCCTCGAAGTGGTTACACCCGAGGAGTATATGGGCGACATCGTAGGCGACCTCAACCGCCGCCGCGGACAAATTGCGAACATGGACAGCACTGCCAACGGCGCAAGGATTATCAAGGCTTTTGTTCCGCTTGCGGAGCAGTTCGGATATGTGACCGTTTTGAGGACGCTCTCTTCCGGACGCGCTACTTCGACAATGACTTTCGACCATTATGATCCGGTCCCTCCGGCAATGGCGAAAGATATTGTCGAAAAAAGCGGATACAGATTTTTTAAGTCCTTTGATGAAGAATAATTTATTATATTTGCGATATGAGCCAAAAAATCAGAATTAAACTCAAGTCTTTCGACCATATGCTGGTGGACAAGTCCGCCGCAAAGATCGTTGAGACAGTGAAGAGCACTGGGGCAAGGGTTATCGGTCCTATTCCGCTCCCTACCAACAAGAAAATCTTCACAGTGAACCGCTCGACCTTCGTCAACAAAAAGGCCCGCGAGCAGTTCGAGCTCGATTCTTACCGCAGGCTGCTCGACATTGAGGATTCCAAC
>JAFZXU010000029.1 GCA_017616655.1 Bacteroidales bacterium
ACTCCGACTTTAAGGCCATGACGCCTCATCGACATCGTGATCTTCATCAAGGCAAACTAGATGACAAAGTTAGATGGGTTAATGTAAGAATAATGCTGTAGAAATTGAGCCAAAATGAAGACTTTTCTTTGATTTTGGCTGATTTTCCGGGACGATAGCAAATGAGTAATCGGCTTTGTTTCAGCAAATTAGCATAACAACTAACAGTTCCTCAGTTGTTTACATAAAGGGTGATTATTAATGCTATCTTACGACTGTCATAAATGACGTCAGTTATCCTCGTCAATATGGCAAATCCGTTTTTCCAAGGCAATTTCAGGTGTTTTTGTCCGTTTTTCCAAGGTTGAAGCCAGGGCGCTATACTTCCCGCATGTCGGTACCGGCCTTGATTTCGTGTTAAAATGCGAGTCTGTAAAGCTTGATTTCGTGTAAACAATAGCCACACAGGCGAACAATCTTGTCAAAAAAAGGGGAAAAGTGACTACAACATGTCGGCGTAGCTCAATGAGTTTCGCCGGCCGCGTCATGTCCGAAAAACCGAATCGTCATCATACAGAGCGAATTAGTTTTCGGCCCGAACGCGGCTAAATCGCAGCGGTAGTCCTGCCGTTCTCAGGGCAAAATCCATTTTCAAACCGCGCTGAATGCGCAATACCGTGTCCATACGGACACACCCATACCATGGACAAGTTAGTGCTTGATGACGATACCAAGGCTCTTGTCCTCGCGGTCAGAGACCTACTGAAGGACCTTAGGGCGCGGGGACTAAACGACGACCAAATCGATACCCTCGTGAAGAGGGACGGACCGGGGAGAATCTCCCTGGAAAGGAACGGCATCCTTTCCCTGCCGGATTACGGAGACGTGAAGATCTATCTGAATCCGATGGAAAGAACCCTTTATACCCTGCTTCTAAGATATGTCGACGGCATAGCAGCCGAAGATATATGGAAGTACTACGACGAACTCTGCGAGATCTACCGGAAGCAGACCATCTATGACGATCCCGACCAGATCGAGGCTGCCGTGGATGCCCTGTGCGACGATGACAGGGCGACCCTTCAGACCAACGTCTCCAGGATCAAGAGGAAACTGGTCGACAAGGTCGGCAGGCTCGCCGCGGACCAGTATGCTATTGTCAGGGGAAGAGACGGTGTCTACAGGATTGCCGTGCCGAGGGACCTTGTAGCAATGTTGGCATAGCCTGCAAGACTTGCAAGGATTTCATAGTCTTGCGGGCATGCCTTACCTTTGCCTTTCAAAACGATTGGAAATGCAGCTGCCGCAGCATATCATAGACCTCGTCGGTAATCTCTTTGACGAAGGCATGGACGACGAGACAATATGCCACGCCGTCATTAAAGAATGGAGAAAACGTATGGAACGTCCCCGCAGGAGCGTGTTTGGTGGCGAGGGCGAGATTATCCTGACTCTCGAATAATAAAACTATTTTGAAAGCTGACGGATGTGGCTGAAGCCAGCTAGATACTTACTCTTTCCCTTAACTAAAAATCTATCGCTGAAGAAGCAGATATCCAGCATTCTCTCTTTGCCTTCATTACTGTTCACCTTAAATCGGAATTCTTTTTCCTTAGACGAGATGCTTTTGGAGTCAATCAAAGAAATGCACTGCTGATCCTGCACATCTTCCGGAATAAAAAACTCGGGATGGAAATCAAGAGCATAATCGCTGGTATTGGTTACCCGAATGATTACTTCGCCACCTTCAGCAGTGATTGTCGTATCAGCAGGGTTTGATTTCAGGCATAATACCATACCCGTTCCACTCAAGATCTTTCCTCCTTGCTCAACATAATGCACCCAGGCAGCGGAATCCTGGGGAGATAATAATACAAAAAGGTTATCACCATCACCAGGTTCAATGCTATTGTTCTGACACCCAGCCAAAACCAAACAAAAGAGTCCAATTAGAAAGATTTTCGTTTTCATTTCAATATTCTTTAATTTTGATTATCAATATGTCCAACCTGTATAAATTGACCGCTGATAGGGATAAAAACTATTCTCATCAGTCCAAAAAAGAAAGTAGAATCCTGGCTCGGCACTTCCGCTATTTATATGCCACTCGACATCATCATCGTAGAAATAGTTTTCTTCAAGTATACTACCATCAATGTCATATATGACTTCGTGAGCGAGAGTATACAATCTGCTGTATCCATCATACAAAAAGCAATGACCATAAGTAGCAGTCAAAGAAGCAAGTCCGTCACCGATAACGGGTCTGCCATTAGAGATTTCAGTCATTATGCTACTCCTGGAATAGTTGTTGCAAACAGCGTTATTGATTCCCATTGAAGCTAATCCTGCCGGAATGAAGAATGACGATGTGGAGCCTTCTCCATCGGAGTAATCGGTAATGGTAACATAGCTCATAAACGCTATCAATGCCGCTACAGGTTGAGTTGAATGAAGAATAATGTCACCGTCGTTGAGTGCCATATTATTCCATGAATAAGCAGACAAATTATAAAAACCAAAAGAATAGGGATGCTGATAATAATAGGAATTACACTCCGCATACGAATATGACTGAGCTGGAACATTGTAAGCGTAGTGGGTATAATACAGAAATTGGGCCAAAGCGACAGGTACGCATCCTGTCAAACACCTTTCATTTGAATTATATAAAGGGACTGCCGAATTGAATGGCTCCACTGGATGCCATTTGGTTACTGTTAGGGCCGGATAATGTTGATTGACCAGAGTATCTATTGTATACTCGTACCAAGAATCTAAAGTATCTGGCTCATCGCCATCGCGAGTACCAACCGATTCTTGTATTGAAAGCAGCTTTGCCGCCTTCCATTTCCTTTGATTATTATTAACCTCCCGGGAATCTGCATTACTTCTGTTCTCAACAATGTTATTGGCTATACCTGCCAGCCATCCTTTCACAAACGAGCTATTGCTTGAAGAAAGATTTATGTTGCCTTCTTCGCTATGGGCAATAACCGGTTTATAATCATAATCACCGGAGATAATGAGCCATCCAGAATCGTTTTTCAGGTTAACTAAAAAAATATGTGCAGAATCTGATAAATCAAGTTTTCTGATACTATGGATTCTATCACCGTCTATTTTCTGGAAGAACTTCAAATATGACTTGACATCGTCAATGTCAGGCCCGTCTGAATTTAAAGTTATTATACCAGAGCGTGTAGGCCCTTTTAGTAATGACGCATCATTAGTTTGCATTTCCTGTCCATTATTCTCTATTACTTCTGAACAAGAGAAAGTTACAAACAATAGGACAATTAATAACGGATAGAATCTCTTAGCGGACATTGTGTTGATGACTTGAATTGTAATGAGTAAGTAGGTATTATTGTAATGATAAGTATTAGCAAAGGTAAAAAAAGTATTAGCAAAGGAAAAAAAACACGGGTTGCTCCCTTTTGTGCTGTTGGCTCTGCCAGGAAGTACAATAATAAATAACCCTCTATTAATATAAATGCAATAATCGCGAAATATGACGCTACTCAGGCAACTTTTTTCTAAATAATCGATGAAAACTACTGTTTTTGTATTAATCCCGGAGTTTTTGTAATTTTGGCAGGATAAACCCGAAAGATATGAAGTACAACAGGATAATACTCAAACTCAGCGGCGAGGCCATAGGCGGCCCCGACGGACAGGGACTCGACGAGGATGTGCTCGAGAAATTCGCCTCACAGATAGCCGAAGTGGCGAAGAAGGGCGTACAGATAGGCATTGTGATAGGCGGCGGCAACATCTTCCGCGGCCTGCAGGGCAGCAGGCGCGGCTTCGACCGCGTGCGCGGCGACCAGATGGGAATGCTTGCGACGGTCATCAACAGCATAGGCCTCTCCCTCTTCATAAAGGGGCAGGGCGTGCCTGCAGAGGTTTTCACCTCCACCCCGATGCGCCCGATGGCGAAGTACTATATGCGCGACGAGGCCCTGGAGTTTATGGAGAAGGGCGGAGTGGCCATAATCGCAGGCGGAACCGGCAACCCTTTCTTCACCACCGACAGTGGCGCTGCCCTTCGCGCATGCGAATTGAAAGTGGATGCGCTTCTGAAAGGCACGAAAGTTGACGGGGTGTACGACTGCGACCCGAAAAAGAACCCGCAGGCAAAGAAATATGAGACTCTCACCTTCGACAAGGCCATAGCCGACGGCCTCGGGGTGATGGATATGACGGCCTTCACCCTCTGCAAGGAGAACGACGTTCCCATCGTGGTGTTCAACATCAACAAGGAGGGCGAATTCCTCAGGGTGGTGGAAGGCGAAAAGGTCGGCACCGTAGTGAGTAATTAAAAAAGGAAAGAAATGATAGATAAAGCCAAACAAGTCGTCGCTGCAGCAACGGAAAAGATGACCGACGCGGTGACGCATCTGGATGAATCACTCCAGAATTACCGTGCAGGAAAGGCAAATCCTGCAGTCTTCAATCCGGTTATGGTGTCGTACTACGGCACTATGACTCCGCTCCCGCAGACCGCCAGCATCACCGCTCCGGACGCGAAGACGATTCTCATCCAGCCTTGGGACAAAACCCTCATCAAGGTTATCGAGAAGGCGATTATGGATGCGAACCTCGGCTTTACCCCGCAGAACAACGGCGAGATGATCCGCATCAACGTGCCCGCCCTCACCGAGGAGCGCCGCCGCGAGCTGGTCAAGAAGTCCAAGGGCGAAGGCGAGAACACCAAGGTCAGCATCCGCACCGCCCGCCGCGAGGCTATCGAAGTCCTCAAGAAGATGATCAAGGACGGCCTTCCCGAGGATGTCGAGAAGGATTGCGAGGACGAGGTCCAGAAAGAAACCGACAAGTACTCCAAGAAGGTCGAGGAGCTCCTCGCCGCAAAGGAGAAGGAGATAATGACCGTCTAGTCAAGTTTTTTCTTTCGCATTTTGCGAAAATAAATACAATATTCCTTGATATTCCAGGTGTCCATCCATTCGAGGTACGGAGTTCCGTCGGCATCGAACTGGATGGGCAGCCATATATAGCGCGCGTCGATCGGGTGGCGGGGGCGCCAGATGTCGGCCATGAAGATGAAGAGGTCCTTCTTGCCCGGGACGGGCAGGATGTAGGTGCTCTGTCCGCCGTAGGTGATTTCAGACTGGTCTCCACGGCAGGGGTTCGGATGCTGCTTCCAGGGGCCGAAGATTGACGGTGCGGAGAACAACCGGGCCGCGTTCGGGGCCCAGCCCGTGCAGCCGGAAGTGATCATCCAGTAAGTCCCGTTCCGCTTGAAGATGGCGGGCGCTTCGTTTTGGCCGGCCGGAGCGACACGGACATAGCGGCCGCTGTGGGAAAGGTAGTCGTCCGAGAGTTCGGCGATGTTGAGGGTCATGTTCTCTTCCGAAGCGTAGATGTGGTAGGCCTTCCCGTCGTCATCCACGAACAGGGTCATGTCCCGGGCCATCTGGCCTCCCTCGAAATCCCGTTTGAAGAACAGGCCCTTCGAAACGGCTGTCAGCCATTCGGGCGTCCACTCCTTGGGCGTTTCCGGGAGCGCATCGAAGTAGGCAAGATCCTTTTCCGTTACGTTCTCGGCCATGATGCCAGGATTCACACGGTCGGAACCCAGGTAGGTGAAGGGGCCGGCGGGGGAGTCGCTCACAGCGACGCCGGACCGGGCCGCACTGTACCCTTTTCCTTTGAGCTCAAGGTGGAACCACATGACATATTTCCCGGTCTTCCGGTTGAAGATGACTTTCGGACGTTCCAGGACGCATCCTCGCGTGATCTCGCTCTCGGGATCGTCGGACACGCTGAGGGCCACGCCCTCGTATTTCCAGTTAACAAGGTCCTTGGATGAATAGCAGGTTACTCCCACAAGGGCTCTGCTGGTATTCTCGCTCTTGTGTTCGCCGTACCAGTAGAAGGTCCCGTCATGGACGAGGATTCCGCCGCCGTGGGCGTTGATATGCTCTCCTCGGTCGTCCGGCCAGTTTTCGCCGGACCGGATGGGCTGATAGGTGTAGGGGGAGCAGGCGAAAGCCCCCATCGCGGCCAACAGGGCTGCGATGGGGATTAACCGGTGAAAGAACAGTTTCATAATCAGTGATTTATCCTGCAAAGATAGATTGCCGCAGAATCCCCTTTCCGCAAAGGAGAAGGAGATAATGACCGTCTAGCGTCCCTTGAATATATCAGGTATTTCGGGCATCTTCGTAGCCGTAGAGTCGGCTTCGAAGATGCTGTCGTAATAGACCGTACCTGAAGCGTTCAGGCAGTCTGTGCCATCCACCTCTTCCAGCGCGTTCAGGTAGCAGAACATAAAGGAAGCGGTGCGGTTGGTGTAGATTTCGGCCGCAGGCGAGGAGACGGTAATGGTGGCAGTGGCCTCGTCCCAGGAGGCGTATATCGGCGCCGAGCCGCGTTCGCTCACGAGGGTTCCGGCCGCCGAAGGGTCGTTGGCGCGGAACACTATCCTGCGTATCAGCGAATCCCTCGAAATCTTCCTCACTCCGGGGGTGAATCCGGGCGAGGCGAGGCCCTTGATTATCTCGTTGAAGTCGCTTCCGGTGCGCAGAACGGCCTTCTGGCCGGCACTGAAGCCGCTTTTCCAGCTGACGCTTATCTTATAGGGAGCGCCGTTGAGGACCGCGGTGCGGCCGACATAGTTGATGCCGTGGTTGCCGTAGAAGTTGGAGACGGCATCCTCGCACTGTACCCCGATATACCAGGTGCCGGCCTCCAGGGTGTCGAAGCGGAGTTCCTTGACGCTCTCGCCGTTCTCAACGGCATACTGCGCATCCTCCATGAAGGCAAAAGTGCCTTCTACGAGCCTCAGGCTCAGGTTGAATTCCTCTCCGGCCTCCAGGCGGATGCGGATGTCACGCGCCCCCTCAGGCAGGCCGAAGACGAAGTGGTGGCACTGCCTGTCGCCTATCCTGGCGTGTGCGGGGTCGTCTTCGTTGGAGTACTTGTCCATAATGCGCGTATCGCCGTTTCGCAGCACCGCCTTGACCCTGGCGTAGCCTATGCCATCCAACGCATACTTGACCAGGGCGGCCATGAAGTCGCGCCTCTCGCCCTCCTTATACTGCTCCGGATGGCCTCCGCAGGGGATTACGCGGCCGGTCGCGGCCGATGCCTTATAGGCTATGACTGAGGGCAGAAGATGATACTTGTATGCGGGATAATCGTTTATAGCGAGCACCTCCGTTCCCGGAACGGCGTCGTAGAACTCGAAGTAGGGGCCGTTCCAGTGCTTCATGCTGTCCACCCTGCGGTCGCCTCCGAAGTCATAATAGCGCAGCAGCGGGCTGGTCTCGGGCAGGATGTAGGTTGGATAGATGTCGTATACATCGGTATTGTTGGCCAGGCCGGGCCAGAGGCCGAGATAGCCGTTGTTGGTGTAGCCACCGTTCTCCACGAGGCCGTCGCAGGCCACGAAGGCTCCCGCGCAGGAACCCACATAGCTTCCTCCCTCCTCCACGAACTGCCTGAAGCGGTCGCGTCCCGTCGCGGTGAGGCTGCGGCCGTGGTAGGAGGCGAGGCCGCCGTTCACATAGACCATCCTGTATCTCGGAGCGCCGTCAGGATAGAGCAGGATGCCGTTCAGGTCCTCCGGCGAGCCGCAGAAGAAACGCTTCTGGATCTCCATATTCTCCGCCGTGGTCTCCGGGCAGAATAGGGTCTCGGTGCTGAGATTGAGATAATCCGTCACCGGCATCGTCCTGTAATCCGACATCTCGATGCCGGTATCCATCAGAAGGTCCTTGTAGAAGGCCTTGTTGGGTACGTCGGTGCGGATTGTGACGGATACTTCCTGCGCCGAAAGGATTGTCGCACAGAGAAGCAGCGCCACCGAAAGCGAGGGGCGGAGTATGGATTTCATATAGTTATAGGTTTTATTCGCGGATGGCCTTGATGCCGGGGAGTTCGATGCCTTCGAGGTATTCGAGCATCGCGCCGCCGCCGGTGGAGACGTAACTCACCTTATCGGCATAGCCCAGCTGGTTGATGGCAGCCACCGAGTCGCCTCCGCCTACCAGGGTGAAGGTGCCTTTGGCGGTAGCCTCGGCCAGCAGGCGTGCCATGGCGTTGGTGCCGGTAGCGAAGTTGCTCATCTCGAAGACACCCATCGGGCCGTTCCAAAGCACGGTCTTCGAGTTGTCTATAACCTCTTTCCAGAGCGCCACCGAAGAGGGGGCAGCATCCATTCCCATCCAGCCGTCGGGAATGTCCATCTTATTGACTACCTGTGACTTGGCCTCATTGTCAAAGGCGTCCGCAACCACCACTTCCTCTCCAAAGACCATCTTCACGCCCTTCTCCTTGGCCTTTGCGAGGATATTGAGCGCGGTCTCGATCTGGTCATCCTCGCAGAGCGACTTGCCTACCTTTCCGCCCTGCGCCTTAACGAAGGTATAGACCATTCCGCCGCCGATGATGATGTTGTCCACCTTGTCGATGAGGTTCTCTATGATGCCGATCTTGGAGGAAACCTTTGCTCCGCCCAGCACTGCAGTAACGGGATGCACGGGATTCTTGACCACCTTGTCGATGGCGGTAATCTCGGCCTCCATCAGGTAGCCGAACATCTTGTCCTTGGGGAAATACTTGGCAATCAGAGAGGTGGAGGCGTGGGCGCGGTGCGCCGTGCCGAAGGCGTCGTTCACATAGCAGTCGGCGTAGGAAGCCAGCTTGGCTGTGAATGCCTTCTGGCTCTCCTTCACGGCAGCCTTCGCCGCCTTCTTCTCCTCTTCGGATGCATCCTCAGCCAGTCCGCGGGGCTTGCCCTCCTCCTCGGCGTAGAAGCGGAGGTTTTCGAGAAGCAGGACGTCGCCGGGCTTGAGCGCTGCAGCCTGCTCGTCCGCCTTCTGGCAGTCGGGAGCGAACTGCACCGGAACCCCCAGGAGTTCCTGTACCCTTGCCACGATATGCTTGAGGGAGAACTTCTCCGCGGGGTCCTTGGGCTTTCCGAGGTGCGACATCACTATCAGCGCCCCGCCGCCTGCGAGAATCTTCTTGAGGGTCGGAATCGCCGCCCTGATGCGGGTATCGTCGGTTATGTTGAAATCAGCGTCGAGCGGAACATTGAAATCCACCCTGACAATGGCCTTCTTGCCGGTGAAATCGTAAGTGTCGATATTTTTCATTGTACTTGTATTTACAGATATGCAAATTTAAGGAAAGTCTGAGAATTGTACTATTATTATAATTTGCATGACAAATGGAGGAGGCTAAAGCTACATATCGGGGATATGTTACATTTTATCAGATTATATCAATTATCATATACTATTATGGGAAGAATGATTTTACTTAAGTCAGTGTTATTAGAATATACTTTAAGGTAACAGGCGACATCACGAAAAAAATCACTGTCAGAAATACGACTGACAACCTTTTGCGGAACAGCTGTAGTGAAGCTGTTATTGTAATCAATTGAATCGGCATAATAAATGGTGTCGTACACAGGAAAATGAAATGACGTAGAATCACACATAGGATAATACTCTACAATAGCTTTAACAGGGAAAAATCGCTTTCTCTCTGTCGGATAGAGTTTCTTTTTATATAGATATACTTTCGAGTAATTAGCGCTAATACTATCTATCAACCTCGCTAATTGGGCATATTGGAAGTTAAAAATGTATTGTCCCTTGGAATTAAACACAGCTGGTGAGGGTTCATAGATTAATTTATGCTCTAGATAAGATTCAGGATTATTAATCCAAAATAGAGGATGCCCATACACACAACAACCAACTCTCTTTCGAGGCGAGTAAATAAAGATTGAGTCTCCGTAATATGCAAATCTCAGTCTATTCTTTTTGAGAATATCGACATAATCATTACCCGAATCGTCGAAATAATCATAGCTGGTCGAATCCTGCTTTTTCCATTCATTTAAGAAATCGGTAATATCAGAAATACTTGAAGGAAGGGCATAATTACATCTTGAATAGAAATCGACAATACTATTAAGCTCTGACGAACACTCGTGTTTTTTTGCTTTTTGCCTAATGCTCTCCTTATTGCTGCAGCAACCCCCTAAAAGCATTACTAATACTGCAACAATTGAAGCACTCTTAAGGGAAAAGATTTTGAATCGCTTTTGAAAACTTGTTTGCATTTTCCTCATCAAAATTTATCTGTAATACCTCGTATTCATGGTTGTTGCTTAATATCAAAAAGAACCCTTCCCAACGCGTAGAATTAAAAGGACCGAACTTGATCTCTTTACTCTTTTGGGGCATCTGTTGTATGTGTAGCTGATTATTCTCTCTATTGTTTTTTGCTCTATAAAAAGTTCCACTCTCTTTTCCGTATTTACTTTTAAAGGATTTTCCTTCATAGCAGAATAAGTATTCCTTAGGCGTCATGCCGAAGTAAAAGTCTTCATGCGCTTCGCCATCTCCTTTTGTGTAAGCTTTAATAATGATCTTATCAATCCTCTGATACAATAATCCATTTAGCAATAACTTTCCTTCTTTGTTTTTTAGAGGTACTTTATTACCAAACAAAGAATAATATGTATTATCTTTAACAAAAGTGTATCCCAAATGCGTATAATTACCATTTTTCAATTCACCGTCGCTTAGTTTGTGATCAAAATACACATAGTCTATTACACCATTATCATTCTTTTCATACCAATCAAGTCCATATGGATCCACAAAGTTCACCGGATCATTCCCACAATAGTTATACTGGGTGAAGCTGGTGTATTTGTCCGCCATCGGGTCCTGCTGCAGCCAGCGACCGATGACAGGGTCATAGAATCTTGCTCCGAAGTCAAGATAGGGTGCTAGGCCTGTAGAGATGTTCTGCCGTTCCTTGCCGCTGAAGCCATAGCGGTTGCTTGAAAGGGTAGGGAATGTCGAGTTCGGATGCTTGACGCCAAATGGATAGTAGTCACTACGTTCTACTACTGCATTGTCAGTGACAATAACCCTGACACTTCCCAGATGGTCTGTTACATACTTCCTGACGGTCAAGCCCGTTCCACTGGCCTCAATCCTTCCTCCTGCATATGGTGCGCTCTCGAATGAGTAGCTGGCGCTATCTTCCTCTTCATCTTCAGGGCCCCGTAGATTGACATTCTTTGCCACCTTTATATAAGTGCCTGTCGTATCCCGCCATCTCTTTGCCGTAGCGTTCGCGCCCCTGCTTTCATCCCCCGGGCCGCCAGGCTCTGCGACAGGTTCCTGCAGATTAAAGACTATATCTCCCAGCCAGGCGAGCCCCAGCCCTGTCTCCTCGCGGTGCAGGGCCACCTTGGTGCCGTCGGCAAGGTAGTCGTAGAACACCATCAAGTCGCTCTGCCCGTCGTTGAACCACGATGGAAGATTAAGTATGTTGTAGCCTATGGCCATACCTCTTGCCGCATCTCCGGTGACGTTGCCGTTCTTGTCGTATGTTATGCCTCTTTCGTTCCAGGCATTGGAAGAAGCCGTGAAACGATTATATATAACCACAGGATCCTGCTGGAATAGTATCGTCATGCTTATCTAAATAATGATAACGGTTTATGCTGTTCTGCTTAATAGAGGGATTGTTTTTTTCAAAGTAGTGAATATCTCTTTTTGAAAAGACTGGTGCAAGAGTCAGTTTATAAAACTGAAAATCATTCTGCAGTATATCTAATTCTTCTGGAGAATGATAGAAGCAATCAGGCCTAGTTAAGATAATAATAAAATAGCGGGGCACTCTCTTGAACTTATATACAGTGCCGAAGTCAGTCTCCTTATACTTGTCAAGGAAATCATAATAGAGATAACGCAATGAGATATCTTCGTTATACTGCGGATAAAGGAAACCATTATGGCGAATATCTTTTACAGCAACACAAAAATTGTTCAAAAAAAGCGAGGACAATGCATTCTCAAAGTCATCTACAGTATACATCCAATAGACATATTTACTTTTTGTTAAGTCTTGCTCATATAATGAATCTAATAATCTTTCAGAAGAAACATATATAGCAGAGTCCGATTGAATGACTATAGGATTGTCTATAGAAAGATTATCGATTATATATGAGTAAGGGATATTGTTAGGGAAAAAAAACGATTCCTCCCTGCATCCTAAAATAGCAGTCATTGTCAACAATAACAGAACTACCGAACGGTTATTCATTTGAAAAAACTCTTTAGATAATCAATAAATGTTTGTTTATATATTGTTTGGCCATGTCCTTTTTCAATGATATCATTAATAGTGCCCTGAGTAATGCTGGTGTCATCAATAACCTTAGGACGATAATCTCTCATTAAACCTTCATTAGCGTGTCTATCCTGGTCGTCTATGGGATTGTTCCCGCCTAATGAATGTATCATTTCATGTGCAATGGAGTAATAATCATCATCAGACTTATTGCCAATAGTTATTAATCTATGATTTACTGGAGATGTACCTGCTAGGGCATTGCCTTTTTTTCCGACATATTCTTTTGGGGACAAGTCAATACGGTTGTAATCAGACGAAGAAAAGATGTCATTAATATTTATTAATGAGATTTGCTCAGATTATTGAAAGAATAATCCAGAGAGACCGGTATTTCGAAATCTTCGTCCTTATATGTGTATATCGGCAGCGAATATTGAAATGTTCCCGTATATAGCGATGGCGTCAGATTGCCGTACTTCGTCATTTCAAAGGCCTGTGCCGACGGACGGATGTTAGCATTGTAGCTGAACGGGTCTGTGTCCTGGGCGTAACTATATTTCGAGCCAAAGAGGACGATGAATATGAATAAGAACCACCGTCTAAAAGAATAATAACAAGATAAAGCCATATTATTGCGATAGGTTGTTTCAAAGGTAATGATTTATACCAAAAGATACAATTGACGTTAGGTTGTCGTATTCCCTTTCCGGGCAAAGTGGAGCAGGATAGTAAAATGTAACTTGTTGATTATCAGGATTCTTTTGCGGAAGAATCTGCTCCACGTGCCAAGTAAGGACTATGGAGTAGGTGGCCAAAAGCTAACCGTCTGATTATTAGTTTTTTACAAATGGCGAGTCTGCTCCATTTTGCCCAAAACACCTAAAAGAAACGACTTTCAGCCGGAGACGATACTCTGGAGTATCGCGAAGGCGCGGAAAGCCATAATAGCGAAGTTTTTGGTATATTTGCATTCGTTATGACCATCGAATATCCTTCGCCGGACTGGTCCGACTATGAGCTTTTAGACTCGGGAGACGGCTCGAAGCTTGAGCGCTTCGGGCGGTGCGTGATGATTCGCCCCGAGCCCAAGGCGCTGTGGCACAAGACAATGAGCGACGAGCAGTGGCGCTCCGCAGCCCACGTGGAATTCAAGCCCGGCGCCGGATTCGCCAAGGCCGGAAAGGAGGACAGCGGATCGTGGGTCAATCTCAAGAAGACCCCCGAACAGTGGGTGATAGGCTATCCCCAGGTGGGCTTCAAGCTGCGCCTCGGCCTCACCGCATTCAAGCACGTGGGAGTCTTCCCCGAACAGGCCACCAACTGGGACTACATCTACGCCAACACGCGTGAGATAGCTAAGCGTACCGGCGCCAAACCCAAGGTCCTCAATCTCTTTGCCTACACCGGCGCCGCATCCCTCGCCGCCTGCAAGGCCGGAGCCGAGGTAACACACCTCGACTCTGTGAGGCAGGTGGTTACCTGGGCCCGCGAAAATATGGAGCTCAGCGGGCTGGACGGCATAAGGTGGATGGTGGAGGACGCCCTGAAGTTCGCCAAACGGGCACAGCGCCGCGGCACCCTATACAACGGCATAATCCTCGATCCGCCCGCATACGGCCGCGGACCCGACGGGGAGCGATGGACCCTCGAGGAGAGTCTCTACGAGATATTGCAGTGCTGCGCCTCAATCCTGGCGCCGAAGGACAGTTTTCTGGTACTCAATTTGTACTCGAACGGATACTCAGCGGTGCTGGCCGAGACCCTCGTGCGCTGTGCCTTCGGCCCGGAAGGGGAGCTGCAGTGCGGCGAGTCAGTGCTTCGCGACAATTTCGGCAAGTCGCTGCCGCTCAGTGTTTTCACAAGACTAAAACGATAATTTGATATGGATTTTCTCTCTGTCGTCTGGAACGTCGATCCCATCATCTGCCGCATAGGCCCCCTGGCCCTGCGCTACTATTCCATACTCTTCGTGCTCGGGTTCCCGATCGGATACTGGCTCTTCATCAAGTTCTACAAGCGTGAAAAGGTCGATACCGACCTTCTGGAGCCGCTGCTCTATGCCCTGTTGATAGGTACCATAGTGGGCGCGCGCCTCGGCCACTGCTTCTTCTACCAGCCCGATTACTACCTGACAAAAGCCCATTGGCTGGAAATTTTCCAGCCCTGGAAGGGCGGCCTGGCATCCCACGGCGGCGCTATCGGAGTGCTGCTGGCAGTGTGGTGGTATAGCGCGAAATACGGTAAGAAGAACAATTTCGACATGATGTGGGTGCTCGACCGCCTGGTCATCGCAGTCTGCTTCGCCGGCTGTCTCATCCGCCTCGGAAACCTCTTCAACTCAGAGATTTACGGCAACGAGACCACCCTTCCCTGGGGCTTCATCTTCCAGCGCCGCGGAGAGGTCGTGCCCAAGCATCCCACCCAGATTTACGAGGCGCTCTCCTATCTGATTCTCGGATTCATCCTCCTCTGGGTCTATTGGCGCAAGAGTGAAAAGGTCTTCCGCGGATGGCTTTTCGGCGCCTTCTTCATCGGCTGCTTCGGAATGCGCTTCCTGATAGAGTTCATCAAGATGCCGCAGGTCGATTTCGAGGTGGGTATGAAACTCAATATGGGCCAGTTGCTCAGCATACCCTTCATCATTGCAGGTATAATCAGCATAATCTGGAGTTACAGGGCCAGGAAGCCGCTTCTGCGCGAGGAGCCGAAAAACTACTGCCCCCCGCCCAAATCAGCGAAACAGGCTGCCTAGTAGCGCTCCGATTCGCGCCTGAGGTCCTTTTCCTTGATGCTTTCGCGCTTGTCGAACTCGCGTTTACCGCGGGCGAGGGCGATGTTGACTTTAGCGTAGCCGTTCTCGGAGATGAACATCCGCGTCGTGACTATGGTGAGCCCCTTTTCCTTGACGGCGCGCTGCAGTTTGTTCAGCTCCTTGCGGGTAAGCAGCAGCTTGCGGTCACGCTTGGGCTCCTGGCGGCTGAAGGCCGAACCCCACCAGTATTCCGCTATGTTCATATTCCTGACATAGAGCTCGTTGCCCGAGAAATAGCACCAGCTGTCCACCAGCGAAACCTTCCCTTCGCGCACGCTCTTGATTTCGGTGCCGCTCAGGACGATGCCGGCCGTGAAGGTCTCCAGGAACTCGTAGTCGAAGGAGGCTTTCTTGTTGCGGATGTCTGTTTTCGGTCTCTTTGTCTTTGCCATAGCGGCTGCAAAAATAGTAAACAATACGTTTTTTTGTGTATAATTGCATATTATTGTAGAAATAACAACCTAACACAATATGCCGATGAAAAAATCTGTTTATTTGAGAAACCTGATACTTCTCCCGGTCCTGCTGCTCGCTGCGTTTGTCGGGCAGGCAAGGACGCTGGACCCTCAGGGCCAGACGGATGTGAAAAATCAGGTTTCCGGCACTGTGACCGACACGCAGGGTGAAATCCTGGTAGGCGTGGCGGTCCACAATGATGTTACCGGACAGTACACTGCGACCGGAGTGGATGGAAACTACACCATCCGGGCGTCCGCCGGTGACAAGCTTACATTCACCTATCTCGGAATGGTTACGCAGACCGTACAGGTCGCCGGCCGGAACCGGGTGGATATCATCATGTCTCCTGACAAGGAGATGCTCGAGGAAACTATCGTAGTCGGTTACGGTACGGCCAAGAAGATCAGTTCCGTGGTCGGTGCTTCAACCCTCGTCAAGTCCGATGCCTTCACCAAGATTCCTGCCGCCAGCGCGGGAGACGCCCTTCAGGGCAAGGTTGCCGGCCTGCAGGTCTATACCAGTTCCGGTGAGCCGAGCGCTACCGTGTCGATGCGTCTGCGCGGAGTCAACTCCATCAACGCTTCGAACACGCCGCTCTTCATCCTTGACGGGACTCCGGTCGACGTATCCATCTTCACGGCCCTGAATCCCAACGACATCGAGAACGTGACGGTCATGAAGGACGCTTCCTCCACCGCCATCTACGGTTCCAGGGCTGCAAACGGCGTCGTTTACATCACCACCAAGAAGGGCTCGGGCGAGAAGCCTACGGTGACTTTCAGCGGTTCGTACGGTATCTCCAACATGGCACAGTTCCCTATGGAACTGATGAATGCCGAGGAGTGGTTCGCCTTCCGCGAACTGGCCGATCCGAGCCTCAAGGAAAACGCCCAGTTCCAGCAGCTCAAGGATTTCCGCCTGAAAAACAACATCGGCACCGACTGGCGCAAGTGGATCCTCAACGAGAACGCCCCGACCTGGAAGGCGGACGTGAGCATTTCCGGCCGCAGCCAGAGGAGCGACTACTACATTTCGCTTGGCGCATTCAGCCGGGAGGGTATCGAGCCCTACTCCGACATGCAGCGCTACTCCGTCCGTTCGAATGTAAACAGCAGGATCACGGACTGGCTCAAGATGGGCATCAACCTCAACCTCACATGGCAGGACCACCACACGGCCGGTTATTCGACGGTCAGCACCGGTTACTACAACCCTATGAACATCATAGCCTGGGGTCTTCCTTATGCCACTCCCTATGAAATCCTGACCGACGACGCCGGCAATTTCACCGGATACGGCGATGAGCCCGACTACATCACCGACCTGGGCATGTGGAACTACTTCCGCCGCATGGAGGCTCAGCCTACCAAGCGCACCACCGCCCGCCTGAACGGAAACATCTATCAGGAAATCACCCCGTTCAAAGGTTTCACCCTTCGCGCGGTCCAGGCTATCGAAGGTTCGGACTACCGCTATACCGGCAAGGTCCTGCCCAACAACATCAACCTTGCTACCGTTACGGAAGAGTCGTTCGAGCGCTTCTACCGCCTGACCTCCACCAATACGGCCGAATACAAATTCGCGATTGCCGAAAAGAACCATTTCGTGCTGCTGGCCGGCCACGAGTCGATCTACTCCAGGGACGAGTACTTCTCCACCTGGACTAACGGACAGACCGATGAGCGCCTGACTAACGTCAACCACGGTACGCAGGCGAACATTCCTTCCTATACCTTCTCGGAAATCGCCTACAATTCCTTCTTCTCCCGCCTTTCCTACGACTTCGCCGACAAATACTTCCTCGATGCCACATACCGTATCGACGGCTCGTCGCTCTTCGGCGCAAACCGCCGTTATGCAAGCTTCTGGTCGGTGGGCGCCATGTGGAACATCGGCAAGGAGGCCTTCCTCCAGGATGTCGGATGGATTGACAATCTCCAGCTGAAGGCTTCTTACGGAACGACCGGTAACTCCGGCATCAGCAACTATCTGTCATACGGCCTTACTTCTACCGGCCGCGTCTATGACGGACAGACCTCCTGGTACCTGGCCTCCCTGAGCAATCCGAACCTGACATGGGAAACCCTCGAAACTCTCAACGTCGGACTCAACGGCCGTCTCTGGAATATGTTGAATTTCAATGTCGAGTTTTACAACAAGAAGACGAAGGACATGCTGATGAACATCCCCTATTCCTATATCTCCGGTTTCTACGGAGGCTGGGGCAATGTGGGTTCGATGCGCAACCGCGGTGTCGACGTGGAGCTGAAATTCGATGTGGTCAACACAAAGGACTGGTATTTCGGCCTGGGCTTCAACATGAACTACAACAAGAACGTCATTACCGAACTGTATGACGGCCGCGACGAATTCGTGGACGGCAGTTCCGGCCTGAAATATCAGGTGGGACACGCTTACGGCGAGTTCTTCCTGGTCGACTTCGCAGGAGTTGATCCGGCCAACGGAAAATCGCTCTGGCGCAATGCGGACGGCACCCTGACCAGCACCTACTCCGAGAGCAATGCGGTCTTCCTCGGCAAGAACCGCTTCGCGCCCTGGTCGGGCGGCGCTTCGATCGATGCCAGATGGAGAGGCTTCTCATTGAACGCCACCTTCTCCGGAGTCGTCGGTAAATATATGGAGAACTACGACCGCTACTTCGTGGAGAATCCGGCATTCGCCGACGAGTCGAACATGACCAAGAGGATGATGAATATCTGGACGACCCCCGGGCAGATTACCGACATCCCCAAAGTTGGAGAGGCGGTGCGCCACGACAGCCGTTTCATCGACAACGCTTCGTTCGTCCGTATGAAGAATCTCCAGATCTCTTACGAATTCCCCAAGGCTCTGATGCAGCGCACCGGCTTCCTGGGAAGTGCAAAACTCTATGTGTCCGGCCGCAACCTGCTGACTTTCACCAAGTACACTGGCTGGGATCCGGAAGTCGACGCCATCACGGCCATGGGTAATTATCCTAATACGAAGCAGTATGTCTTCGGAGTCGAGCTGACTTTCTAAACAAGGAGGATTCATTATGAAAAAGATATTATTCAGCCTTTGTGCTTTTGCAATGATCTTTGTCTCGGCTTGCGATCTGGACCTGAAACCCACGAGTTCCATATCGACCGAAGAGGCTCTCCGCTCCATGGACGATGCCCAGAAACTCCGCCGCGACATCTACATTACCATGCGTAACAGCCTTAATTCCGGTGCGCCCGTCTATCTGATGGAACTCATGTCCGATTCTTTCCACGGCTCGATAACCTACGGTAACCGCAACGGCGAGTACTACAAGTGGGAGATGCGTTCCACCTTCGGCAACGTGGAGTCCCTCTGGGGAAGCGCATACTACCTGGTGGCGCTGGCCAACTTCCTGGAAGACGGCATTCCCGCCCTGCAGGCTGAGGCCACCGCAGCCGACAAGGCGAAATATGACGTAATCCTGGGTGAATGCGCCTTTGCCAAGGCTTATTCGATGTTCATCCTGACTGAACTGTTCTGCAAGAACTATTCTGCAAACGCTTCGTCCGACTACGGAGTCATGCTGTCCGACAAGAAGTTCACGACTCCAAGCGATCAGTCGACCTATGTCGGCCGCAGCTCTCTGACGGAAACGTATGATTATATCGAGCGCAACCTCACCAAGGCGGAACAGCTCCTCTCTTCGGTGTCGGGTTCCGAAGGTTCGATCTACCTCACCGCCGATGCTGTCAAGGCTTTGGAGGCCCGCGTAGCCCTCACCAAGGGAGAGTATTCGAAGGCGGCAGGCCTTGCTGCGCAGCTTGTTGACGCCGGAACTTATCCGCTGCTCGCTTCCCAGGAGGAGTTCACCTCGCTTTGGACCAACGACAGCGGCAAGGAGTGCATAGTCCAGTTCTGGTCGAGCATCCTCTCCAACGCCAATACCGACGATTACGGCTATCTCCAGTTCACCGGCGGCATCTATGCTCCGAATTACATTCCGGAAAAATGGATCGTGGATGCATACGACAAGAACGACCTCCGCTTCAAGACCTGGTTCCTGAAGACTCCGGTCAACCTGGGCAATTTCTCCGGTACTGTCTATCTCTGCTCGAAATTCCCCGGCAACCCGGAACTGATGTCTTCGACGGGAGCCTCGACCTATATGCATAAGGTCAAGCCCTTCAGGATTGCAGAGCAGTATCTGATTGCCGCCGAGGGTTATGCTATGTCCAGCCGTCCGGATCAGGCAAACAAGTATCTGAACCTTCTCCGCGCCAGCCGCATCCCCGGATGGTCCGAAAAGAACTATTCCGGAGACGAGCTGATGGCCCAGATCAAGATGGAGCGCGCGAAGGAACTCTATGGCGAAGGATTCCGTTTCAAGGATCTCAAGCGCTGGAACCAGGGCTTCTCGCGCAGCGAGGCACAGGACAAGAACCTGGTCATCGATGCAGGCAGCACCTATACCGAACTGATGTCCCGCGAAGCGTCCGATCCCTTCTTCGTATGGCCGATTCCGCAGGCTGAGATCGACGCCAACCCGCAGATCCGCAATCAACAGAATACCGGTTATTAACAGTGAAAACAGACTGACATGAAAAAGTTGCTTTCAACAATATCCGTTTTGACGGTAGCGTTATTTGCGTTTGTTTCCTGCGAACAGACCAGCTACCTCTATGAGCCGACCAACGAGTGCCTGACATTCAGCGCAAACAGCGGCGCCTGGCTCTTTACCGACGAGCCCGTCATCGAGTTCCAGCTCATACGCGGCGTAATTACCAGCGACCTTACGGTCGATCTGACCCTGTCGGGTGACGATCTGTTTGCCCTTGCCACTCCTTCACAGGTCCATTTTGCGGCAGGTGAGTCGACGGCGACCGTACGGGTCGGATACGACGTCGATCAGGCGGAGCCCGGCTCTTCCTACGGTTTCACTGTTTCCTTCGACGAGAAGATGGTCTCGCCGGCCGGATGGAACGTCTTCACCGGAACCATGTCCATGCCCGGAGGCGATGATTCCGAATTCGTGGACTACGCGACCGTGGAGTTCTACCAGGGCAAGATGAACAGTTCCGTCAACCTGTATGACGAGAAATACTCTACACTTCAGGTCTCCAAGTATGACAAGACCAAATACCGTATCCGCAACGCGATGAATTCAGGCATCGACCTCGACTTCACGCTTGCATCCGACGGAATAGTCTATCTGCTCAACGAGACCACGGAATGCCCGTACGACAACGAGCAGTACATCAAGATTCCCAGTACGATAGAGTACAATGGCGAACTGGTCACCTTCTGGCTTGATCCGAACCCTAAGTACAACAAGGTGGACGCCAATATCGGTACCGGCGAATATACCATGGACATGACTTCGAACGGCGGTACTTCCATTACCTGGTACGTATGGATGGAGACGGCTTCGAAGGGCATCCTGAAGTTCTCCGACACCGACGACGGATGGTGGCGCATGTACTACGACGTGGTGAACATGAGCCCCAGGCCGAACCCTGACGCCGATTATATGCGTCTGGGCAAGGTGGAGTTCTACCAGGGCAAGATGAATGCGAGCGTCACCTCCGAGAAGGTGAAGCATTCCACACTGCTGGTCAACAAATACGACCCGACCCGCTACCGCATCAAGAATGCCATCAATTCCGACATCGACCTCGACTTTACGCTGGCTTCCGACGGAGTGGTCTATCTGCTCAACGAAACCACCGAATGCCCGTACGACAACGAGCAGTACATCAAGATTCCGAGTTCCATCATATACGACGGGGAGCCGGTCACCTTCTGGATCGACCCGAACCCGAAGTACAACAAGGTGGACGCCAACATCGGCACCGGAATGTACACGATGGACATGACGCCGAACGGAGGCACCTCCATTACCTGGTATGTCTGGATGGAGACGGCGTCGAAGGGCATCCTGAAGTTCTCCGATACCGACGACGGATGGTGGCGCATGTATTATGACGTGACGGAAGTCTATTACTAGCATCGAAGATTGATTCTTTGGAAATCGGTTCCATTGCCGCAAGGCAGTGGAGCCGATTTTATATTATCTTTGTGCCCTGTTTCAACCGGAGCGATAATCTATGGGATGTATCTGTTACAGCTTGAAGTCGGTGACCCCGTTCTACTGCCAGTACCTGGCCGAGACGAGGCCCGACTCCGCCATTGAGATACATCTCGACACATGCGGCTTCACCGAGGAGGAGATTAAGGAGACCTTCTCCACGCCCCGTGAATCCATAATGATAGCCACAGGCAAGATGGAGGGCGAATGGGACCGCGACGCGGCCGTCCGGCAGCTATCAGCCGCCATCCTGGCCGGCGCCGACTGCGTGGAACTGCGTCTCGACATGCCCCGCGACATCCGCGAATGGCTCACTACCCTCGCCTTCAACAAGGAGTGTCTCGTGATGTTCTCCTACTACAACAGCCACGAAACCCCTTCCACCGAAGTTCTCGAGGGAATTGCAAATACCGCATTCACCTATGGCGCCGACGTGGTCAAGATAGTAACGGCGGAACGCAGCCAGGAGGATTGCGACAGGCTCATTTCGCTCTACGACAAATACAAGCCATCCACCTTGATGGCCTTCGCGGCGGGAGATAACGCCACCAGGACCCTTCTGAGGGCGCAGGAAAAGGGGGCTCCTTTTTTCTATCTTTCGCCCCGCCACGGAGGGGAGACCTTCACCGGTGAACTCTGCTACAGCGACCTCTCCAAGCCAGGTCATATAGTGCTGCGTGGCGAGGCAACGATGCCCGGCTCAAGTTCGATGGCGCAGCGCTCGATCCTGATGGCAGCTCTCTGCGAAGGGCCTACCGCCATCTTCGGAGTATCTGACTGCGCCGCGGTACGCGACGCCATTTCGGTTGCGCGACAGCTTGGCGCCGACATTCTCGAAGAGGAGGGCAAAATCACCGTAACCGGCCACCAGGATATCCAGGCGCGCGGTCTGGTGGCGAAGGACAACATCATTTCGGTAGGGGAATCAGCTCTTCTGGCCCGGTACTGCATACCGCTTGCGGGTCTCTCGAGGCGCAGCGTTACAGTGACCGGCGAGGGAACGCTGCTGGCAATGGAGGTGAACGAATACAGCGAAGCCCTCTCCAAAACCGGGCTTAAGGTGGAATACACCTCCGGCCGTTTCCTTCCCGTCTCGGTTTCCGGAGCTATGGACGGCGCCGACCTCAATCTTGACGGCACCTGCGGTCCGGATATGATCTCCGGCCTGGTGCTCGCCCTTTCGCAGTGCGCCTCCCCGAGCGAGGTCTATGTCCACAACGAGGGGAGCCAGCTCAACCTCGACCTTGCCGCCACCATCGGCTCCTGGTTCGGGATGGAAGACAATATGTCCTTATTCGAATACGACGAATTCAGCCGGACCTTCCACGTGCGCGGCGCACAGCGGCTCAAACCGGTGGGCGGAATGGTGCTGGAGGGGGACTGGGGCTGTGCTGCATACCTTATGGCCGCGGCTGCGATAGCCGGCAAGGTGACCTTCAAGGGGCTGAAATCCGACTCCGAGCAGGCCGAATCGCTGATGATGGATATGATGGACGACGGCGGCATCGACATCTTCCGGGAAGACAACGGAGACATAACAGTCCATCGCTCGATAATCTGCCCATTCTCCTTCGTGCTGGCCGATATGCCCGACCTTCTGGCGCCGCTGATGATACTCGCGCTGAGGGCCGGAGGAGAGAGCTGCCTGCAGGGCCTTTACGACTTAAGGAAGGATGATGCTCTTCGTGCAGAGCTGATTATCAAGGAGTTCCGGAGGATCGGCGCCGACGTTTGGATTGAAGGCAACGACATCTATATCCAGGGAGATGAAAAACTTGAACTCCGTGGAGGCCGCTGCTCGTCGCACGGTGACCCGTGGCTTGCCGTAGCCCTTCAGACAGTCTCGATAATCTGCCGCAAACCCCTCAGGATCGATGGCATTGAGTGCGCTGAGAAGGTCTTCCCCGGCTTCTTCAAACTCATAGAGTCGCTGCGAAGCTGAGAAGCCTGGCGGCGAATTCTTCCCATGTGTTTTCGGCCTTGAAGGCGGCGATGCTTTCGCGGCAGCGGGCGTCGTCTTCTGCCGTGAATCCTGCTATAGCGCGTGCGATGGCTTCTGCGGAAACATCTTCGGTCATCCTGCCGATGCCCGCCCCGCCTACGCTCTGCGGCAGCCCTCCTACGGGAGTGGCGACGACCGGCAGGTCGAAATGGGTGGAGATGGCGGTGATGCCGCTCTGGGTGGCACTCTTGTAGGGAAGCACGCAAAGGTCCGCAGAGGAGAAGAAGGCGGGAACCTCTTCATCCCCGATGTAGCGGTTGAAGGTCTTTATCCTGTCGCGGGCTGGCGAAGCGGCAATCTGCGCCTCGTATTTCTCGAAGCTGCCGTAGCTCTCACCGGCTATAACCAATTGATACTCATCGCCCAGCAGCGCCATTGCATCTATCAGCAGGTCGAGCCCCTTGTAGTCGCGGATCAGGCCGAAGAAGAGCAGCGTGCGTTTCGCAGGGTCGATGCCGAGCCTGGAGGCCGCCTCGCCGCGTTCCATCCCGGCTCCGAAGTGGTCGTAAAGGGGATGGTTGACAAGGATATGGGGCTTGTCGGGGGTGAGGGAGAGCATATCCGAGAGCACCGCGTCGCTCATCGCCACGCAGCCGCTGTTCTGCTTCAGGAACCACTTTGAGAAGGGTTTGTCGAAGAACTTGGTCTCGTGGGGGATGACATTGTCGAGGACCGTCACCACCTTCACACCCTTCCTTCGGAGTATGCGGGCCACCGTTCCGAGCGAGGGAGCAAGATAACTCATCCAGTACTTCATTATGAGTATATCCGGTTTCCAGGCCGCGATCTTGCGGGCCGCGGAGCAGTATGAGAACGGGTTTGCGGTGTTTAGAACCGCCTCGCTATCAATGACTTTCGCCTTGTCCTGCTCGGTCACGTACTGGGTCTTTCCGGGGAAGAGGAACGATGGATACTGCACCGTGAAGGTGAAGGCCTTGACCTCATGCCCGGCGGCAGCAAGGGCCTCGTAGAGATCGGCGTTGAACTGTGCGATGCCGCCCCTGAAGGGATAGAAGGTGGAAAGGTATGCTATTCTCATAATCAGTCGATCAGTTTGTCGGCAAGGCGGCGAAGGGTGAATTCTCCGTCAACCATTGCGCCCCAGATGCCGGCACGCTCGGCGAAGAGCATGTCGGAGGGCTTGTCGCCCACCATTAGGCAGCGTGAAAGGTCGATGTCGGGGAAGTCGGCCTTCACATCCTCCATCATCCCAGGATTGGGCTTGCGTCGGGGGCATGAGTCATTAGGTTCGGTGCAGTAATAAACGGCATCCAGATGGCCTCCTGCGCGTTCAATCTCGCCGCACATATAGTCGTGGACCGTCTTCAGGTCCTTTTCGGTCATAAGTCCCTTGCCCACTCCGCGCTGGTTGGTTATCACCATCATACGCCTGAAGAAGGGTCGCAGCATCGCCAGGGCCTCGAGGGCTCCCGGAATGAACTCCATCTGCTCCGGACGGCGCACATAGTCGCCCACGATCTGGACGTTTATGACCCCGTCGCGGTCGAGGAAAAGCGTGTCGAAACGTTTATAAACGGCTTTTGCGAACTCCTCCTGAGCCCGGGCATAGTCCTCCGGGATGCCTATGTCGATGAAATAGCCGTCGGTGACGAACCCGGCCAGCGTTCCACGTGAAACCTCCTTTTCGAAGAAGTCCTTCTCTATTGAGAACTTCTCCGGCAGCACCTCGAGGGCGTTGCGGCGGATGACATAGACGCCGCCGTTGATAAGCCCCTCTTCACAGGGGCGCTTTTCCCGGAATGCGGCAATCCTTCCTTCCGGGCCGAGGACCACCTCGCCGTAGCGGTCGAAGTTCTCCATCGGCTTGAGGGCGAGGGTTGCAACCGCTCCGGAAGCCTTGTGCAGGTCCAGCATCTTGCGATAGCGGACATCGAGCCAAGTGTCACCGTTGAGGACGAATACATCCTCTTCTTCCGCCTTCGAGAGGGCGAAACGGACTCCGCCGCCCGTGCCGAGGGGTTCCTCTTCCACCACAGTGGAGATGCGTGCACGGCCTTTGCGGCCCGCAATCCACTCTTCAATGGCTTCGTGCTTATATCCCAGCGAGAGAATTATGTGGTCGAATCCGGAGGCCTCGAGCTGCTCCAGCAGATAGTGCAGGAAGGGCTTTCCGGCAACCGGCGCCATACATTTGGGCAACCCGCTCACGACGCTGCGCAGGCGGGTACCCATTCCTCCGGCCAGAATGACGCACTCCATCTTATTTGCCGCCGAAAATGGCCGCCTCCACAAGTTCGCAGATTATGTGGCCGGCAGTGATGTGGGCCTCCTGGATGCGCGGAGTGTCGGTGGAGGGTACGTTGATGAGTATGTCGCTCCACTCCTTCATCTTTCCGCCGGTGGCTCCGGTGAGCCCGATGGTCTTTATCTCCTTCTGGCGGCAGACCTCGAAGGCCTTCAGAATGTTGCCCGAGTTGCCGGAGGTGGAGATTCCCACCAGGATGTCCCCCTTGCGGCCCACGCCGGAAATCAGTCGGGAGTAGATGATGTCGTATGAGTAGTCGTTAGACACCGCGGTGAGGTAGGAGGTGTTGCAGTGAAGCGCCTCTGCGGGAAGCACTTCGCGGTCGATATAGAATTTGCCGGAGAACTCCGCAGCCAGGTGCTGGGCATCCGCCGCGCTGCCTCCGTTACCGCAGAAAAAGACCTTTCCTCCTGCGCGGAAGCAGGCCTCGATGGCATCCGCAGCCGCCTTTACGGCACTTTTCAGCCCCTCGTCGCCTGCGAAGAGTTCCATCATCTTGATATGCGCGTCGAGGCGCGCGTCTATTGTCATTTTACCGTCCATGTGGTCAATCCTTCCTTGCTGAATTCAAAATCGTATATCTCGCCTATTTCAAGCTTGCCGAGGGCCTCTTCCACGGCGTAGCGGGTGTTGCCGGGGCAGTAGAAGAACATGAATCCGCCTCCACCCGCGCCGGAAATCTTGCCGCCTGTGGCTCCTGCCGCCATCGCCGTTTCGTAAACAGTATCGATGAACTCGTTGGAGATGCCTTCGGCCATCTTTTTCTTGTTTATCCAGCTGGTATTCAGGGCGTCGCCGAGGGTGGCGAGATCGTCCTGCAGAAGCGCCTTCTTCACCCTGAAGGCCTCTGCCTTCACCTGATGCATCGCCTCCACCGAACCGCTCTTCTTCTGCTTCACGTTGGAGACCTGCTGCTCGATGATGTTGGCAGACTTGCGCCTCTGGTTGGTGAAAATCAGAACGGTGTTCATCGCCCACTCGTAGAGAGTGCTGTCTTTTATGCTCAACGGGTTGACTATTACCCTGTTACCCTCAAGGAATTCGATAAAGTTCACTCCTCCGAAGGTGGCTGCGTACTGGTCCTGCTTTCCGCCCGCCATACCAAGGTCGATACGCTCGATTTCGTAGGCGTACTGCGCCGTGTCGTATTTTCCGAGGGGCAGGCCGAGCCACTCGGTGAAGGCGCCGATTATGGCTACCACGAGGGTCGAGGAGGTGCCCAGGCCGCTGCCGGAAGGGACGTCCATCTGCGTCGTGAGCTCGAAGGAGAGCGGTTTGCCGTCGCAGTATTTGCGCGCTATCGAATTGTAGATGCCGCACTGCAGCTCGAGCCCCTCGGCCGGGGTTATCTCGGGCGCGGAGTCGAAGGTGCGCACGATCTTGTCGTTGATGTGGATGAAGGTAATCTTTCCATCGTCGGTGGGCCTTATGGTGGCGTGAGCGAAACGGTCTATTGTGACATTGAGTACCGCGCCTCCGTAGAGGTCGGAATATGGCGAGACATCCGTTCCTCCTCCCGCGATGCCCAGCCTGAAAGGTGCTTTGCTTCTGTATAACATATTGACAAAGTTAACAATTATTCCAATGTAATTAGTATTTTTGCAGATTACCAAAGAAACGAAATATGAAACTTGACGACATCCTGCAGATTTTCGTAGTGAAGGAAAAGAAGTTCTTCCCGCTCTTCGTGCAGTCGGCGGAGAATATCAAAAAGGGAGCGGAACACCTTGTGAAGCTCACTCTCGAAGAAGATTTCGACCATCGCGACAGCCTCTCCAGACGCATTCAGGAGTATGAGAACGAGGAGGACGAGGTGACGACCAAGATAATGAACGAGCTGCTTGACTCCTATGTCACCCCGTTCGACAGGGACGACGTCCACGACCTGGCGCTGGCGCTCGACACCGTGATGGACAATATCCGCGACTCGGCCAAGAAGATTGCCATCTACCAGCCCAAGGGGGTGGAGCCCAAGCTGACGGAGATTTCCCAGCTGCTCGTGGATGCCGCCGACAAGTTCATCGAAATGACCTCGAAGTTCGACAACATCCGCAAGAACTCCGAAGCGATAGATGATATTTGCAACCAGGTGAGGGAGATAGAGCACAATACCGACGATATCTACGCCTCATTCATGAGTCACCTCTTCAAGGAGGAGAAGGATACCGTGGAACTCATCAAGAAGAAGAACATAGTCCAGGCCCTCGAGGATACCTGCGACTCGGCCAAAGTGGTTTCCGACCTTGTCAGGAGCATCCTGGTCAAAATGAGCTGACGATGGTAATTGTTGTCATAATAGCCGCCCTCATCGCCCTTGCGTTCAGTTATATGAACGGAATGAACGATGCGGCCAACGCCATAGCCACGGTGGTCGCCACCAAGGCGCTCTCTCCGAAAAAGGCTGTATGGTGGGCCGGAATATGGATTTTCCTCTCCTGCCTGGTCTTTTTCGTGATTCCGCCCTATGTGGCCGAGACGATGGGACGCGGCATCGTGCAGGAGTGCAAGATAGACCACTTCGTGATCCTTTCTGCGCTTCTGGGAGCCGTGCTGTGGACCTGGGTCTGCACCCATTTCGGACTGCCCATTTCCGCCTCCCATGCCCTTATCGGCGGCCTTATCGGCCCGGTCTGGTTCGTTTACGGGGCGGATTACCTGGTCACATCCGGTATCTATCAGATTCTGCTCTTCATAGTGCTGTCGCCGCTTATCGGAATGGTGCTGGGATTTGTGCTGCACTGCCTTTCCCTCTTCCTGCTGCGCAATTCCCGCCCGAAGGTGACAGACCGCGTGCTTCGCAAGATGCAGCTCTTCTCTTCGGCCCTCTTCTCCTTCAGTTTCGGCCTCAACGACGGCCAGAAGACCATGGGTATCGTGGCTGTGCTGCTCTCCGCTGCCCTGGCGGCTCAGCCTGACAACGCCGTCCTGCAGGTGCTTTACAACGTGCAGCCCGGTCAGTTCGTGCCTTACTGGCTGATGATTACCTCCTATCTGCTGATTTCGATGGGAACCATCATCGGAGGATGGAAGGTCATCAAGACCCTCGGCAGCGGCCTCACCAGGGTGACTCCCATTACCGGCTTCTGCTCAGAGATATCCGGCTCGGCGACGCTGATAATCACCGCCATTCTCGGTATCCCTGTTTCTACTACACATACTGTGACAGGCGCAATTATCGGTACCGGCCTCACCAAGGGAGTGAAGAGCGTCAAGTGGCTGACAGCCAAGAGTATAATATCTGCCTGGGTGCTCACGATCCCTGCTACGATAGTGGTATCCGGGCTTATTTACAAACTGATGGTTCTCTGCGGAGCGCCCATTATCCCTTAATCGCAAATGACCAAACACTATATAGTCGCAGGACACCGGTTCGACTTCACGATGCAGGACGACTGCCCCCTTTGGGCGGGCCTCGGCAACTACGCCCCCTTCGAGGTGGCGGAATCCGACCGGGAACCCGTATTCTCTCTCGAGTTCGTCTATCAGATGGAGAAGATGAAGAAGGTGCCCGTGTATGTGGAGAAGGCCGAAGATCCCGACCAGCCCCGTATCGAGATTTTCCACCGCGCCCCGGACGAGGCGGATCCAGAAGGAAAGGAGTGGATCATCGAAATGGCGCCTGTACAGAAGATGGATATCTGCGCACGCCTCGTGGCATCGCCCGACTTCAGGAGCGGCCGCGTGGCCGTAGCCCACGGCAGGGTCGGCGAGTTCGCCATCAACAATGCGATGATGATTCTCTACGCCTTCACGACGGCTCCGATGGGTACTCTCGAGATGCACTCTTCGGTCATTAAACGCGAAGGCTACGGATATATGTTCCTGGGTAAGAGCGGCACCGGCAAAAGCACACACAGTAACCTGTGGCTCAAGTATATAGAGGGCAGCGAACTGCTCAACGACGACAACCCGGTCCTGCGTGTCGGCGAGGATGGAGTAGCGCGCGTGTACGGCTCCCCCTGGAGCGGCAAAACGCCTTGCTACAAGAACGACAGCGTCCCGGTGGGCGCCATCGTGAGGCTCAACCAGTACCCCGAGAACCGCATTTCGCGCAACTCTCTCGTGGAGGCTTATGCTGCCGTCTATCCCTCCTGCTCCGGCTTCAGGGCGCTTTCCGGAATTGCCGACGGAATGCACTCCACCATCGAGAAGGTGGTGCTTTCAATCCCCTGTTTCACCCTCGACTGCCTGCCCGACGAGGCGGCGGCGCTGCTGAGCTGCAAGACTATATCAAGATAATGGAAAAACGGACCATACCCAACGATATCCTCCTCGGGGAGGTAACCACGCTTCTGGCTGAGGGTCAGGAAGTTGTGCTGCTTACCAAGGGTGGCAGCATGATGCCTTTCCTGCGCAGCGAGAAGGACAGCGTGGCTCTCCGCAAGAGAGATGACGTGGAGGTCGGCGACATAGTCCTCGCCCATCTGGGCGAGGGACGCTACGTGCTGCACCGCATCATATCCGTCGACGGGGACCGTCTGACCCTGATGGGCGACGGTAACCTGAAGGGGACGGAGAATTGCCGGAAGGAGGATGTTTCCGGCACGGTGGTCCGCATTATCAAGGATTCAGGCAGGGAATTTGTACCTGGGAAGGGCCGGTTCTGGAGGTTCCTTAAGCCGGTACGACGCTGGATATTAGGTGTTTACAGAAGAATATACAGATAGCTATGAGAATAAAAGAAGGTTTCAGGATGCGCTCCCTCGGCAATGAGTTCATCATTGTCGGCGAAGGGCTTGCGCAGGTCAATTTCAACAAGATGATCTCCCTCAACGCCACCGCCGCATATTTGTGGCAGGAGGTTTTCGGCAAGGAGTTCACCTCGGAGGATCTCGTGAAGCTGCTGCTCGACAAGTATGAGGTCGAGGAGGCAGTTGCCGCAGCCGATGTGGACAACCTCGTCAAGAAGTGGTTCGAGGCTGGTTTGATTGAAGAATAACCAACTGAAAATGAAGGATTTCCGAAGCTGTATGCGCGGTCTGCGGAAGATGTTCCGTCCGATCCGGTGGCAGGTGCTCGTACGCATCCTGATAGGGCTCGTGCGCATTGCGGCTTCGCTCGCCTTCGTCTGGATTTGCAAGGCGCTGGTGGATATCGCCACCGGCAACCTCGATGCCGACATCCGCACCTATGCATGGATTCTGGTCGGCATCATGCTGGTGCAGCTGCTCTCTAACGTCGGCGCCTCCTACTGGGAGTCGCTCGTCACCGTAAAGGCGCAGAACAAGCTGCGGTTCGATACCTTCGGCCACGTGATCCGGAGCCGTTGGAACGGCCGCGAGACCTTTCACAGCGGCGATACGGTGAACCGTCTGGAGGAGGATATCCGGGTGGTGACCGACCTGCTCTGCAGCCGTCTGCCCGACGTGGTGGTGACGCTCTGCCAGCTGATTGCCGCCTCCGTTTTCCTTACCACCATGGCGCCCAAACTCACCTGGCTGCTGCTGGCGCTTATGATCGTGGCGGTGGTGGGCAGCAGGATGTTCTTCAAGACATTCCGCCGCCTTACCGCCCTTATCCGGGCGCGCGACAGCGAGATACAGGGTTACATGCAGGAGAATCTGCAGAACCGCATCATCGTGCTTACGCTGACGGGCGCCGAGAGGGTCATGACGCGCCTCGGATGGCTTCAGGAGGATGTTCTCGACAATACTGTCAAGCGCCTGAATTACAATGCGGTAGCCCGTTCGTTCATGAGCCTCGGCTTCATGGCGGGATATGGTTCCGCCTTCCTCTGGGGAGTCTTCGGCATCCGCGACGGGGTGGTCACATACGGTATGATGACTGCCTTCCTCCAGCTGGTGGGTCAGATCCAGCGCCCTATTGCGGAGATTGCCCGTCACATTCCCTCCTTCATCCATGCGCTGACCTCTGTGGAGCGCCTTATGGAGCTTGAAGAGCTGCCGCTTGAGGAGAGGGTCGAGCCGGTGAAGATCGAAGGGGCGCCTGAGATCGAGCTACGCAACGTGACTTTCGCTTATGAGCCTTCCGAACCTCCTGTGTTCAAGGAGTTTTCATATACATTCAAGGCCGGACGGATGACCGCTATCGCAGGCATCACGGGTGCCGGCAAGAGTACCCTCACCAAGCTGATCCTGGCCCTGCTGCAGCCACAGAAGGGCGAAATCCTTCTCAACGGTACTCCGGTCTGCGCAGGCACGCGCTGCAATTTTATGTATGTGCCTCAGGGCAACAGCCTTATGAGCGGCACCATCCGCGAGAATCTGCTGCTGGCCGACGCTTCCGCCACAGAGGAGGAGATGCGCGAGGCTTTGAGGTGCGCGGCGGCCGAGTTTGTTTTCGACCTGCCGGCCGGTCTCGATACGGTCTGCAGCGAGAAGGGGGCCGGGCTGAGCGAGGGTCAGGCGCAGCGTATCGCCATTGCCCGCGGCCTGCTCCAGAAGGGCGGCGTGCTGATTCTCGACGAGGCTACTTCGGCCGTGGATGCCGTCACGGAGCAGCTCCTCCTTCAGAATCTCTCCTCCAAGTACAAGGGAGCCAAGACGATCATCTTCATCAGCCACCGCGAAGCCGTCACCTCCTGCGCCGACGAAGTCCTGAAAATCGAATAGTTTTTCCCGGCCTCTCCTGATTCGGCTTCGGGTTGTGTACCCTTCGGGCTAGGGTGCTCCCGTGCCTACTCGGTTCCGCTCTGCTTCGCAGCTCCGTGGGGTCCCCCGCTCGACAAGCTCGCTCCCCACTTCGCTTTTGCTCGCATAGCGGGCCTCGCTACGGCCCTCTGCAATAGCCCTCAGGGCACACAAGCCACTCCGCCTCACGTCGGGCCGGAACCGTAATTCCCGCATCATCTTGCCGACATTTACAAAAATGACGAATACTCATTTTTTGTAATCAGTTCAACGCCACTATCTGTTATATTTGACGGAGGCAGATAACAAGTATCTACCTAAAAAGACTTAACATTAATGTAAATTTTATATATTCGCATCATGAAGAAAAGAACGACGCTGGAGTTGGTAGAACAATCCGAGAAAGTCAGTCTGTATTCTATTAGTTTTGCTATGGACAATATGACTGAATTTGAAAGGTTTATGTTAAAGTTTAGAGAGGAGGCCTCGTTTAATAAAGACTATCAGAGAATCCTGTACGCTATTTCAATTATTCTGGACAAAGGAGCGTTGGAACGTTATTTCCGACCGGAAGGCTGTTTTGTCTTCGTATCTCAGATGAGATTCTTATCCTTGGTAATGGTGACGTGAAGAGAGCATCGGCCTATGAGGATGATCCTGCACTTTTGGGATACGCTTTAGACTTGCAGAAATTTGACAGATTACTTAGAAAAGATTTAGAAAAAGGAATTGTCAGAATAGAGGAGAAAGAACTTCGTAATGCAGAAGATATTCAATACCACATATGAAACATAATAATGTACTTCATTCCGAATTGGAAAAGGTTTCGCCGGCACTAAAACAGGAAATGGACTGGTCTTGTGCCATTATTGACAAGATTGATGCGGCGCTCAAGAAAAAAGGGATGACGCAGCGGGAACTTGCAAAAATAATTGGCTGTAATGAGACACAAATTACCAGGTGGACCAGAGGTTTTCCCAATTTCACATTATCATCGTTGGCAAAGTTATCACATGCTTTAGGAGAGCCGCTAATCTATGTTGATTAATTACTTGGATTAAAAACGTCATCATTCGCTATCTTGGCAGTTATTATAATGGAAGGCCGAGAGTGGCATAGGTTTGAAACGAAACAACCACTCCGCCCGACGTCAGGCCTGGAAGATGATATTGTTCCCCGGGACGATGCAATATTTTGCTATTATTGCAATTATAATAATGAAAGGCCGGCTGGATAGCCTTCGATTAGAGGAATAAATCGTTAAAACATAATCGAATTCACATCATGAAAAAGTTTGTCATTTTATTATTGATGATGCTTCCGTTCTGTTTATTCTCTTGCGGTGATATAGAAAGAGAACCCACCGGAGTGGATTTGGACTGTCTGCCTGGAAAGTGGGTAAAGTATAAAGAGCACGTTAAAGGTATGCTGATTGATAACGAGGGTCATCCGCGTAGTGTTGATACTACGTATGAGTATAGTTCCAAACAAATTGAAGATATTTATTTTCAGATAAATGCAGATGGAACAGCCACAAATGTATCGGGTTCTTCCAGGGTGGAATGGCTTTGGACGATTGAAGAAGAAAACACTTTGTCACTTGTGAGGACATTACCTCGAGACGAGCCGGGCCATGAAATGAAAGGCAGGTATATAATCAGGTTCCTTACAAAGAAAAAGATGTGTCTGTTTGATATTCTTCAAGCTTATTCTTATGGAGGCGCCAACGTTACCAGCTACTACAAGAAAGTGAAGCAATAATCTCGTCGGCTTCAAATCATATGACTCTCTTCCTGTAGCGTGGTGATTAAGTGGCTGAGTATCAGGTGATAGATAAAAGTCATCCCCCTCGCCGGAGGGGGATGACTTTTAATAATTAGCTGTAAACCAGCGAGTTAATCACCACGCGTTGCTGTGGAAGCCTCTACCAGCGCACTACAGCCCATAGACGTCGCGGTAGAAGTCCTTCAGCTTGAGGTCGGTCTCCTTGTTGAGGTCGTAGATCAGCTGGACGTCGACGTTGTTACGCATTTGTTTAAAGTTTTTCGTCATTTTTGTAAAAATCGGCAATTATATATTGGACAGAGGATGAAAGAAGAGGAACTGGTTTCACTGTGCAGACAGGGCGACAGGGCGGCTTTTGCGGCTCTGTTTAGGGAGTACTCGCCGGTTTTGATGGGAGTGTGCCGGCGCTATACAGTGCAGGAAGAGGATTCCAGGGAAGTTCTCCAGGAGGGATTTGAAAAGATTATTGAAGGATTCAGCCGGTTCGAGTATCGTGGGGAGGGTTCCTTAAGAGCCTGGATGTCAAGGGTGATGATGAACCGTTCTCTGGCATACATGAAGAAAAAGCGGCGGACGGAGTATTTGAATGAGCCGTTGTATGATAATCTGATTGAAGATCCGGTAATGGTCGAAAGTGATGATCCAGAGACCGGGCACATTCCGGAGGAGGTGATGATGGGGTTCATAATGAATCTGCCGCCCGGATGCAGGACAGTCCTGAATATGTATCTGTTCGAAGAACTTGACCACAGTGAGATAGCGGAAACGCTCAACATATCGAAAGAGGCTACAGCCGCCCGGCTTTACAGGGCGCGGACGCTGTTGAAAGGGATGATTGGAAACTATTTAAAAAATGGAAAATGATGTCAGACAAATTCTTGGAATCGGTTAAAGAAAAGGCGAAGGACATCCGAAGCGAGGTTCCGAAGGAGATGTTCGATGCCATATGGGAGAATGTCGGCAAGAAGCGCGCACAACGTCGATTATTTGGCTTCATTACAGCAGCGGCAGCTGCTTCCGCCGCTTTTTTGGCGGTCATCCTGACTGTTTCGCCGAAAGAGAGTCTGATTCCGGAACTGCCTGGTGACACGGTTCAGGCTTCATCCTACACGGAGCCCGTTTCGGAAGATGCCGAAAGCTCAACTGAAACTGTGGGCACAATACCGTTGACAAAGGCGGTCGCCGATAAACAAGTTGCTATTAATCAGTCAATAGAGCAATCTGCAATAACGTATCAAGAACGACCAACTCAAGAGTCAACTGTAGCTGTAGAAACAGATACTGGCCATCCTGAAAAGGCAAATCCGGATAACGGCAGAACATTCGATAGCGAATATTTGGCACAGTTCTTTGACCCCGAAAAAGAACAGCCGAATCGCAGAAAAATACATATATCTGTATCTGGATCGACACCTGGTATCGGTAATAAAGCTGACGGAATTGTTTTATTCAATAAGAACTCAGGCGTGCTGAATCCTGCTACTATAGGTCTAGGTTCTTTGATCTCTATATACGAGCCAGATAATAATCAAGATAATACTATGGAGTATCGCCACCGTATGCCTGTCGATCTGAGGCTTATGGTTTCCGCTGATATCGCAGACAGATTATCTGCAGAAGGAGGCATCTCCTATTCTTATCATCATACCTCCTTTATTGTTGACTCGTCATATCCTTTCCGTCAGCATTTGCATTTCATCGGTATCCCGGTCGGACTCAGATTTGTATTCCTGACATTCAAACACTCTTCTCTCTATGCAAAAGTTGGAGGAGAAGTCGAAAAATGCATATCCGGCAGTATTGTCAATGAGACGAATAAAAATAGGGAAAGACTTGAAATAGAGCCTTTATTCTGGTCTGCGGAGGCATCTGTCGGCGCACAAGTCGGAATAGCCGGGCCCTTGTATCTCTTTGCAGAGGGAGGCGGCTCCTATCATTTCGACAACGGCACCGGCAATATCACCTACTATGGCGCACATCCCTTGATGTTCTCGCTCCAGGCCGGTCTCAGGATAGGGCTATAAAACGGTTCGCAATAGTATTTTTAAAGTTGTTAAAATAATGAAAACAATCTACCATAAACAAGAAATAATTAACAGAATAATAGAAATATGAGATCACATTATTGTACGATAGGATTATGCTTGCTGCTTGTTATCACATCTTGTAACAATTCTAACAACGACTGGATGCCAAGTGAAAACCGACTCATCAATCCTAATGCCTGCATAGAGTTGACTCGCGCGGAGAAGAAGATAGCTGCAAAGGATTTGGATTTCGGAATCGATATGTTTAAGCATCTTGCAAAAGAAAACGGAAAGGATGAGAATTTTCTTTTTTCTCCATTCAGCGCATCTCTCGCTTATGCGATGCTTTCCGCAGGAGCTGAAGGCAAGACCAGGAAAGAAATTGTTGACGCTCTTGGGTTTAGTGGATTCGAGTATGCCGATATGGCTTCCTATTACAAGAAACTAACGGAAGGAATGATAGCCTCCGATAAGAAAGTAGAGTTATCTTTTGCTAATGCGGTATGGGCTGGAGGAAATATAAAGCCCGACTATGTAGATGAGGTACATAACAATTACAATGCAGAAATCAACGAAGTGGATTTCTCCAAAACAAAAGAGTCCGCTGTTATAATAAATGAATGGACATCAGATAAAACACATGGTTTGATTCCATCTATAGTCAACGAACAGAGTTTGAAAGGCACCGTGATGATGATTGAAAACGCTCTTTATTTTAAGAGCCAATGGAGTGAAGGTGTTTATTTTGCCCAAAAAATGTCATTTACCAACTCGTCAGGTAAGACGTCACAATGCAGTTCGTTTACCAATCAGGAGCCGAAATACTATTATTCGTTATTTGATGACAATGTTTCCGTGCTAAAGATACCATATTCACCATCGTTCAATATGATGTTCGTTTTACCCGGGAAAGGCGTGGATATCAATAAGTTCATTTCTACCCTTGACGGACAGAAATGGGACAAATGGAGTGCCTCGTGTACCAGCCATAAAGTCTGCTTTGAAATCCCTTGTTTCGAAGACGGCAGTTCGATGGATCTGAAGAGTTCTCTAAATGACCGGGGAATGAAGATTCCCTTTACCCCTCGGGCAGATTTCAGCAAAATGACGGATTTCGCTCTGTTTGTTACAAATTCGGCGCAGAAAACATATATAAAAGTATCTGAAAACGGAACAGAAGCAGCGGCGGCAACAACAGTGGGAATGGGTCTTACTTGGGCAGGACCTGACAATCAGCAAGAGTACTATTTCATCGCCGACCGGCCCTTCCTCTATGCCATCGAGGAGGCTTCGACCGGAACGCTGCTGTTCATTGGAGCACACGTGAAATAGCCCCGTGGTGGTTAAGTGGCTGAGTATCAAGCAATAGATAAAAGTCATCCCCCTCCGGCGAGGGGGATGACTTTTAATAATTAGCTGTAAACCAGCGAGTTAATCACCACGCGTTGCTGTGGAAGCCTCTACCAGCACACTACAGCCCGTAGACGTCGCGGTAGAAGTCCTTCAGCTTGAGGTCGGTCTCCTTGTTGAGGTCGTAGATCAGCTGGACGTCCACGTTGTTGTGACGGCGCCAGATCTCCTGGGCGGCCTTGTAGGGCATGAGCAGGCGGGCCTCCTTGGCCATCACCTTCTGCATGATGCCGTCGCCCTTGAGGTTGTAGAGCATCTCCCAGTTGAAGTACCTGTTATGGTTGGCCGGCGTGTTGTCGAGGTCGAAGGAATAGACCCTCTTCCTGAGGATCTCGGCGTTGCGGCTCATCGGGGAGTGGAGGGTCTTGTCGGGAGCCAGCATCTCGGGGATGCCCTTTTCGCCGCCCTTCGTCCAGAGGGGCACGCAAACCGCGCAGGCGGGGTAGCCGATGATGGTCCACATAGTGGTCAGTTCAGGCTTCTCTCCCCTCTTGATACCCTCGAAAACCATGCTGCTTACAGAGTAGTTGTTCGAGATGAAATCCTCCTGGGCAGCCCAGCCGTTAGTCTTGGGCTTGTTGAAATCGCCGCTCTTGAGGTCGATGCCCATCACGGGGTTGGCATAGGAACGGGCTAGGTTCTGCAGGATGAAGTCCACGGTTACGGTGCCTTCTGCGATGGCCTTGCGCATCTGGCGCTCGACCTCCATGTAACGCATCTGTCCCTTGCCCTCCTTGGCGGGCCTGGTGGAAACGGAGAAGTTGCTGCGCACGAGGAACCCTTCGGGAGCCACCTTGGGATCGTTCACGTCAAACTTCTTGTAGCCGTAGCTGTGGCACTCGAAATAAGCTCCGTTGCCCTCCGCGTCCAGTACGCCCAGGTTGGCGTCGAGACCGGTGGGGATGGGAAGGTCCTCAGGGGTAAGCCTGCCGTAGAGTTCGAAGAGGAAGGCCTCCACCTCGGCCATGTTCTTGCAGTTGGAGAGCAGCTGGTACTGGAGCTCGCCGTTGGCGGTGGAATTGTTGTCCCTGACGGGTTTGACATCCACGTTGAACGATAGGGTGTTCATCACGCAGAGGCCTGCGGTGTTGACGCCTCCGTAAACGTTCTTGGGGTTGGCCAGCCCGGGATTGACGATTCCGATGAAGTCGTAATTCTTTCCCTTGAAGAACATAGCCATATTCTCGCCCTTGGTGGTGTCGCGGTTCTTCCACATCAGGGGACGTCCGTCCGGAGTAAGCTTGCCGGAGATTATGACGCTGGTGCAGGCATACGACTCGAAAGCGCCTGCGAAGAGGAAAAGAAGCAGCGCCAGCAGCGCTACCCTATTGATTTTCTTAGCCATTATTCTGTCGATTAAAGGTCAAACTCTTCTTTGTAGAATGCCGCCAGTTCTTCGTCAACCTTTGCGTTGAGTTCGATGATCTGCTTTGCGTCAACCTTGTTCTTCTTGCGCCAGATGTCGAGGAGAGCCTTGTACCTGGGCAGCACCTCGGCCTCCTTTGCGAGCACTTTCTGCATAATGCCGTTGCCCTGGAGGTTATAGAGTTTCTCCCAGTTGAAATACTTGCTGTGGTTTGCGACCGAGGTATCGAGGTCGAAGGTATAGACCGTATTGAGCAGCTTGTTGGCGTTGCGGCTCATCGGTGAGTGACGGGTCTCGTCGGGTGCGAGCATCTTGGGAAGGCCCTTCTCGCCGCCCTTTACCCATACGGGAACGCAGACCGTAGCGGCAGGATAGCCTACGATGGTCCACATGGTGGTGAGTTCGGGCTTCTCATTGCCCTTCACACCCTGGAAAATCATGCCGCTGAGGGAGGAGTAGCGGGTGATGAAATCCTCATCCGCATACCAGCCGTTGGTCTTGGGCTTGTTGAAGTTGCCGCTCTTGAGATCCACTCCGAGCAGGGGGTTCGAGAAGGAACGGGCGAGGTTGTTGAGGACGAAGTCCACGTTGACGGTGCGGTCTGCGAGGGCCCTGCGCACCTGGCGCTCGGCCTCCATGAAGCGGATCTGTCCCTTTCCTTCGGATGCGGGATGGGTCGAGATTGAGAAGTTGCTGCGGGCGATGAAACCTTCAGGAGCCACCTTGGGATCGTTCACGTCATACTTGGTGTAGCCGTAGTTGTGGCACTCGAAATATGCGCAGTTGCCCTTCGCGTCGATGACGCCGAGGTTGGTGGTAAGGCCGGTAGGCTGCGGCAGGGCTGCGAGGAACTTCTCGAATTCCGCCATGTCCTTGCAGTTTGAAAGGGCGTCGTACTGGATGTTTCCGTTGCCCGAACTGGTCTTGCCTTCAGCGCCGCGGATGTTGACGTTGTAGGACATCGTATTCATGATGCAAAGGCCCTGGGAGTTGACTCCGCCCCAAATCGACTTGGGTTTGGTGGAGCCGGGCGCAACGATTCCCACGAAATCGTACTTTTTTCCCTTGATGAACATCATCATGTTCTGGCCGCCGCCGGAATCGCGGTTCTTCCACATGATGGGGCGTCCGTCTTCGGTAACCTTACCGGAGATGATGACGCTCGTGCAGGCATAGGATACGCAGATATCCGCAAAGAGGAAAAGGATGAGCGCAAGCGCTGCTTTTGTGAATCTTGACATAAGTTGAAATATATTAGATGGTTAATAATAATCGTGTCGGCCGCTGTCGGTTAGTCTCCGTAAAATTAAACAATTTTTTTCTTATCTATATTTTGTTTATATTTACAAGGAATTAAACAGACTGCCAAATATCTCTCATTTAAAGAGGACTTCCATTCTTCGCCCCCTTCGACAGCCCCGGATGATCCAATCAACCTTATCTATAATGCCTATGAAAGCTAAACTTATCGTATTCGCACTCCTCGCCGGATTGCTGATCCTTCCGCCTCCTGTCGCCAAGGCGCAGAACGCAGGAACGGTTTCCGGCGTGGTCGTCGACAATGCCGGAGAACCCCTTGCGGGTGTCGCCGTGATTGTGAAAGGCAAGAATGCCAATGCCGTAACGGCAGGCAACGGAGCCTTCACCGTCAAGGCCGGCGCCAACGACGTGCTCCAGTTCATCTTCCTCGGAATGAAGGACGCTGAAGTGCCCGTAAATGGCCAAAGCTGGCTCAACGTGGCAATGGAACCGAGTATCGATGTCCTCGACGAAGTCGTGGTCACCGGTTACGGTACCTTCAAGAAATCCACCTACACCGGTTCCGCTTCGGTGGTCAACACAGAGAAGATCAAGAACCTTCCCGTCGTGTCTATGACGCAGCTGATGGAAGGCAACACCACGGGTGTCCAGATCTTCACCACTTCCGGACAGCCCGGTTCCACTACTTCGATGCTGGTCCGCGGACGCGGCTCCATCAATGCATCGACGGCTCCTCTCTATGTCATCGACGGCGTCCCGGTAAGCTCGGGCAACCTCAGCTCCGACTCCAACAATGTCGGCGGTCTCGACATCCTTGCCACCATCAATCCTTCCGATATCGAGAGCATCACCGTCCTGAAGGATGCGGCTTCCGCTTCCCTCTACGGTGCCCGCGGAGCGAACGGTGTCATCCTGATCAAGACCAAGTCGGCACAGAAGGGCAAGACCGTCTACAACTTCAAGGCTTCCGGCGGTGTCTCCGACTTTGCAATGCAGTACCGTCCGATGATGGGCGGACAGGAGCGCAGGGAGCTGATATATGAAGGTTATGTCAACTATCAGCTCGACAAGGGCCTCTCGCTCGCTGACGCGCAGGCTTGGGCAGACGGCCAGATCGACGCGGTAGCGGGAATTCCGGAAGGCGGTTATGCCGACTGGGAGGGCGCAATGTTCCACAAGGGATACCAGCAGAACTACGACTTCTCCGCAATGGGCGGCAACGACAACACCAGGTTCACCGCAAGCCTCAACTACACCAAGCAGGACGGTATGTCGTTCGACTCCTTCCTGAAGCGCTACAGCGGCCGTTTCGGCCTGGAGAATGTCCACAACAAGCTCGACTTCGGAATGAACATCCTCCTCTCGCTGACCCAGAGCAAGGCTACGCCGGAGGACAGCTACTATGCCAGCCCTCTCTGGGGTATCAAGTATGCCCTTACCCCTTCGAATCCCATTTACCTGGCTGACGGAAGCTACAACCACGCATTCCCCAACAACGGCAACTACAACCCGATAGAGGAGAACGAGGTGAACGATTTCTCAACCCAGGCTGTAAGGTCCTTCTCATCTGCGCACGTGGGATACACCTTCATCCCCGGCCTCAAGCTGCAGACCACCTTCAATGTCGATATGGCATTCACCAAGGAGTTCCGTTTCTGGGCTCCCGAATCGGGTGACGGCCGTTCCACCAACGGTAACTGCTATGCTGCGATCTATCAGAACTTCAACTGGGATTCCAGCACTCTGCTGAGCTATGTCAAGAGTTTCGGAAAGCACAATGTGGACGCAGCTGTCGCATACGAGGCGCTTGCAAAGAACCATGATTATGTATATGCAAGGGCTGTCGAGTACGGAAGCACCGCATTCCACGACCTGAACAACGCCTCCACCCCCCGTAACACCAACCAGGCGCAGACCCGCGAAACGATGGAGTCCGTAGTCGCCCGTTTCAACTACGACTACGCTTCCACCTATCTCCTCGGCCTCAGCTTCCGCCGCGACGGCTCCTCGAGGCTCGCTCCGGGACACAAGTGGGACAACTTCTGGGCAGTCTCCGGATCCTGGAGAATCATCAACGAAAGCTTTATGGACGGCATCAAGGATGTTCTCTCCGATCTCAAGCTGAGGGCTTCCTACGGTGTGAACGGTAACCTTCCCAACAGCCTTTATGGCTTCTATGGCGTCTTTTCCACAGCCGGCGCATATAACAACAAGCCGACACTCACCGAGAGTTCCATCGCGAATCCCGAGCTTTCCTGGGAGCGCAACTACGCTCTCAACCTCGGTCTCGACTTCGGCCTCTTCAAGCGGGTCAACGTAGCCTTCGACGTCTATCGCAGGCACACTACCGGTCTGCTTATGAGCAAGCAGGTGAACGAGATTTCCGGTTTCAGCTCGATAACCGGCAATATCGGTGAGATGGAGAACAAGGGATGCGAACTCGAGCTTACCTCGAGGAATATCGACAGGAAGAACTTCTACTGGACCACCACCCTGAACCTCTCCCACAACAAGAACAAGATCCTCGCTCTCAACGGCGTGGATGAATTCAACGACGGCCGTTATATCAGAAGGGTAGGCGAGTCCTACGGCTCCATCTTCCTCCGCGAATATGCGGGCGTGGATCCCGACACGGGTACCCCTCTGTACTATGACAATATCAAGCAGGAGGACGGCACCTTCTCCAAGAACAAGGTGGATAACCCCAACAATGCCTCCCGCATCATAGTATGCGACATCTTCCCCTGGCTGACCGGTTCGTTCGGCAACACTATCGGATACAAGGGACTTTCCCTCGCTTTCAACTTTACCTTCACTCTCGGAGGCCACTCCTATGACAACCTGATGTACGGTGCGCAGGATGATGGTTACAATGCCACCAACAACAAGAGTATCGCACTGCGCGACAGGTGGCAGAAGCCCGGCGACCAGACCGATGTTCCCCGTTATGTTTACGGACAGGAGTACGGCGGCTGGTGGAACTCTTCCAGGGGTGTCCACAGCACCGACCACATCCGTCTCAAGAGCCTGATTCTCGGCTACAACCTGCCTCAGAAGTGGATGGATGCGGTTCATATGCGTTCAACCAAGGTATATCTCTCCGGCACCAACCTGCTGACCTTCTCCAAGTACAAACTCTATGACCCCGAGATCCAGGGCGTACACTTCCTGAATGTTCCGCCTTTGAAGACAATCTCTGTAGGTCTTGAAATCGGATTATAATATTGGAGGACACAGTTATGAAGAAAATACTTTTACTTATTTCGATCGTTTTCATAGCGGCTTCCTGCCAGGATTTCCTTGTGGAGTATCCCCATACTTCCATAGTCTCTGACAACGCTATCACTACTGCCCAGGATGCGGGATACGCAGTCAACGGCATGTACGACCTGATGGCCGTCGCCGGCTACTACAGCGGCGCCATCTTCTATTACGGTGACGTGAAAGGCGACGATGTCCAGAGCCTCTACCAGTCCGGCCGCGACGTCTATTACTGCTATATGTTCGCGCACGTGGCCAACGGCCTCCGCGCAGGTTCCCTCTGGGGCCGTCCGTGGTATGTCATCCGCCAGGCCAGCAACATCATAGAGGCCATCGAGAAGGGCAAAGTAACCGGAAATAAGGACGAACTGAACAATTATCTCGGACAGGCTTACGCGGTCCGCGCCCTCGCACACTTCGACCTGACCAGATGCTTCGGTTATCCCTATGCAAAGGATAACGGCGCAAGCTGGGGCGCTCCCATCGTGGACCACGTGATGGGTATCGACGAGATGCCGATAAGAAAGACCGTGGCAGAGTGCTACGATTTCATCATCGGACAGCTCAACAAGGCCATCCCGCTGCTCTCCACCGCAAAGAATGACGGCGGCATCAACCAATATGCCGCACGCGCCCTTCTGGCAAGGGTATATCTCTATTGCGAGAAGAACAAGGAGGCTTACGATACCGCAAGCGCGCTGATCGAAGAGCTCAAGAGCACCTCATATCAACTTGCTTCCCACGACGGTTACATCGCACAGTTCGCACTCAACAACCGTTTCCGTGCAGAGTCCCTCTTCGAGATAGCCCACTCCCAGAGCGACAACCCGAGCTGGGACGCCCTGTCCTATCTCTATCACTGGTGGGGCTATGCCGACATGATCGTCACCCTCGACTTCATCAACCTCCTCCGCGAGGATCCGAACGATGTCCGCTGGGGTCTCGTCTCCAACGAGAGGGGCCAGCAGTGGTGGCTGATGAAGTATCCCGGAACAGCACACAACCGTGCGGCAGTTTACAACAACTATCCGGTGATCCGCGTCTCCGAGGTTTACCTTATCGCGGCTGAGGCTGCAGCTAAGGGCGGCGGCGACAAGACAAAGGGTCTCGAGTACCTCAATGCTATCGTCACCAGGGCAAATCCTGCCAAAAGCGTTGCCGCTGCCGACTTCAATCTCGACAGGGTGCTTAAGGAGCGCCGTCTCGAGCTTGTCGGCGAGGGACACAGGTATTTCGATGCACTTCGCAACCACAAGGTCATCAAGCGTGTCGGCGGTGTCCACCTGACAGGCGTGCCCACCGATATCGACTGGGATTTCGAGAAATGCATCCTGCCTATCCCCGTGAGCCAGTTCGAAATCAACCCGGATATGCAGCAGAACCCCGGATACGCAAGGGAATAACCGTTTGAACCATGAAAAGACTTCTTCCCCTTTTACTGATTGCGGTATTTGCATTTGCCGCCTGCGATAAAGAACCGGAACCGAAACCCAGCCCCTATGAAATAGGCGGGCAGGATACTACGGCTGCTTCCATATCGATTGACCAGACCACATTCAACCGTTATGCAGCGGCTGACGAAGTGGCCGTATATGTTACTGCGGAGGGTGGGGCAAAGTATGCTGTCAGCATTCCCGACAATGCCAAAAGCTGGGTAAGCCTGACTTCATTCTCCGGCTCCGAATCGGGATTCGTCCATCTGGCCATAGCCAAGAATACGACCGGATCGTCCAGGACTGCCACTGTCGCCATAACTTACGGACAGGGGCTTTCCAAGACCGTCCAGATAAGCCAGGATGCAAAGGAGAAAAAGGATTACTTCAAAGTGTGGGGTCTCGAAGGCGAGTATGTCTCTTCGCTCAGCAACGACCGGCCCTATGACTGGTATGTCGACCAGGGCAGTACCGGAGCGTGCTCGGGCGTGAACTGCGGACCGGCATCCACCACGATGGCGGCCCGCTGGTTCAACGGCTCATACCGCGCGAACACCGAGAAGGCCAGGGAAGAGTACTACAACAACGGCGGTTGGTGGTACACCAACGACATCAACAGCTTTTTCCGCGCTCATGGCATAAAGAGTTCACAGAAATCCTACACCACCAATGAAACCCTCAAAAGCGTGCTTTCGAGGGGGAATGTGGCAATCCTGTGTTTGGATATGTACTATATCACCTACGGAGACGATTCCGGCAAAAAGGTGAATAAGTTCTACCGGACCGCCAGTGCTAGCTGGGGCCATTTCCTGGTGGTGAAGGGTTATGTGGAGACAACAACGAAGCTATATTGGGAGGTGTACGATCCATACACCATGGGCAATATGGCCAGCGACGGCACACCCAAGGGGCTGGACCGTTATTATGACGCCTCCGAAATACTTCGCTCCGCCGGTATCTGGTGGGGGAATATGATAGCGGTAGGAGAGTCTCTATAGGCTACAACTCATCTGGTTTACAGTTAGCGGCGTTTATCAAGCTCCAGTAGAGGAGTTGCGCCGCATCTTCAAGAACCGAGGGGTCCTGGATTTCCCAGGTATCCCTCGGTTCGTGATAATAGCTCACTCCGCCGCGTCCGAAAATGTCCGTGGTGGGATAGCCGTTCTTCATGAATACGGCTCCGTCGGTGCGGGGGCGGGTTACGTAGCGGTTGGGGAAGTCGCCGACAGGCCTGTGGATATACTTCTCGTTGGCCTCCAGCACATACTTGGCAATCTCCCTCGAATCGTACTTGGTGTTGGCCGAGAATCCGTCGCCTATGCCGATCTGCTCGAGATTGAGGATGAATTTCACCTTCTCCTTAGGAACCACGGGGTGGCCGCAGTAATAGAGGCTTCCGGTCAGTCCCGCTTCCTCGCCGTCGAGGCTGAGGAAGATTACGCTTCGCTTGGGCTTGACCTTGCTCTTTGCAAGCGCTTCGGCCACTGCCAGCAGGCAGGCGGTGGAGGAGTTGTTGTCGTTGGCTCCTGCGATGTGGTGCGGCACCATTCCGAGATGGTCCAGATGGGCCGAAAGAATCACATATTCATTGCAGAGTTCCGGGTCGCTGCCCTTTACGAAACCTATCAGGTTGTGCCCTTCCGCATTGGCGTTGTGCCGCATCGTCATCTTGATCTTAGCCTTCCTGCCGGTAGCGAACGAAGCGGGCTTCTTCTCGGTGCGGATCTGGCGCAGGGTCTCCCTCATATTCTTCTCCCTTCCTTCGAAGAACCTGTCGGCAAGCGGGTAGTTGACATATGCATAGACGAACGAGGGGTCGTAGCCGTTGTTGGGGCCGGCGACCCAGCGGTAGAGCATTCCTACGGCTCCGTGTTTCACGGCATTTTCCACCTTGTGCTGATGCAGGGTGTAGGGATACCACATACGGAGGGTGTCGTCGTCGCGGCTGGTGTTGGGCGTCTCGCCTTCGATGAGGACGATTTTGCCTTTCACGTCGATTCCGGCATAGTCGTCATAGCCCAGGTCCGGCGCAGTCACGCCATATCCGGCAAATACCACTTCGGCTTCGACGGTGCCGTTGGCGGAGGTACCGCCGGAGAACCAGTCGACAGCCCAGGTAGCCTTCTTTCCGTCAACCTTAACGTAGCATTTTCCCACCACCTCGTCACATACCGTAGGATAGTCCTGGCGGTATCCGTTGAGGCCGTCGAAGGTCTCGAGTCCGATTTCGGCATATTTGCCTTCGACCCATTCCACTGCCCTGAGCATTCCTTCGGAGCCGGAGAGGCGGCCCTGGAAGCGGACGGAGTCGGAGAGGAATTTCACGGTTTCGAATATCTCCTGGCCCTTTATGTTTTCGAACATCGAGTTGAGATATGCGCGCTCTTCGGTTATCTTGGGAGCGGGCCTCTGGGCGCATAGAGGCAGGGCGGAAACGGTAAGTGCAACCAGCACGGCAAGGTTGGCCGACAGTATTCTGAAGCGTTTCATATGAGTCGTTTTAAGCGTTTGTAAACGTTTATAAATGGTTATTTGCCCAATTGGCTGAGCACTTCCTTTATGGCTGCGTCAAGCTGCGGGTCTTCGTGGCTGATGCGGTCCTTGAAGGTGGTCTTGACATAGATGTCGGGCTTCACTCCGATGTTCTCCAGGTCGAGACCTTCGTTGTTGTAGCAGCCCCATGCGGGCATCCTGCAGCTGGAGCCGTCGATCAGGCCGACGGAGGATGTGTAGATGATCCAGCGGTAGGTCTCGGTACCCACGAGCTTCGCTATGCCGAGCGTCTTGATGCCGTTGGAGGTGACCTCCGCGTCGCTGAGGCTGTGTTCGTTGACCAGCACCACGACAGGCTTGTCGGCCGGGGTTACGTTGGGATGCGAAGTGGTGGGGAAATCGCGGTAGCTCCACCTGTAGTGCTGTTTCTGGCGAAGGAAGTCGATTACCTCCTTGTGGACGTTTCCACCGTTGTTGTAGCGCAAATCGAGAATCAGGGCATCCCTGTTCACGGCATAGGTATGCATCTCCCTGTAGAAATTGTCGAGGTCCCCGACTCCCATCGCCCTCATATGGAGATATGCGATGCGGCCTTTGCCCTCCTTCTCGACCTTTGCCTTGCATTCATCCTCCCACTGGCGGTATATCAGGCTCTTGTATTCGTTGAACGAGGTGGTGTGCACCTTGACATCCTTCTCCTTTCCGCCGCGGCTGAAGGTAAGGCGAACCTCGTCTTTTGCTACTGGAGAGGAGAAATACTTCTCGCGGTTCTCCTTCGGATCGACCTTCACGCCGTCCACGGCCACCAGCACGTCACCCTTCCTGATGTCCACCTCCACCTTGTCGGCAGGCGACCACGGCACTATTCCGGCAACCTTGTAAGGCGACTCCCTGTCGAAGGTGATGCCGGTAATGAGGGAACGGATTGCGGTCTCCTTCTTTTCTTCGGATCCCATCGAATTGAATCCGAGGTGCGAGGAGTTGAGTTCGCCCAGCATGTCGGCAATGAGAGTGCGCAGCTGGTCACGGTTCTTTACATATGGCAGGAGCGAAGAGTAGTATTCGCGCACCGCCTGCCAGTCTGTTCCGTGCAGGTTGACGTCGTAGAAATTCTGGTCCAGCACGCCCCAGACCTCGTAGAACATCTGGCGGAACTCGTCGGAGAGCACCTTGTCCACATTGACAGAAGCCTCTATCGGCGTAGCGGTCAGGGAGTTGGGCTCAACCTTGCTGACGGTGCCGTTGGAAATGTGGTAGAGGTCTGTCTTGGATGCGAAGAATGCACCGGGCATAAGTCCCTTGACCGGCTTGGGCCTTGCCTCGGGATCATTGATATCAAGGGCCCTCACCTCGCGTCCGGCATCTCCGCTGCTGTTGTAGAAGAGGAGTGTCTTTCCCTTTGACTCGAACATGAATAGTCCGTTCTGGGTGCCGCGTCGCTCCAGGCGCTGCAATCTGTCGAAGACGTTGTCATAATCTATCACCACAGCGGAATCCTTCTTTGTCTTTTCCTTGCTGAAGAGGCTGTCATAGTTTTCCGACTTGAATTTGGAGTCGTACTTCCTCAGAGGCAGTTTATAGAGCGCGCAGTTGAACCCCCTGGGGAAGGCTGAAGCGGTAATCACGGCTGTAATGAACATGTTCTTTCCGTCGGGGGAGAAGACCATTTCGGTCTCGGTGGAGGCCGAGTTGGTAAGGTTGACCACCTTTTTCTCCTTCAGGTCGCAGATGAAGATATCAGGTTCGAAACGTTTCATGGCCTCGAACGCCAGTACGCTGTCGTCGAAGGAGAAGGCCAGGGAATAGTTCCAGAAGGACCAGAACTCGGCTTCAGCCACCTTTTCGACCACGTTGTCGGCAATGTTGCAGATCATCAGGTTGCGCTGTCCGTCCACGAAGGCGATCTTGTCACCCTTGTGCGACAGGGTCAGGCTCTTGACGTTGCGCGCCGGGGCGTATATGGCCTTCTCCGCTCCGCTGTTGTCGGCCGGAATGCTGTAAAGGCCCGTATAGCCCTTGTCTGTGCGGGTATAATAGATGGTTTTGCTGTCGCCGCTCCAGCATACCTCGTGCACCCTTTCGTCGGAAGGGGTGGCCAGCCGCTGGAAATACTTGCATTTGGTATCTGATACATAGAGCAGGCCGCGGATGGCGAAGGCGAACTTCTTTCCGTCGGGAGAGACATCGGCCGAAGTGGACTTCTGCTTCTCGAAGGAGCGGCGCACGTCGTTGTCACCGGAAGAGAGGGTTATCTGCGGAACGGCGTCCTTTCCGGTCTTGGTATCAAGCACATGTATCTGGTAATCAAGTAGATACACTATTGCCGATCCGTCCTTCGAAATCTTCGGATACTGTACCGAACGGTCGAAGGAGGTCAGCTGAACGGGCTTGCCGCCCTTTACATACCTGACTATGTTCGATTCCTTATTTGCCTCGTCGGAGACATAGTACAGGTTGCCTTTGGCGTCCACCATCGGCCAGGCGTCCTTGCCGATATAATCCGTAAGCTCGGTGTATTTCCTGCTCCTGGGATTCCAGGATATGATATTTGGATTATGGTCGCCCACGTAACGTTTCCTGGTGGGGAAATTGATGCTCTCGGCCGATTCATTGAAATAGAACTCGCCGGTCGCGGGATTCTCCACGAGGTTGACTACGGTGGTGAAATAGCCGTCGAAAAGCTCCTGCGGGGTTCCGCCCTCCACCGCAACCTTGAATGTGGTGCGGGTCGCGCTCGCCCTGCGGGACTCGAAGAAAATATATTTCGAATCCGCCGACCAGGAGACTGGGAAATCCGCCGCCTCGTGAAAGGTCAGCTGCCTTGCCGCACCGCCCGCCATCGGGATCACATAGACATCCTGGTTGCCGTTGATGTCGGAGGAGAAGGCGAGATACTTGCCGTCGGGAGAGGGAACGGGATGGTTCTGGTTGCCCTTCATCGACAGGAAACTCATTGCCTGTCCGCCCGTGGAGGCAACGGTGAAAAGGTCGCCGTCATAAGAGAAATAGATAGTCTTTCCGTCGGGAGAGAGGGAGGGACGGGATGCGAACCTCAGGTTGTCGCCGAAAAGGGAGGTGCTGACCAGCATAAGAGCCGTCAGGAGCGCAGGGAATGAGTATTTCATAAACAAATGGATTACAGTGATTTTCAGTCTATAAAGATAACTCATTTTCACCACCGATGCAACTATATTAAAAATAGTTATTATATTTGAATGCATATTTTGCCTAATACTGTTTTCGACAATAACGTAAATTCAACCAACGACATGAAGAAAAGCATTTACACTGCGCCGCTTGCGGAAGTTTCCGAAGTGATGGCCATGGCCGTCCTCTGCGCAAGCAACGAAGGTACCAATGAAGACTTCAGCAAGGGTACCGGCTTCTCTTTCGACCTGTTCGAGGGCGTCAAACCATTCTAAGGAGGACAGGACGATGAAGAAATCATTGATTATCATGGCATTCGCAGCCCTCTTCGCAGCCGGCTGCCAGATTTCAGACTTCGCTCCCGATATGAAGAAGGAGCTGAAGGTGTTCACAGGTACCATAGCCGATGAAGGCACCCGTGCCGCTCTCGTCGCCGACGGCGACGTATATCACGTGACCTGGAGCCTCGGCGACAGGATCATGATAAACGGCGAGTATCCTTTCGATGCCACGGTAGGTGATGTTACCACCACCTACTTCGTGCAGGATACCACGGGTACGCTTCCCGACGAACCGCCGACCGGTCCCTACAAAGCGGTCTTCCCCGTCAATGTATCCCGCGGCCTTCCGGGCGTGCAGAACTATGTCCCCAACGGCATCGAGTTCATCCCTATGATGGCCGAGTCAGACAACGAGAACCTTGCTTTCAAGAATCTCGTCGGCCTCCTGAAGCTCAACGTCAAGACCGGAGATGCAGGCATTGTGGTGAAGAAGATCGTCCTTACCGCCGATCAGCCGATGAGCGGTGAATACACCGTCGAGAACAATGCTGCCGTAGTTGCAGAAGGCAACGGCGTCACCATCAACTGCGGTGAAGGCGTGGCCATCGGTGCGGACCCGATTCCATTCCTCGTGACCGTTCCCGCCAATACCTACACAGGAATGACCGTCAAGGTCTATACTACTGACGGCAAGGTTGCATCCGTAAAGATGAAGTCCGGCGCAAGCGTCACCGTAGAGCGTTCGAAGGTCTATGCAGCAGAGTTCCCGTTCAACGGATTCGCTTCCATAGAAGGTGTCGGCGGAGTGGCTATCCTCCCTTCCGGTCCCGACTTCAACGCCACCATCAAGCAGGTTGCGATGGAAGACGATCTGGCTACCAGTACGACAGTTGACGAGGAGTGCGTTACCAGAATAGTATTCAACACCCTCAGCACCGAGACCGAAGGACTTCAGATCCAGGATCTCGCTTCCGACAAACCGATTTATCTGGTTTATGACAAGGCTTCCGGCGTAGTCAGCATCAACAGCCCCGCGGCTACCCTCAAGACCCCTGAAGATGCCTCTTATATGTTCGCAACCCTCGAGGCGATGACCAATATCGACAACCTCAAGTGCCTCGACACCGAGGATGCCGAGCTGATGAACCATATGTTCTGCATGACCGGCGGATCCGGCCGCAAGCTCCGTGAGCTCGACCTGAGCAGTTTCAACACTTCGAACGCCACCACCATGCGCTCTATGTTCAACGGTTTGCGTGAAGTCAAAAGCCTCGACGTCAGCACCTTCGATACGCAGAACGTGGAAAGTATGTATTGTATGTTCCAGTATTGTACGAAAATCACGTCTATCGACCTGTCTAATTTCAATACCGAGAATGTCTCCAGCATGGAAAAAATGTTCGGATACTGCACCTCTTTGGAAAGTGTCAACTTGAGCAGTTTCAATACCGAAAACGTTTTGACCTTCGGCTATATGTTCACGGATTGCGAATCCCTTGTCTCTGCAGACCTTTCCAGCTTCAATACCGAAAACGCCACCAACATCGGCCGCCTGTTCTACAACTGCTACTCATTGACTGATGTAAAGATTACGAACTTCAGTTTCGCTTCCGCAACCGAGGTGCGCTCCTTCTTCTACAGGTGTTATTCCCTCCAGGTGATCGATGTCAGTATGCTCGACGGAACCGGTATTACCGCAACCGCCAACTGCGGCTACTTCTTCTATCACGACAGAAGCCTGCGAGAGATTTACTGCGGCGATACCTTCATATTCGGAAACCGCTCTTCGAATTTCATGTGCGGAAAATCTTCCGCGTATGAAGACCGTCCCGGTTCCGTATTCGGCGGTTTGACCATCTATTGCGACCAGGATATCGCTGACTGGTTCGCATCTACCGGTCTGCGCTGGATAGCACACGGATATAACTCCGCCGGGCTGGAGACGCCTCCTATTCCGATATACTTCAAGCACTACAAGACCGGCAACGAACTCACCGTTGAATGGTGGGATGATAATGCTTAACCGGCTTATTTAGTCTTTAATGATTAATCCCGGAGACAATTTTGTTTCCGGGATTTCATTTTTAGTTTTTTTTATTACCTTTGCAGTCCCAAGTTTTTCTGGATGTGGCGCAGTTGGTAGCGCACCTGGTTAGGGACCAGGAGGTCGCTGGTTCAAGTCCAGTCATCCAGACCAAGGAGTGCCTTGGAGGATTTCCTTCAAGGCACTTTACTTAAAAACCTAAAGGTGAGTTGTCCGAGTGGTTGAAGGAGCCTGCCTCGAAAACAGGTGTGCGGGTGACCGTACCGGGGGTTCGAATCCCTCACTCACCGCAAAGCGGAATAAACAAT
>JAFZXU010000030.1 GCA_017616655.1 Bacteroidales bacterium
TGCCTGTCAAGCAAGCGCTCTAAACCAGCTGAGCTAAAGGACCTCGGTTTTGTGGCTGCAAAGGTATCAATAATTATTGATTTGCCAAATATGCTTTTAATATTTTGTGCGCGAAAAAGCAATTAGTAACTTTGTGACCGGATAAATCAAAACGAGCAATGACATTATTCCTGGTCCTCGTAGCAGTTGTACTGTTCACCTGCATCTTTCTGAATTCGGCTTCAAACCGCATCGGAATGCCTGTCCTGCTGGCCTTCATCCTCCTGGGTATCCTCTTCAGCAACAACGGCCTGATGCCGATAAAGATGACCAATTACAACTTTGTGGAGCAGCTCTGTTCGACGGCCCTGATCTTCATAATGTTCTACGGCGGCTTCGGAACGCGCTGGAGTTCCGCAAGGCCGGTGGCGCCCGAGGCGATTCTCCTGGCTACGGCAGGTGTCATCATTACTGCGCTCACCACTGCCTTCCTCTGCCATTTCCTCCTTGGGTGGGATATCCTCGAATCGCTTCTGATGGGTTCCGTCGTCTCATCCACCGACGCCGCCTCCGTATTCTCGATTCTGAGAACCAAGAAGCTGGGCCTGCGGAACGGAGTCGCGCCTCTCCTGGAGGTCGAAAGCGGCTCCAATGACCCCTGTGCATATATGATGACGATCGTCGCACTGTCGCTCCTGGGCGGAAACGTCTCCTTCGGAGGTGTGGCGATGACGTTCGTGGCGCAGTTGGGAATCGGTACGCTTTTCGGATTCCTGATAGCGCAGGGGGCCGTATTCCTGCTCAACAGGATAGACCTTACCACAAACGGGTTCAACTCGATGTTCCTTATCGCGGTCGCTATACTGTCTTATGCGCTCCCTTCGCTGATAGGGGGAAACGGTTACCTGAGCACATATATCGTAGGCGTCTATCTCGGCAACCACGGTTTCGGGTCGAAGAAGGATATGGTCAATTTCTTCGACGGCTTCACCGGGCTGATGCAGGTTCTCATCTTCTTCATGCTGGGACTCCTCGCCAGGGTGGACCTTATGCTGAAGGCGCTGGTTCCCGCTCTTGTCATATTCCTGATTCTCTTCCTTGTGGCAAGGCCGGTTGCAGTAGCGGCCATCCTTACCCCGTTCCGCAAGTACGGCGTCCGTCAGCAGGCGCTCATCTCTTTTTCCGGCCTGAGGGGAGCTTCGTCAATAGTTTTCGCCATCGTTGCGGTAGTGGGGGAGAAGTCTCTCGACAACGACCTCTTCAATGTAGTATTCTGCATCGTTCTTGTTTCAATCGCATTCCAGGGTTATCTGCTCCCCTGGGTGGCGAAAAAACTCGATATGATCGATCCCGATACGGATGTCATGAAGACTTTCAGCGATTTCTCGGAAGAGGTGCAGCTTCAGTTCTCGGAGGTCAGGATCGTGGAGGATTCTGAGTGGCGCGACAAGATGGTGAGGAATCTTCATATACCTCGCGAGGTGCTGCTCTGCCTTGTCATAAAACCCGACGGCACCCGCCTGGTCCCGAACGGAAATACGGTGTTCGAGTTCGGTGACAGGGTTATTGTCTGCTCCAAGACAATTGATTCGGACGAGCAGGTGAAGGTTCAGCAGTATATAGTCCAGGATGATCCCAAATTCAAGGAGCGTCAGAAAACAATAAGGGATTTTCCTGTCCAGAAGGGTCAGGTTATGTTGCTTGTCCGCAGCGGCGAGAGGATTATCCCTCACGGCAGCACTCCCGTTCAGCCCGGCGATATCCTGTATATCAACAGATCTGTATAGCCCTCCTTTAATAGTTATATTTCTCCCAGAGTTGCTGGAGGCGCTTGCGGTGTTCTTCTTCGCGGGGGTTTTTGCCTGGTTCGTAGAACTTGGTTCCCTTCAGGAGGTCCGGAAGGAATTCCTGGTCGGCGAAGTTGCCTTCGAATGAGTGGGCGTATTTATATCCTTGAGAATAACCGAGTTCTTTCATCAATTTGGTAGGAGCATTCCTGAGATGGAGGGGGACGGGTGGGGCGTCCGATGTGCTGTTGACGGTAGCGAGGGCCGAATCTATCGCCTCGATGACAGAGTTGCTCTTGGGGCTTGTTGCCAGATAGATGCAGGTCTCGGCCAGGATTATGCGGCTCTCGGGCATTCCAATCTGATGCACTGCATTGAAGCATGCCTGCGCCAGCAAGGCAGCGTTAGGATTTGCCAGGCCGACGTCTTCTGAAGCCAATATAAGCATCCTGCGGGCGATGAAGAGGGTATCTTCGCCGCCGGCTATCATCCTTGCCATCCAGTAAAGTGCACCGTTGGGATCGCTTCCGCGGATGCTCTTGATGAATGCGGAGATTATGTCGTAATGTTGCTCACCGTTTTTGTCGTATAGAGCTATATTTTCCTGCAGGCAGTCGGTAACAGTTTTATTATCTATTGTTACTTCAGCGTCTTCCGGGAATGAGGATATCACGATGTCCAGGACGTTCAGCAGTTTCCTTGCATCACCGCCGCTGAAGCGGAAGAGAGCTTCTTTCTCCATCACGTTTATCTTCCTGGTTTTCAGGTAGTTATCCTGCGTTAATGCCCGTTCTAGGAGGGTGTCTAAATCATTGATTTCCAGCGATTTAAGTACATAGACCTGGCAGCGGGAGAGGAGGGGAGAGATTATCTCGAATGAGGGGTTCTCCGTGGTTGCACCTATAAGGGTTATAATACCGCTTTCTACAGCACCCAGAAGAGCATCCTGCTGGGCCTTGTTGAACCTGTGGATTTCGTCGATGAATAGGATAGGCGTGCCTTTGGAAAAGACGCTTGCGCGGCTCCGCTTGGCATTATCTATAACATCCCGGACATCCTTGACTCCGGAAGATATTGCAGACAGAGTGTAGAAGTCGCTGTTAGTCGTATGTGCGATAATCTTCGCGAGAGTAGTCTTGCCAACGCCTGGAGGACCCCATAGAATGAAAGACGACACATTTCCGGATTCAATCATTTTCTTGATAACGGAGCCTTTACCGACTAGGTGTCGCTGGCCCACATAGTCGTCAAGTGTCTGCGGGCGCATTCTTTCAGGAAGCGGAATCAGCGGGGTATCCATATTTCAGCGGCTTCTATAGTTTTCTGCGAAGATACAAATTATATCAACAAAAATCGCCACCGAGGGGAGGCGACTATACTATCCACTTAACATAATATAAATTGTGTTAAAATTGGGCCGATCCACAGAGAGGCCCGTCAACTATGCAAATATAAAGATTATTTAACTAAATTTGAAGATTGTAATATTGACTGAATCCTGATGACGGAATCTGAAATCATAGACGGACTTCTGGCGCGTGATGAAACGGTTACGCGGGAATTCTTCTTCTCTGATTCCGCCAAATCATGCAAGCCGCTCCTTATGAGCATTCTCGCCTATGTGTTTCCATATCCTGTCGATTATGACGAAGCCGTGAGCGAGTTCTACGCTTACTTGATGAAGGATGACGGACGCAAGCTCCGCCAGATTGAAGAGCGCAACACATTGTTCGGCTGGATCAAGGTCAGCGCTACACGATTCTTCATCAGGAAACGCAATTCCCGTGAAGGAACACAAAGCCTCGAAACTGTCGATATTCCTGATTATCAGGCGAATGATTCACGCAGCGACCCCTCTTCATCGATAAACTGGTGCATTCCGGCGAGATATGCCTATCCTACACGGTCGGCACCTTCTCCGGATTGACGAAACTGGAGGTCATATAGTTTGAAAATGGCAGCCGCATCTTCAGCGACCGCCATCGATAATCAGGGTATGAGCGCTAGAGAGTCTTTATCTCATCAATAGATAATCCAGCGCACTTTGCAATGATGTCCGGAGTTATCCCGGCTTTCTTCATGTTTGCTGCAATTTCGCGTGAAGAATCGGCGCGGCCCTCCTCGAGACCTTGAGCCAGCCCTTCTGCGAGTCCCTCTTCGCGGTATTCCTTGAGAGTCTCTTCGTATTCGAATTCGTTCATTACAGATGTCTTATAGTTGCTCAAGTCAACCTCTTCATACCCGTGAAGATCCGCTGCCTTGAACATATCCACCAATGTGGCATCATCCATCACTTTCGGTCTCTCGCTATAGGAGGCCATGGTCTTGAGGGCGACGGCGAATTTGTTCAGGAATGGAGAATCTTTCTTGAGTCCGTTGAGGTCATCTGCAAATTTAGGAAGTTCGATGAAGATTTGCAAAATCTTGTCGTTGAGTACTGGCCTCTCGGGAAGGTCGATGCCGCACATCGCCAGCCTGACGGGCGCGTGGTCAACCTGGGGAAAGACTTTCTCTCCAGTGATTGCGATAAAGTAGGTTTTCTGGACTCGGTAGCCTTTTGCTTTCGATAGAGTGTAGTTCTCAATAATCGAGGCGGAGGAGTAAACCAGAGCACGGTCAACAAACGAACTCTTGGCGTAGTTCTGCATCTCGACGATTATCCGTGAACCGTCGGCGCACTTGCAATAGACATCAAAACTCATCTTGCGGACATCGCCGACAGGGAGAATGATGTCCCTGTCAAGATACTCAAGGTCTTCGATAACCTTGTCGTCAATGATTTTGTTGAGAAGGCCGATGAGCAGGCCTTTGTTCATTTCGGAGCCGAATAATCTCTTAAAGCCCCAGTCTGAAGTCGGGATGATGAAGCGTTGACCATCCCTGTAGATTTGTGGTCCCATAGTAACATAACGTTGTTGGGGGTTAAACAAACACCGCAAGGGCATTGGCCCTGCGGCAATGTTACTATTAGCGCCATGAATCGGAAAACTCTGCGGCAGGTAAAACTCAACGTGGCTCCCCGTAACTGGGTATCAGTACACCCCCTGACGCTTCGGCGTTCTCGTCTTCGCTTGTCGCAAAGATAGAAAAAAACTGTTACTTTTCCCGCTTTTGGAGTTGCCGGACAATCTTCTTGATGATGACCTCGACGCTCTGGTCTGGCTCTATGATGTTGTAGTCTTCCCAGAAATCTTTGTCGGTAAAGTCGTTGACGCGCTTTGAGAGCTGGTCGGAAAAACGTATGCGGTTGTCTGAGTTGATCTCCTTTTCAGACTCGCTGCGATTGGTGACTGCGAGTTCGGAAACTATCGAGTAACTGGTCTTGAAGAGCGAGAACCGCCTTCTCGAAGCAATGCGGATGTCGATCTTCGCATAGTCATAGTACCAGAGGTCGCCGATCTGCTTGTAGTTGATTACATAGCCGGCCGATTCCACCTCGACCTTGCCATGCTTCGGCTGCTTGCGGATAAAGATGGTAGTGGCAAGCGGATTACCTTCGACATTCATGTTCATCTCCACGCGGCCTATGGCGAATGTCTCGGAATCGATGAATACACTGCCTCTGAAATAAGGCTTCTCGATATCGGGCTTCTGCTGGAAATCAACTACATAGAAGACCCTGTCGTCCATTATGCGGCTCTCCCCCATGGTGAAAACGTAGTACTCGTCGATCTCCTGAAAGAAGACACCGGCGAAGGGGTTCTGCACCTGGTCGACATTGAGGCTGCCGATAACCCCTCCCTGATAATTCACGAGCAGAGAATCGCCCGCACCGTAGTTGACGCTTCCCCTGCCCTTGTAGATACCGGCCCTGTCGGACAAGTTCATCTTGTACGGGGCTTTATTAATATCTATAACAGCCTCGTTAAGAGAAAGATACTTGGTATTGCCCTTTCGGATGAGCTCGCGGTAGAATGCGGTCATTCCCATCCTCTGCTGGGGATAGTTGTAGCGCACCCTTGAATATGCGGCCTCAATCAGGTCGCGCGCATTCATCGCCTTGATGCGGGCCGCGTCGAGCTGCAGGGCTACAGGAGTCATTTCTAAACGTTTAGGAACGGCTTGACCGCTGCCTTCAAAGTCGGAGAGCTTGACTATGAGCGCGGCGTATCCGAGGTGGGTGATGGTAATCTTGCTCTCGGGGCCGAAAGAGACCGGGACCTTGAGCGAGAAGACTCCGTCATTGTTGGTGACGTTGGAGACTGGAGTTCCGGCCAGAGAGACCGATGCATAATCGACAGGTGCCTTAGTCTTGGCATCCAGCACCTTACCGGAGACAGTCACATAGGTCTGGTTGCCCTGTCCGAATAGTGATACGCAGGCAAAGAGCATCGCGATAAAAGTCGGAATAATTTTGCGTCCCATAGTCGTAGTATTAAAGTTTACAAATATAAGGAAACTTTTTGGCTATCTTTGCAAAAAGAAAAAAAAGAGATGAGTCGCAGGAAAAAGCCTTATTTAGAGAATGTTAGGATAGAAGCACTGGCTGCTGAGGGCAATGGCCTGGCGCACGTCGACGGTAAGGTGGTCTTCGTTCAGAGAGCGATCCCGGGAGATGTGGTGGACGTGCAGATCAATAAGGTAAGGAGCGGATATTCAGCCGGTTACATTGTAAAAATGCACCAGCCTTCCCCCTATCGCCGCTCCCCTTTCTGCGAGCATTACGGCACCTGCGGAGGATGCACATGGCAGCCTCTTCCCTACCAGATGCAGATCGATTTCAAGCGCCGGCAGGTCGAGGACCAGCTGCTCCGCATCGGTCATCTGAAACTGCCCGAAGTGCGTCCCACGCTGGGTTCCGGGAAGACACGGTGTTACCGCAACAAGTTGGAATACACCTTCACAAACCGCCGCTGGGTTTTCGACGGAGAAGATATTGACGCTTTGAGCGATGAGGAGCGCTGCGGGCTCGGTTTCCATGTCGGAGGTTTCTTCGACAAGGCGATGGATATCAAGGAGTGCCATCTCCAGCGCGAACCCTCGAATGCCATAAGGCTCTTCGCAAAGCGGTATGCGCTTGACAACAGCCTCTCTTTCTTCGATTTGCGCAGCCACGAAGGGTTTATGCGCAACATCGTTATCCGCACGACCACGACCGGAGAACTGATGGTCGTTATGGTTTTCGGCAACGAGGCGCAGGACGTGGAGCGTCGCGGCGATATCACAGCCTTTCTGGATGCCCTGCTTGAGAGATTCCCTGAGATAACATCTTTGTATTACGTCATCAACCCCAAGTGCAACGACAGCTGGACCGACCTCCCCTGCCATCTTTACAAGGGCGCAGAGGCAATCTACGAAAAGATGGAGAATCTGCGGTTCAAGATCGGCCCAAAATCCTTCTACCAGACCAATTCCGAGCAGGCCTACAGGCTTTACAGCGTGGTGAGGGATTTCGTTCGCGAAGGCGTTGATAAACGTTTAAAAACGGATAAACCCGTCATTTACGACCTCTACACCGGCACCGGAACCATTGCACTCTTCCTTTCCGGACTTGCCTCGAAGGTCATAGGAATCGAATATGTCCCTGAAGCGATTGAAGACGCAAAGGTCAATGCCACAAATAACGGCATTTCCAACTCGGAATTCTTCGCAGGAGATATGAAGGATATTCTCACCTCCGGCTTCATTGCAGAGCACGGAAAGCCCGATATTGTTGTACTGGACCCGCCCCGCGCAGGTATCCATCCCGACGTGGCGGAGGTTCTTCTCAAGGCTGAACCGGATTATATGGTATATGTCAGCTGCAATCCTGCTACCCAGGCCCGCGACCTTGCGGAGTTTTCGCGCAAGTATGAGATCACTGCGGTCCAGCCGGTGGATATGTTCCCTCATACCACCCACGTCGAGAACGTGGTGGCTCTCAAGAAGAAATCCGTGGTCAATCTCTTCACCATCACTTCCGACCTTCACGACGAAATGTCGCAGGACGTTCTCTCAGAGCCGTTTATTAAGGAGGTTGAAAAGAAGTCCGATTACTTTTTCCGGCTCAAGGGGGCGGATTTTACCGACTATGGAAAGGGCGATGATATGATCTATGTCCGCACCGGCGGCACGGAAGGTATTTTCAAATCGATATTCTGCAAATCAGACGGAAAGCCTGTTATACCGGGAAACAAATGCGTAAGGCTGCTTACCAGCGGTCAGAGCAACTCCCTGGCGGCTTCTATGGAGATCCTCTCCTATCTGAACTCCTTCGGCCTGGAAGGCCGCATCATACACGGCACACCTGCCGAACTATCTGAGAAGCCATCCATAATCAGGCAGCTGTCCGCATCCCGAAAGCCGCTCGACGGCATGCGTCTCGGCGTAATCGGCCGTCCGTCCGACTGGCTGATCAGCAGCGATGTCGATTATGACAAGGTGCGCACCCGGCTTGGGGCGGAACTGGTCGATATTCCGATATCGGAACTCATAGAAAAGTACGGAGAGACGGAGTGTGAACTACCCCCTTCCCTTGCCTCCGTCAATCACCCGAAGTACGGCAAACCAATCTCCGAAGAGGACTTCAGGAAGGCGGTAAATTTTTATGGTGCGCTCAAACAGATAATATCGGAGTACAAGCTTAACGGACTGACTATTCGCTGTTTCGACCTGCTAACCTCTATTGGTACAACAGGTTGTCTGGCACTGGCTTTGCTCAATTCCGAAGGGTATGTCGCTACCTGTGAAGGCGACATCCCTGCTATGCTCTCGATGGCAGTAGCAAGAGTTGCGACAGGTGTCAGCGGATTCCAGGTAAATCTCTCCAGGATACAAGGCGAGAGGTTCCTTTTCGCCCACTGCACGGTTCCCCTGAACATGGTTGATTCGTACTGTTACGATACCCATTTCGAGTCCGGAATCGGTGTCGCCATACACGGAGAGTTCGTTCCCGGAGGTGCCACAGTCTTCAAGATAGGCGCGGGGCTTGACTCTTATATTGCTGAGGATGTGGAACTTGAGTCGAATCAATATCTGGATAATCTCTGCAGGACACAGGTTATCGTAAAAGCTCCAGGTCTTGCGGGTTATATGCTCGGTTCCCCTCTCGGCAACCATCACATCATCATCCCCGGCCATTGTGCCGCCAAATTGGGAGAGTTGTTGAAATGAGGGACATCGACGGCACCATATGCGCTCCGGCCACTGCCGCAGGAGGCGCGCTTGCGGTAATCCGCGTAAGCGGGAATGAGGCCCTCAAGTGCGTGGAGGCCATATTCAGGCCGGCGAAGGAAGGCCTTCCCCTCTCCTCCACTCCCGGCTATTCGCTCCGTTACGGCACAATCGTATCCGGATCCGAAACTATCGACGAAGTGGTGCTTGCAGTATTCCGCGCACCTGCCTCATATACCGGAGAGGACTGCGTCGAAATCTCCTGCCACGGTTCTTCCTATATTGTAAGCAGGATTCTCGAACTGCTTACAGCCAACGGAGCGAGGATGGCAGAACCGGGTGAGTTTACCCGTCGCGCCTTCACCTTCGGCAAGATGGACCTCGCTCAGGCAGAAGCAGTTGCAGACATTATCGCATCTTCTACTGCAGCCCAGCACAGGGTTGCGATGAACCAGCTCAGAGGCGGATATTCCGCAGAGCTTCGCGAGATTCGCAAGCCCCTTCTGGAACTCGCCTCCCTGCTGGAACTCGAGCTTGATTTCAGCGAGGAGGAGGTTGAATTTGCGGACCGCAGCCGCCTCAAGGCGCTTCTGGATGAAGTGGAGAGACGCTGCAGAATCCTCGCAGACTCCTTCCGCGCAGGAAATGCCCTTCGTAACGGCGTTCCCGTCGCCATCGTAGGCGCCCCCAACAGCGGCAAAAGCACGCTTCTCAATGCCCTGCTCAAAGATGACCGCGCCATAGTTTCCGACATTCCCGGCACTACCCGTGATACTGTCGAAGAAGTTTGTATGATCGACGGAATCCCCTTCCGTTTTATCGATACCGCCGGTATCCGTGAGGCGTCCGACGAAGTGGAACGCCTTGGTATCGAGCGTACTTACAAAAAGATTTCCGAAGCGGAAATAGTCCTCGGGGTTCTGGATGCCCCTGCCCTCTCTCCCGCCCTTTTCGAGCGCGAAGCCGCGGCAATCGAGGCAAGGCTTCCTCAACACGCAAAGCTGATACTGCTTGCAAACAAATCGGACATTTCAGACTCCAAATACGGCAAGAGCCTGAGCATCTCCGCAAAGACGGGTGAAGGGCTTGATGCACTGCGCAAGCTGCTGGTGGAGTATTCCGGCATCGCTTCTGCGGAAGGCATCCTTGTAACCAACGCGCGCCATGCCGCTGCCCTTCACTCAGCCGCCGAATCCCTCTCCAATGTCCGCAAAGGCCTCGACAGCGGCATCCCGGGCGATTTGCTTGCAGAGGACCTTCGTGAAGCCCTTCGCCACCTCGGCACCATCACCGGCGAAATCACCACCGACGACATCCTCAAAGAGATATTTGGTAATTTCTGCATCGGGAAATAAAAGTTTAATACTCAATAAGTTATATCTTATACGAAGCTTGAGATAGAAATCTCAAACTAGTTGAAACCTACTCTCTTCCGAGTTTAATACGACTATTATCAAGATTTCACAATTATGATTGGATTTCTTTGATTTTAGTCGGTTTTGTCACAATGTTTGTCACAAAATCACCTTCTGTGACAGATTTTTGTCACACTTACCCGAAAAAGTTACCAAAACGGCTGTTTTATGAAATGTTTTTGGAATAGTCACACGAATAAGTAGTGATTTTAAAATGGTACACCCCTACCATATCTGCATTTGCGGTTGTATTATAACTTGTACTTGTTTGAAAAACTAAACAAGTACCATTTTTTTGTCCGGTTTTGCCAGATCATCTACCACTATTTTGAGTTTTAACACCAGATTTGTCACATGTCACAAATGGCAAATATGTACATCCCAACTTAGAAAGTACATATTTGCCAAACAACATCTCATCGGGAGTAATTAAGTGTGATCTATCACAGCTTATCACTCACCTCTGTCTTCCTGGCGTGCTTGAAGTTGATGCTCGTCTTTCCGAATCTCCAAGTCAGGCCCAAACGGAACTGACGGGGGTTGTACCAACCTTCGTTGTGTTGGTAGTAGTTCTCGGCGTATGTGTCCCGCTTAGATCCATAGTATCGGTTTTGGAATGGCATTACAGCCGTAGCCGTCAGGATAAGCCGGTTCTGGAGAAAGCCTTGCCGCAGGCCAAGGGAATACTCATAGTCAACGCCGTGGTAGGTACGCTGGAGAGTGGTTTCTCCGCCGGAGATGCTTCCGGAGGCAAAAGCCCTTGCCCCTTTCCAAAGCACAA
>JAFZXU010000001.1 GCA_017616655.1 Bacteroidales bacterium
ATCGGTACTTGCTTGTACTATTTTTCTTCCATTCTTTCAATGAACTTCCGCCCTTCAAAACACTCGGTTTTTCCGAAACGGGCTGCAAAGGTAAATACTTTTTTTATTCCTGCAAAAAATCTTTGCAGTTTTTTCAAAAAATTCACCTGACCACGCACCAACACCCCGCCGTAGAGGCATTTACGGAGTTGTCATACATAGCCTCGCACACCGTGGAGGGCAGATAGTAACTGCCTGCGTATGCCGCCGTCACCTTGGTCCTCACCGTGCCGCTGCCGTTGCGTGGCAGATATATATAGGTATATATACGGTCGTCGCGGAAGTCCTGATAGAGGCCGTCCTTGCGGGTGCGGTCGAACTCCCATCCGGCGGGGAATACCTGCGTGAGGGCGAGGTTGGTATAGCTGCGGGTCGCGCTGGTATTGGTCAGGGTCACGTTGACGAAGAAGTCGGTGCCCTGTTCCAGGTCTGTGGGATTTATCGCCGTGCCGTCAGGCAGGGTATAAGTCACCGTGAGCTTCAAGCCGTTGGACTTTGCGACTTCCTCTCCCTTCTCGGGAACGCCGGTGGAGGAGACTACGACCCATACCGGAGCCTTGGAGGAGTTGGCGGCCTCAACCTTCAGCTGACCGGTGGCCGCCTTGCCCAGAACCGCGGAAGCCACTGCGGACGAACTCCTCAGGGTGGCCTTGTTCGAGCCTGCGGTAACGGTGACATCCATCTTGTCGGATTCGTTGTGGGCAGCATACCTGGATACGGCATTCAATGCCCAGGCGGTACTCTGGGTGCTCATATAGTGGTTGCGGTCGTTGAGCCAGCCCGAAAGGGTCTGGATGCACTTGAAGGCTTCGGCCTTGTTGCCGCAGGCATCGCAGGCGATGGCAGCGACAGCCATAAGGCGCTCGTCGCTCTCGAAGGTATCGGAGAAGCGGTTGATGTCGCCGCCCTTCGAAGGTATGGAGGAGATGACGGTCCTGGCCACATCCTTCTTGCCGTCAACGGCATAAGCCGCTGCCAGGTACCAGCCGGCCTCGACGGGAATCCTGGCGAGATCCTCGCGCAGGCGGTTCATATCGCCGCGGGGAGCCTCTCCGTATAGGGCGAGCACATAGCAGGCATAAGCTCTGCTGTTGGCTGCGGATGCCTTGTCGGAAGCCACTCCCTTGAGGTATTTGATATTGTTCTTCAGCAGCGAAGCGGGGACGGAGTATCCCTTGGCCTTTGCCTCGACCATGAAATGGGTGGAATAGATCGTTCCCCACTGGGAAGCGCCTGCATATGAGGAGGTTCCGGGCCAATATGTCATTCCGCCGCCCGCGATGGCGAACGAAGGAAGCTTGTTTATGGCCGCCTTTATATTCTCCTCGCATCCCTTGACACCCTTGGAATCGAGGTCGATCAGGTCGCCCAGCCAGAGCTGCGGGAAGACCGCGGAAACCGTCTGCTCCACGCAGCCGTGAGGGTATCCGGTGAGATATCCGAGGCGATAGTCCAGATCCACTGGAGGAATGCTGGAGGCCTCGACCTTGACGGTGGCGATGCCGGCCTTGCCTACGGGTACGAAGTCCACGGCCGCCTTCCTGCCGGCCTCGACAAGCATCGAAGCGGAGTTGGTGGTGACGGGGTTCGGGTCACGCACGTCGATCTCTATGGTCTGCTTAGAGACGTCTCCCGCTCCGGAGGCGGTGACATTGATGCGGGCTATGCCCTCTTCGACTCCGGACTTGAGTTTGAAGAAGACCATCTCCTCACCAGCCTTGGCGATGGAGGTGGAGGCAGTTTTCTCTCCGACAGCGGTGAGAGGGCCCTCCACGCTGTATTCGACGTTGACCTTGCCTACATTGTCCCTGGTGGTGAAAAGAGTCACCGGCATGGTGATCTCCTCCTCGGTGCCGATGACGCGCGGCAGGGTGGCCTGCGCCATAACCGGCTTGACGACTGCGAGGCTCTTCTCGGCACAGCCCATCGCGGTGCCGTCGGTGGAGACCACCATCACGCGCAGGTTGCCGATATACTGCGGTATCTTGACCGTATGCTTTCCGGTAGCCCTCGCCTTGATGGTATAGGGGCCGAGGAAGAGGGATACGGGCTTGAACCGCTCCGCCTTCGAGTTGGGGGTAACCTGAACGTCGGCATCACCGCCGATCGCGAAGTTGCGCTCCATACGGGCTCCGTAAGCGCCTATGACCATATCGAAGAGATCCCAGGTGCGGACTCCGAGCGCCTCGGTGGCGTAGAAGATGTTCCAGGGGTTGGGGGTCTTGTAGCGGGTAAGGCTGAGCAGGCCTTCGTCCACCAGGGCTACCACATAGCTCATCGGGCGGCCTGAAGCCTCCTTCACCGTGAAGGTCACCTCGCTTTCGGGTCTTACCTCGGCGGCGATATCCACCTTCGGGTCAAGATGGGTGGAGGCATCTTCAATTTTGATCCTGGTCACTCCGAAAAGGCGGATCGGAGCGTCGTTCGCGGCGCTCCTGTAAGGCTGTACGAGCATCACGGAGGCATATACGTTGGGCGACATCCCGTTTTCTATCTTGACGGGAATCACCGTGTTGTCGCCCTTGCAGTTCACCCAGAAGCTCTTGATGACGCGTTTGCCCTTCTCTATGGAGACGAGGGCGCGGGTGCCTGCTGCGGAGGGAATGGAGATGTTCGCAGTCTCTCCGACGACGTATTTATCCTTGTCGAGCGCCATCTGGAGACGGGTCGCCGACTCGGGGCCTCCTGCGGCCATATAGTCGTCACGGCCGGTCACCATAACCACCCTGGCGGCGGCGTGTCCGCCCGAAAGGTCGGTGGCGCGCACGAGGAACATTCCGCTCTCCTGGTCGGAGAAGTCGAGGGTGAAGCTCCCCTGCCCGCCGGAAACGGTGGTCTGGAAGGTCTTGTAGGGTGTATTGTAGGAGTCCTTGGCGTAGGATGCGAGCTCGGATGAAGAGGAACTCCACCACCAGCTCCAGCCCATCTTATAGACCTCCACCTCGACCTTGACGCCCTTCTGTGCGGCGTTGCCGCGATAGTCGAGGGCTGCGAGGGAGAAGGTGTGGGTCCTGCCCTTGTCAAGATACTTCTCGCCCCAGGAGTTCTCAGCCTCGGGAGCCTTCAGGCCGATGTAGGTATCATAAGGAGAGACCGTTGCGGTGTATCGGTCGATACTGAAGTCGCCGCTGTGCTCGAAGACCCTCGTGGTGAAGACGCCGCTCAGGAATCCGGGAGCGTTGACCGACTTTCCCACCGAAGTGTTGAAGTGAAGCTTGCCCTCCGCGTCGGTGACACCCCTGTAGAGCTCCTTCTCTTCGCCGCTGAAATATCTTGAAGGATCCTCGAATACGTAATCCTTATAGCCCTTGAAGGCGGTCGAAGCCTTGCCCAGAGCCACCTCCACGCGAGTCTCAAGCCCCTTTGCAGGGTTGCCCACAAGCCATTTTGCCGCTATGTCTCCTCGCAGCGAGGAGGCGGGTATGGCGGGATCGTCGTTAAGCGAAAGGTTGATGACGATATTGTTGGGTTTTACGGTTTCTATCTTGACCGTCTTGCTCCAGGTCTGGCCCCCTGCGGTGATTTCAGCCGTCCAGTTGCCCGTTGGAGCAGCCTCGTCGGTCTTGAAGTGGAATGCATACATTCCGTCGTGGCCTTCGTTGCTTACGACGGTCTCCATAATCTGCCCCTGAGGGTTGCGCAGCACCGCTGTGACGGGATGGCCTGCAGGCAGGGTACCCTTGTCGAGTTTCGAGACGAAGGTCAGGTAGATGTCGTCACCGGGACGCCATACGCCGCGTTCGCCGAAGATGAAACCCCTCTGTCCGTCGCGGGAAGCAGTACCTGAGACATCGAAGTTGCTGAGGGAGATTTCGGTGCCGCCCCTGAGCGAAAGATAGCTCCTGTCCTGCCCGTTGGTCACGACTACGGTGCGTGGAGAGTCTTTCTGCCTGGAACTCTCGAGGCAGCCGTCGGGATTGGTCGTGCCCTCCTCTATCAGCTGGTTGACGTCGTTGTAAACCGAGACCTTGGCGCCGGAGACGGGGGTTGCGGTCATGATGTCGGTCACGAATATGGTGAAGGCTCCTTCGTCGGAAGCCTTGGCTATCACATTGAGGTCGGAGACGAGGATATTCCTGACGCGGTCGTCATAATCGTCATAGGAGCCGAACCAGTAGTCGCTCTCCCAGCGATCTTCATTGAACTCCACGAGGGGATCGACGCCCTTTATCTCGATGCGGTAGATGGCGCCTCTCTGGAGTTTCAGGAGGTTGGTGACGTCCAGGCCGTAGATATTCATATTGCGGAGGGCGGGGGAATTGACATCCCCGAGCACCAGGGTCGTGTCGAGCACCGTGCGTGCCACGTCGCCGGTATAGCAATACCTGTCGTCAAGTTTGTTGTCCTGCAGGAACTGCAGCACGTTGCTCTCGTAGATCTGCTTCACGCGCACCTCCGCCCTGGCATAATTGATACTCCTGAAGGCAACCGGAATGCCGGAGGAAGGGAGTACGGAGCCGCTGCTGAGGAAGGCTATTTCGGGTTCGCCCGAAGGGATTGCGAAGTAGCGCTCGAAATCCTCCGCCAGCTTGGATCCCTTGACGCTGCGGATCGCCTTGCTGACCGACATGAACTGCTTTTCGGTATTCCTCAGGGAAGGCTTGATAGTCAGGACGTTGCGGTCAACGGAAAAGGAGAGCTTCCCGGCTCCGGGCATCGAGACCAGCTCCGCGAAGTTCTGAGCCTTGTCAATCAGGGCGGAGAAGGTCAGCACGTAGGAATAGGGATCTGAGAAGTTCTCGGAGCCTATCACCGTGAAGTCCCCGGCAGCCGGAAGCTGGTAGCTGCGCTTGCCCTCGGCGGAATATTTCGGATAGTTATATGCCACTTCCACCTTCGAAGGGGTCTTTGCCGCCGCAATGCCGTAAATCATAGCGCTGTGCTTCAGGCCGTCGGGAGAATGGCTCCAGGTAGGCGAAGCGCTGGCTCCCTTTACCGAGAAGTTCTCTTCAACATACTTGGGGTCGAGGGGTTCGGAGGAGTCGAACCCCACCTGTAGGCTGTAAATGCCTTCGTTCTCCGGGTCGGCCTTGAGCTGCCCGAAATCGAAGACCAGTACGGGTGCAAGTGTATGGACTTCAAAGGTCTCCTTGCCCTTCTCTCCCGTGAGTTTGGCGGCATTGACCGTCACCTTATAGGTGGCGTTATACTCCAGTTTCTCCTTGGGGTAGAGGCAGATGGTCTGAATGTCGACCACTTCCGCATCGAAATCCACTCCGGGAGAGACGGTGATGGCGCTCTTTGCCAGCTCCGCCAGGGCGGAATTGCTTTTTTCCACCAGGGGAGAGTTGAAACGGATTACCACGGGATCATCCGCACGAATCTCCGAAGGACACTGCGCGATGCTTGCCGAACCGCCTGAAGTACCACAGAATGTGAAGATAGGAAGAACAATTGCCAGAAGAGCGGCGAAGATAACCTTTCTCATTGTTTTCAGTTTTAGTATTTTTGCAAAGTTACTAAAGATATGGGTGAGAAGCGCAATAAAAAATGGACAAAAACGGCGGTTTTTCTGACAATCGCCGCCCTCTTCGCGTGGTATCTCGCAGCGCTTCCCGCAAAGCTTTTCGACAAACCTGTCTGCGCCGTTCTGGAGAGTTCCGACGGCCGTCTGATGGGGGCCAGGATTGCCGCCGACGGACAGTGGCGCTTCCCTGCCATAGACACCGTTTCAGAGAAGTTCGCCAAAGCCATCATCACCTTCGAGGACAAGCGGTTCCGGCGCCATTTCGGAGTCGATCCGCTGGCCGTGGCAAGGGCCGTACGCCTCAATTCGGCGGCTGGTTCGGTGCGCAGCGGCGCCAGTACCATCACCATGCAGACCATCCGCCTGAGCCGCGGCGACAAGCCCCGCACATATCGCGAAAAGATAATCGAAGCCATCCTGGCCACCCGGCTGGAACTGCGCTGCTCGAAGAACAGAATCCTTGCCCTGTATGCCTCGAACGCCCCTTTCGGCAGCAACGTAGTGGGACTTCCGGCAGCCTCATGGAGGTATTTCGGCCGTCCGGCGGACGAACTCTCCTGGGCCGAGAGCGCCACCCTGGCGGTCCTTCCGAACGCCCCCGCATTAATCCACCCCGGCAAGAACCGCGACAAGCTGCTCAGGAAGCGCAATTCGCTTCTTGACAAGCTCTGCGATGCAGGGTATATAGATTCGCAGGAGTGCGCGCTGGCCAAGGATGAACCCCTGCCCGGCAAACCCCGCCCGATGCCCAATCTGGCATATCATTATCTTGAAACACAGCGCCTTTCCAACGGAGACGGAAAGATCTGCAGCAGCCTCAACTACGGTCTGCAGGAACGCGCGGAGGCGATTATGGCGCGCCATGCGGAGACCTTCGCCACCAATGGGGTTAATAATGCGGCGGCCGTGATACTCGACGTGCACAGCGGAAAACCGGTGGTCTATTGCGGCAACGTGAAAGGCGACGTAGACGTGGTGCAGGCGCCACGAAGCAGCGGCAGCACCCTCAAGCCATTTCTCTATGGCGCCATGCTCGACGAGGGGTCGATTCTGCCGGGAATGCTGATTGCCGATACACCGTTCCATTATAAGGATTTCACTCCCAACAACTTCAACCTCACCTTCGACGGCGCGGTTCCCGCCTCCGACGTGATACGGCGCTCGCTCAACGTGCCGGCGGTGAGGATGCTTCAGGAATACGGCATCGACCGCTTTATCTCGGTGCTGACCGAGGCCGGTTTCACCACCATCACCCGGGGCGCGGAAATCTATGGCCTCTCGCTGATTCTGGGCGGAGCGGAAATCAAGCTATGCGACCTGGCGGAGGCTTACCGGAGGGCGGCCTTGAAACTGTCGGAATATGGCGCAGGAGCGGTCCGAAGGGATGATTATCCCCTCTCTGCGGGGGCGATCTGGTGCACTTTCGACGTCCTTTCCGGAGTCTCCCGACCCGAGGAGGAGGGCGACTGGCAGACCTTCAGCTCGGTCCGCAAGGTGGCCTGGAAGACCGGCACCAGTTACGGCAACCGCGACGCCTGGAGCGTGGGAGTGACGCCTGATTACATAGTGGCGGTATGGGCGGGCAACTGCGACGGAGAGGGGCGCCCGCTGCTCACCGGAGTGGGATATGCCGCACCGGTAATGTTCGATTTGTTCAACCTGTTGCCTCCCACCGGATGGTTCCCGGTTCCGGAAAACGACCTTCGCGAAGTGGCGGTCTGCCCCCGGAGCGGCCATCCCGTCTCGGACATCTGCCTCGAGGGGCATCCAGGGGCGAATCCGGACACTGTCCTGGTCCCCGTTGCGCCGCGCACTCCCGATGTCTGCCCCTATCACAGGATCGTCCATCTGAGTCCCGACGGGGCGTACCAGGTCAACAGCGACTGCTGCCCGGTTTCCGATATGGTGAATGTCTCGTGGTTCGTGCTGCCCCCGGCGCAGGAGTGGTACTATATGCGCTCCCACAGCGATTATCGGCGGCTGCCTCCGCTGCATCCCTCGATGGCGGGAAACTCAGGCAGCGGGATCCTTGAGATTATCTATCCCCAGAGCGGGATGACGGTGGCCTCACCCGTCGCCCTCGGCACGCGCGACCGCGGAGTGGTCTTCTCCGCCGCCCATGCCGACCCGCAGGCCGTTCTCTACTGGCACCTCGACGACACCTACCTCGGCTCCACCTCCCGCGGCGAACACAAAATAAAGGCGGTCCCCGCTCCCGGGAACCACCTGCTCCTCATCACGGACGCCAACGGCAACACCGCCTCCGTCCGCTTCACGGCGAAATAAGCCTTTTTGGGGTGGATGATGGGACTCGAACCCACGACACTCGGAACCACAATCCGATGCTCTGCCAACTGAACTACATCCACCGTTTACCGGCCCGGGCACGCCGAACCGGACTGCAAAGATAAACAATGTTTGTCATTTGCAAACATTTTTTATCGCTCACGAAAAGCTATACCAGCTCGAAAATTACCTTTCCATTATACTTCTTTCCGTCGGTAGTCACAATTTCGCTTTCAATACGGAAAGTGAGGGTGAAAGAGGCTCTGTCGATGGTAAGCATGCCCTTGCCCGTGCCTGCGAATACAGGATTATCCTCGTACTGAAGGGCAAATGAATAGGTTGCCTTGTGGTTCTTATCAAGGCTGTAAGTACCTATGAAGGGCGCCGCCTTGGTAAAATTAATAATCAATGTGGAGTACTCCGTGAAGGAGATATCGCTGATGACATAATCCTTCAGCGCACCCACGTCGACTGAGACTCCGTTTTCGCTGAAGTAATCCCCGATTTTTGAAATGTCAGGTGTCTCGAACACCTTGATGGTGCTGAGCTTCGAGGGAATGTCGCTTCCGGTTGCGCTGATACTGATCGACTTTACGTGCCAGGAGCGGCAGAGGCTGTCGGCAAAGGAACCGACGACGAGTTCATTGGCTGCTTTCGCTTCGGTATCGAGACTCAGCGAAGACTTGGAATTGGACAGATTGACCAACCAGCTGCTTGCGGCGATATTCTTAAACGTCATGGAAAGGTTGAGGCCTTCGAGGTTTATGACATCCAAAGCCCTCGTGGGAATGGAAAAGTTCCCGACGGTATAAACGAGCTTATTCTCTTCAGGCTTGGCCACGGCAGCCACATACTTGCCGCTGGAGGTGAGTTCCAGGGTCGAAGGGATAACGCCATTCCTGACCTGGTCCTTCACATCTTCACCATTGAAAGAGAGTTGCGCATGGTATTCCTTGTACTTGGGAACCGTGTACTTTGAAGGAGTGTCCGCCGGATCGCAGGAGGCCAGCACGAGCAGTGCCGCCACAGCGGGTAGAAGTTTTCTCATATTCGTTGTTTTTTTTATTGATTATCAGAATAATGCTACATTCATCGAGAGTCTGATGACCGGTAATACGGGGAATTTGCCGAGCAGGTCGATGACATCCTTGTCCTGGTGGTTGAGAGCCTCGCTGGTAATGTGGACATACTCCTTCTTTGCGACATTGTCGGCATTGCGGCCGAGGGCGTAGAAGCCCCACGGTCCGGTATAATATGCACCTACGTCGAATCCGAAGCTCACCCTGCGCAGGCTGGGCACGGCGCGTCCGGTTCCGATTCCGACATAGGGACGGAGTTTGCTGAACATCACCTCGACCGAGCAGAGTCCGTTCTCATCGGTAGTCAGGATCGTGTTCTCGACCTGGATGCCTGAGGTTCCCCAGTCCTCCCTGTCAAGGAACGGTTCGAGGTTGCGGATGGAGATGACCTTGGGTGAGCCGTATCCGAGACCTATGGTGAAACGGAAGGGGCCATCGTTGTCGGTGAAGATATCCACCATCAGGCCGGCGCCCTTGAAAGCAGCTTCGGCCTTCAGTTTTACATTGGCCGAACCATTCTTGCCGCTCTCGGTGGTCCAGCTGAGCCTGGGGTTGGCTGTAAAGCCTGCCGGAGGCCAGTATGAACCCAGCGCACGAAGTTGCACATAATCTCCGACAGGAGCCGCCACCTGCAGCGTCAGGCCGTCGGTACCGGCACCGAAGCCGACCGACAGATGGTTGAAATACTGCGCCGAGGCGGCTGCGGGAGCCATGGCAAGAAGGATTGTCAGGATTATTCTGGAAAGTTTGTTCATAGTCCGTTAAAAACAAGGCAAGCCGGCTTACTCGCCGGCTTGCCGATAAAACGATTACCTGTCAGCAAGACGCCTGTAGGTGTTGTAGCGCCACTTAGCGAACTCCTCGGTCTTGACGAAGAGTTCTGCAGCGTTCTCCGGGAAACTCTTCATCAGCGACGCGTAACGCACCTCGCCCTTGAGGAAGTCCTGGAAGAGGCTCCAGTCGGGTTCCTTGCTGTCGAGGGTGAAGGGGTTCTTGCCTTCCGCTTCGAGAGCGGGGTTGTAGCGGTAGAGATGCCAGTAGCCGCAGGCGACTGCCTTCTTCTCCTCCAGCTGGCTGTGACCCATTCCGATCTTCAGGCCGTGGTTGATACAGGGCGCATAAGCGATGATGAGCGAAGGTCCGTCGTATGCCTCGGCCTCCTTGAGAGCATTGAGCAGCTGAGCCTGGTTTGCGCCCATAGCGACCTGAGCCACATAGACGTAGCCGTAGCTGATAGCCATCATTCCGAGATCCTTCTTGCGTACGCGCTTGCCGGAAGTAGCGAACTTGGCGACTGCGCCTGCAGGGGTACTCTTGGAGGACTGTCCGCCGGTGTTGGAGTAAACCTCGGTGTCGAGCACGAGGACGTTGACATTCTCGCCGGATGCCAGCACGTGGTCGAGTCCGCCGTATCCGATGTCATAAGCCCATCCGTCGCCGCCGAAGATCCATTGGCTGCGTGCGGGGATGAAGTTCTGGAGCTCGAGGAGCTGCTTGCAGGTGTCGCATCCGCAAGCGGTCATCAGCGGAACTAGCTTGTCGCAAACCTCGCGGGTAACGGGGCCGTTGCCGCGGTTGTTGAGCCATTTCTCGAAGAGTTCCTTCATCTCGGCGGTGCAGCAGCTGCACTCGAGGCCCTGCTTCATCAGGCGGGCCACGGTGTCACGCACGCGCTCCGAACCGAGACGCAGACCGAGACCGAACTCGGCGTTGTCCTCGAAGAGGGAGTTAGCCCACGAAGGACCGTGTCCCTGAGCATTCTTGCAGAACGGGGATGAAGGGAATGCGGCGCTGTAGATGGACGAGCATCCGGTAGCGTTGGCAACCATCATCCTGTCGCCGAAGAGCTGGGTGATGGTCTTGATGTAAGGAGTCTCGCCACAACCCGCGCATGCTCCGGAGAATTCGAAGAGCGGCTGCGAGAAGCCGAGATTCTTGACATTCTGCTCCTTCGGGAGAACCTCCTTGTAGCCGACATTGGCGTGGAGATAGTCGTAATTCGCCTGCTCGGGAATCTGCGACTCGTAGGAGACCATTGTGAGGGCCTTCTCCTTTGCGGGGCAGACGTCTGCGCAGTTGCCGCAGCCGGTGCAGTCCGCAGGGGAAACCTGCATCACGAACTTGTAAGCCGCAAGCTGTGCCTTGCCCTGGGCCACCTTGGTGACGGGAGCCTTCTTGGCCTCATCCTCGGTGAGAAGGAAAGGACGTATTGCAGCGTGAGGGCAGACATAAGCGCACTGGTTGCACTGGATGCAGTTTGCGGGATTCCACTCGGGAACTTCGACTGCGATGGCGCGCTTCTCGTATGCTGCGGTGCCTGCAGGGATGGTACCGTCCACCATATCGCCTGCGAAGGTACTGACTGGCAGGTCGTTACCATTCTGCGAAGTGACGATGTCGGCCACGTTGCGGATGAATTCGGGAGCGAGGCGGTTGTAGTTAGCGTTGACGAACTTGCCGCCGGCGTTCTTCCAGCTTGCGGGAATCTCGACCTCGACATACTCTGCGCCGCGGTCCACTGCCGCATAGTTCATCTTGACCACGTTCTCGCCCTTCTTGCCGTAGGACTTGTCGATCGCCTTCTTCATGTAGCTCACGGCCTCCTCGAACGGGATGATGCCGGTGATCTTGAAGAATGCCGACTGGAGGATGGTGTTGGTGCGTCCGCCGAGGCCGATCTCTGCCGCGATCTTGGTAGCGTTGATCAGGTAGAGCTTGATATTCTTCTCGACGATGGTCTTCTTCACGAAGTCGGGAATGTGCGCGAAGGTCTCCTCGGTGTCCCAGAGGCTGTTGAGCAGCAGGGAGCCGCCGGGCTTGATGCCCTTCAGCACGTCATACTTGTAGAGGTATGAAGGCACGTGGCAGGCCACGAAGTCGGGAGTCGAAACCAGGTAGGGAGCCTTGATGGGCTTGTCGCCGAAACGCAGGTGCGAGCAGGTGTAGCCGCCGGACTTCTTGGAGTCGTAGTCGAAATAACCCTGGCAGTACTTCGGAGTGTGGTCGCCGATGATCTTGATGGTGTTCTTGTTTGCACCCACGGTTCCGTCGGAGCCGAGGCCGTAGAACTTGCACTCGTAGGTGCCCTTCTTGACGATGGAGATCTCCTCCTTGAGCGGCAGGCTCCTGAAGGTGACGTCGTCCACGATGCCCACTGTGAAGCCGTTCTTGGGCTTGCGCATCTTGAGGTTGTCGAATACTGCGATGATCTGGGCGGGGCTGGTATCCTTGGAGGAGAGACCGTAGCGGCCGCCGACCACCTTGGGAGCGTTCTCACCCATCTCGAAGAGGGCGGTCTTGACATCCATATAGAGAGGCTCTCCGAGAGCGCCGGGCTCCTTGGTACGGTCGAGCACGGCGATCTTCTTGACGGTCTTCGGCAGGGCCTTGAGGAAATACTTGGTGGAGAAAGGCCTGTAGAGGCGGACGGTCACGAGTCCGATCTTGGCGTGCTCCTTCTCGATGAGGTAATCGATGGTCTCCTTTATGGTCTCGGTGACGGAACCCATCGCTATGATTACATTCTCGGCGTCGGAAGCTCCGTAGTAGTCGAAGGGACGGTAGCGGCGGCCGGTGAGTTCGCTTATCTCGCCCATATAGCGCGCCACGATGTCGGGCACTGCCTCATAGTAGGGGTTGCAGGCCTCGCGGGCCTGGAAATAGACATCGGGGTTCTGGTTGGTACCTCTGGTGACGGGGTGGTTGGGGTTGAGGGCCCTCTCGCGGAACTTGGCGAGGGCCTTCTCGCTCACGAGGGGACGGAGGTCCTCAGCTTCGAGGATCTCGATCTTCTGGATCTCGTGGGAGGTGCGGAAGCCGTCGAAGAAATGGACGAAGGGGACGCTGGACTTGATTGCGGAGAGGTGTGCCACCGCGCCGAGGTCCATCGCCTCCTGGACGGAAGCGGATGCGAGCAGTGCGAAGCCGGTCTGGCGTACGCTCATCACGTCCTGGTGGTCTCCGAAGATGGAGAGGGCCTGGGATGCGAGGGTGCGGGCCGAAACGTGGAATACGCCCGGAAGGAGCTCACCCGAAATCTTGTACATGTTGGGGATCATCAGCAGGAGGCCCTGCGAAGCGGTGAAGGTGGAGGTGAGGCTACCTGCCTGGAGGGAACCATGTACCGCACCTGCGGCGCCTGCTTCGCTCTGCATCTCGGTGACCTTCACGGTCTCGCCGAACATGTTCTTCTTGCCGAATGCAGCCCATTCGTCGATATACTCCGCCATGGTGGACGACGGGGTGATAGGATAGATAGCCGCGTGCTCACTGAAGAGGTAAGCCACGTGAGCCGCGGCGTAATTGCCATCACAAGTGATGAATTTCTTTTCCTTGGCCATAAAACTAAGTGTATGAGTGATTATATTTAACGTTTGATGCTTTTACCGCATTATACAAATGTCAAAATTAGGCATATTTTTTGAAAAATGGCATAGTTGTAAATTATTTATTGTACTTTTACGGAAACAAATTCGGTAAGATTATGAAGAGATTTCTGATTTCCGCCCTGTTTGTCATCCTGGGGACCGCAGCGTTCGCCCAGGACGACGATGTGGACACCCTTTTCTATGTCCGTCCCAATTTCGACAAAGGCTATGTTTTCCTTGAGGAAGGCGGCGTACAGCAGGGAGTCATCAATATCTGCAACATCGACCAGACAGTACGTTTCATCGACCCGATGGGCGACACGCTGGTGATGGAAGGATCCGAGAAGGCGCTCAAAGTGACCATCGGCCAGACAACCTACTATCGTTTCAAGGACCGCTTCACCGAGATGGTGGATTATGCCGGCGACGTGGCTCTCGGCCTCCAGAGGCAGGCTGTCCAGATCGACAACGCCAAGGTAGGCGGCTTCGAGAACGCCTCCGCTACCGCATCGGTCGAATCATACGGAGTCGACGCGATGACCGGTCTATACTACAAGCATATCGACTTCCTCCCCGAGAACTGGAGCTATTCGAACCGCTTCGTTCTCTACAAGGACGAGAAATTCTACCTTGCCAACAAGAAGAACTTCCTCAAGTGCTTCCCCAATAAAAAGGATGTCATCGAGGCCTTCACAGGCAAGGACAAGAACGCCCTCTCCACCCCTGAAAAGGTGAAGGAACTGTTCGATAAACTGAAATAACGATCAGTTGGAAGAAGACTAGCTGAGGCCCTCGACGTTGACGTCGGGGGCTGTTTTTTTGACCAGCCCCTGGAGGACGTTGCCGGGGCCGATCTCAAGGAAATCGGTGCATCCGTCAGCCACCATGTTGCGGACCGTCTGGGTCCAGCGGACCGAGGAGGTGAGCTGCATCAGCAGGTTCGCCTTGATCTCTTCGGGATCGGTATGGGGAAGCGCATCTACATTCTGGTAAATGGGGCATTCCGGCGTGTTGAAGGGAGTCGCCTCGATAGCCTCTGCAAGCTCCTGGCGGGCAGGCTCCATCAGCGGGGAATGGAAAGCTCCGCCCACCGGCAGCTGGACCGCACGCTTGGCGCCGCGCTCCTTGAGCAGCTCGCAAGCCTTTGCTACCGCCTCGGCTTCTCCGGAGATGACTATCTGCCCCTCGCAGTTGTAGTTGGCCGCAACCACCACCCCTTCGGTATCGGCGCAGGCCTGTTCCACCACCTCCTGCGGGCAGGCCAGAATGGCCGCCATCGTGCCCGGGACGCTCTCGCAGCACTTCTGCATCGCGCTGGCGCGCACGGCAACAAGGCGCAGCGCATCCTCGAATCCGAGTGCGCCGGAGGCCACAAGGGCGGAGAATTCGCCAAGCGAATGGCCTGACACGGCATCGGGCCTGGGCAGGTCACTGCAGAGGGCCGTTATCACCGAATGGAGGAACACCGCCGGCTGGGTCACATTGGTGGCCTTGAGCGGCTCCGCCTCCTCGCCGAACATTATTTCGGTAATCTTGAAACCGAGGATTTCATCAGCCCTGTCGAAGAGCTCCCTCGCCTTCTCATTGCTCTCATAAAGTTCCTTTCCCATTCCGGGAAACTGCGACCCCTGCCCGGGGAAAACGTATGCTTTCATACTATCAGTGTCTATTTCAAGATTTTGCAAAGATACAACTTTTCAGATTCTTACTCTTTTTAGAAAGAATCGCTCATCTTGATGAAGATATACTTGTCGTAAAGGATATATTTTACCCGCCCGGTCATGCCAAATCTATACCCGTCATCTTCCCCATAATAATACCCTTCCATTATCAAGCGGTCTGAATCAAGTTGGAACGAAACAGGGTCTTCAATTTCAGAATTCCAGGCGTAATATGCCTTGTCTCCAATAATCGTCCAAGTCCACCTATCAACCGACGGATCAGATACCCAATCAAATATTTTATTGTTCCAATGATAAATGGTAACTGAATAATCATCACCGGAATCTTTGACAATAGTAAACTTTATGTCATTATCATCTTTCGGATTATATGGATCACACTCTCCTTTTCTTTGATTCATTATCTCATCTTCAACCTGGCTATACCAATCATACTGAATCAAGCCCCATGTTCCTTCGATCTTCTTGGTTATTGAATCCTTGGAACAAGAGATTGATACGCTTGCAACTATTGCCAAAAACAGAAAGAATAATAATTTCTTCATAATTATTGTCCATATGAATGCATTCTCAAAGATATCAATTTTGCATCAATTAATCTTTCAGTTTAAACGACAAAAATTGCCAAGTTATTATACTTATTTCTTCTTAAGCAGGCAAAGGCCCGTTGATTGTCGATGGAATAACGGCGAAGGGCGCATAGAGCGAGGGGGAAAGAGCGTATGAGCGTTTCCCGAAGACAACGATGGGCCGGAACGCCTTCGCACTGATTATAGTGCATTATTTGATATTTTTTGCACTATTTTTAGTGCATTTTACTATCTTTGCAAAAAAATGCTATGGAGATTCTTTATAACGCTTTCCGGACACGACTCTCGCTGACCCCAATGAAGTATATTCGGAGTTTTCACGACTCTATAAATTGGAACAATCGCTTTATCTGTATCGTGGGACAAAAGGGAATAGGTAAATCAACATTGCTGCTGCAGCATATCAAGAAATATGATAACCTTGAAGAGACCTTATATGTGAATGCCGACAACATCTATTTTGCCGGTCACTCACTATATGACCTCGCCGGGATGTTTTTCCGTCAAGGAGGAAAACGTCTTTATATAGATGATATTCATAAGTATAAAGGATGGTCAACAGAAATAAAGAACATATATGACGATTTCCCCACGTTATCCGTCGTTTATTCAGGCAGTTCATTACTTGCCATTAAAAAAGGCAACAAAGCAGATCTGAGCCGGAGAGTCCGTGAATATACCATGCCCGGTCTTTCTTATCGTGAGTATCTCAATATTCGATTCGGTTGGAATCTGAAAGTCTCCTCCCTGGATGAGATTTTAAAGGGCAATGTAGATTTTCCCTTTGGAGAAGTGCGTCCAATCAAATATTACAATGACTACTGCAAAATCGGTTTTTATCCCTTTTTCCAGCAGGAAGATGCTACTATTCTTCTTGAACAGAGCATCCTTTCTACCATCGAAGATGACATTCCGGCCTATGCCGAGATGACTGTTGCAGCATCAACAAAACTTAAAAAGTTAATGTACATCTTATCTAAAAGCTGCCCTGTCAAGCCGAACTATGACAACCTTGGCCGCGACTTGTCTATCAGTCGGAATATTATACCGGATTACATCGCCTACCTGGAACAATCCGGATTGTTCAACGCTCTCCGCGAACCCGGTCATAGCGACAATCTGCTGGCCAAAGCGGAGAAACTCTATCTCGGCAACAGCAACATCGCCTTTAGCATTTCTGAATATGGGATAATAGATGATGGCAATATGCGGGAGACAAACTTCCTTTCCTGGACGAAACAGATTCATAAGGTATCTTCATCAAAGATTTCCGATTTCGAAATCGACGGCATCACTTTCGAAGTAGGCGGTAAGAATAAAAAAGGAAAACAGATCGCAGGACTTCAAGACAGTTATTTGGTTAAGGACAATCTAGAGTATGCCAGCGGACATTCTGTTCCTATCTGGATGTTTGGTTTTATTTATTGATATGTGATCAAGTGATTCACATATCATTAAAAACTCTATATTTGCATCCTGCGGATTGCGCCCGTAGTTTAATGGATAGAATTGAGGATTCCGGTTCCTTAGGTTGGGGTTCGATTCCCCACGGGCGTACAAGTTTCAAACCACTGTAATAAAGATTTGTCAAATATGAGTCGTGAAATCAAATTCTCCCTTGTCTACCGTGACATGTGGCAGTCGTCCGGCAAATACACCGCCAGGATCGACCAGCTCGAGGAGATTGCGCCCGTAATCGTGGAGATGGGCTGCTTCGACCGCGTCGAGACCAACGGCGGCGCCTTCGAGCAGGTACAGCTCCTCTACGGACAGAACCCCAACAAGGCAGTCCGCGCCTGGACCGCTCCCCTCCGCAAGGCGGGCATCCAGACGCACATGCTCGAAAGGGCCCTCAACGGACTGAGGATGAACCCCGTCCCGGAAGATGTCCGTTACCTTATGTACAAGGTCAAGAAGGCGCAGGGCGTCGATATCGCCCGTTCCTTCTGCGGCCTCAACGACCACCGCAACCTCAAGGCCTCCGTCCTCGGAGCCAAGGAGGCGGGAATGATCTCCCAGGCCGCGCTGAGCATCACCTACTCCCCCGTCCACACCGTGGAATACTACATGGGCGTCGTAGACCACCTCGTGGAATACGGCTGCGATGAGATCTGCCTCAAGGACATGGCCGGCGTAGGCCGCCCCGTCACCCTCGGCAAGCTCGTCAAATCCATCAAGGACAAATACCCCCATATCAAGGTCCAGTATCACGGCCACACCGGCCCCGGCTTCTCGATGGCCTCCATGCTCGAGGTCGCGAAGGCAGGCGCGGACTATGTGGACGCCGCTATCGAACCCCTCTCCTGGGGCAAGATCCATCCCGACGTGATATCGCTCCAGGCAATGTTCAAGGATGCCGGCTTCCTCGTGAAGGACATCAACATGGAGGCCTATATGGAGGCGCGCGCCCTCACCCAGAAGTTTATGGACGACTTCCTCGGATACTTCATCGAGCCGACCAACAAGCACTGCTCGTCGCTCCTCGTGGGCTGCGGCCTGCCCGGCGGCATGATGGGTTCGATGATGGCCGACCTCAAGGGCTTCATGGGCGCAATCAACATGTCGCAGCGCAACCAGGGCAAGCCTGAACTTACTCTCGACCAGATGTGCGTCAAGCTCTTCCAGGAGGTCGAGTATGTATGGCCCCGCCTCGGCTACCCGCCGCTGGTGACCCCCTTCAGCCAGTATGTCAAGAACACCGCGCTGATGAACCTGATGCACACCCTCAAGGGCGAGGAGCGCTGGAAGACCATCGACCCCGACACCATGAACATGATTATCGGCAAGACCGGCCAGTTGCCCGGCCCCCTCGCACCCGAAATCGTGGAAATAGTAAAGCAGAAGGGGCTCGAATTCTACACCGGCAACCCTCAGGACGCATTCCCCAACGAGCTTCCCAAGTTCGAAAAGATGATGGAAGAAGAGGGATGGGACCGCGGCCAGGACGACGAGGAACTCTTCGAACTCGCAATGCACGAGCGTCAGTACCGCGACTACAAGAGCGGCATCGCCGAGAAGCGTTTCAACGACGCCCTCGAAGAGGCGAAGGCAAAGGCAGGCGCACCCAAGATCGTCACCCGTCCCGTGGTGGAGGTTCCCGCATTCGACGTGGAGAAGGTGCTCGAGCAGCATCCCGCTGCAAAGCCCGTCCAGTCGCCCGCTGAGGGACAGCTCATCTGGACGGTGGATCCCGCCCAGGAGAGCGTGGCGCCCAATATCGGCAGCCCCGTCACCGAAGGCAAGCCCGTCTGCTACGTGCAGGCATACTACGGCATCGAGCCCGTCAAGGCACTCGCAAGCGGCCGCCTCGTATCAATCAATGCGAAGCACGGCGAAAGGGTCGAAAAGGGTCAGATCCTCGGATTTATCGAGTAAGAAAAAACGGGATTATTCGTTTTCGGGGAGGCTCGCCTTTTCAAGGCGGGCCTTCTTTTTGGCCTCTCGCGCGGCTCTTGCAGCTTCGCGGGCCGCTTTCCTTTCTGCCCGCCGCTGCTCGCGCAGAGCCTTGCGTTCCGCCCTGCGCTGTTCGCGCTGCAGTTTGCGCAGAGCCCGCTTCTCGGCACGTGTAAGCGGCCTGTCCTGAGCTATTTCGGTAGTCTCGGCAACCTCCTTGACCTCAACCTCCTTTACGGCTGTCGCCTCCTTTGCAACCGCGGTGGAATCTTTGCGGACCTCGACAGGAACACCGGGTTGCGGCACCGTGACGGCAGCTACGGAATCCTTGGCTGCGACAGTCGGCGTTGCGAGCGAATCAGGAACCGCGATATCGATCTTAGCTAGGGAATCGGCAACGGCGATTGAATCGCGCACGCGCTTCTCCTCCTGCTCCCTGAAATAGCGGGCCACCTCCTCGTCGCGGAGCTTCTTGTAGATGCCCTTCATATAGTTGTCGAAGTAACGGTCGGTCTCCACGTAGCGCGGGCGGTTCTCCGAATCATAGAGATTGCGGCTGCTCTCGGGCATCTCCATCTCGGTTATGTCGTAGCGGCTGGTCGGACGCTCGTCGGGACGCCATTCGAATCCCTTCAGGCGCTGCTTGTCCATCTCTATCTGGTGGAGCGGATAGGCGTCGCTCTTGATCTCATCGATATAGAGCATCTTCTTGGCAGTCGCATTCTCTATGACGGCGGTAAGGGACTTTGCCTGCTTGATGTTGACATTCGAAATCTGTTTGTCCTTCTGCATATAGAAGATAGCCGACACGCCGCCGAGGGCGTCGTAGCGCACCAGCTGGTTTTTCTCGAAGAAGCCCATCATCTCCGTGCTGCGGATCTGGTTGAAGTGGAGGGTATCTTCCATCGAGGTGATGCGGGCGTCGGTCAGCATGCTGCCGCGGTGCATCTCCCCGTCCTTGAAGAGAAGGTGCATCGTCTCGGAGGTGAGCTGGTTGCGGATTTTGTTCCAGAGGATGGGCCGTCCGAAGAGGACCGCTATCGAGTCAAGCTCCGAAAACTCGAGGGAGTCGCAGCAGAACTGCACGTCGCTGCGGTAAACCTTGGCGTTGTGCCATGCACGGAGACGCTTCACGAGGGTGGAATCAACCGCCTCGGGAGTCGTAAGGCTGTCGGTGGGTGCTTTTGCAGTCAGGCTGTCAGTGGAAGACTTGACGGCATCTACGGGGTCTCCGGGCTCGGGTTCGGGTTCCGTCGGCTCGTCATCGGGCAGACGGCTCTTCAGTTTGGCAGCCGAAAGCGTAAGTGGAAGTGAGTCCTTCGGGCCTGCAAGGCTGTCCGCGGGAGCCGACAGGCTGTCTTTCGGCATCGCGGTGGAATCCACCAGCGGAGGCAGCTTTCCGGCCGCCCTCATCCTCTCTTCGAGCTTCTGCGCACGCTCCTCCGCCTGCTTGGTGCGCAGCTCCAGAAGGGCGTCGAAAAGGGCGTCCTCGCGGTGCTTCTGCGCCGCCTCTATCTCCTCTTTCGAGAAATCGCACATCGGGGTGGTCCAGAAGAGGACAGTGTCGGCACGCAGGAAGAGGGTATCCACCTCGTGGTTCTCGTTCTCGCCGTAATAGACCACAGCAGGCTCGCGCGTCATCATCGCCCTCGAGGAGTCGCGCTCATAGCGGGCGTGGTTTCCGAAGAGGACCATCATATTGACGGTATCGAGGATGCGGACGTTGTCGTACATCTCCACCACCGAGGTGGGGCGGCGGTAATAGACCTCCTCGGCCCAGGCTTCATACTCCGGATCCTTCATATAGACATCCCCGGAGAAGTTCAGCACGGAATCCTTCCTGTCGTAGAATCCGGCGCTGGAGTGGATGAAACCGTCGTTCAGCCAGCCGTGGGTATTGGCTCCGAAGACCGCCTTGTCCTCCTTTGTGTAGTAGATGAGCTTGTCGGTCTTGAGGAACATCGTATCGACGAAGACGTTGACCTGGTTGTCGAAGGTAAAGGTCTTCCGGTTGGCCTCGTAGCGTCCCTTCAGGCTCTCCATCACGTTGCCGTCCTTGTTCTTCATGGCAGCGCCGCGGTCGAAGACGGCGGTACTGTCCTTCGTATTGTAATCGAGCTTGCGGGTGCGCAGGCGGTTTCCGTCCTTGTCGGTAAGCTCCACCAGCGGACCGCTGAAGCGGGCGAGATCCTCGTCTATGAGATAGAGCATCTCGTCGCTGGTGAGCATCGTCTCGTCCTGCACCACACGCACGTGGCCGAAAGCCTCGATGGTATGGGCCGTTACGTTCCAGGAGGCCGAATCGCAGAGAAGATAGGTTTCGTTGTGAAGGAACCTCGCATTGCCCTTGACTATGCGGTAGCTCAGGGAGCCGATTTCGGTCTGCTCCGCCCTGTCGGCGCTGACGAGGCGGAAGACCGACGATTCAGCCGGTTTCTTCCTGCCCTGCGCCGCTATTATGCAGCACAGCGCTCCCAGAAAGGCGATTGCAAGGAATCTTCTTCTCAACGGGGAAATCTCCTATTTGACAGTCCAGCCGTCGTACTTGAATTCGCAGCCGCGGAAGAGAGGGTCGATCGTGACCTTGGTCACCTTCTGCTTCTCGCGGATGAACTTGTCGATGGCCTCGCCGGCCAGCTTGTTCTCCAACTCGTTGAGAAGGTCGTTGTAGTCGTCCCTATAAGTAGCTGTATGCGAAGGTATTATCTTTTCAAGATACACTATTTTGTAAATAGTGTTGCCGTTGCGGCCCTCGGTGTCGAGAGATTCGAAGGGTTCCGATATCTCCCCCTCCTGCATAGACTTGAGCACAGCGTAGTCGGCCGGCTTCAGCTGGTCCTTCTCGAAATAGGAGGAGCCGGTGTACTGGTCAGCGAGAAGGCCGCCGCTGGTGCTGGTCTTGGGATCCTGCGAGAACTTGCGGGCCGCATCCTGGAAGGAGATGGAATCGGCCACCACCAGGTTGCGGATGCTGTCGAGGCGCTCGAAGGCCTTTACGCGGTCCTCGCTGGTGTACGAGGGCTTCATAAGGATATGGCGGGCGTTGAACATGTCGCCCTGACGGTCGATGAGCTGGATGATATGGAATCCGTCGGGAGTCTCCACGATCTGCGACACCTGCCCCACCTTGAGGGACATAGCCGCATCGGAGAACTCGGGCCAGAAGACATTCTTCGACATCATTCCGAGTTCGCCTCCCTTGGTCATGCTGCCCGGATCCTGGGAATAGAGGCGTGCCAGAGTGGCGAATTTCTCGCCGTTGACCACGCGCTCGCGCAGTTCGAGCAGTTTCTCCTTCACCGCAAGATTCGCAGCCTCGCGGTCGGGATAGAGACCTATCTGGCGCAGGCGGTACTTGGTGGAGACCATCGGCAGATCCTCCTCGTGAAGGGATTTGAAATATGCCTCCACGTCGGAAGGGGTGGGACGAGGGGTCTTGCCCGTGACGTTGCGCTGCATCTCCTGGATGAGGGACTGCTCCCCGAGGGCCTCCCTCCACTCGGCGCGGATCTTGTGTATCGGCTTGCCGAAGTACTCCTCGACCTTGGCCTCACCTCCGAGGGAGGAATAGGCCTCGTCGATACGCGACTCGAGGGCCGCCTCGACATTGGCGTCATTCACGGCCAGGGAGTCGAGCTGCGCCTGGAAGTAGAAGAGTTTGTTGACCATTATTCCCTCCAGGATCTCGCACCTGGTGGTCATGTCGGGAACGAGGCCGCGCATACGCTGCATCCTGCACTCCTCCTCTATGTCGGACAGCATTATGACATCCTTGCCCACCACCGCGATGGTCTTCTCCACCATTCCGTTGGAGTATTTCTGCGCGAAAGAGGGTATCGACGCCAACACAAGAATCAACGCCAGGACATGGCGCCTGTACAACTTAATCATCTTGATTATCGTATTTTTTCAATTTTCCGTTTTCCAGAGCATCCTTGAGCAATTCTTGTTCCAAAGAGCTCAGGATCTCCTGTTTCCTGCGGCTGATCAGGATATCGCCGATCTTATCCAAATTGTATTCCAGCGGCGAAACGGCTCCGGGAGCGGTGCGCTCCTGGATGAAGACCAGGTAGTGGCGTCCGTCGATATCCTTCTCGAAGGCGGTGGCTTTGGCAAGATCCGCTTCGCATGCCGCCTCGCTCTGACCCATCGCGCGGGCAAGAGCCGAGACCGGAACCCATACCCCGCCGAAGTCTGTGAACTCCTCAGCCGAGGAGAAGGCGGTCTGCTTGAGAACCGACACGTCGGCCTCGGAAGTGGACTTGTAGTTGTCCCGGATCAGAGGATAGAAGGGCGATTTCTTGGAGATGCGCACCACCCTGCCGCGGATGACCGAGCAGGGGGAGACGAACTCCTGCTTATGCGAATCGTAGTACTCCTGCGCCTCCTCGCGGGTTACGACAGTGTCGAGCCGTTCCGCCACGCAAAGCTTTTCATACCTGAAAGTCAGGAGGTTCTGACGGAATTCGGCAACCTGTTCATCCACCGATTTCTGCTCCTTGGAGAGGCGCGCATCGGCCTCGTCAAGCAGCAGTTTTCCCAGCGCCCAGCTGTTTATGTAGCGCTCCGCCATCATCACGCTGTCCTCTGGCGAAACCCCTTCGGGAATCACCTTTTCGAGCTCGCTGCGGTAAAGCACGTTCTTGCCCACGACGGCGACGCGGTTGTTCCTCATACTATGGAACAGGTTGTCCGCCATGTTGCAGGAGCAGGCAGCGACCAGCACGAGAATAAGCGGCGCGAAGCGTTTCATCCTATCTGGAGTAGTTTGGAGCCTCGCGGGTTATGGCGACGTCGTGAGGGTGGCTCTCCACCATTCCGGCAGCCGTAATCCTGACGAACTTGGCCTTGCGCAGGGTAGCGAGGTCGGGAGCGCCGCAGTAGCCCATTCCGGCGCGGAGACCGCCGGCAAGCTGATAGACGACTTCCGCCAGGGAGCCCTTGTAAGGCACCTGGGCCACGATTCCTTCGGGAACGAGTTTCTTTATATCCTCCTCCATATCCTGGAAGTAACGGTCCTTGGAACCCTTCTGCATCGCCTCGAGGGAACCCATTCCGCGGTACGACTTGAACTTTCGTCCGTTGAGGATGATGGCCTCGCCCGGAGCTTCCTCGACTCCTGCGAAGAGGGAGCCCGCCATAATGGTGGATGCGCCGGCCGCAAGGGCCTTGACGATATCGCCCGAATAGCGGATACCGCCGTCCGCGATGACGGGGATTCCGGTGCCTTCCAGCTCTTTGGCCACGTTCAGGACGGCCGTGAGCTGGGGTACTCCGATACCTGCAATGATGCGGGTGGTGCAGATCGAGCCGGGGCCGATTCCCACCTTGACGGCATCCACGCCGCACTCTTTGAGGGCTTTCGCAGCCTCTGCGGTGGCGATGTTGCCGGCAACTATCTGGAGCGACGGGAAGGCGGCGCGGATTTTCCTGATGGTCTCGAGCACTCCGACCGAATGGCCGTGGGCCGTGTCGAGAACCACGGCATCGACATCCTCGCTGACAAGCATTTCGACATCCTGGAGGCTGTGCGAATTGATGCCCACTGCGGCGCAGGCCAGGAGACGTCCGCGGGAATCCTTGCTCGCGATGGGGTTGTTCTTGATCTTTGTGATGTCGCGATAGGTGATCAGGCCCACCAGACGGCCATCGGAATCCACCACCGGAAGCTTCTCTATCTTATTGTGGCTCAAGACCTGGGATGCCTTGCGGAGGTCGGCGTCAGGGCCGACGGTGACAAGGTTCTCGGTGGTCATGACCTCCTTGATGGGGGTGTCGGGATTTTCCTGGAAACGGAGGTCGCGGTTGGTGACGATACCGATCAGGTGCTTCGCGGAATCCACCACGGGAATGCCGCCGATGTGGTTGTCGTGCATCAGTTTGAGCACGTCGCCGACGGTGGCTTCATGGCCGATCGTGACGGGGTCGTAGATCATTCCGTTTTCAGCCCTCTTTACCTTCCTCACCTGTTCCATCTGCTCGGTAATGGGCATATTCTTGTGTATCACGCCGATACCGCCTTCGCGGGCGATGGCGATGGCCAGTTTGGCATCTGTTACCGTATCCATCGCAGCCGAGACGATGGGAAGACGGAGAGGGATTTCGCGGGTGAACATCGTGCTGAGATCAACATTGCGGGGCAGCACTTCGCTTCTTGCAGGTATAAGGAGGACGTCGTCGTAAGTCAGTCCTTCCATCACGATTCTGTCGGATTCCATTGCGGGCAAATTATGTATAATTTGCAAAGATAATAAAAAACGGCGAACTACTCCTTGATGCCGGTATTGCGGACCTTCATCATAGGGCCGCGTTCCTTGACCACAGCCTCCTTGTAGGCCTTGCTGAGCCCCTTGTTCATAGGAGCCACGGTAGTCCAGTCGCGTCCTTCATAAGAGACGAAAGAACCGTCGTCATTCTGCTTCTTGATGTTGCCGTCCACATACTTGACCAGCACATACTTGTCGAGCCTCTCCCACTTCTCGAAGAGGGCGTCTGCCTCGTTTACGGAGAAGCTGGTCAGATACTTGACAGCCTTCTTGGGAGAACGCTTATAGAGCTCCAGGGCCTTCGCATCGGCCTCCGCAACCTTCTCCACCATCTCGGCTTCGTGTGCGGCCACTACGGCGTGAACCTCGTTGCCGGTGGTATTATAATGGAGATAGCAGAGCTGAGCGATGCGGTTCACCATCCAGAACATCGAAGTCGGGGAATACTCCTTGAGGCTTCCGTTGCCGAAACGGTAGTGGTCGGAGATATCCTGCGAGCAGGCGTAAACCGGGGTGAGCGGCGAGGTGCCTGCGTCATCCACTGCGAACCAGAAGACTCCGCCGACCTCGTCGGGGAGCCAGCTGCGGGCCTGTCCGAGGAACCAGAAACCGGTCTGCTGGACTGCGGTGGCGCGCTCATTGACGTACTTCACTCCGTCCACCGTCCAGTCGTTGTCCCTCCAGCGGTAAGGGCACTCCTGGGCGCCGGCCGCGATACCGGCCCTCATATCGAACATGGTGCCCTCATAGTGGTCGCGCATAGCCTCGGCAAGCTCCTGGACGGAGATCTTGTGCTTGGGCTTGACCCACAGGGGAAGGCGGTTGGAGGGGTTCTCGGCCATTACGAAGTCGATGTACTTGCCCATATCCTCCTCGCCGAAGCGGTTGAAGAAGCTCCAGACGCGAAGGTCGCAGGCGCGCATGTAGCTGGCCTTTGTCAGGGGGCAGTATGTATCGGCGAAGCTGAAGTCCTCGTCAGAACCCTCGTACCAGCCGTTGCGGCGTGCCTCGTCGACTACATCCTTGGAATAGAGCCAGTTTTCGGGATCGTTGAAGTTGATTTTGGTTATGCGGGCGTCATTGGCGTGGGCGCAGATATATCCGTCGGGAATGCGGGCCGCAGCGAAGACGATACCCTTGTTGGTATTCACTCCGTTGGCGTCGTAGTGCGGCTTGCGCGGGAAGATATCCATTATCCAGGCCTCGTTCTTGTCGGCAACCGAAATGCTCTCTCCCGTCTGGCAGTAGCCGTACAGGTCGGTAATCTCGGCAAAGAGCAGAATCGCCTCGCGGGCGGTGGTGCAGCGCTGCAGGCAGATGTTCATCATCGAGCCGTAGTCGATCTTGGCAGTAGTGTCGCGCTCCACCTTGCGGCCGTCATAGGTAGTCTCGCCGAGGATGAGCTGGTGCTCGTTCATATTGCCAATCACATTGTAGGTATGGGGAGCCTCGGGAATGTCGCCGTGATAGTAGAAAGGTCCGCGGAAGTCGGAACCCCACTGGATTATCTTGCGCATCGAGCCGGGTTTATGGTCTGCTGCAAGAGTATAGGCCAGGCAGCCGTAGCGTGTATGCGAATCCGCAGCGTCGGTAACCATCACCGAACCGTCGGCGGAAGCGCCCTTGGTGACAATCAGGTTGGTGCAGGCGAAGCCGTAGGTAACGGCAAAAAGCAGGAGTGCTGAAAGCAGGGTCTTCTTCATAGTATTATGATTAAAAAAAGGCGCCGAAGCGCCTGTAAAAGTTCTGTGTAAGGTTTTAGCAGCACATTATGGTACTACTTCTGAACATTCTGCGAAATGTAATCAACAGCGTCCTTAACGGTTGAAATTTTCTCTGCCACGTCATCAGGGATGGTGATTCCGAAAGTGCTTTCGAATTCCATGATGAGCTCTACGGTGTCGAGTGAATCTGCGCCGAGATCGTTGGTGAAGCTTGCAGACTCAATGACTTCGTTTTCATCTACGCCAAGCTTGTCGACGATGATGGCTTTAACTTTTGAAGTAATGTCTTCCATATCAGGTTTGGTTTAATAGTTTCAATTTCACACGGCCTGAGGACAGGCGCAAATGCAAAGATATTTATTTTTTTACTGTCAACAAATTTTTTGCGTCTCGGTTATCGCTATTCTGACTCCTGTTCAAGTTAAAAGTTTAATCGGCTTTTATTAAAAAGTAAAAAACCGACGATGGGCCGATACGCAAAATGCGGACCATTTTCGAAAAAGTGCAGAAAAGGGGGCAGGAAACACGGCTTCAGGAACAGGAATACGGCCTTTTCAAAATCGTTCGAATCGGCCTTTCAGTGCCGTACAAACGGGTTTTTCGCACTATATCTTTGCCAGCGAAAACACCCGACGAAATGAAACGAACTCTTTTGATTCTGACGCTTTTCCTCTCTCTGGCTGCCCATGCCCGGGCACAGGGAATCTCCGTTTCAACCAACATTGCCGACTATGCCTGCCTGGGCACGGTCAACGCCTCGGCCGAGTACAGGCTTTCAGGGCATTGGGCGCTGGAGGGAGGATTTCGATATAATAACTGGAACTTCCGCTGCGACTGCGACGAAAAGGCATTCCAGGACCGCCGGAGGACATTCCACGCGGGGGCGGTCTATTGGCTGCGCGACACCTGCGAGGGGGTATGGCTCACCGCCCGCCTCCAGGTGGAGCAGTACAACCGCGGAGGGCTCTTCGGCAATCCCCGTACCGAGGAGGGAGATGCCTTCGGAATGGCATTGGGAATGGGATTATCGCATTGGCTGAACCACCGGCTGAGATTCGATGCGGGAGCCCTTTTCTGGGCCGGATCGACCTCCTACAGCCTCTATGCCGCGCCCCGGTGCGGCAGGTGTCTCGTGCAGAAGGGACGTAAGGGTTTCATAAGGTATGACTGCGCCGTCATAGCGCTCTCCTATACCCTCTGGGAGCCCCGCAATAAGGAGAAATGACACTTTTATCACTTATTTAAAACCAACTCAAATGAAAAGAATCAACTTTCTGACAAGCGTTTGCGCCGCTGCGGCATTGCTGGCGGCCTGCGACGCCGCAACCCTCGCCCCCGCCCTGGACGGAGGCGCCATCACTATCGAATTCGCAGTTCCCGAAGCCACAAGGGCTGTGGCGCAGGGCAACGAAGCAACCATTTCCGATGTGCAGCTGCTCCTCTTCAATCAGAACGGGAGCCTCTACAAGTTCCACTCCCTGACGGCGAGCGAGATCTCCGCAAAGAGCGCCTCCCTCACCAATGTCCTCAACGGGAACTATACAGTCTATGTGGTGGCCAACGGCCCCGATCTCAGCGGGAAGAGCACCCTCGAATCATTCCTTGCCACTGCCATCGACCTGGAAACCTGCAACAGCCCCTCTTCCGATTTCGTGATGGAGGGGCACGGCGACGTCACTGTATCGGGCTCCGGCACCACCAATATCTCGGTCAGCATCTCCCGGTATGTATCGAGGGTGGTGCTCAAAAGCATCACCAACGGCCTTCCTTCGGCCTACGGCAGCCTCACCGTCGACAGGGTATTCCTCAGCAATGCCGTGAGGGTTCAGGAGATCGGAGGAGACTGCGACCCGGGCAACACTCCCGGCAACTGGTACAACAAGGAGGGACGCAAGGATGAGTCCACACGCAACGCAGCCCATATCATCAACGGCTCGACCTACACCGCATCGGCTCCCGCATTGACCTTCGCAACTATCGGAACATCTCTTGCCAACGGCGGCAAATGGAACGGCACCAAATATTTCTATGCCTACCCGAACGACTCGGCCGCCAATCCAGACGGCTTCAAGGAGCCCTTCGCAGCCCAGAAAAGCGTTCTCGTGATTGTCGGCACCTTCGGCGGGAACACCTATTACTATCCTGTAATCCTCAGGAACGGAATGGATCGTAATACCTCATACGAGATCTCGGCCACCATCACCGGAGCCGGCAGCGACGATCCCAACAAGCCTGTAACCAGCGGTTCGCTCAGAGTTACCGTTTCCATCGACAACTGGATCGACGGAACCACCTACACCGAGACGTTCTGACGCGCCCACTCCATCCACTTACATATCACACATTCTTACTCACTCCATACCGACCCGACATGAGACAATTGACTCACTTTATAATTCTGATTTCAACCTTCACACTCGTATCCTGCTCCGTAAAAGAAAGCAGGGATGCTTGCCCGTGCCGGGTCGGTCTGGATTTTCTGAACCTGCTCCCCAGAGCCTGCGACGAGGGGGAGATCATTTCGACAATTACCGATGCCGACGGAAAGACCCTGTGGTCCAAGAGGATCGGCACCGACACCTGCGTCGCCCGGCGTGAAATCCTCCTGCCCAAAGGCATCTATACCGTCACTTCGCTCCTGACCGGGGGCGGTATGGTATGCGACACGGCACAAGGACTGGTAGCTCTGCGCCGGGGAGCCGAAGCCGATTCCCTCTACGGCGAGGCGGCAACCATCGACGCAAGAGGCGAGGAGGCCGAATCCGTCCCGCTGCCGCTCAAGCAGTTCGCCACCTTCAGCATCATCTTCACGCAATCCGTCAGCGAACTCGTGACGGAGGTAGGGATACCATCGTCGCACATCAGGGCGACGGACCTTTCCGCAGTGGAAAGCCCCTCTTCTTTAATCCGTACCGTAAGCGGCACCGAGGTGGCTTTCAGGCTGCCCAGGCAGTGCTGCGAAGAGCTTTCCGTCGCCTTTTCCGACGATGGCGGAAGGCATCCTGTCGCCTCTGTCGACCTGGCTCCGCTGCTGCGCAGGAACGGATACGAATTCAACGCCCGCGAACTTTCCGACATTACCCTGATAATGGACTTCCTCGAGGGAAGGGCCTCCATAGAGGTAGAAGGCTGGAAAGAATCACTCATCATCGTCACATTCTGAAAATGAAAACCGGAATCATAATCAAATATGCAGCCGCAATAGTATCGGCGGCATGCCTTGCGGTCTCGCTCATCTCCTGCAGCATCGATGCTGAAGGAACAACCACTGGCCAACCCAGCCTGAACATATTCTTAGAGGATGACGGGATTTCCCGCAGCTCCTTCCAGGCCGAAGAAGAAAACATGCCCGACAATGTCCTGCTGCTATTCTACAACCTCGACGGATCGCTCGCCTTCTACGCTACCCACGAACTGGATTTTGAATCCGGAGAGGCCTGCCTCATAAACAACGTGCCCGTAAACCGGGAGTATCTGATCTATGCCCTGGCAGGAGTGGATTATGAAGACGAAGAGGTGGAGAGCATCTTCGGTACAGTTTCAGCCGCCGAGGCATTCACCGTCTCAAAGGGGTTCATCCAAAGTGCGTCGGCCATACCGCTGGCGCACATACCCGAGCGGAGCCTTCTGATCCGGGACGGAGGATGTTATGACATTCCCCTGCGGAGGATTCTGGCCAAATACAATTTCAGGCTCGACAAAAGTTCTATGAGCGGCACCTTCACCGCCACCTCCCTCACGGTTAAGCAGTCTCCGCTCTTCATGCACCCCCTGCTGGAAAGCAACGCCGCAACCTCTCCGGCCTCCCTATCGGAGGGAGACGCCGCCACTTCCCGCGAAGTGAGGTACCTCAACCAGGGCAGGCCGGTCACCTGCTACCTGCTGGAGAATTGCCAGGGAGAGGTCTGTCCCGGCAACGGAGATCCCTGGGGTAAAGTGCCCGAAAACATGGCCGGCGGCACGGGAAGCCTCGCCACCTATGTGGAGATATGCGGCGACTACACATGCGACAGCGTTTCCATCTCCGGATTGAAATACCGCTTCTTCCTGGGCAGCGACGCCACCGCCAACTGCGACGTGAGACGCAACACCGTCAATACAGTAACACTCTCCCTTACCGATGAGAACACCGTGCTGAAGGAGAGCTGGAAGGTGGTGCGTGGAGAGGTCACGACCCGTTATCTGGAGCTGTCGCCCTCCGCTCCGCAGGCCATCGCTGCCGGCGGAACCCTCCCTTACTGTCTGCTGCTGCACTCCGTCACCAACGGGATCGACGACGGAGGAACGGACGTGACATCGGATGCCGGGTGGTACTCCTCAAACCCCTCGGCTGCGACCGTTTCAGGCGGAATCGCAACCGGATGCAACACCACCGAGAATGCTCTCCAGACCACCATTACGGCCACCTACGGCTCGCTGACAGCCAGCGGTGACCTCACCGTGAACGGACAGGAACCGGCTACCCCCACGATAATCCGGGTGCGGCTCGAAATAACCTCCATCACCATCACAGACGCGCATCATTCAGTGACTTATACCAACGGTTACCTGCCGCCCGCCGTCTATACGCCGGGAGACGACATATACCTCGACGGGGAGAGATCCGAATGGTGCAGGATCGTAGGAGGCACCTACTCCGACACCGACGCAACCATAACCGTAAAACTGTATGTCACTCCCGCGGGCGGCACGGAACAGCTCGCCTCCACGCAGGATTTCACCTTCGGAGCGATGCGCGACGACATAATCCCCTTCACCGAAGAGGACTGGCCCGGAATTTTCGCGGGCAGCGCTTTCAGTTTCGAGGCTACGATCTATATAGACTGATCTCCGCTTCCCTACTTGTCTTCCCTGTAGAGCCCCTCACGGGAGAGCAGATGATCCAAGTTTGCGAGCCCGTAGAGGGTCACTGCGGTAACTATCGCGGAGTGCTCCAGATACTCGGGGATGAGCTTGTTGTAGATGTCGCGCTCCGTGTGCCAGATCTCGCCGTACTGGAAGTTGTAACCCTTAGGGTCGGTCTCGCGGAATGAGATTGTCGGCACTCCGTTTATCGCAAAGTAGGCGTGGTCGCTGCCGCCGGCCCTCGTGGGACGCGGCTGGGGACGTCCCTGACGCTTGTTGACGGTGAAGGGGAAGTCGGGATTCATATCCTCCAGCGGCTTGCAGACCTTCACGTAGTCGTCGTACATCGCCTCCGGCACATTGACGCTGGTGGCGCAGAGCGGGCCTCCGTCGCGGTTGATGTAGTTGGATATCTTGTCGAGAGGCACGGTATTGTGCTCCACGAAATAGCGCGAACCCACAAGGCCCATCTCCTCACCTGTCCAGATGCAGAAGAGTATGGTGCGTTTGGGCTTTGCACCAGCAGTAGCGAGAAGGCGCGCAGCCTCCATGGTCACGGAGGTGCCGTTACCGTCATCCACCGCGCCCGTGCCGGCATCGTAAGAGTCAAGATGGCCTCCGGCAAGCACATACTCCTTGGGGTATTTGCTGCCGCGCAGGATACCTATGATATTATGGTTCTTGACCGGGCCGCGGTAGAAGTGGTTGCGGATGTCGAATTCCAGCTGGAACATATCCTTGCGGAGCGCCTTCTCGTAGATGGTCTTGAACTGCTGCTCGTCGAGCATTATGTCGCACACCTTCGGGAGGGTCTCCATGGTGAAGCTCTTGTAGTTGGCGCGGTCCGACATCGCCTTGATAGGCACCTTCGCGCTGCGGATGAAGCCCAGCACGCCGGCCTCCACCATCTCGCGGTAGAGCGGAGCAGTCGTCTTTTTCATCTCCAAAGGCTTCTTGGGCGCATCCCTGTGCTCGTTGTTGTAGGCGCGGATCTCCATATTCTGGCGGGCGATCTCCTCGTTCCTGGCAATAACCTCTGCGCGCAGGCTGTCGGCCCTTGCCGAGCCGTCTATGGCCATTCCGTCGGATTCCGCATCAAGCAGGACCCAGGCCCCCTTGAGGGCCCCCTTCATCCTTTCGAACTCGGCGCGCGTCTTGGGCTCTATCATCACGTGGCCCGCCTGCTTGCCGCGCGTGCCGGCGGTGTAGGAAGGGGTGCAGAAGTGGAGCGGCATCCCGTCTTCGCTGAGCATCCTGCCGGACCAGGGGCCTCGGTTGAAGCCCACCTGGGCCTCCATCGCCTCCTGGACCATCACCTCGAGTCCCCAGGACTCGAACTGCTCCTTGACCCAGAGTTCAGCCTCTGTCAGGGCTGCGGAGCCCACGTGGCGGCCGCCGATGACATTGGCCAGGAAGTCCGCGTGCTCCATGGTGCGATTGTCCGTCTGGCCGATCTCGATTATTTTCTTGACTGTCTTGTCCTGCGCGAACGAACCCGCAGGCACGCCGATGGCCAGAACGGCCACGAGCAACAAAATGAAATGTCTTCTCATAGCTGGAAAGGTTGAAAAATGCCAGCTATAAAGTTAAGCATAATCCTTTAGAACGACAAAAAAGGATGGCCCCGGGCGGGGCCATCCCTGTAAGAAAACTCGTAAACTGCTTATTTGTACCAATCCTCCGGATTCTGGCACCAGATGGGATAGGTGCTGCCGCTGGCTTCGGGAAGGATGCAATAATAAGTTACAATCGTTTCTGCTTCCTGACTGACGGAGCCGTCGTAGAAATCACTCTCATTAAAGAACAAGAACGTCCTGCAATAATCGCCATACTTATATCCTCCGACAGAAACTCCCAAAACAGAGGATGCAGGCTTTGCCAATGGCGTGCCCCAGCCTGTCTCATCCAAGGAATTATGGCGAAGATAGAAACGGCCTCCTATGGACTTTTTCATATATCCTCCGCCGCTATTTGAAACGGCATTGACATAATTTCCGGTAGTCCAGGTGGGAAGCCAGACACTTGCATCAGAGAAATAATCATTGAAGGATGGACATCTGTAACCTGGGTCGTAATCACTTGGAATATTATTTTTTCTATTATTTAAAATCATCGTTCCGCTAGTATTGATCTCATCCCAGAACAGCGTTCTTGCACTATAGTCGGCAAGGGTCAGGGTGTCGATAATTGCCTGAATCCGCTTCATTTCGGAACAATAACTCTCCAGCAACGCCATAACTTTGGGGCGCTTGTACGGGAATCCGCCGTCACCGGCCATCAGTACCGGGGGCACGCGTTTATCGGAAGCAATGACCTCCCAAGTTGCACAATGCTCCCTTATGCCCAACGCTTCCGCCTTTACTTGATTATTCCATTTCGTCAGAACCTTTGTACTGTCATTGACAATTTCGGGGTACTGCACAATGTAAACAAGCGGATTCTCAGCTGAAGGATAAGGAGTAACCTCGGCTTCCATCTGCCAGAAGCGGGGCCGGACGTTATCATTGTCTATGATTTGTGCCCAGGTATGTGGATAGGACCAATAGACCTCCTGCCAGCCGCTTTTTGACGTCACATACATATTGATATTGGAACTGGTGACGGCGTAAGGCAGTTTGCCGGCACCTTCTGCCTCCTTCTTCGCCTCTTTGCGGGCATCCCAGTTGTTAACTATGTCACAGAAAACATCTGCACACGAGGTGAACAGGAAAAGCGTCAAAACCAATAAGAAAACCTTTTTCATAATGCATTTATTTATTATTCAATTATTTATCTTCATCATAATAAAACTCTGGGACTCATATGTGTCTGGTAAAAATCTCAAACGGTTTGTATTATTTTGAATTGCCGCCTTAGTTGCCGTCCCAAGGTGTAGAACCATCCATACGGAAGGAAAGCATCGACTCCCGGTTTGAATAATCCCCATAAGCAAAAGACCAGTCTTGCTCGTTGGTAAAAACGATTTCGTTTCCGGCTCCGTTATACCCCCAATTCATATAAAAATGCGTCACCGGGGTCTGAGCGATAAGGAAA
>JAFZXU010000002.1 GCA_017616655.1 Bacteroidales bacterium
CCGACCGGAGCTGTCGTCGGCCTCCAGCCCTTCGGAGGAAGCCGCAAGTCAGGTACCAACGACAAGGCCGGCGGAGAGTTCAACCTCATCCGCTGGGCAATCCCCCGCGCCATCAAGGAGACGCTCGTTCCCGCTCGCGGGTACAAGTACTCTTATATGAAGTAAAGGATGGTAGAGGGTGACATGTACATGTCACCCTCTTACTTATACCTTATGTGTATCAATTAAGAGAACGCAAGTATTATCTATGAAAAAGCATCTCCTCATATATGTAGCCTCCCCCATTTGTCGTGCAGATGAAAAGTTTACAAATAAACTAACTTTGCAATATGAGGAAGAGCAGATTTACAGAAAACGAGATGGTGCGTGCGGTCAAGCATCTTGAAAGCGGAATGAGCGCAGAGGCCATCAGCCGGGAACTGGGTATTTCGAGGATGACCCTATATAAATGGAAGTCCAAGTACAGCGGGATGGAGGTCTCACAGGTAAGGCATCTAAAAGAGCTTGAAGAAGAGAACCGCAAACTAAAGCAGATGTATGCAAGCCTGGCATTGGACAATCAGATTCTGAAGGAGGTCATCGAAAAAAAACTCTGAAGCCCGAGGCAAGGAAAGAAATTGCGGAAGAGCTTGTGTATGAATACGATATCAGCATCTCTCGGGCGTGCCGATTAATGAACATATACAGATCGTATTTCTATTACAGAAGCAAAAAGAATGATCTACCGATAGAGGAAGCTATAAGAGCAGCCGCCAAGTTCGGCGATGGCTTTGACAAGATCTTTCAGAGAATCAGGAGAGCCGGCTATAACTGGAATCACAAGAGGGTCTACCGGGTGTATCGGAAGATGCATTTCAACAAACGGGTAAGACTGAAGAGGCGTCTTCCGGTTCGAGTCAAGAATCCGTTGGAAGAGCCCAAACAGCCGAACACCACATGGTCTTTGGACTTTGTCAGCGACAAGACGGAAAGCGGACGCACTTTCCGTGTGTTGAATATAATCGATGATTGCAACAGGGAAGCCGTAGCGCAGGAAGCATATATGTCGATGCCGGCCGAGAGAGTTATTTCGGTGTTGGAAGATGTTATCTCCTGTAATGGCAAGCCAGAATGTATAAGGACGGATAACGGTCCGGAGTTTATCTCGGAGAAGTTAAAGATATGGTGTATCGCAAACGGCATCAAACATATCTTCACGCAGCCTGGAAAGCCCACTCAAAATGGTTATATAGAGCGGTTTAACGGCAGTTATAGGCGGGCAGTACTTGACGCGTATATCTTCAGAAACCTGGAAGAAGTCAGGCTTATTACCGAGAAATGGAGAAACGACTATAACAACAATCGGCCTCACGAGGCTCTAGGTAATATGACACCGATTGAATACAAACAACACTTATTAAACAAAATCATTAACTTTGAAGTAAACTTAATTGCTGTATAAAAATGGGGATGGGCACAAAGTGCACCCCAACATATCCTTATATTATGCCACCGTATAATCCGATTTCCCTTCCCATTAGAGAATATAGCCTCCCGGAACAAAATATAAAAGATGAATCATGGTTTTTACAAAGATTACCTCACTTATCAAATCAGCCATTATAATCATAATCATCTTTGTTTTCTGCTTTCTTTGCATAACGATACCCATTGAATTGGTTTCATTATCCCGAGAGCATTCAAAGAAGTATGACAAAGAGTCTGTCGCATATTTAGATACAGTAATAGCAACAGAGTGTTACTCAGAAATAAAGGGCCCAAGAGTCCGCTGTGTTTTTTACTATTATGATGATTATGCTGTAAGACATGAATACATATCATTTCATGATGCTTTTATCCTTCCTAAAGGCTTTCCTGTACCCATACGTTACCGTTCCGATAACCCGGACAAAGTATGTATAAATCATTCAAAGGTTGTATCATACGAAGATTCTCTTCATGTATTGATAAAAAGAGTATTTTGGTCAGGAGAAAGAATTATAGTTTCGAAACAACAACAACAACACCAACAACAACCATGGATGATCGTACCAATAATAGGCATAAAATGATTGTGGATTGCCTCATTGCCTTGGTTATTATTCTAATAACGCGCGCTCATCTCTCTTTATTAAACACAAAAATTGAAAGGGGTCCAGAATCAACGGCCGTTATAAAACAAGTGTGGCAAGGAAAAGGAAGCAGAGAGTACTATGCAGTATACGCTTATTCTGTCAGGGATAGTATTTATTATGGAGTGTGTTTGATAGACAATAAAGATTCTTTAACTGTAGGTAGTCACATCCACATACATTATTTAAGGAATCATCCACATCATTCAACAATCATAGAGAATTCCTTCTAGCCTCCCCCATTGTGATATAACCCAAAGAACTGATATGAGCCCCGATAGTTGCAAAAAAACTATCGGGGCTCATGACAGTCGGACGCCCTTTCTTTTTACTTGAATGCCTGTTCGCTCAGGCCCTTGCCGGAGAGTGCCATCTCCTTGAAGTAATCGGGTACCTCGCGGCCGAGCAGGCTCTCCACATAGAGTTTGGCAATGTACTGCGAGAGCATGAAGCCGTGTCCGCGCATTCCGACCAGCAGGCCGAGGGCGGGATCGACTATGTATCTCGGTTCGGTGTAGTAGCCGCTCCAGACTGCCTGGAAACTCATGCCCTTGAGCTGGGGGATCCACTCGGAGAAGACTTCGGAAACGATCTCCAGGAAGGGCTGGGTGTTGATCTTCAGGTTCTGCGCCACCTCGGGATGGTCGATTGCCGGGGATGCGCATCCTATGATCTGGCCGGTCTCCGCGAGCTGCTGTCCGTAAACGGCCGAGAAGCCCTTGTAGTGACGACGGTCGATGAGCATGTCGAGCGAATCACCCTCCTTGCCGATGAGCGGCAGGCGCTTGGTGATGAAGGCCTGATGGCGTACAGGATAAAGTCCGGTCTCGATGCCGAGCTGACGCGCGAACTTCTCCGCACCGGCGCCGAGGGCGTTTACGAAGACCTCGGTCTCGTAGTTGCGGTATTTGCCGTCGGCACCCTTGACTGTAATGCGGTACTCCTTGCCGACCTTGGCCACGTTGACCAGCTCGGTATCCTCGAATACGCGGCCGCCGAAGCTGATACCTATCTGGCGCACCGTGTCGATGGTCTTGCCCGGGGTGGCCTGCCAGCACTCGTTGGAGATGAGGGCGTGGCTGTAGATGTCGAGATTCGGGTTGATATAAGGCGAAATCTCCTTTGCAAAGTCCTTGCGCTCAACCATATATGCATCGCTCCACGCGCGCGAAGCGTCGAGCGAGCGGTATGTAGCCTCGTCGTGTACGAAGTTCACATAGCGGGTCATCTTGAGGTCGATGTTGCGCTTCGCCTGCACCTCGCGGAAGATCTCGAGGTTGCCGCGGGCGATGTCGGCCAGAGCGGGCAGCGAGAACGCGGGGCGTCCGCCGGCGATGCAGCGCCAGGAACTTCCGTGCTCCTTGTTGACCAGTACGGGCTTGAAGCCTGCTTCTGCAAGATAACGGAAAACTGCCGTTCCCGCCATTCCGCCTCCTGCCACGAAGGCTCCCACCTTCTCGACTCCGGCTGCAGTGTGCTCGGCGGAGGTTATCAGCTCGCAGCTGTCGGCAGGGTTGATGACATTGCCGATCTCCACCAGGTTGGCCATAGGGCCGCGCGGGGTGAAATCGCCCGTCACCTCGATGCCGTATGCCCGGAGGGCCTGCTTTGCACGGGGGAGGCAGCGGCTGCCGCGGCAGGGGCCCATTCCCAGGCGGGAGATATGCTTGAGTTCCTGCGCGGTGATGCTCTTGCGGCCTTCGAGCAACTTGAGAAGGTCTGCAAGGCGCACATCCTCGCAGTGGCAGATATAGGAAGATTCGTCGTCGGTCTTGGCGGGAGTCATCTGCAGCGGCTCGGGATACTTGGCCTTGACGATGAATCCGCGGGCCTGGAGGAGCACTTCCGAGCCCTCTCCTTCATACATCTTATCTACCTGGACCACAGCGACATTGGTCTTGTTAGGCTTCATAATCACGCGGCTCACGACGCCTTCGCCCACCTTGGCCCCGTTGTCGTCCACGAGGAAGACTTCGGAACCCGTCTCGACAGCCACCTCCACAGGTAGGAAGAGTTGCTTCCTGTCGGTGCGGTAACCGAAGATCGCAAGGCCGGGGCACTGCGATACGCAGTCCATGCAGCCGATGCACTTGTCATAATCGATGACCGGAGTGACGGAGGTGGAACTCTTGGTGATGGCCTTCTGCTTGCAGGAGAAGGAGCAGGGGTTGCAGGCGAAGCCGTAGAGGCAGTCCGCAATCACGAAGCCCGCCTTCTCCATCCTCTCTGCGGAGGGCTTGCGGGGCTCCTCAAGCACGCGCACGGGGTGCTGCTGGGAGTCGATATATTCCTTTGACAGAGCGAGATATGCATCGTAGTCGATACGGCGGCCGAGCTCCATCTGGATCTCGAAGGCGCACTGGCGGCCGCGGAGCACTGCGGAGGTACCCTCGCCGATGCGTACGGCGTCACCCACTCCGTGGCAGGCGCGGCCGAAGACCTCGGCGCCCTTGCGCATCAGCTGGCTGTCGGGCAGCAGGCCTGTGCAGATGTTGATGCAGTCGATGCCGTCGATGCGGACCTCTGTGCCGGGAATCGGCTTGAAGTTCTCGCACTTGGCGATGATGGCTCCTACCACTCCGCTACGATCCTCATTGGGAATCGCCTCCACGAGGGTGTAGCCCGTCATGATGGGAATGCCGAGACGGCGTACGCGGTTGGCCTGTACGGGGAAACCGCCCTCGCGGGGCATCGCCTCGATGATGGCCTTCACGCGCGCGCCCGCCTGCACTGCCTGATAAGAGGTGAGGTAGCCGATATTGCCGGCTCCCACGGTGAGTATGTTCTTTCCGAGCAGGGTGAACTCCTTGTTCATCATCCTCTGGACCACGGCGGCGGTATAGACGCCGGGAACGTCGTCGTTCTTGAACGCCGGCATGAAGGGCAGCGCGCCCGCAGCGACCACCAGCTGGTCGGCCTCCACATAGAAGACCTCCTGGGTCGCGAGGTTCTTGACTGCCAGGCGCTTGCCGGCGAGTATATCCCACACGACGCAGTTGAGCATTATCCCCTCGTCGGAGTCGCCCGCAAGGGTCTTGGCGATGTCGAATCCTCGCATTCCGCCGAAGCGCTTCTCCTTCTCGAAGAAGAAGAACTGGTGGGTCTGCATCAGGAACTGGCCGCCTATCTTGTCGTTGTTGTCGAGAACTATGTTGTCGATGCCCGCCTTGCGGAGCTCTTCGCGTACCGCGAGGCCTGCGGGGCCGGCTCCCACGATTGCGACAGTGGTCTTGAAGACGCGCTTGGGAGCCTCCTTAGGGGTGTCGCATTCCACTTTAGCGAAGCTTTCGATACCGGTACGGCATACCTTCTTCACGCCGTCCACCTTGGTGATGCAGATGCGGCGGATATGGCCGTCCACTATCATCTCGCAGGCACCGCACTTTCCGATACCGCACTCCATGGAGCGGTTGCGCTCCTTGAGGCTGTGATGATGGACGGGGAAGCCCGCCTGGTGAAGGGCCGCTGCTATGGTCTGGCCCTTCTGGCCCCTGACCTTGCGTCCTTCGAATTCAAACTCAACGAGGTCCTCTGCCGGGACCTCGAGTATGGGATGTGTCGTTATCTTGTACATATTATAAAAATGGTATAATCTTCAGGAGGCTCCAAAGTTATAACAAAAGAGGCGTCATTGTACTGCCGGGAAGGGAAAAGAGGTTATTTCAGCGTCAGCATGTCAATCTTCCAGATAAGGCCGAGGCAGGCCCTGTCGTATCTGTTGAGGATTCCGCCGAAGTAACCCCCGCTGCGCGCCGCAAAGGCGAAAAGCCTTATGTCGGGCGTTCCGAGGGGAAAATACTCCAGTCCGAGGGATGCGATTCCGGTGTCGGTTCCGACAGGCGACATCACGTCGAATGCGATGTCGTTGTCGTTGCGCTCGTAACCGCACTTGGTAAAGAGCGTTATCTTATCGGATACCGGATAATCGAGTTTCACGTTGAGCGTCATGTCGATATGGCGCCAGCTGTCGGCATAGAACGGCGAGGTGCGGGCCATCAGGTCCAGATCGAGCGACAGGGGGCCGAGGGTGAAGATGTTGCCCAGGCCGAACTGGAGGAAACCTCCCATAGCCGCCTCCTCTACGAACTGGGCCACATAGATATTCTGCCAGCAGTCGCGGATTCCGCGCCATTCAAGGGTGTAGGTGAGGCAGTTGTCCAGCTCGGTGTCATACTGGCTGCGCGTGCATATGAATGTAAGCGCATCTTCGGGAGTGAGGGCCCTCGACACCGAAGCGCCTATCTGATAAGGATTAACAAGATTGACGGAGCCCGTGAAGAATGGGACGTGGATGGGGTTCAGGTCCCACTCGAAACTGCCGGCCAGCATAACGATCTTGCCTGCCGTGAAGGTCCATTTCTCATCCGGGGTCGTATAGGCGAGCCACGACCAGTCGGTGGAGTCGAAATACTTGGTTACAGTGTTTATGTTGTTGAGCCTGTGGGCGATGGAGTAGCTGAATCCGTGACCCAGGTCGCCGTTGGCCCTCACATAGATATGCCTTCCGCGGAACCCGGAGGTTTCGCCGGAGCAGGCGTCCGTTCCGGAAACGAAGTTATATTCAACCCTTGTGTAAAAGTCCAGATCGAGGAACCCCTTTTCAGCGAATGCCTCAAAGTGGACGGTAAGGGCGAGGCACATCAAGAGCGCTAATCTTATTGTTTTCACGTGATTCATTAAAAAACCGCTACAAATATAGGCAAAGTGAGCAATTTTCGACCTTTTTTATATCAGTATTTCAATTATCCCCCTTTTTATATACTTCGAAAACGTAGGGCGGACCTGAAAACGGGACGCCTTCGCTGCGTTATGAACAGGCTGTTTGAAAAAAGTGGAAAAATTTGTAATAAAATGTAATAAAGTGGAAGATTTTTTATACCTTTGCACCCACACACATCACACACACTATACACTGAACAATGGCAAAATTCATTGGAGACTACAAGGCAAAGGTCGACGACAAGGGAAGAATGGTCTTCCCGAGCGCCTTCAAGGCCGGTTTCGGGTCCACGGAGGACTTGAGATTCGTCGTAAAGAAGTCCCTGTTCTCCAATTGCCTCGAAATGTACACCTACCAGGAATGGGAAGCTGATTCCGAAGCTGTGCGGAGCAAGCTCAACTTCTTCAACCGCGAGCACGCCCAATTCTGGAGGGAGTATATGAGAGACACTGCCGAGGTTGCGCCGGACGGAAAAGTTGGCCGCATCCTCATCCCCAAGGCCCTGCTTGAAAAGGCGGGCATCGGAGTGGGCACTGAGGTCATCTTTTCCGGCAGCAATCACATCATTGAAATCTGGCCTAAAGACGCATACGAGGCTCAGAAGTTGAGTAGCGACGAGTTCGTGGCCCTTGCCGAGAAGATACTCGGATAAAAGGAGGCCGTGAATGTCAGATTATCACACTCCCGTCTTGCTTGAGGAAAGCCTGGAGGCTCTCGCCATTGAGCCTTCGGGGGTCTATGTCGACGCCACCTTCGGGGGCGGGGGACACAGCGCCGGAATACTGCGGCGCCTGGGGTCGCGAGGGCGTCTCATCGCCTTCGACAAAGACCCGGAGGCGCTTGCAAACGCCCCGAAAGACGACCGTCTCATCCTTGTGCACAACAACTTCCGTTTTGTGCACAATTTCGTGAAATATAAAGGGTTCGACAAGGTGGACGGCATACTCGCCGACCTGGGTGTCTCATCCCATCAGTTCGACACTTCGGAGCGTGGGTTCTCCTTCCGTTTCGACGCGCCGCTGGACATGCGGATGAATCCCCTGGCCAGCCGCAACGCGGAGGATATCGTCAACACCTACCCGGAGGAGGATCTGGAAAGGATCCTGCGCATCTACGGCGAGGCCGAAAACAGCCGTCGCGCGGCCGCGCTTATTTTTTTCGCGCGCACGCGGGCGGCCGTGCACACCACGGGCGACCTCTGCAGGGCACTGGAGCCTGTTCTTCCCAAAATGCAGGAGCACAAGTACCTGGCGAAGGTATTCCAGGCGCTTCGTATCGAGGTCAACGGCGAGATGGAAGACCTGCGCGGCCTGATGGAAGGGGCCATGAAATCCCTCCGCAGCGGCGGCAGGATCGCGGTCATCACCTACCACTCCCTCGAAGACCGCATCGTAAAGAACTATTTCAAGGCCGGCAATATCGACGGCGAGGTCGAGCGCGACGCAATGGGCCGCGGCGAATCGCCCTACACGCTTGTCAACCGCAAGCCCGTCCTCCCCTGCGAAGAGGAGATTTCCGGCAACACCCGCGCGAGAAGCGCAAAACTGAGGGCTGCGATACGCAGATAGGCTATGGGAAAGAGGGCGCAGAACATCAGGAAGTGGTTCGTGAACATCTTCAGCGGCGACATCATCCTCAAGAAGGGAATCGACCGCCAGATGCCTTTCGTGGCCTACATATTCGTCCTCTTCTGCATCATCATCGCCTGGAGCCTCTACGTAGAGAAGAAGATGGTGCAGGTGGAGCGCAACGCCAAGGTCATCGAATCCCTCGAGATAAGCAGCCACCAGCGGGACATCGAACTGGTGGGCCTCGACCAGCGCACCAGGATCGAGGCGATGCTCCAGAAAATGAATTCCAGACTGCAGCCCCCCGTGGATCCTGCAAAGATCATAAAGGCGCAATAGGATGAAACTGAATTTGTCAAAGGTGGGTTTCGCTTACGTGGTGTTCATAATCCTGGGCATCGTGGCGGTGATACGCATCATCGACCTCCAGTTCATCCGCAAGCCCGACGGCAGCGAGGTCATCGCCCGCACCTCCAGGGAGCGCGAGATTCCCTGCACCCGCGGCAGCATACTGGCTTCCGACGGCAGGTACCTCGCCTTCTCCATCCCCGAGTACCGCCTCGCGATGGACTGCATGCAGGCGGCCGACACCCTCTTCGACAACAACATAGATGCACTCGCCGACTCCCTCGCCCTTCTCTACGGCGACAGGAAGGCCTCCGAGTACAAAAAACTCATAGTCTCCCAGCGCGAGTCGGGAAGGCAGTACACCACCCTCAACAAGAAGCTTCTCACCTACCAGCAGATGAAGCGCGCCGGGAAGTTCCCCATCTTCGAGAAGGGACAGCGCGGCGGCGGCCTCATCGTGGAGAAATTCGAACGCAGGCAGTATCCCTACGACAAGCTGGCTTTCCGCACCCTCGGCCACATCAGGGGGAACGAACCCCAGCAGGTGGGAATCGAGGGAAGCTGCGACTCGATACTCCGCGGCACCCCGGGCGTGCAGCCCATCCGCAAGACCGAGCACAACAACTGGATAGAGGACACCGAGGCCAGGCGCATCGAGCCGGTCGACGGCACCGACGTCCAGGTTACCATAGACATCGACATACAGGACATCTCCGAGCGCGCCCTGCGCCACCAGCTGGCGAAGAGCCAGGAGCTGGAGGCGGGATGCGTGGTGGTGATGGAGACCGCAACCGGCGAGATCAAGGCGATGGTCAATATGCGCAAGGACGAGCACGGCCGTTTCGGCGAGGAGTACAACTACGCCATCGGCAAGAAGGGCGAGCCGGGCAGCGTCTTCAAGCTGGCCACCCTCACGATGCTCCTCGACGAGAACAAGATCGGCCTCGACGACGAGATCAAGGCGGTAGTCAGGTGGCAGTACGGCAAGGGCCAGCCCTTCGAGGACACTTACCTGAGGAATTACGACCGCATCTCGGTGATCCGCGGTTTCGAAATCTCCTCAAACAACGTCTTCAGGATGCTGGCGGCGAGGTTCTACGGCAGCGATCCCGGCTACTTCGTGGACCATCTCAACAACCAGCTCAAGATAAGCCGCAACTACAGGTTCGACATCGCCGGAATGGCGAAGGCCCATATCAAGCATCCGAACGACGGAGGCTACTGGGCTATGGCCGACCTTCCCCAGATCGCGATGGGTTACACCTGCGAGCTCACTCCGCTCCACACCCTCACCTACTACAACGCAGTAGCCAACAACGGTGTGATGGTGCAGCCCCGCCTGGTGAAGAACTACCAGAAGGACGGAGTGATTATCAAGGAATTCCCCGTGATAGACCTCGGCAGGGTGTGCAAGGAAGAGACGGTGCCCAAGCTCCACAGGGCGATGCGCGGAGTGGTGCTCAACGGCACCGGAAGGCACATCTTCAAGGACTGCAAGGTGGAGGTGGCGGGCAAGACCGGCACTGCGAGGGTGGTCCGCCCCAACGGCAAGTACATCGGCGCCGACGGAAAGAAGCAGCACCAGGCGACCTTCGCCGGTTTCTTCCCCTTCGGGAATCCGAAATATACGGTGATTGCGGTAATCTATTCCGCACCCACCCACAACAACTTCTACGGCGCCACCTGGGCAGGACCCGTCGTCAGGGAGATCGCCGAAGAGATATATGCCAACTCCCCGGAATGGAACGAGCCTTTGAAGGCGGGTGGCAAGCTTCCTGAAATCAAGGAATACACGACCCGTGAGAGAGGAGCCGATGAGGTTCCCGACGTTACCGGAATGGGACTCAGGGATGCCGTCGTCTGCCTCGAGAAGGGCGGATACGAAGTCTCCTTCGAGGGGCACGGCAAGGTGACGGCACAGAGCCCTGCCGCAGGAAGCGTAAGTGAAGACAAGAAGATTAAGCTCACATTGACAGAACCATCAAGGAAGAAAAATGAAGAAAAGAGTGAACCAGCTGCTTGACGGCATCGGCGTCATCAGGATAGACGGAGACCCTGAGAGGGTTATAGATACTATTTGCTACGACTCGCGCAAGTGCACCCCCGGATCGCTGTTCATAGCGGTCAACGGCACCGACGCCGACGGACACGCCTTCATACCGAAGGCCGTGGAGGCGGGAGCCTGCGCAGTGGTATATCAGGAGGGCGACCTCGCAATCGACGGAGTCACAACCGTCAAGGTTGACGACAGCCGCAAGGCGCTCGCCCTGGTGGCCGACAATTTCTACGACCACCCCTCCGCCAATCTGGAACTGGTGGGCATAACCGGCACCAACGGCAAGAGCACCACGGTAACGCTGCTTTACGACCTCTTCACCGCGCTGGGATACAGCTGCGGCCTCCTTTCGACCATAGTCAACAAGGTGGACGGAATCGAAATCCCCGCCAGCCAGACCACTCCAGACCCCGTGAGCCTCAATTCGATGCTCGCGATGATGGTCGGGAGGGGCTGCCAGTACTGCTTCATGGAGATTAGTTCCCACTCCCTCGCCCAGGACCGCGTAGCCGGCCTGAAGTTCAGGGGAGGCATCTTTTCCAACATAACCCACGACCACCTCGACTACCACAAGACCTTCGCCGAGTACCTCAGGTGCAAGAAGTCCTTCTTCGACAACCTTCCCGCCGACGCCTTCGCCCTCACCAACCTGGACGACCGCAACGGAACGGTGATGGTGCAGAACACGAAGGCCGAGGTCAGGACCTACTCCTGCCACAAGATGGCCGACTTCCGATGCAAGATCATCGAGGAGGGACTCGACGGAATGCTCCTCGAAATGGACGGCAGGCAATTCTGGAGCCGCTTCATCGGCGCACACAACGCCCACAACCTGCTTGCGGTCTATGGCACTGCAATGCTGCTGGGAGCCGACAGCGACGAGGTCCTGGTCAAGATGAGCGCGCTGGGATGCGTTCCCGGCCGCCTCGAGTATATCCGCGGAGGGAACGACCTCACCGTGGCGGTGGATTACGCCCACACCCCCGACGGACTGGAGAATGCGCTGAAGGCCCTCCGCGAAGCGGGCCGCGACAGGATGCTGATATGCGTCTTCGGATGCGGCGGCAACCGCGACAGGACCAAGCGTCCCGAGATGGGAGTCATCGCCGCCAAATATGCCGACCGGGTGGTGGTCACCAGCGACAATCCCCGCAAGGAAGACCCCGATGCCATAATCGCCGAGATCCGCGCCGGGATGGATGCAAAGATGAGGGCCAAGTCGATCTTCATCACCGACCGCCGCGAAGCCATCCGCACCGCGATGATGACCGCCCCCGAAGGCGCCGTCATACTGGTGGCAGGAAAGGGACACGAGGATTACCAGATAATCGGAGAAACCAAATTCCACTTCGACGACCGCGAGGTGGTGCGCGACATTTTCAAGGAACTGTAACCGAAAGAGAAAAAACCTGAACCTATGCTATATCATCTGTTTGAATACCTCAACAACCAGGGCATCGACTTCCCGGGCGCCGGCCTGATGCAGTACATCTCCGTGAGGGTGCTGCTCTGCAACGTCATCGCGATCCTGACCGCCCTCTTCGCCGGAAACGCAATCATCAACCGTCTGCGCGTCAAGCAGATCGGCGAGACCATCCGCGACCTCGGACTCGAGGGCCAGCTCCAGAAGAAGGGCACCCCCACCATGGGAGGAGTAATCATCATCCTCTCGATCCTCGTTCCGGTGCTGCTCTTCGGCAACTTCCGTAACATCAACACCTGGCTCCTGCTGCTGACCGTGGTTTGGCTCGGCGGCGTCGGCTTCATCGACGACTACATCAAGGTGTTCAAGCACGACAAGGAGGGACTTTCCGCCAAGAAGAAACTCCTTGCACAGGTGGTCCTGGGCCTCATCGTGGGACTAACAGTCTTCCTCACCCACAAGGGCGGGGACATAACCTATAGCCAGACCACCATCCCCTTCTTCAAGGGCAATGAATTCGACTACAAGTGGCTCTTCCCCTTCAACGGGCAATGGGCCCGCGTCATACAGGGCGGCATCTACGTGCTGGTGATCACCTTCATCATCACCGCCTGCTCCAACGGCACCAACCTCACCGACGGAATGGACGGCCTCGCCACAGGTACCTCCGCGATCGTGGGAGCGACCCTCGGAGTCCTGGCATACCTCTCCGGACACGCCGTGTACGCCGACTACCTCAACATCATGTTCCTGCCCGAGAGCGCAGAGACCACGGTCTTCTTCAGCGCGATGGTAGGCGCCCTGATGGGATTTCTCTGGTACAACTCATACCCCGCACAGGTATTCATGGGCGATACCGGCAGCCTGATGCTCGGAGGTCTCATCGGAGTTGGCGCAGTCCTTATCCGCAAGGAGCTCCTCCTCCCCATCCTCTGCGGCATCTTCCTGGTCGAGAGCCTCTCCGTCATACTCCAGCGGTTCTGGTTCAAGCACACCAGGAAGCGCACCGGAACCGGTGTCAGGATCTTCAGGATGACCCCTCTGCATCACCACTACCAGAAGGAGAATCCCGACGCACTGATCCAGACTCCCCACAGGATTCATCCGGAGAACAAGATTGTCGTCCGGTTCTGGATCGTCGCCATCATCCTGGCGGTCCTCACCATCGTAACCTTGAAAATCAGATAAAAAACCACATAACACACCACATACAATATGAACAGAATAGTCGTTTTGGGCGGAGGCGAAAGCGGAGTGGGAGCAGCAGTGCTCGCAAAGGTAAAGCACTTCGACGTCTTCCTTTCGGACAACCAGAAGATAGACGATGAGCACAAGCAGGTGCTTCTCCAGTATGGCATCCCCTTCGAAGAGGGCAACCACACCTACGAGAAGATCCTCAACGCCGACGAGGTTATCAAGAGTCCCGGCATCCCCGACACCGTGCCCCTGATGCAGGCGGTGCTCGAGAAGGGTATCCCCGTAATCTCCGAGATAGAATTCGCAGGCCGCTACGACACAGCAAAGAAGATATGCATCACCGGAAGCAACGGTAAGACGACCACCACCTCCCTGATTTACTTCCTGCTCAAGAACGCAGGGCTCAACGTGGGCCTGGGCGGCAACATCGGCAAGAGCTACGCCTTCCAGGTGGCCACCGAGAAGCACGACATCTACGTACTGGAGCTCAGCAGCTTCCAGCTCGACGGAATGTACGACTTCAAAGCCGACATCGCGGTGCTGCTCAACATCACTCCCGACCATCTCGACCGCTACGGCTACGTGATGCAGAACTATGTCAACGCCAAGTTCCGCATCACCCGGAACATGAGCAAGGACGACTGCTTCATCTTCTGCGCCGACGACGAGATAACGATGGGCGAGCTCAACAAGATCGTCCTGCAGGCCAAGAAACTCCCCTTCACCCAGAACGGAACGGTGGAGCAGGGCGCCTGGGCCGACGATACTACGATGCACGTCAACTACGAGGGGGACACCTACGAGATGGCAACCGCCGACCTCTCCATCAAGGGACGCCACAATATCTACAACTCGATGGCGGCCGCTATCACCGGTAAGGTGATGAACATCGCCAACGAGTCGATCCGAGAATCGCTGATGTCCTTCGAAGGAGTGGAGCACAGAATGGAGAAGGTCCTCTCCGTGGGCGGAGTTCTTTACATAAACGACTCCAAGGCCACCAACGTCAACTCCACATGGTACGCCCTCGAGAGCATCAAGACCCCGATAGTCCTGATTCTCGGCGGCAAGGACAAGGGCAACGACTACGAGCCCATCTATTCGCTTGTGAAAGAGAAGGTCAAATGCATCGTCTGCCTCGGCGCGGACAACCGCAAGATACACGAATGCTTCGACGACAAGGTGCCCGTCTATGACACCTCGTCGGCAACGGAGTGCGTCCGCAAGTGCGCCTCCCTCGCAGTCGAGGGCGACACCGTGCTGCTCTCCCCCTGCTGCGCAAGCTTCGACCTGTTCAAAAATTACGAGGACCGCGGCCGCCAGTTCAAGGAGGCCGTACGCAAACTCTGACAAGGATTATGACGACTGAAGGGAAGAGACTGAAGCTCAAGGGCGATCCGCTGATATGGATACTGGTCGTGATTTTCGCGATGGTATCCATACTTGCCGTATTTTCCTCCAGCACCTACCTTGCCAACAAGGACGGGGTGGAGAAGACCGTCATCTTCTTCAGCCAGATAAAGTTCGTCATCTTCGGATTCATAGTCCTGCTGGTGGCCTACATCTTCCCCATGCGCTTCTATCGCGCATTCTCATTCGTTCTGTTCGGAATATCGGTGGCGATGCTGGTGATGACATTCATCCCGAAATTCCAGCTGAACTTAAACGGAGCCATCCGCGGCATCAAGATTTTCGGCGTCTCCTTCCAGGTCTTCGAATTCGCAAAGGTGGGACTTGTGCTCTACCTGGCGAAGGCGATGGAGTACTGGAGCGACAGTCTCGACACCTTCAAGGACTTCGCGCTCAAACTGCTGCTCCCCGTGGGAGTGGTATGCCTGCTGGTGATGGCCAACAGTTTTTCGTCGGCCATACTCTTCGGCCTCATCAGCCTGCTGATGATGTGGTTCATGGGCGTAAAGCCCCGCTTCCTCTGGCTTACGATAGGCGGCCTGGTGGTGGCAGTGATGATGATATTCCTGGTTTACAATGCCTTCTTTGCCGGAAAACCCGAGAAGCCCAGGAGCGAGCAGGGAGCTGTGGAGAAGCTCTTCAACCGTGTAGGAACGGTACAGCACCGTGTCATCAGCTTCGCGGATGAAATCATCAACAAGGGCGGGGAGGATGAGGAGCTGGAGAACCTTTCTCCCGAAGAGATGCAGGCCCAGAAGGATTACATCCGCCAGAGCGAGAACGCCAAGGTGGCCATTTCGCAGGGCGGACTTATAGGAAAAGGACCGGGAAAGAGCACCCAGAGGTTCTCCCTGTCGATGGCCTTTTCAGACTTCATATACGCATTCATAGTGGAGGAATACGGACTTGTGGGCGGAATATTCGTGCTGATGCTCTATGTTATTTTCCTCTTCAGGTGCATAAGGATAGCAGGAAGATGCGAGACCCCCTTCGCAGAGGCTCTGGTCGTGGGGCTCGCTTTCCTGATCGGCATCCAGGCGATGCTGCATATTTTCGTTAACGTCAGGCTTCTCCCCATCACCGGTCATACGCTGCCGCTGATAAGCCACGGAGGGACGGCCTTCATGGTGCTCAGCGGCGCCTTCGGCATAATCCTCTCCGTCAGCAAGCAGCTCGACAGGCAGACCGCCGCAAAGGCGGCATCGGCCGGGGAGACCAAAGAAACAAAGGAAACAGAGATAAAATGAGCAAACCACGCATTATCATAAGCGGAGGCGGAACGGGAGGCCACATCTTCCCCGCCCTTTCCATAGCAGAGGCCATAAAGGCGATCGAACCCGAAGCGGACATTCTCTTCGTCGGAGCTGAAGGAAGGATGGAGATGGAACGCGTTCCCTCGGCGGGATATCCCATCAAGGGACTGCCCGTAGCTGGTCTTCAGAGAAAACTCACCCTCAAGAATCTCGCCCTGCCCTTCAAGGTGCTCAAGAGCATACGGATGGCGGGCAGGATCGTGAAGGAGTTCAAACCCGACGTGGCGGTGGGCGTAGGCGGATATGCCAGCGCCCCGATGCTCTGGGCGGCAAGCCGCCGCGGAGTGCCCACCCTGATTCAGGAGCAGAACTCGTTTGCCGGTCTCACCAACAGGATACTCGGCAAGAAGGCGAAGAAGATATGCGTGGCATATGAGGGAATGGAGCGTTTCTTTCCCGCCGACAGGATTCTTCTCACAGGCAATCCCATCCGCAAGAACATCAACCGCCCCACCGCCGAAGAGCGCGCTGAGGGATATGGGTTCTTCGGCCTCGATCCCCGGAAGAAGACTCTCTTCGTAGTGGGAGGCAGTCTTGGCAGCGCCACCCTCAACAGCGCAATGAAGCGCTGGGTTGAGGAGAAGGGAGCTAAGGCGGACTATCAGGTTATCTGGCAGAGCGGACGCTACTACAAGAAGGGCGTCGACGAGTTCCTTGCCGGCCGCGACCTTCCGAACGTGCGCAACTACGACTTCATAAGCCGCATGGACCTCGCATTCGCGGTGGCCGATGTCATCATCTCCAGGGCAGGCGCGGGCACGATTTCCGAGCTATGCGTCGCCGGCAAGGCCACCATCTTCGTCCCCTCCCCCAACGTGACGGAAGACCACCAGACCCACAATGCGATGGCGCTGGTGCGCAAGGATGCGGCGCTTATGGTGCCCGACTGCGAGGCGGTGGAAAAGCTTATGACCACCGCGGAGACGCTGCTGGCGGATGAAGAGAAGATACACGCCCTTGAAAAGAACATCCTCACCCTTGCCAAAAAGGATGCGGGAGAAGTGATTGCGAAGGAGGTACTCGCACTTATTAAATAATAGGGATGAAAAGGTACGACAACTACTATTTCCTGGGAATCGGCGGCATCGGGATGAGCGCCATCGCCCGCTATTTCAACCACGCGGGGTACAGCGTCTCGGGGTATGACCGCACCCCCTCCCCCCTCACTGCGCAGCTCGAAAGCGAGGGAATCGCCATCCATTACGAAGACCGCCCCGACCTGATACCGCAGGATGTGGAGAAGACCTTCGTGATATACACCCCCGCGATTCCCGAGGACCTCGGAGAATTCCGCGAAGTTCTGCGCCGCGGCTATCCGATCTGCAAGCGCTCCCGCGCCCTCGGAGAGATAGCCCGCGGACAGAAGTGCCTCGCCATCTCCGGAACCCACGGAAAGACAACCACCAGCACATTGCTGGCGCATATACTCACCGACTCGGGAGAGGGCTGCAACGCCTTCCTGGGCGGCATTTCAAAGAATTACGGCACCAATCTGCTGCTCAGCGCCAACAAGGTGCTCGTGGCCGAGGCCGACGAATTCGACCGCTCATTCCTTCAGCTTTTCCCCGACATCGCCGTGATTACAGCCACCGACGCCGACCATCTGGACATCTACTCCGACCACCGGCATGTGCTGGAAGCTTTCGGAGAGTTCGCGTCGCAGGTGAGCGCCGAGGGCAGTCTCATTATTAAAAAAGGTGTAGAAGTACCTCTTGAGAAGGTTTCTGCGAAGGTTTACCGTTACTCCTTCGACAAACCATGCGACTTCTACGCCGGCGAAATCACACCTCTCGAGGGAGGATACTTCGATTTCACCCTTGTTCATCCCGCAGGAAGGATTCCCCACTGCAAGGTGGGCGTCCCCGGATGGGTAAACGTCGAAAATGCGGTGGCCGCATCGGCTGTAGCCCTGCTGCACGGGGTGGATCCCGGGGCGCTGAGACAGGCTCTGGCAAGCTTCAGCGGAGTGAAGAGACGGTTCGACATCCACGTCAACACCCCTCGATGCGCCTACATCGACGACTACGCACACCATCCAAACGAGATCCGCGCGGCGATAGGCTCGATCCGGAACATTTTCCCCGGCAGGCGCATCTGCGGCATCTTCCAGCCGCATCTCTACACCCGCACGAGGGATTTCGCAGAGGACTTCGCCGACGCCCTGAGCGGCCTTGACGAACTGATAATGCTCCCCATATATCCCGCGAGGGAACTCCCGATAGAGGGAGTCTGCTCGGAAATGATCCTCGACAAGGTAAAGGGTCCCGAAAAGATGCTGGTTCAGAAGGATCAGCTGATGCAGACGCTTCGCAGCCGCGAAATAGACTGCCTCGTCACCTTCGGCGCGGGAGACATAGACCGGTTTATCCAACCCATTGAAGATTACTTGAAAACGATATGCTGAAACGAATCCTCCTCACCACCCTCTTCGCGCTCCTTACAGCTGCTGCAGGCACGGGATATTTCCTGTTCGCCGGAGACTATGTACGCAACAACGAGGAGAGCGAGACCGTCAAATCGATAGATGTGGTGATAAAGGATTCCGTCGAGAACAACCTCGTAAGGGTCAGGGACATTATGGGATTCCTAAACTACGGCGAAGGAATCATCGGCTCCTGCCGGGCGGAACTCGGAATCGACTCCATCGAGAAGAGGCTGCTCGAAAGGGGCGAGATCACCGACGCCGAGGTTTTCAGCGACAATTCCGGAGTGCTGAGAGTCGAAATACTTCAACGCAAGCCGGCAATCCGCTTCTCAGGTGCGGGCGCGGAATTCTACAGCGACTCCACGGGTTATATCTTCCCGGTTTACAAAAAGGCTGACGTCCCCATCGTAACCGGCTCCATTCCCGTAAGATACGCCGCAGGCGGCAAAGGATATCCCGACGACCCAAAGGAGCTTGCCTGGATAAAAGGCATGGCGAAACTGACCTCCTACATAGAGAAGCATTACTACTGGCACAAGACGGTGGAGCAGATCGACGTGGAGAATAGCGGCGACATCGTGCTCTACATGAGGGATGCGCGGCAGAAATTCATCTTCGGAAGCGCCGACGGCATAGAGGACAAATTTGCCAGGATGGCGACCTATTATAAGGGTATAGCGCCCCTGCCGGAGGCCGGGCGATATACCACAGTGAACTTGAAATATGACAAACAGATAATTTGCAGATAGATATGGGCAATTACATTACAGCCATAGATTTCGGATCGTCGAAGATTGCGGTGGCGGTCGGGGAGCGCACCTCCTCGGGCATCCGCATCATTTCGTACAACGACGCGCCGGTCCAGGGCATCCATTCAGGGGAGATCCGCAACGACCTGAAGGTAATAGAGGCGCTGAAGCCACTGATACGCAAGGCCGAAGACGAATGCGGCGAGGCTATCGACAGCGCGGTGATAGGCATCTCCGGAAGCTTCATCAAAAGCAAGGAGATAACGGCACGCAGCACCCGCAGGGACTATGACAAGTACATCACAGAAGAGGAGATTCGCAAACTTTCGGGTGAACAGTTCTCCAAGGGAATCGGGCAGGACGAGATCATCTTCGAGGTCGTGCCCCAGCGGTTCAACGTGGACGACCAGATAGGGCTCCGTCTCGACGAGGTGATAGGAATGCGGGGCAACTCGATTGAAGGCTTCTTCAAGGTCTTCTACGGCAAGGAATCCCTGCTCGCCAGAAGGAAAAAGATTCTGGGAGAATGCAGCATCGCCGTCAAGAAGGCGGTCCTCTCCCCCGTGGCTTCGGCCAGCGCAGTCCTGACGGCGCAGGAGACCGAAAACGGCGTGGTGCTCGTGGACATCGGAAAGGGGATTACCGGAGTTGCGATAATCAAGGACAACATTGTTCGCGACCTGACGACCATTCCTTTCGCCGGGGATTCGATAACCAACGACATCAAGACAGTTACAAACCTGACATACGACTGGGCCGAAAAGGTCAAGCAGCGCTACGGCAGCTGTCTCGAGGAATATGCTCCGGAAAACAAGCTTCTGGTGCTCCGAGGAGATGACAATGTGGAGGATGGGACGGTAGAGCTCTCGCTGCTTTCACGCATCGTGGAGGCCAGGATGAGCGAGATACTCGACGCTGTGGCATACACGGTCAAGCAGAGCGGATTCGACGGAAAACTTCCCTCCGGAGTCGTGATTACAGGAGGTACGGGTTATATGGAGCATCTGCTTCCGCTCGCGAAAGTCCTGCTCTGCACCAAGGTCCGCCTTGCAGCGCCGCGCAGCACCATCACCGCCGATTCGGTGGCCGGTGCGATGGACGCATTCTCTTCCACCGCGGTGGGGCTTGTAATCGAAGGAGCAACAGGCAAGCTCTCCTATGCGAAGGAGAGCCGCGAAGGTCAGTCCAGGCCCCAGCAGAGAAGCGCAGAGCCCCAGAAGGGTGAGAAGCAGCCTGCACGCAGAGGCTGGCTCGGAGGTATTTTCGACGGACAGGAGCAGGAGCCGGCTGTTGACAACGAACTGCCGCTCGACGACGACCTGGCCCGCGAAAAGGCTGCTGAGAGAGCTGAGGAAAAACGCAGGCAGAAGGAGGACGAAGAGCGCCGTAAAGCAGAAGAGAAAGCCCGCAAGGAGGCCGAGAAGGCCCGCAAGGAGGCTGAAAGGAAGAAGAAGGAGGCCGAGAAGGAGAACAACCGCAAGAACGGTCTGTTCGATTTCCTCGGAGATTTATTCACTGAAGGCAACGACAACGCATAGGAGGAACAGATTATGGAACAAGACTTCATACCTAAGGATTGGGAACGCAAGGCCAACATCATAACAGTTGTCGGAGCCGGGGGCGGCGGAAGCAATGCCGTCTCGTATATGTTTTCCCAGGGAATCGAGGATGTGGATTTCGCAATCTGCAACACCGACCGCCAGGCGCTCGACATGAGCAAGGTGCCGGTGAAGATACAGCTGGGCGAGATCCTTACCAAGGGACTCGGCGCGGGAACCGACGCAGTAATCGGCAAGAAAGCTGCGCAGGAGTCCATCGAGAGCATCGAGAAACTCTTCAACAGCAGCACCGAGATGGCCTTCGTCACCTGCGGAATGGGCGGCGGAACCGGTACCGGAGCCGCTCCCGTGATAGCCGAAGTGGCCCGCAACAAGGGGCTCCTGACAGTGGGCGTCGTTACCGTGCCCTTCAGGGACGAGGGTGAAGAGGCCCTTTACCGTGCCGTGGAGGGAATCAAAGAGCTGCACCGCCAGGTGGACAGCATCCTGATAATCGACAACCAGAAGCTCTATCAGCTCTACGACAACATGGATGTCTTCTCGGCATTCCACAAGGCCGACGAGGTGCTCTGCACCGCCGTTAAGAGCATCGCCGAAATCATAACCAAGGGCGGCCATATCAACGCAGATTTCGCCGACGTGCGCAAGATTATGCAGAACAGCGGCGTATCGCTGATGGGAATCGGCACCGCATCGGGTCCCAACCGCGTGGACGAGGCTGTGGAACAGGCCATCAGCTCTCCCCTGCTGCAGGAACTCGACCTGAGCACCGCAAAGAATGCGCTGGTCAATATAACCACCAGCAGCGAGGCCGGGAAGGCCGTCACGATGGCGGAGCTTTCCAGGATCATGGACCTCATCAAGAGCCGGACCGGGCAGACCGTCAATTTCAAGCGCGGTATCGTACGCGACGATTCGATGGGCGACAGCGTGAGCGTCACACTCATCGCGACGGGCTTCGAGATGACCCAGCTGCCGGTTATCGAGGTGAAAAAAAAGAACATAATCGAGGTAAAATATGGCGAATCCGCTTCCAAAAACAAAAAGAGCGGAGTACCTTTGTATCCCGAAGAGGAATCGAACATCAACAGCAAGCGCCGTTTTGAAGGCAAGCCGTCGCTGATTGTGTCGAATCCCGAAGAGATTGCCGAACTGGAGAACGAACCCGCATTCTACCGCAGGGAGCGGCTCATCAATCTCCAGAAGGCGGAAAAAGAGCAAATCTAAAAAGATGAAAAAGAGAAGAGTGCGTTTCGCCCCCAGTCCCACCGGTCCTCTCCACATGGGCGGAGTGAGGACTGCGCTGTATAATTTCCTCTACGCGCATCAGGCAGGAGGCGACTTCATCCTCCGCATCGAGGATACCGATTCAAACCGTTTCGTTCCCGGCGCGGAAGAGTATATAATCGAGGCCCTGCGCTGGTGCGGCATCTATCCCGACGAGGGTGTGGATGCTGCCGGAAAAGTGGTTGAAACCCCGTCGGAGAGGCATCCCTACGCCCCCTACCGCCAGAGCCAGAGGCGCGGCATCTACCGCAAATACGCCGAGGATCTGGTGGAGAAGGGATGGGCCTACTATGCCTTCGACACCGCCGATGAGCTCGCCGCGCTGCGCGCCGAAGCAGAGGCTGAAAAACGCACCTTCACATATAATTACGCCTCCCGCGCCAAACTGCGCAACTCCCTAACCCTTCCGAAGGAGGAGGTTGACAGGATGCTGGCGGAGGATACCAACTGGACCATCCGCTTCAAGACCCCGGAAAACGCTATAGTCAGGATGGACGACCTGATCCGCGGACATATCGAGGTGAACAGCAATACGCTGGACGACAAGGTATTGTGGAAGAGGGCCGACGAACTGCCCACCTACCATCTCGCCAATGTGGTGGACGACCATCTGATGGAGATTACAGATGTCATACGCGGCGAGGAGTGGCTCCCCTCCCTCCCCCTCCACTACCTGCTCTACGAGGCCTTCGGATGGCAGGATTCCCGCCCCAATTTCGCACATCTCTCGTTGCTGCTCAAGCCCGACGGAAAGGGCAAGCTCAGCAAGAGGGACGGAGACCGTCTGGGATTCCCCGTCTTCCCGCTCAAGTGGGTAAACGCCGAGGGTGAAGTGTCGCGCGGATACCGCGAGGACGGATACTATCCCGAGGCCTTCATCAACCTTCTGGCGATGCTGGGATGGAACCCCGGCACGGAGCAGGAGCTTTTCAGCCTGGACGAACTGGTGCAGGCCTTCTCGCTTGACAGGGTGGTCAAATCCGGCGCCCGATTCAATCCCGACAAGGCGAAGTGGTTCAACCAGGAGTACCTCAGGATGCGCACCACGGAGCAGCTGGTGGCCGATTTCCGCGCCCTCAACGGCGAAAGGGTCGCAGGCTTCAGCGACGGATACATAGGCAAAGTGCTCGATATGATGAAGGAGCGCGCCCACTTCGCGAACGAGCTTTGGGATCTCACGGCATTTTTCTTCGAGGCTCCGAAGGAGTATGACGAGGCCTCGGTGGCCAAGTTCTGGAAGGACGAGGTCAAGGAGATAATCCCGAAGGTACGCGAGGCCGTGAAGGCCATCGAACCCTTCGACAAGGAGACCATAGAGGCCGCGCTTCACGAGCTGATAACCACCAACGAGTGGCCTATGGGCAAGGTTATGAACACCCTGCGTCTCTTCCTCGTGGGTGTCTCGAAGGGCCCCGGAATCGCCGATATGATGGAGATTTTCGGCAAGGAGGAGGTTGACCGCAGGATCGGAAATGCAATCGCAAAACTGGGATAATATGGCAAAGACTATCGGAATGGCGTCGGACCACGCCGGCTATGAGATGAAGGAGGCGCTCAAGCCCCTGCTCAAGGAACTCGGATACAAGGTGAAGGACTTCGGTTCGCACTCCACCGAGAGCATGGATTACCCCGATACCGCACACCCCCTCGCCGAGGCGGTGGAGAAGGGTTCGGTCTGCTGCGGAATCGCCATCTGCGGCTCCGGAAACGGCATTTCGATGACCCTCAACAAGCATCAGGGAGTCCGCGCCGCGCTCTGTTGGAATCCGGAGCTGGGCGCCCTTGCCAAGAGGCATAACAATGCAAACGTCCTCTCCCTCCCCGGCCGCTTCATCGACATCGAGACGGCGAAGGAGATCGTCAAGGCCTATCTGGGCGCCGAATTCGAAGGCGGAAGGCATCAGCGGCGTATCGACAAGATTCCCTGCAGATGAGCGGGGAGTCCTATTTCCTGCTTGAAGGGTGTCCTGTGGAGGGAATGCCCGAATTCTTCGCAAGTCATCTTTCTGAGAGCATTGACGATTACCCCGGAGGTATCGTAATACCTCTCGACAAGCCGCTGCGCTGGACCTCCGCCGACCTTGTCCGCAAGGTTAAGTTCCAGTTGCAGAGACAGTTCCGCAACAAGAAGCTGAAGGTTGGACACGCCGGAACGCTCGATCCGCTGGCCTCCGGGCTGCTGATAGTCTGTGTAGGGAAGGCCACCAAGATTGCCGAGGAGCTTCAGGCTCACGACAAGGAGTATATCGCCACCGTGGAGTTCGGGGCAACCACAGCCTCGTTCGATCTGGAGCAGCCCATAAGCGGATTCTTTCCTTTCGAGCATATTACCAGGGAGGCGCTGGAAGAGGCCCTGAAGGGCTTCATCGGGGAGCAGGAGCAGGTTCCGCCAGTCTTCTCAGCCAAGATTATCGGAGGACTGCGCGCCTATGAATATGCCCGCGCAGGCGAGCCTGTGGAGCTTCGCAAATCGCTGATTGCCATTCACTCCATCGATCTTCTGGAATGGCACGAGGCCGGTTCCGCCGAAGGGGCGAGGGCCGATTCCGCGCCCAAGAGCGACCTCGATGCGGTAAGGAACATCCACAACTATCACGTAGCCGACACCGCCTCCGACGGGTCGCGTCCCTCCGCCACACTGCGCATCCGCTGCAGCAAGGGCACCTACATCCGTTCCCTCGCCCGCGACCTGGGCCTCGCCCTGGGCAGCGGCGCCTATCTCACTTCCCTCCGCCGCACCGCCTCCGGAGAATTCAGGGTGTGTTTTTCGAGACCATACTCCACAAATTCATATAAAAATTTGGAGTATAGTAAAGAAAATAGGAGGTGTAGTCACCCCTAAACCTCAACCAACCTCGTCTCATCGCTTGAAATGAACAACGAAGCATTGAGGAAGAGTTTTTTCATTTCTATATCTCATTTAATCATGTAACTTTGCAGTTGATAAACGATTACATCGACAATGTCACATCTGAGAATTCCTTCGGACGATGAATACATAAACGAATTCCACAAGCAGTGGAACGAGGCTTGTTTGCGTACCCAAGAACGAACCTCGTCGATGCGCTTTTCTCACGAATTTGCGAAGCGGCAGTCGGAGCGTCTCGCAGCAATAGCCCTTCTGAGCGATGAAGAATTGCTCAAGTTAAGAAAGCAGCACTCAGAAGTTGGGCAATAGCTACTGGCGACTGGTACGCTGGCCTTAGTTGCCTATTCTTCCTCTGAAAGAGATAGAGCCTGCTCCATCAACTGGCCAAGAGCCTCCGGACTCATCGGTTTCAATACCGGATTATGATCCCCTATCCAGAGAAGCATCCTCTCCATTGATTCCTCGCTGTCCTCCAGCAGTAGCATCACCGCTTCACTTCCATACTTGCTCCTGAGTGATGCAATGCACTTAGCAACATCTCTTGTATCTCTGATAGTGCCATTAGAACTCTCCTCCCCACGAGAAGGCGAGCCACTTCGCTTTCCGATAGAATTGATATAATCCTCAGCGCGTATTCCTTGTCTTGACAGTATCTTCCCAGCGTCAACGCCAGCATCTCTGTTGATTTATCTATTGCCATATTCAAATTGATACAAGGCCTGTCGGTGATAACTCTATGCGGTTATTCAGCTTGGTTGTAGCAAAGTTATTGCTCTTTAGCTCGTCATTCTCATTACTGCAAGCCTTGCAGATGAAAAATCCCTTCTTGACTCCATCACCGCACTGGCCCAAAGCCAGCCGCTAAGAATGCAAGAAGGGAATACAAAAAATGAGAAAGTCGTTTTAACGCAAATATAAGGATAATTGGATAAGCGACAATACATAAGAATTGCCCCAGGAAAACGCTTTGGATTATTACCCAAAGGAGAGGCTCGAGGCGGGGACTTTGCGCTATGCGAATTACCTCATCCGTGACACGTTTTTTTCTCACTGGAAGCCTTCGTCAAAACACTATGCACAAGATAATTACCTAATTATCTTTAAAACAGAGGTTTAGCAAACCGGAGTGCGCAGAGTCCCATTCCTCCGCAGGGGGCTCTGCACATTCGCCAAACGCAATACCCTAGTAATCAAACCATTAGACACTGAGAATGTGTAAAGTGTTTCGAAAAACGCCAGATGGAGCAGAGCCTAAAGGGGCGTGGGATGACGGTTAGGGGAGAGGGGACGACGGAGGATGTGGCAGACCTTCTTTTTCTGCATCATCTTCTGCGTCGTCTCCGATACTGTTTATTTCGTATAGTTCATGATAGAATTTCGGGTAACGGGCCTTGAGCAGTTCGCGCTTGGCGTTATGTATTTCATATCCCATAGCAAGCTTACGCACCTCGGGCTCAAAGACAAGGTAGTATTCCGGGCACATGGAAAGCATAAATGACTGGGCAAGGATCCTGTTTCTCACCCTTTCCTTTTCCCGAGATTCCAAACGGTCAAGATAGCCCAGCTGAAGAACCAGCGAGCACGATAACATTTCTTTCCAAGAAATCGCACGGTCCGGGAACGGCTTTGATGGCGACGGCTCGACATTGCCTATGATTCGTTTCGTAATCTTTAGTTTCCTCATTGTGTACTTCTAATTAGTTATTCCTCTTCAATTACATATTTGCCAACTCCCCGGCCAGACGAAGGCTTTCATGCATGAAGCGCTCGGAGTTGGCTACTGTTTCTATTAAACGGATGTCGCTGTCCTGTTCGTCGATGGTGCGCGCCTTGCGGCGGAGGGTCCATTCCTGGCGGCCCCACTCTTCGCACTCCACTGTCACCTTTATCTCATTAATGGAGAAAGGAGCATTGGATGAGCGCTCCACAACGATTGAGAAGCTTCGCGAAGATGCCTCGCGCTGAATTTTCTGCAGTTTCTCCAGTGCCTTTTCAAGGTCGTAATACACTTTCTCTGTCATTTCTTGTTTCCTGTGATTTCACTGTGTTTCCTGTCAGTCTTCTCGAGATACGCGCGGCGGACGGCGTTGATAGCGGGGATATGTTTGCGGTAGCCGGCCTGCATGTCGGCGGTGGCCTTCTTGCTGAATTCGCCGTTGGCTGCGATTGCCTTGATGAAGGCGTCGAGTTCGTGCTTCAGTTCGGTCAGGGTGCGGTATTCCGCATCTTCCGCTATGCCGCGGGTCAGTATTCCAGCCGCATCTGCAAGCGCCCTGTCGAGCGCATCCTTCCTGCTCCAGAACGCCTCGGATTCCATCGAATGGACCTTCGTCCTGCGCCTGATGTGGCTTGATTCCCGCTTGCCTTTGATGGCAATCTCAATCGCCTCCAGGATGATTTCGAGCGCGGCCCGGTCACCCTTGCCGGAGGCCTTCATCTCTTCAGCCCTGCGGCGCAGCTTCTCGATGTCCTCGTCGAACCGCCCCTTCAGCCCTCGGCGCATCTTGTCGGCAATGACCCTCGCACGTGCGTTGGCATCGCCGCCTTCGGTTTTGGCGATCTCGATGTATCGCCCGATCTGCCTGTCTGTCAATGTCTCTGCTTTCGTCATGGTTTTGTTGACTTGTCAATCCTTAATTTAAAAAAATCTGCGACATGGCCAAATTATTCCGTTGTCTCCGGCCCGTTCTTCGTCTGTCTCAGTGTACTTGGGTAGCGGATGAACCTGAATGTAACAATCCTCGTCTGCGATGCCGTTTGCTCCGTGGTAGTAGCTTTGGCAGTATTTAACATCGACAGTAGCTCCGTGCAACTGCCCGGACTTTTCGCCTCCATCCACTCCGCGAACTCCCTTGCCGTCATTTCGCTGATATTCCTGGGTTTTATTATCGAATATAATTCCATTAGATCGTTCCGAAGTTTGTTGAACGGCTCTTGCTTGATCTCGGTCTTCTCCTCATCCATATATAATCGTTTGTTGACCTCAATCATCAGCGAATGACAGGGATGACCTCCGGTATCGAAGGTTTTAGAGTTGGAGAAGGGCCTGTTGAGGGCCACTTTATAGCCCTTGCCTGTGAAATACTCCTGAACCTGATTTATGAGTTCTGCAGGCGGGCACGACTTGTCGTCGTTGAATCCCAGGCAGATATCTATCGCCGCCATCTCGGGAGTCATGGTAACCAGCTCCGTGCTATGGGAACTGAAACTGTGGCAATCGATGATTATGGGAAACGGGCAGGACCGGATGATTTCCGCAGCCTTGGCGTGATAATCATCATAGTAGGCAAGAAGCTGATTGTCAACACCTTCTTTCAGTGCAAACCGACTCCGCTTCTTCCCTTTTCCATAGAGGATTCCCATTCCCCGGCTTTCGAGCGGGTCGTTCCTGAGTCTCTCGACATCGCACAGAGTCCGGCAATAATCCGGAACGAGCATTATAAAGCGGCGGTCATTCGCTGAATGGGGCCGGAACAACTCATCGGTGAAATAATCAATCAGGGACGAAGATTCTTTCAGCAGTAACTCTTTCCCCTCTTTGTTTTTGAAAAAGCTGTCCGGCAGATTCCGTGAAGCATGCGGGATGTGAAGGATGATGTTCGAATAGTTTTTCATTTTTGAAACTGTTTATGTTAATGATTCCGTTATGGAATGCGGTCAGCATAGACAGTTTCTATCATCCTGAGCTATATCTGTTTTAGCTTTACGCTCACATCTGCCTTTCGGCAAACCACCGTGACCCTCGGGCTGCTCATGGCCTTTCGGGCTCGGTTGGTACGCGCACTGCGCGTTCTTGATGCAATTTCCGCCTTTTTATACGAATGGTTGTACAGATTTGTTTCATCAGTTTTTAAAAAAACGGATTTCCGACCATTCTGACAAAAAACAACCAAGCATCCAGAAATTGTCTATTTCGGCACCTTATCCGAGGAATGTCATACTATCTTGCGGGCGAATACTATTTATTGAACACATTATTGTAATAAATTTATTACATTTGCAACGTGAGAACATTAGTGAAGACAGAGGCGTACGATGAGTTCTTTGCCACCTTGCCGAAAAAGGTACAAGTGAAGATTGATTATGTAATGGACATCCTTATCCATTATAAAGTAGTCAGTAGCAAATTCGTAAAGAAATTGGAAAATACCGACTATTATGAATTGAGGATAAGTGTTGACAACGAGTATAGGGTCCTGTTGTTTTCGATTGATCATGAAAACATCATCGAAGCGACCCGAATCATTCTATTGAACGGTTTTTTGAAGAGTCCACCAAGGACTACAGAAGGCAAATAGAAATAGCAGATGCTATAATGAATTCTTTTTTGAAGTAATAATTGGTATGACACGAAAACTAGACATACATAAGCTGTCTCAGCTGAAGACAGTCAATGAGGATCTGGATAAGAGATATGGCAAGGAAGGATCTCAGGGCAGGGATGAGTTTGATGCAAAAGCAAGAGCCTGGTACTATGCGGAATGCTTGAAAGAGGCCAGGAAAAAGGCCGGTCTCACTCAGCAGGAAGTGGCTGACAGGATTGGCAAGAAGCGCGCATATGTCGCACTGATCGAGCGTGGAGAAACCGACATGCAGCTATCTACTTTCATAATGATGAGCGAAGCCGTCGGTCTCCGGTTCTCCTTGGCATGACAAAAAAACCATCCTGACGGCAGGATGGTTTTTTCAGGATGGATACGATTCCTACGACCTGGTTATCGGCGAGGAGGGTTCCTCGGTGAAGGTGCACTGGAGGTTCAGGGTTTCGCCTCCGCGATTGACCTTGAGGGTGATGGTGTCACCGGGACGGTAGCTGTTGACCTTCTCCTGAAGGGCGGCGGGAGTATTAATTGCGGTGTCATCGATTCCTACTATGACATCGCCGGGCTTGACGCCTGCCCTCTCCGCCGCGCTGCCGGGAGCCACCTCGTGGACGTATGCGCCTTCAAGCGACTTGATATTCTTCTCTTTGGCCATCTCGGGGGTGATAGCGCTCATCGAAACGCCCAGTTTCGCGCGTTTCACGCTGCCGTAATCGATAAGGTCGGAGACGATCTTGTGTACGATATTGGAGGGAACCGCAAACGAATAGCCGGCATAAGAGCCTGTGGTAGAGACGATTGCAGTATTGATACCCACCAGCAGTCCAGCCTTGTTGACAAGTGCGCCGCCCGAGTTGCCGGGATTGACGGCGGCATCGGTCTGGATGAAGGATTCGATCTTGAACTCACCCGTGTAGTTGGGCATCGAACGCCCCTTTGCGCTCACGATGCCGGCGGTGATGGTGGACTGGAGCTCCTTGCCGAGCGGGCTGCCGATGGCAAGCACCCACTCGCCGAGGCGCAGTTCGTCGGAATCGGCAAACTCGATGGCGGGAAGGCTCTCCTCCGCCTCGATCTTGATGAGTGCTACGTCGGTAGCGGGGTCTGTGCCGATTACCGTGGCGGGATATGTCTTGTTATTGTTGAGCACCACCTTGATTTCGGTGGCATCCGCCACTACGTGGTTGTTGGTGACGATGTAGCCGTCAGGACGGATGATGACGCCGGAACCGCTGCCCTGCTGGAGCCGCTCCATCTGGTCCTTGTACTGCTCTCCGAAGAAGAATTCGAAGAAAGGATTGTTCAACTGGGCGCGGCTCTTCACAGTAACCTGCACGAAAACTACCGCATCGACGGTATTCTCGGCCGCATAGGTGAAATCAGGATAGTCGGAAAGTGACAAATTTACAGTCTTGACAGTCTGTCCTTCGCCGTTCTGACCGTTTTTCTGCGCCTGGGAAAGCACGCTTTTTGTAACGAAAAAGGCGGTCAGGCCGCTGAGGAGGACCGCTGCAAGGATAATGGCTAGATTTCTTTTCATATTTGGAGTGTTATAATAATCGTTGACGGGGTAGAAAAGTCAAATTATATGCCAAATTTACTATTTTTGCGACTGGATGAAACGCTGGAAAAAGATTGTCTTCTTCAAGATTCCGCTTCTTCTGATCGGACTCAGCCTGCTGTGGGTAACTCTCCTGAAGGCGGTTCCCGCATACTATACCCCGCTTATGATCAAGCGGTCGGTACAGTTCCGGGAAGATGAGGGATTCAAGACGGTGCGGACCTGGGTGCCCCTGGAGAAGATATCTCCCGAGATGATCAAGGCGGTGATCGCAGCCGAAGACAACCGTTTCGCACAGCACAACGGCTTCGACACGGTGGAAATCCGAAGGATGCTGCACCAGCACACCCACCACGGCAAGAAACTGCGCGGATGCAGCACCATCTCGCAGCAGACTGCCAAGAATGTCTTCACCCTCTGCTCCGATACCGGATGGCGGAAGATAGTGGAGGCATACTATACCTTCCTGATAGAGAAGATATGGGGGAAGCGGCGCATAATGGAGGTTTACCTCAACGTGGCCGAAACGGGGAAGGGAATCTACGGAGTGGAGGCAGCTGCAAAGGCCTATTACGGAACCAGCGCGGCCAAACTCAATGCCAGCCAGGCCGCGAGGATCGCCGCCTGCCTGCCGAGCCCGCTGAAACGCAGGCCCGACAATCCGGGCAAATACGTGCTTCAGCGTGAGAAGCAGATAAAGGCCATAATGGGCAAACTGTCATATCCCGACTGGGTTAAGAAAAGATGAAAACACAACATATTCTCCTCATTCTCACCGCATTGCTGCTGCTGCCACTGACGGCAGCCGCACAGGACGACTCCACAGCCTTCAAGGAGGGCCCCTGGTATGAAATAACTGTAGCACAGGGGGTCAGCCTGAGCCAGTGCCACTTCTCCGAGAAGAATCTCTTCGGAGCCAACGAATTCATTTCGGTCCTGACGATAGCGCCGAGAAAGAGGATCGCCGTGGTCGAATCCGAACCCGGGACCCTCGAAAAGACCAGCGAAATGGCAAAGAAGCACAAGGCCGTGGCAGCCGTCAACGGATCGTTTTTCAAAATGAAGGCCCCTTACGGCCCGACGACCTATGTCAGGATCGGCGGCAAATACAAAGGCATAGACAACGACGGATCCAGCCGCAAGAGAGATCAGTTCGAGTCGGGCTGCCTGGCTGTCACGGGCCGCAAAGCCATAGTCGCCAAGGCGCTCTCGAAGGATCTCGACTGGGAGGACGGAATAGAGTCTGACGATCTCCTCTCCTCCGGTCCCCTGCTCATCAGCGGCGGCGTCTGCGAGACCTTCAAGGACCTGAAATTCAACACCAACCGCCATCCCCGCACCGCGGTCGGCATCAAGGCTGACGGCACCAAAGTATTCGTGGTGGTGGACGGACGCACCTCCAAATCACAGGGCGTCACGATGGAAGATATCCAGAAGATAATGCTCTGGCTTGGATGCACCGACGCCCTGAACCTCGACGGCGGCGGCTCCTCCGCGATGGTGGTCAAGGGAGTGATAGTGAACCATCCCTGCGACAACAAGGCCTTTGATGCCGAAGGCGAAAGGTCGGTCGCCAACGCAATCATAATAAAGTAGATAACGTAAAAACACATAGCAGGATGAAACCAAGAACTTATCTTTCAATAATGGCGGCGCTGACGCTTCTGTTACCGCTCTCCGGATGCCTGAAACCTGGCGAGATACCGGTCAACAACGGTCCCTACATCCAAATCTATTACGACGGACTCCTGGACTGCGATGTCGTATATATAGGTGAATCCGGCCCGATGGTCTATTTCCAGATAATCGGCAATGATGAGGTCGACCTGGTCCCCTACACCTCCGCTTCGCAGGGCGAGAAGAAGGCGGTCTTCGACAGCCTGAGCAAGAAGCACTTCGATTACGGCTATTACGGGGAAGACCCCTATGCCAACGAAATAATCAAGAAGTGCTACGCCAAGGACATCGTCTCATTCGAAGTGAAAAGCAAGGAGGATTTTGACGTCGGACATCCCGCAGGGACTTCGCTCAAGGACGTTATGGTTTATGACGCATATACCTCTTTTCCCTGGATCAAGGGCGGGTATGCCGGTGACCCGGTCTTCTCGCATTTCCGCATGATGGCCGACCTGGTGACGACGGACCAGACGACCCTGCTCAGCGCGATCAACCCCTTCACTCTCAGCTTCAGCCAGCTCCCCGTCCTGAACAGTTCCATCCATCTCATCATCACGGTGGTGACCGACGACGGAGTCATTCACGTTTTTGAAAAAGAGGCCCATTTTTAGAGGTTTTTGAAACTTTTTAAGATTTTTTTCGTATAAATAATGTTTCCGTCTCTCCCGGAACGGAGGGCGCGGAGCCTTGTAACGGAAAAAAGCACTAACAGGATTCAGATGAAACTTTCACAGTTCAACTTTGAATTAGATCCCAAACTTATCGCAAAGTATCCCTCCGATTTCAGGGATGAATGCCGGATGATGGTCCTCCACAAGGATACCGGCGAGATCGAACACAAGATTTTCAAGGACATAATAGATTATTGCAATCCCCACGACCTTTTCGTCTTCAACGACGCCAAGGTCTTCCCCGCCCGTTTCTGCGGCAACAAGGAGAAGACCGGTGCGGAGATCGAGGTCTTCCTCCTCAGGGAGCTGAACAAGGACCAGCACCTCTGGGACGTCCTCGTCGATCCTGCCAGGAAGATCAGGATCGGCAACAAACTCTACTTCGGTGAGAACGACGCACTCGTCGCCGAGGTCATAGACAATACCACCTCGAGGGGACGCACCCTGCGCTTCCTCTTCGACGGCTCCGACGAGGAGTTCCGCAGTATTCTCTACCAGCTCGGAGAACTTCCCGTGCCCAAGTGGATCCGCCCCCACGCCGAGGAGATCGACAAGGAGCGTTTCCAGAACATCTATGCGAATCCCGCCCGCGAAGGCGCCGTCGCCTGCCCCGCAGCTGGCCTCCACTTCAGCAAGATCCTCTTCAAGAAGATGGAGCTCAAGGATGTGGAGAGCACCTTCCTGACGCTCTTTATGGGCAACGCGCACTTCCATCAGGTGGACGTCGAGGACCTCTACAAGCACAAGATGGATTCCGAGCAGATGATCATCACCGAGGAGACTGCCAACGCCGTCAACAAGGCTAAGCACAACGGAAACAGGGTCTTCGCGGTGGGCATCACCGTCATCAGGGCCCTCGAGACCTATGTGACCACCACGAGGGAGATACGTCCCTTCGAAGGCTGGACCAACAAGTTCATCTTCCCTCCCTACAAGTTCTCGATTCCCGACGCGCTGGTCACCAACTTCCACCTGCCCCAGTCCACGATGCTCATCAACACCGCCGCCTTCGGAGGCTACGACAAGGTGATGAACGCATACAAAGTAGCTGTGGATCAAGGATATCAGTTCGGTGACTACGGCGACGCGATGCTGATTGTCTAAAAATCGGTTTTTCGCGCATCACCGACAAAATCGCACGGTTGCGTTTTTTGTCGGACAGAGTCTTCCCGTACTCCATATATTCGTGCAAAAACGATTATGGAGTACGGTTTTTTATTGTGCGCGGTTGCACTGAGCAAGGTCTTCGCCTACAAGTGCATGGAGGGTCGGCAGCTGATTACGGCCGCAGGAGATCCGCAGGAGATTTTCAGGATGGCTCCGAAAGAGCTCTCCGGGATGGTCGGCGGACGACAGGAGATAATTTCGGCGATTCGGGACCATGGCATCCTGAAATGGGCGGAAGCGGAATTGGAATGGTGTGAACAATATGGCATCAGGGCGCTATACATCGAGGATCCCGGCTATCCGCGCAGGCTTGCAGAGTGTTGCGACGCGCCCCTTATCCTATTCTGTAAAGGAGGTATCGACCTCAATCCCGAGCGGGCGCTGGCGGTAGTCGGAACCCGCAAGGCCACCTGGGCGGGGCGGACAGCCTGCATACGTACGGTAAAGGGACTCTCCTGCATCCAGCCACGGCCTGCAATCATCAGCGGTCTCGCATATGGAATAGATGCGGCAGCGCACACGGCGGCGCTGGAGGCCGGAATGCCCACGATAGCCGTCATCCCCTGCGGACTGGATACCATCTACCCGACAAGGCACCGCGACCTTGCAGCCCGCATCGCCACGACCGGGGCCGTAGTCACCGATTTCCCGAGGGGTTCCGCACCGCAGACAGCCCATTTCATAAGGAGGAACCGCATAATAGCCGGAATGGCCGACGCCACCCTCCTGGCCGAATCCTTCGCAAAGGGAGGAGGGCTGATAACCACCTCCCTTGCGAACTCCTACGACAGGGAGGTTTTCGCCTGCCCGGGTAGAGTTACAGACGAGTCTTTCGAAGGGTGCAACCGCCTGATATTCAACAATCAGGCAAGACTGGTCATAAACGCGGACGACCTCTCCTCCTCAATGGGCTGGGGAGCTGCCGACCGACTTCCGGAAAAGAAGCGGGACGCGACTCTTCCCTTCCTGGAAGATGAGACAAGAGGTATGATACTGAAGTGTCTCGAGAGGGAATCGCCTATGGATTTCGAGCGGATAATGGAGCTTACCGGGATGGACTTCAGGACCTTGTCGGCACTGCTGATGGAGCTGGAGATAAACGGCAGCATAGTCTCCCTTCAGGGGCGAAAATACGCACCCGCGCCATGACCAACCAAAGCTTTTTCTTAGTAACTTTGCAAAGATGTGCAAAGTTCGGAAATGGAGCTCACAGACACCCATTCACACATTTACGACGAGGTCTTTGACGGGGACCGCGACGAGGCCGTGGCCAGGGCCGCGGAGGCCGGAGTCACCACCCTCATCCTCCCGGGAATAAGTTCCGCGGAGCACGGCAGGATGGTGGAATGCGCCGACCGTTACCCCGGCACGGCATTTCCCTGCATCGGTCTCCATCCCACAGACGTGGCCGAGAACTGGCAGGAGGAGCTGGACTTCGTGACGGAGCATCTCCCCGACAGGCGCTTCTACGCCATCGGCGAAATCGGGCTCGATTTCTACTGGTCGAGGGAGTTCGAGGCGGAGCAGCGGGAGGTCTTTGCACGGCAGATCGAGCTCGCCTCCGAAGCAGGACTTCCGGTCCTGATCCACTCCCGCAACGCCACTGACGCCGTCTTCGAAGTCCTGGAGGATGTCAAGGGGCTGGAGGTCAAAGGCATATTCCACGCATTCTCAGGAAGTTACGAAACCTACCGCCGATGCCTCGACTACGGCGACTTCAAGTTCGGCATAGGCGGGGTATGTACATATAAGAAAGCCGGCGTGGCCGACGTCATACCGCGCATGTCGCTTCAGGACATAGTGCTGGAGACCGACTGCCCGTGGCTCACCCCCGTCCCGCACCGCGGCGAAAGAAACGAAAGTTCATACATTAGAATCATAGCGGAAAAGGTCGCTGACCTGCGAGGCGTCTCCCTTGAGGAGATTGCCAATGCCACCACGGCCACCGCACGCAAACTGTTCGGCTTATGAATCCATCCATCCTTCTGATATACACCGGAGGCACCATAGGAATGAAACAGGATCCCGCTACGGGCCACCTGGTTCCGTTCGATTTTTCGCAGATCCTGGACGAGGTTCCGGAAATCAGCCGTTTCGGCTACCACATCGACACCTGCTCGTTCGACCCGGTCATCGACTCCTCCGACGCCCGCCCCGAATTCTGGGCCCGCATCGCGCATACCGTCGAGGCGAACTATGAGAAATACGACGGATTCGTGGTGCTGCACGGCACCGACACCATGTCATACTCCGCGTCTGCGCTGAGCTATATGCTCGAAGGGCTGGAAAAGAGCGTGGTCTTCACCGGAAGCCAGCTCCCCATCGGAGTGCTCCGCACCGACGGAAGGGAGAATCTCATCTCGGCCATCGAGATTGCAGCAGCCCGCGACTCCTCGGGCAAACCTATGGTGCCGGAGGTATGCGTCTGCTTCGAGAACAAGCTCTACCGCGGCAACCGCACCACCAAGCAGAACTCGGAGAACTTCACGGCCTTCTCAAGCCCCAACTATCCCGCGCTGGCGGAGATCGGCATCCATATAAAATATGACCTCAACGCCATCCATCACCCCGCACCGGAGGAAGGCCCCTTCTCGGTCCATACCGAGACCGACACCAGCGTCGCCATCCTCAAGATATTCCCGGGAATGACGGAGAACTACGTCAGAAGCGTGCTGTCGGCTCCCGGGCTGCGGGCAGTGGTGCTCGAGACCTTCGGCTCGGGCAACGCCCCCTCCTTCCCCTGGTTCCTCGGGATGCTGAAGGAGTGCACCTCGAGGGGCGTGGTCGTGGTCAACGTGACACAGTGCCAGGCCGGTTCCGTGGATATGGGCACCTATGCCAACGGAGCCATCCTCGAGCAGGCAGGAGTCATCGGAGGACGCGACATCACCACCGAGTCGGCGCTCACCAAACTCTTCTGCCTGCTTGGCCGCTGCGACGATTCCGAAACCGTCAAAAAATGGATGTCGGAGCCGCTTAGGGGAGAAATTTCACGCAAATAATTAGTTTTTTTCGAAAATTTCACTAAATTGCAAGATATTTCAGTGACACTGCAAGAAAGAGAATAATCTATTTAATACACTGTTTAATAACTAATTACTAAAGAACTTATGAAAAAAATTTTCATGTTTTTGGCAGTTCTCGGCATCATGACGATTTCTGCCCAGTTCCAGACAGCGAATGCTCAGGAGCAGCCTGAAGCAGCAGCTACCGAAGAAGTCGTCGCTCCCGCAGACGATGCAGCTGAAGTTGACGCTGCCGATCCTTTCGCTGCCGGCAAATCCGACCAGCCGCTTCACCAGCAGCTCAAGAAGCTCTTCATCGAAGGTGGTGCAGGCTTCATGGCACTCGTGCTGTTGTGCCTTATCTTCGGTCTGGCTATCGCAATCGAAAGAATCATCACTCTGAGCCTCGCTCAGACCAATACCAAGAAACTCCTTGCAAAGGTTGAAGACGCACTCAAGGAAGGCGGTGTCGAGAAGGCAAAGGAAGTTTGCCGCAACACCCGCGGTCCCGTGGCAAGCATCTTCTATCAGGGTCTCCTCAACATGGACCAGGGCGTCGAGATGGCTGAAAAGTCCATCGTCTCCTACGGCTCCGTCCAGATGGGCCAGTTGATGAACGGTATGTCATGGATCTCCCTCTTCATCGGTATCGCACCTATGTTGGGCTTCATGGGAACCGTCATCGGTATGATCCAGGCATTCGACGCCATCGAGGTTGCCGGCGATATCAGCCCTACCCTCGTCGCAGGAGGTATGAAGGTCGCCCTTATCACCACCGTCGGCGGTCTTGTCGTAGCTATCATCCTTCAGATTTTCTACAACTATCTCGTATCCAAGGTTGACTCCATCACCATCGATATGGAGGACGCTTCGATCTCCCTCGTCGACCTTCTTGTTAAATACCAGAAATAATCAATAAATCAGCAAATTATGAAAATTTGGAAATACATCGAGTATGTCCTTCTCATTCTCTCGCTGATTATCTTCGTAATCTTCTTCGTGGTCAATCCCACGACTACGGAGAGCAAGATGCTTGACGGATATCTCGGATGGGCTTACCTCCTCCTCGGAGTCGCCGTAGTGCTTGCACTGGCGTTCCCCATCCTCAATGCCTTCAAGAGCAAGAAGGGCATCATCGGCCTGCTTGCGCTCATCGTGGGTGTAGTCGTAGTTTGCGGCATCATCTACCTGATCGCTCCCGGCAGCCCCGTCGAAGTGAACAAGGCCGTGGACGCTTCCACCCTCAAGTTCACCGACGCTGCGCTTTATCTCACTTATTTGTTCATTGCCGCTTCCGTAGTGGCAGTTATCTGGGGCATCATCCGCTCCGCAATCAACAGCAGATAATTTAGTATGGCTTCAAAAAAGACTCCGGAAATCAACGGCGGATCAATGGCGGATATCTCTTTCCTGATGCTGATATTCTTCCTGATGGTCACCACTATGGACAAGGAAGAGGGCCTCTCCAGGCGTCTCCCTCCTATCCCCACCGAAGAACAGAAGGTGGAGGACCAGAAGGTCAACCGCAGAAATATCATCCAGGTTAAGATCAATTCCAACGACCGACTTTTCGCCGGCAACGAGTTGATGGACGTCAGCCAGCTGAAGGATAAAATCAAAGAGTTCCTCACAAACCCCAACGATGACCCCAACCTCCCCGAGAGGGAGATGAAGCCTATCGAGGGTTTCGGTGAATATCCTGTTTCCAAGGGTGTCATTTCACTGCAGAACGACCGCGGTACGACATACAGCAAGTATATCGAGGTTCAGAACGAACTTATCCGCGCCGTCAATGAGATTCGCGACGAGTTCTCCATGATCAACTATGGCAAGAAGTACGCGAAACTCGACGAAGACCGTCAGGAAATCGTCCGCAAGTGCATCCCCCAGAATATTTCCGAGGCGGAACCCAAGGATGTCAAGAAAAGATAGGAGGAATCAGTATGGCTAAATTCATCAAAAGTGATAAAGGCGGAATCCCCGGCATCAGCACCGCATCCCTCCCCGATATCGTCTTTATGATCCTTATGTTCTTCATGGTCTCGACCAGCATGCGCCAGACCGACCGCAAGGTCCTCGTCTCGATGCCTGCCGCTTCCGAGATTGCAAAGCTCGAGAGAAAGGACCTGGCTTCCTATATCTATATCGGCCAGCCTACGATGCAGTATCAGTCCCAGTACGGTACCGACTCCCGCATCCAGCTCAACGACGCTTTCAGGACCATCGACGACATCCGTGACTTTATCGCCTCCGAGCGTGAGAACCTCAGCGAGGCAGACCGTCCGTTTATGACTGTTTCCATCAAGGCCGACAAGGATACCCGCATGGGTATCATCACCGACGTGAAGCAGGAGCTTCGCCGTTGCTCGGCTTTGAAGATAATGTACGGCGCTCGCAAAGGCGGCGAAGTACATAAATAATAACACTGTTTCAAAAGAAAGGGTGGCCTGAGAGTCACCCTTTCTTTTATAATTATTCCTTTTATGAAGAGTTTCAACAGATTATTGGCCGTCACGCTCGCCCTGCTCGTCTGCACGGCTTCTTTCGGAGCGCGCAAGGCGAAGTATGTCTTCCTTTTCATAGGTGACGGAATGGGATTCTCCCACGTCGCCCTCACCGAGGCATATATGGCCCAGGAGCGCGGGGTCATCGGCAGCGATCCCCTCACATTCACGCAGTTCCCCGTATTGGGAATGGCCACCACATATTCTGCAAGCAACCCCATAACCTGCTCATCTGCAGCTGGTACGGCGCTTGCCACCGGAACGAAAACTAAGAACGGCATGCTCGGAATGGATCCGGACTCCCTTCCCCTGAAGAGCATAGCCTACAAGATACACGAAGCAGGCCGGAAAGTGGGCATAATGTCCACCGTCCAGGTCAACCACGCGACCCCTGCCGCCTTCTACGGCCACAACATAAAGCGCAGCAACTATTATCCCATAGCCCTCGAACTGCCCAAGACCGGTTTCGAATTCTTCGGAGGCGGATTCCTCCATCCCAACGGGAAGGAGAAGGACCAGCCTTCAATCTATGATGCCGTCAGGGCCGGAGGTTACGAAGTGGCGCGCGGACTGGATGAGTTCGAGGCGAAAAAACGGGACAAGATAGTCCTCACCGCCCTCAGGAATCCCGACGAGGTGCTCCCCTATGCCCTCGGCAGGAAGGATGACGACCTGACCCTCGCCCAGATTGTCGCAGCTGCCATAGAGGTGCTCGACAACAACAAGGGCTTCTTCATCATGGCCGAGGGCGGCAAGATCGACTACTCCGCCCACAGCAACGACGCCATCGGAGTGATTACCGAGACAATCGATATGGACGAAGCCGTCAAGGTTGCCCTCAAATTCTATGAAAAACACCCGAAGGAGACGCTGATTATCGTCACCGCCGACCACGAGACCGGCGGCGTCTCGCTCGGATACAAGAAGGGCTACAAGTACGACCTTACGGTCTTTGACGAGATAACCGAGAATGTCACCACCACCGATGTAGACAAGTACATGAACGACAAGGTGGTGCTTCAGGAGCACTCCCAGAAGGCCGGAGTGGGCTGGACGACCACTTCCCATACCGGAGGTGCCGTTCCCGTATGGGCGATCGGTGCGGGATCGGAGGACTTCGCAGGCAGGATGGACAACACCGACATCCCCAGGAAGATCTGCAAGGCAATGAAAATCAAGTTTTAATATAGAGCAAGGAAAGATTGATGAAAAGGATCAAGGCTATTTTGAGTGAGAAACCCGGCCACGACGTTGTGGTGAAAGGCTGGGTAAGGACAAAGCGCGGAAACAAGAACGTGGCGTTCATCGCCCTCAACGACGGCTCCACCATAAATAATATACAGGTGGTCTGCGACCTCGCCAAGTTCGACGAGGAGCTGATGAAGCAGATAACCACCGGAGCCTGCCTCTCGGTGAAGGGTCCCCTCGTGGAATCCATCGGAAGCGGACAGGCGGTGGAGGTGCAGGCCGCGGAAATCGAGGTGCTCGGCACCGCCGACCCCGACAGCTACCCCCTCCAGAAGAAGGGCCACAGCATGGAGTTCCTTCGCGAGATAGCCCACCTGAGGCCGCGCACCAACACCTTCGGCGCAGTGCTCAGGATCCGTCACGCAATGGCTTTCGCCATCCATAAATTCTTCAACGACAAGGGGTTTGTCTATCTGCATACTCCGCTTATCACAGGCTCCGACTGCGAAGGCGCGGGCGAGATGTTCCAGGTCACCACGATGGACCTCAACGACATTCCCCGCAAGGAGGACGGCAGCATAGATTTCGAGAAGGACTTCTTCGGACGGCAGACAGCCCTCACGGTGAGCGGCCAGCTCGAAGGCGAACTCGGAGCCACGGCGCTCGGAGAGATTTACACCTTCGGTCCCACTTTCCGTGCGGAAAACTCCAATACTCCGCGCCACCTCGCGGAATTCTGGATGGTCGAGCCGGAGATGGCCTTCTATGAAGTGGACGACCTGATGGACCTCGAGGAGGAGTTCATCAAATACCTGGTACAGTATGCCCTCGACAACTGCCGGGACGACCTTGCATTCCTCAACAAGATGATTGACCCCGAACTCATCGACCGCCTCAAGAGCGTGATTTCCACCGAGTTCGTCCGACTCACATACACCGAGGCGATCGATATCCTCGAGAAGAGCGGGCAGAAGTTCGAATTCCCCATCTATTGGGGCGTCGACCTCCAGAGCGAGCACGAGCGTTACCTGGTGGAGAAGCACTTCGGCAAACCGGTCATCCTGACCGACTATCCGAAGGACATCAAGGCCTTCTATATGAAGCAGAACGACGACGGAAAGACCGTCCGCGGCACCGACGTCCTCTTCCCGAAGATCGGCGAGATAATCGGCGGTTCGGAGAGGGAATCCTCGCTCGAAAAACTCGAGCGGCGCATTGAGGAGCTGAAGATGGACACCACCAACCTCTGGTGGTATATCGACACACGCCGTTTCGGCACCTGCCCCCACAGCGGTTTCGGCCTCGGCTTCGAGCGCCTGCTGCTCTTCGTCACAGGAATGTCGAACATCAGGGACGTCATCCCCTTCCCCAGGACCCCCAAGTCAGCTGAATTTTAATCTTACAAGAGAATATGGACAACAGGCTCATTATCGGCATCGCCGGCGGAACGGGCTCGGGAAAGACCACCGTAGCGAGGAAACTGGCCGAAAAACTCCACGAACACATCGTGGTAGTATCACAGGATTCATATTACAAGGACCAGAGCCACCTGCCGCTCGAAGAGCGCCAGAAGCTCAATTTCGACCACCCCAACGCCATCGATTTCGACCTTCTGGTGGAACAGCTCAAGGAGCTCAAGGCAGGCAGGGATGTCGAGCAGCCCGTCTATTCCTATCTCACCTGCTCCCGCTCGACAACCGAGACGGTCCACCTCTCCCCCGCCCCCATCATCATCGTGGAGGGCATCCTCATCTTCACCTGCAAGAAGCTGATGGACGAGATGGACATCAAGGTGTATGTGGATGCCGATGACGACGACCGCCTTATGAGGGTCATCGCGCGCGACATTAGGGAGAGGGGCAAGAACGTGGAGTGGGTTATGGACCGCTACACCAAGACGGTGAAGCCGATGCACCTGCAGTTCATAGCGCCCAGCAAGCGCTACGCCGATATAATTGTCCCTCAGGGAGGACACAACCGTGTGGCTATCAACATATTGGTTGCCACCATCAAAAACGCCCTGAAAGAGAAGGAAGAGTAGTAAGATGCCTGATCTCAAGCACGATGAGGAGAGCCGGGCAGGGCTCTACACGACCCTGATTTTCCATCTCTCCGTACTGATAATACTGCTCCTGGTTTCAATCAGCTCCGCTGTCGACCAGGAGCACTCGTTCGTGCTTGACTTTACGAAGCAGGAGGAGCGAGAGAAGGAGATCAGGCAGATAGAGATGAAGGAGGAGGCGAAACGCCAGATCGAGGAACTCCTCGGCAAGCCGGCCCCAGCAATCCGCAATGTTGCAGTGGATGCCGGGGAAAGATTGAAGGACAGCAAGGGCAAGACCGGTTCGGATGTCTATAAGGAGGCGCGGGATCTTCAGCGCAAGCTGGATGCCTCGAGGCGTGACGCGCTCCGCGAGAAGAGCGAAGCCGAGGCGGTGGATATGGGCAAAGGCGACGAGGACTCCGAGGAGAAGGAGACTCCTGCCTACCGCGGCCCTTCGGTGCTTACCTATTCCCTTGAAGGGCGCAAGGCGCGCCATCTTCCCGTTCCTGCATACAAAGGCTACGGAGGCGGCGATGTATATGTGGCAATCGTAGTGAACCCCATGGGGCGCGTCATAGCCGCAAAGGTCAACGAGGCCCTCTCCACCCCCGACGGTCAGCTATGGGGCTATGCCCTCGACGCCGCGAAGCGTTCCCGTTTCTCGGCCGACGAATCGGCTCCCGCCAGACAGGAGGGCGAAATCGTATATAGATTTATCAGACAAAACTAAAGAATATGAAAGCTTTACGTATCGTTGCAGCACTCTGCTGCCTTGTGCTTGTTTCCTTCTTATCAGAAGCAAAGACCCCGAAAGGACACCTTGTAATCGTCGGAGGCGGCGGCCGCACCGACAAGATCGGTCAGGCATACATCCAGTATTCCGGCGCTCCTGAAGCCACTTTCCTCGTAATCGGCACCGCAAGCGATACGCCGATGGAGGCTGCCGAATCATTTGCGGCATCCATCAAGAAGATGGGCGCAGGCGAAACCCGGTGCATCGCCCCCACACGTGCGGAGTGCAATGATCCAGAGTACGTAAATAAGGTTATGGAAGGCGTCGGCGGCGTCTTTTTCTGCGGCGGCAAACAGCACCGCATCACCGATGCCATCAGGGGTACGCTGCTGCACGAGCGCCTTATGAAGCTCTATGAGGAGGGCGGAATGATCAGCGGCTCGAGCGCAGGTGCGGCCATGATGAGCGAGAAGATGCTCACCGGCAGCCGTGTGGACCACTCCGAAGAGGGTTTCAAGGACATTGCGCCCGACATGGTGGAGATAGTCGAGGGAATGGGCTTCATCAAGGGCGCCATCATCGACCAGCATTTCCTGAAGCGCAGCCGTGAAAACCGCCTCTTCTCCGTCGCTTTCGACCATCCCGAATGCGTTTGCATCGGCATCGACGAGGCTACTGCGATCGTGGTGAGCAAAGGACGCGATATCGAGGTGCTGGGCAGGAGCTCGGTCATGATTATCGAGCCCGACCGCAAGTCCATCAGGGTTGACAAGAATTACAATTACGCCGGCAACGCCAGGATCAAACTCCTCTTCGAAGGCGACAAATACCGTCTGAAGAAGTAATTCCGTCATTCCCGGCTTGAAGCAATCCGTCATTCCCGGCTTGACCGGGAATCCCCGGGAATCCCTCGCGCGGCGGAACCTTTCATGCCGTGCCACTAGCGTCACGTCATGAAGAACCCGCCGCTCCACAAAGCCAGCGCGCAGTTCCAGCCTAAGCCGGATAAAACTTTTTTACTTTAAGAAGCAGAAGAATACCGCTGCAATTATGCAGAGGAAGGAGACCATGTGGTTCCACTGGATGGGCTGGCTCTTGAAGACGAGGGCGCAGATGACGGTGAAAACCACGAGGGAGATGCACTCCTGAATGATTTTGAGCTGCATCAGGTTGAAGGGGCCGCCGGTGATATTCGATCCCAGGCGGTTCGCCGGAATCATCACGCAATACTCGAAGAAGGCGACGCCCCAGGAGAGCAGTATTATCAGAATCAGCGGCCAGCCGTCGCTGATATGCATTTCAGAAAGCTTCAACTGCCCGTACCAGGCGAATGTCATGAAGATGTTGGAAAGCACCAACAGAATGATTGTCCAAAAAGCCTGCATTTTCATCTTTCTAAGAATCAGTCACCCTCCAATGCCCGCTGAACGGTCTTGTCGATAGTCAGGTAGATGGGATAGAAGGCATCGTCGTCCATCGGGGTGGAGCGGCCGACCATTGCCTTTATCTGGGTAAGGATATAGCCGCCCGAGCGCTCCCATTCACCTTCCTGCGGAACGACCTCATTCTCAGCTGCATATTTCAGGAAAAGGGTCTTGAGGTCTATCGGGGCGAGGAAACTTTCGAGTGACTCCATATCGTTTATCTCGCGGATCCTGGCGCGGTTCTGGTCGCAGAACTTGTTGGCGAATTTCACCTGGAGGCTCTGGCGGTTGCACTTCACCATGAAATCTGTTACGCCGACAGTGTCCAGCGGGACGAAGACATCCGGTATGATGCCGCCTCCGCCATAGACGATCTTGCCGCCGGGAGTAACGTATTTCAGGGAATCATTGACCTTTATGCTGTCGGCAGACATCATCTCGCCGCTCTGGAAGCGCTCGAGGATATCGTATGCGTAATCGTCGCTGCCGTCATAGGGCTTCTGGATGCATCGGCCGGTGGGAGTATGGTAGCGGGCTATCGTGAGCCGCACCCCGGAGCCGTCGGAGAAGGTTATCGGCTCCTGTACGAGTCCCTTTCCGAAAGAGCGGACGCCATAAACAGTAGCGCGGTCGTTGTCCTGCATCGCGCCGGTGAAAATCTCGCTCGAGGAGGCGGAATACTCGTTGATGAGGATGGCGAGCTCGAGGTCCTGGCTGAAGCCGTTGCCGTCGGCGAAGATATCGTTCCTCTCGCTGTGAAGCCCCTCCATATAGGTAATCAGTTTGCCCTTTTCGAGGAAGTCGTTGGAGAGCATTATGGCCTGGTCGAGATAGCCGCCGGAATTGTCGCGCAGGTCGAAGACGAGCCTCTTCATTCCCTGCTCGCGGAGCAGCAGCCGGGCCTTCAGGTACTCTATGTAGCTGGTGCGCGAGAACTTGGAGAGTTTGATATAACCGGTTGTGTCGTTGAGCATGAAGGCCACGTCGACGCTCTTCTGGGGAATCTTGTCGCGTATGATCTCGAAGACCACGGGGTCCTTCTCCCCCTCCCTGCCCACGCTGATGAGAACCTTGGTTCCCTTCTTGCCGCGCATTAGGCGAACCATCGTATCCTGCGGCATATTGACTCCGGCGATGTCGCGGTCGTCCACCTTGAGGATGCGGTCGCCGGAGAGGATTCCCGCCTTCTCGGAGGGGCCTCCGGCAATGACGTTGTTGACTATCGCGGTGTCGTTGGGCACGTTGAACTGTATGCCGATGCCGTCGAAGCCGCCCTGGAGGTCTTCGTCTGCCGTCTCAAAATCCTTGGGGGTGAAATAGACGGAGTGGGGATCGAGTTTGGAGAGAATCAGGGGGAGGATCTCCTCGGTTATCGCGGCCTGGTCGAGGCTGTCCACATAATTGGCCTCGATCGTATTGAGCACCAGCATCAGCTTGCCCCAGTCGCTGTTCTTCGCCGCACGGTCGATCTTCACCACATTCTGCCGGGGAGAGAAACGCCTGGAGATATTGTCCGCGAGCGCCCATCCCATCAGGACTACCGCCAGTCCTATCAGGATGTTGAAGAATATCTCTTTCTTATTGCTCATCGTACTTCACTACTTCCACTCCCGCGCGGCGCAGAAGTTCCACGCCGTCCAGGATCCTGTATTCGTCACGATAGACCACGCGCTTAATGCCGGCCTGGATTATCAGCTTGGAGCACTCCATGCAGGGGGAGGCGGTGACATAGAGGGTCGCCCCCTCGCTGCTGTTGCCGCTCTTGGCCACCTTGGTTATGGCATTGGCCTCGGCGTGGAGCACATAGGGCTTGGTAACCCCGTTCTCGTCTTCGCAGACATTCTCGAAACCCGAAGGGGTGCCGTTGTAGCCGTCCGAGATTATCATCCTGTCCTTGACGATGATGGCTCCCACCTGGCGGCGCTTGCAATATGAGTTCTTTGCCCATACCGACGCCATTTCAAGGTAGCTGGCGTCGAACTTCTTCTCTTTGTCTTCCATCTTTTATCTCTGGTAGAGGTATCTCTTTATGCTCTTCTTGGGAGTCTTCTCGAACTCCTCGGGGAATATTTCGACCTTCGCGATACGGCAGTAGCCGGGCATTTCGAGGTTGGTGATCTCGATCTCCTCCTCGAAGAGGTGCTGCAGGGTGGCGTGGTCGATATTATCGGCCTCAAGCGCGTCGAAGTCGGGATATATCAGGGCGGTGAGGGCGCCGTGGTCGTCGATCACGAGCGATTCGGCCACATAGGGAAGGTTGTTGATGCTGCTCTCGATCTCCTCCGGATAGATGTTCTGGCCTGATGCGCCGAGGATCATGGTCTTGCTCCTGCCCCTGATGAAGAGGAAGCCGTCGGAGTCTATAATGCCCATGTCGCCGGTACGCAGCCAGCCGTTCTGGAGCGCCTGAGCGGTGGCCTGGGGATTCTTGTAGTAACCCAGGAAGACATTGTCGCCCTGCACCAGGATCTCGCCCGGAAGGTTTCTCGGGTCCTTGGAATTGATCTTCACCTTGATGTTCTGGGTGGGTTTTCCGCAGGAGTAGAGCTTTGTCCTGTCCCACGATTCGAAGGCGATGATAGGTGCGCACTCCGTCATTCCGTAGCCCACCGTGTAGGGGAAATTGATGCGGCGCAGGAAGGCCTCCACCTCACGGTTGAGCGCCGCTCCGCCCACGATGACCTCCTTGAAATTGCCGCCGAACGACTCCACGAGACTCTTCTTGATCCTGTTCAGGACCATCTGGTCGATTCCCGGAAGCGAAAGGAAGAGTTTCATCCTGCTCTTGCTGATGAAGGGGAGCAGCTTCGACTTGTATATCTTCTCGAGGATCATCGGCACAGTGATGATGATGTCGGGCTTGACCTCCGCCATCGCCTTCAGGATGACGTTGGGGCTTGGAAGCCTCGTCAGGAAGTGGACGTGGGCTCCGATGGTCATCTCGAAGAGGAACTCGAATATCATACCATACATGTGGGCGGTGGGAAGCATCGATACCACGTTCGACTTGTTGTCCATCTGGCTCTCCACAGTTGCGGCGAACTGGATGTTGTACTCCAGGGCGCGATAGGGAATCATTACTCCCTTCGAGAAGCCGGTACTGCCCGAGGTATAGCTGATCAGGGCCAGTTCATCGGGCTGGTCCTCATAATACTTGATGTCGTCGGGGCCGAAATCGGGGAACTTCTCGTTGAAAAGGCGGTCCAGATCGTCGAAAGCCGAATTGTAGAGCTCCTCGCGGGCATAGACGATATTGAACTTGTTGAGGGAGAAAACGGCCTCCAGCTCAGGCATATCGGCTATTGAGAGATTCTCGAGCAGGGTGTCGCCCACGAAGAGGAACCTCGAGTCGGAATGGTTTACGAGATGATGGATGTTGCTCGGCTTGAACTCGTGGAGGAGCGGAACCACTACGGCTCCGTAGGTTATCACAGCCAGGTACGAAACCGCCCAGTTGGCCTGGTTCCTCGAACATATGGCGATCTTGTCTCCCTTCCTGATGTTGCAGGTTTCAAAGAGGATATGGAGCTTGGCTATCTTGCGCGCCACGTCGGAGTACTTGTTGGTCTCGCCTTTGTAGTCGGAGAGCGCCGGCCTGTCCCAGTTCTTCCTGAAACTCTTTTCAAAATATTTGTTGAGCGATCTTTTCATATCCTTGTACTATGAGAAATCCTGTAAAGAGCAAAGATGCGCATAAATTCCGCCCTTTGCAACTAAATCTTCGTGACGCCCCCGCTCCGCAACCCTGCCGTCCTGCAGGACCACTATCTCGTCGGCGTGGCGGACGGTGGAAAGGCGATGGGCTATGACGAAGGAGGTCCTGCCGCCCATAAGGCGCTGCAGGGCATCCTGGACGAGCCTTTCGCTCTCGGTATCGAGCGACGAGGTGGCCTCGTCGAGAATCAGGATAGGAGGATTCTTGAGCACGGCGCGGGCTATGGCAAGCCTCTGCCGCTGTCCTCCCGAAAGTTTCGATCCCCCCTCGCCTATCACCGTGTCGTACCCCTTTTCAAGGGCCGAGATGAAGCTGTCGGCATTCGCCACCTTCGCCGCGGCGCGCACCTCCTCTTCGGTAGTCCCTTCGGAGGCGAAGGCTATGTTGTTGAACACCGTATCGTTGAAGAGGACCGGGTCCTGCGGCACTATGCCCATCAGGGCGCGCAGATCCTCCAGGCGCAACGAACGGATATCCTTCCCGTCGATGGTTATGGAGCCTCCCGAAACGTCGCGGAAACGGGCCAGCAGGTCGGCCATGGTGGATTTTCCGGCACCGGAGTGGCCCACCACGGCCACCATCTTCCCCTTGGGAATCTCGAGGCTGACCTCCTCCAGGACAGGTTTGCTTTCGTAAGAGAAGGAGACCGAGTTGAATCTTACCGCCTCCTCGAAGCTCTCCTTGCGGAGTGCGTCGGGAGCCTCCTTCACCCCGGGTTCGGTGTCGAGGATGGCGAAGATGCGGTCGGCTGAAACAAGCCCCTTCCGTATTGCCGCATAGGAGTTGGAGATAGCCTTGGCCGGCTCCAGCACCTTCCAGTAGAACATTATATAGACGATGAACTGTTCCCAGCTCATCCCGAGTTTTCCATGCAGGTTGAGCCATCCGCCGTAGAAGAGCACCACGGCCGCGATGGAGATGCCGAGAAATTCCGAAACCGGGGAGGCGAGCTCCTGGCGGTATCCCACCTTTGCGGAGACCTCCCTGTGCCTTTGGTTTTCGGCATCGAAGCGCCGGCCCAGATATTTGCCGGCATTGAAGGCCTTGACAATCCTCGAGCCCGTAATGGCCTCTTCGAAACGGGCGAGTATCGAGCCCATAAGACTCTGTGTCTCAACGCTCCCGGCACGCAGGTAACGCGTTATGCGGGTCACAATGAAGGCCGAAACCGGAAGCGCTATGAGCGAGACGAGGGTGAGCCTCGGCGACATATAGAAGAGCATCGCCAGGAAGCCCAAGGCCAGCAGCGGCTCGCGGAACAGGACGTGGAAACTGCTCGCCACGCTGTTCTGCACCTCGCTGACGTCGTTCGAGACGCACGAAAGGATATCTCCCTTGCGCCTCTCGGTGAAGTACCCTGTGTCGAGGGCGAGGATCTTGGAAAAGAGATCCTTGCGGATGTTGCGCATCAGGGTGGTCTTCATCGAGACCAGGATGCGCTGCGAAAGGTAGCGACAGAGATTGGCCACGAAGCAGGCCGCAACCAGCATGAGGCTGACGAAGGCCAGGCCGCGGATGACGCCGCCGCCGGCGACGATCCCCGACAGGATGAAGGAGAAGTAATCCCGCAGCCAGTCGAGAGAAAACGCGAACTCCGGCCGCGCGGGACCGGAGGCTATCGAAGCGTTGTCGAAAAGCACCGTGAGCATCGGCCCCAGGAGGGCGTAGGTCGCGATGCCTGAGACCACCGAGAGAATGGAGAGAAAAAGATATGGAGGCCAGTACTTTCCGTACGGCCTCGCATATCCTAATATTCTCTTCAGTGTCTTCAAAGGGAGGGATTAGTTTTCTTCGGGCTCCGAAGAAAGCTCGGGATTCTCGGTGGAAATGAGCTCGACCCTGAAGTTGAGAGCGGAACCGGGGCCGATAAGTCCGCCTGCGCCACGCTCGCCGTAGCCCAGTTCAGCGGGGATCCAGAGGAGGATTTCGCCGCCCTCTTCGCAGTAGGTGAGGCCTTCGCCCCAGCCCTTGATGACCTGGTTCAGGGCGAAAGTGACGGTGTCGTTGCGCTCGTAGGAAGAGTCGAAGACGGTGCCGTCGAGAAGCTTGCCTTCGTAGCAGACCTTGACGGTGCTGCCCTCTACGGGCTTCACGCCGTTACCCTCGCGGACAATCTTGTACTGAATGCCGCTCTCGGTGGTGACGACGCCGTCCTTCTTGCCGTTCTCCTCGAAGAATTTGGCAGCCTTGGCCTCGTTCTCCTCCTTGAGGGCGTTCATACGCTTCTCCATATACTCGTTCATGACGCTGTAGAAGGTCTCCTCGTCGAGAGCGACGCCGTTCATCGCGTCCTTGATGCCCTTCTTGATCTGGGAGAACGAAAGAGCGCCGAAGTTGTTGCCCTTCATATACTCGCCGAACTGCTGGCCGATCATATAGCTGACCTGGTCGATTTCGGAATTGGTGATGCCCTTGGGGGTCTTCTCCTTGGTAACCCTGTCGGAGCAGGCTGTCAGAGCGACAGCTGCGAATGCGCAAAGCGCAAAGATTTTGAGTGTTTTCATTAAATGATTGAGTTATTGTTTGTTATTGCTGTTCATTATTGACTGGTGCTTCGACATGCGACTGAAAATCAGGTATCCGATAATTGCTGCCGACGCTGAAGTGATGAGGATTGCAACCTTGCCCGTGTTGACCAGGGCTGCATCGTGGAATGCCAGGTTGTCGATGAAGATCGACATCGTGAAGCCGATTCCGGCAAGTACGCCCATGGCAAGGATCTGTATCCAGTTGACGCCGGCAGGCAGGGCCGCAAGCTTGCATTTGACCGAGAGCAGGCTGAAGAGGTAGATGCCCACGGGCTTGCCGACCAGCAGGCCGAAGAAGATACCCAGCGCCAGTCCGGAGACTCCGGGAGCCGAGAAATCCATCTGCAGCAGCACTGCGGCGTTGGCCAGCGCGAAGACCGGCATGATGAAGAAGTTGACTATCGGCTGGAGATTCGACTCGAACTTGTGCATCAGAGGCTCGACAGCATCGAGGTACTCCGACATCTCGTGGACGATATGCATCTCCTCATCATTTGCAAGGCTTTCCACCTCTATGTCAGAAACACGGAGGAGCTCATCCCTCAGATACTTCATCTTCGTACCGAAATCCAGTACGTTGATCTTTGTCTTGTAAGGAACGCTGATTGCGAGCAGGACACCCGCGATGGTGGCGTGCACTCCCGACTGGTAGATGTAATACCACAGGAAGATGCCGCCTATGACATACACCCACTTGTTGCGCACTCCGAACCTTCCGAGGAGATAGAGCAGCAGGAAGATGCCAAGGCCGATGAGCAGGAAGGAGAGATGGATTGCGTGGGTGGGATAGAATATGGCAAGCACGATGATTGAGCCAAGGTCGTCGACGATCGCGATTGCGGTAAGAAGCACCTTGATGCCTATCGGGGCCTTGCTGCCTAGGATTGCCAGTATGCCGACCGCAAAGGCGATATCGGTTGCCATAGGGACTCCCCATCCGTGAGCCGTAGCGGGATTGCCTCCGTTGAAGATGGTAAAAATCAGGGCCGGAAAGACCATTCCGCCCAGTGCGGCGAAGATGGGCAGCACGGAACGCTTAATCGAAGAGAGCCTTCCGACGCACATCTCACGCTTTATCTCGAGACCTACGGTAAAGAAGAAGATGGCCATCAGGGCATCGTTGACCCAGTCGAGCAGCGACATCTTGAGGCTGAACGAGCCGAATTCAATTCCGCCTTCGTAATGCCAGATGTCCAGCACCGGCTGAAGAGCCGGAACGTTTGCGAATATCAGCGCAATCACCGTGCAGATGAGCAGCAGTATGCCGCCCGCCGACTCGCTCTTGAAAAATTTCCTGGTGTATCTTGCAGCCCAGCTGTTATTCTTCCTGGTCTCTTCGATTGTAGGTTCGGTATCAGGTTTCATAAATAGGATATATAGTTACAGTATATAATCCTGCAAATATACACATTATTTAGATTTAGTTAAAATCTGCTGATTGTAGTATCTGGCATATCTTACTCCAAGGTTTTCGCCGTAAGGGCGGATTGTCATGGTGTTTGGAAAACTGTGGCCGCCCTCGGCCACATGAGAGGGAGGGGCCCACAAGCGTAGCGCAGTGGGAAGGATGGAGCGAAGCGGAAGTTTTCCAAATACCTTGACAGGAGCCCAGGCGAAAACCTTAAGGGCTAGTTGCCCATTTCGGAAAGGAACTTGATGCGGACGAGGCGGACCTCCTCCTCGGTATAATCGGGCCCGAGAGCCTTCAGCGCATCGGTCACCGAATCAGAATCGGCCTCCTCCTTGAAATAGGAATAGATATCGTCCACCTTGTAATCGTCGATTACCTGATGGATATAATAATTGATATTCAGGCGGGTACCGGAGGAGATGATAGACTCGATATTCTCCAGGAGATCCTCCATATCCATATCTCGGGCGTCGGCTATATCCTCGAAAGGGATGCGTCGGTCGATGCTCGTGATGATGAAGATGCGCTTCTCGCTCTTGTTCGGAGCCGACTTCATCACCCAGTCATCCGGACGGGAAATCTCATTCTCCTCGATATAGCGGGCGATGACCTTCAGGTACTCGTCGCCGAACTTCCGGGCCTTTCCCTCTCCCACCCCGGCGCATCGCGTAAGCTCCTCCATGGTAACGGGATACCTGATCGACATGTCGTCGAGCGAGGCGTCGCTGAAAATCACCCAGGCCGGGAGCCTGAGCCGCTTCGACTGGTCGTGGCGGATACTCTTCAGGATGGAGAGCAGCTCTTCGTCGCCTCCGCCTGAATTCTGGGGACGGACGTTCACCGCCGTATCATCGCTGTCGTCATCCTCGCCCTCGGCGAACTCGCGGTCCTCCGTCAGCATCAGGGGATGCGGGTTGGCATAGAAGAAAAGCCCCTCGCCGGTGACCGAGATCAGGCCGTAGCGCTCGATATCCTTCTCGAGCAGGTGAAGCACGAGCCCCTGCCTGATGACGGCGTCCCAGAATCGCGGGGTATGATCCTTTCCGATGCCGAAGAAGGGGCTGGAATCGTGATTGTAAGACTTTATGATAGAGTTGCTTACGCCTGCCAGTATATTGGCCAGATGGTCCGACTTGAAATTCTCCTTGAGCGACATTATCAGCTCGATGACGCTGAGCATCTCCTCCTGGCCGTTGAACTGCTTTCTCGGGTGGAGGCAGTTGTCGCACATGCCGCAGTTGTCCTGCGGATAATCCTCTCCGAAATAGTTCAGGAGGATCTTCCTGCGGCACTGGTTCGACTCCGCATAGGCCATAGTCTCGTTGAGCAGCAGCTTGCCTATCTCCTGCTCGGAGACCGGCTTGCCCTGCATGAACTTCTCGAGCTTCTGGATATCCTTGTAGCTGTAGAAGGCGATGCACTGCCCCTCCTTTCCGTCGCGGCCTGCACGGCCCGTCTCCTGGTAGTACCCTTCGAGGCTCTTGGGGATGTCGTAGTGGATCACGAAACGCACGTCGGGCTTGTCGATGCCCATTCCGAAGGCGATTGTGGCCACAATCACGTCCACCTCCTCCATCAGGAAGGCATCCTGGTTGCGGGTGCGGGTTGCGGCATCCATTCCGGCGTGGTATGGCAGCGCCTTTATCCCGTTGAGATTCAGCAGTTCCGCCACCTCCTCCACCTTCTTGCGGC
>JAFZXU010000031.1 GCA_017616655.1 Bacteroidales bacterium
CACCGCAATCCCAGGGAAGTATCGCAAAGATACTGCAGAGATTGCTAAACTCCAAATAAACTCTGCGTCTTCAACATAGATGCTCTTTCTTTCACTCCTTGGAGCGATGCTGGCGGAGGACCTTCCGCATTACCTGCTTGTGGGCATGTCCCCACTCCAGCCGTGGCCAAGGTCCCAGTGCTCGTCATACACGAACTCGAAGTACGGCAGGGAGAACTCAGCCTCCAACAGTGCGGTAAGCTCTTCCTGAATGGGCTCTGCCCACTTGCCGACAAGCACGATGAACTTGTCGATGGTCCACGCCACACGCCCACGGGGGATCAGCGTGTAGTCGCCCTTGAACTTGGTCTCCAGGTGTTTGGCCTGGGCCCGGAAGTACTCCTTGGCCCATACCGTCCGGTGCAGCTGCGGGTAGTTGATGAACGGCACGCCCTTTCCGGCAGCCTCCTCCACCATCTGCGGCGTCAGCTCCTTCTTGCGCACCCCGAACAGCGCATGGTCCTCCGGATCGTACCAGAAAATACCCACGCACGGCATCTGCTCGTCGAAGGACTTCATGTCTTCCATTTGCGCCTTATGGTCTTTATCGTTGAGTTGAGTCATATTTGCTTACTTCGTTTAGAGCACTTGCTTGACAGGCAAGAGGTCTTTAGTACATCTCTATCCAAAGGTTTGCTTTGAGATCACTGTTGGCCGCGTGCCCACGATGATCAGGAGCTTGAGTTTTCCGTTGTTGGAGAAGGTGGTCATATGATGTTATTGTTTTTAATTCTCGAGAATTGTTTTGGAATTCCAGTTTATCTTCTTACCTTTACAGTTGTAGAGAAGGCCGCCCCTTGAGAAAGGGCAAAACTTACATAGAGCATTTTTCCTTGACCGGGAAATGCTCTACTTTTTTTTAACATATCGGATGCGTACTCTATCATCTCATCCAGCGGATTTGTCGTTAAACTTAGAGCCTTCTCAACATTATGGTGAAACTCAAAACCAAGGCCTCATTTGAACTCAGTTTGGAGCGCAAGCCCAAGACCACAAAGGGAACTACCAGGATCACCTCAAAAATCCTGAGGGTTGTAAGGGAAACCAGTCATCGGACTCGTTTCCATAAGGAAACGTAGTTCTATCAGTTCTGTTTACCCATCCGAGCAAAGGGCTACCCACCGCTGGGGGCCTCACCAAAGTGCTGCATCCTGGCAGCCTGCTTCGCCTTGTCTTTCTCCGCATGAAGTTCCAAGAGATCCTTCTTCAGTTCACGCACCTTTGCAAAGGTCTCAATGATTGCGAATGTAACGGCCCTTGCCCGCTCTCCCTTCAGCACAGTTGCCAACATATAGAGTCCCTTCTCCGTAAACACCTTGGTGGGTTTGCGGTTGCTGGGCGATACATTTGAAGTCAAAATTTTTGACATCAAATCACGCAACTCGCTCTTACTCAGCTCGAACACATAATCTGGAGGAAACTTGTCCAGATTATTCCTGACCGCCTGATTCACCTCGCGAGTCTCCACGCCATACAGTGCCGCCACGTCCGCATCGGCAATCACCTCCATCTTTCGGATTACCGCAATCTTACTCTCCACATCTTCGAAGGGAATTAATCCCTTCTCTTCTTTAGTTTCCATAAGTTTTTCATTTTTAAGTTTATAAAAGTGTGTTGCTAGTGCACCTCTATCCAGTACGTAAACCCAAACTTCTCCCCCGGCGCCAGCCGGTGGTCCAGGTAGCGCTCGGAGAGATCGCCCTTGAAGCCGACCAGGTCTGTGATGCCGCACCAGGGCTCGAGGCAGACGAAGGGGCAGCCGGGCTTGTAGGGGGCCCAGATGCCGTAGGCTTCGGTCTGATCGCTTCCGACCGATAAATACGGCCGGCGAGCCTTGTCCAGCAGCGTCACGCTCTTCACCGAGCCGTGCTCCAGCATGAAGGTATCGATCGCGAAGGTCTCGCCCGTGATGGGCAGCAGACCGTCCGGCGAGACCGGCATGGGAACAGGCTCGGAAAGTTCAGTGAGGCAGCCACCGTCCAGGCCGTGGCTGAGCATGGGCCGCTCCACTGCCTTGCCGGAAGAGTCGAAGCACTGCAGATACCCGTGCACCGGGTCCCCCTCGCGGTAATCCGGCAGCATCAGCGCCGGGTGCGCCCCGATCTGGAAATGGATGTCGCGGGTGTCGGTATTCAGCACCTCCCACTCCGCATAGAAACGCCTCCCCTCCGCGCGGTACCGTACCGAAAGCTCGAAGCGATAGGGGTACTTCTCCAGCGGGCAGCCGGCCAGCACGTATCGCTCGCCGTCGAAAACAAACTCCGAATCCCGGGCGAACCCGTGCTGCCCCATCGGATACTCCTTGCCGTCCACCCGGAACACACCGCCGTACACCTTCCCCACCATCGGGAAAAGGATCGGCGACCGGCGCCCCCAGTAAGCGGGATCCCCGTGCCACAGGTACTCGCGCCCGTCGCACCGCAGGCTCTGCAGCTCGGCGCCGTGATCAGCTATCTCAAATTCAATCATATCTCTGTCTAAAGCCTTCCGTCGACGATGCTCCGGGAGAGGGTGCATTTCACATCAAAGACAACGTGTCTCTCATTCAGGAGCGAAAGCACGTCAAGGTTGGCAAACCTCTTGTGAGCCACTGCGGCGATGCAAGCGTCGAACTTACGCGCAGGCGGCTCGCTGACGATATGGATCCCGTACTCCCGTTCAACGACAGTAGGGTCGGCCCAAGGGTCATAAACCGTGACATTGAGGTTGTACTCCTTGAGCGCGCGGTAGATGTCCACGACCTTAGTATTGCGGACATCGGGGCAGTCCTCCTTGAAGGTGATACCGAGGATAAGGATTTCAGAGCCAATGACCTGGATACCTTTCTTGAGCATCAGTTTGATGGTCTCGGACGCCACGTACTCTCCCATACTGTCGTTCATCCGCCTCCCGGCAAGGATTATTTCGGGATTGTAGCCGTGGCGCTGGGCACACTGGGCGAGGTAATACGGATCCACGCCTATGCAGTGGCCGCCGACCAGACCGGGACGGAAATGAAGGAAGTTCCACTTGGTGCCTGCCGCTTCCAGCACATCGGCTGTATCGATGCCCATCTTGTTGAATATCTTGCTCAGCTCGTTCACGAAAGCGATGTTGATATCACGCTGGCTGTTCTCGATGACCTTCGCTGCTTCCGCTACCCGGATGCTGGGGGCAAGGTGGGTCCCCGCGGTAATGACACTGCCGTACACCTCATCGATGTACCGGCCCGTCTCGGGCGTCGAACCTGAAGTCACCTTCCTGATCCGCTCCACGGTATGCAGCTTGTCACCGGGGTTGATGCGCTCGGGGCTGTAACCTGCGAAGAAGTCCACGTTATACTTGAGACCCGAGAACTCCTCAATGACGGGGACGCACTCATCCTCGGTCACGCCGGGATACACCGTGGACTCATATACGACGACATCTCCCTTTCCGATGACCTTTCCGACAGTCGCGCTGGCTTCGCAGAGAGGCGTCAGGTCAGGATTGTTGTTGGCATCGACAGGAGTGGGTACGGCCACGACATAGAAGTTGCAATCCCTGATGTCATCGAGGTCGGAGGTACATCTGAAGCCGTGCTTGGCAATGGCCTCCTGAAGCAGTTCGTCCGCCACCTCAAGCGTAGAGTCGTGCCCGGCCATCAGACCGGCCGTTCGCTGCCTGTTCACGTCAAATCCAATCGTCGGGTATCTGGTCGAGAAAAGGCGCGCGACCGGCAGGCCTACATAACCCAGGCCTATGACACAAATCCTTGTCTCCTTCATAATGCGATGTCTTTCAATACCCGGCGTCTACGGAAGTACATAATCAATAATTCTCCGGTTTCAGCTGGAAGAAGCTCTGCGGGTGGTCGCAAACGGGACAGACCTCCGGCGCGGAGGGGCCGATCACGATGTGGCCGCAGTTGGAGCACTGCCAGATGCAGTCGCCCTCGCGGGAGAACACCAGCCCGCCTTCGATGTTGGCCAGGAGCTTGCGGTAGCGCTCCTCGTGCTCCTTCTCGATGGCGCCCACCATCTCGAACTTCTCCGCTATCTCGTCAAATCCCTCTGCGCGGGCCTCGGCGGCCATGCGCGCGTACATGTCGGTCCACTCGAAGTTCTCTCCGGCGGCGGCATCGGCAAGGTTCTCCGTAGTCCCGGGCACAGCGCCGCCGTGCAGGTACTTGAACCAGATCTTGGCGTGCTCCTTCTCGTTAGCCGCAGTCTCCTCGAAGATATTCGCGATCTGGACATATCCGTCCTTCTTCGCCTTCGAGGCGTAGTATGTGTACTTGTTGCGAGCCATAGACTCGCCTGCGAAAGCCTCCTGGAGGTTCTTCTCAGTTTTCGTTCCTTTGAGATTCATATCAGTCTTATCATTAAACGGGTTAATATCTTGACTCAACGACGCTCCAGTCCACGATCTGCCACAAAGCGGCGAGGTGGGCGGCGCGGCGGTTCTGCCAGTCGAGGTAGTAGGCATGCTCCCAGACGTCGAAGGTGAGAATGGGCCGGAGGCCATGGGCGACGGGATTGTCGGCATTGGCGTACTGACCTATCGAGAGCTCGCCGGAGGCGTCGGCCTGCAACCATACCCACCCGGAGCCGAACAGGCCGACGCCCTTGGCTTCGAACTCGACCTTGAATGCCTCAAGGGTACCCCATTGTCTTTCGATCTGGGATTTCAGGATAGATTCCTTCGCTCCGCTCGGAATGACAAAAGGGTCACTC
>JAFZXU010000032.1 GCA_017616655.1 Bacteroidales bacterium
GAAGTCTCCGGTGCGGACTTGATGGACGGAACCCCGATCTATGACATCAAGCCGTATGTCACTTACGCCGACTCCCATCCCGCAGCCAGGTCAGGTTTTGTGGATGAGGAGGAATGGAAGCCTTTGGATGTCGTGCTTGCTCCGGGAGTAGAAGCATCCGGAGCCGATCTGTCCGCGATAAAGGAAGTGCTTGCCTTGGATCCCCGCCCCGGTTATCACGATGATCCTTCGAAAGTCTATGGGATGAGTTTCGGCGGATACGATGTGCGTTTTGCAGTCGACGGAACAACTTTGACCATAATCGAGGTTAAAGTGTCAAATTGATTGCTAAAATGAGATATTTGTTAAAAATCAAGATAATTTTCTTGATTTTGTTATAAATATGTAATAAATTTATAGGCACAATTATATTCCGAAGAATGTCAGAAGCAAACATGCAGAAAGGAAACATCCTGATAATCAACACAGGATCTACAACCACAAAATTAGGATACTTTTCAGACGGGGTACGCATCTTTGACGAGAAACTCGAACATACCGCCGACGAGGTTGCGAAGTACAAGTCCGTCATGGACCAGAGCGACATGCGCCGCCAGGCTATAAAGGACTTCATGAAGGCACGTGGAATTCCGTTGGAGGACGTTGACATAGTCATGGCCAGGGGCGGTCTTTTCACCCCGGTGATCACTGGAGTCTATGATGTCAACCAGGACATGAGGGACGTTCTTATCAGTTGCAGGGACGGAAGGCACGCCTGCAACCTGAGCGCAGTCCTTGCTGATGACATCGCGAAGGAGATCAATGCAATCCGTGACAGCAAGGGCCTCGAGCCCCGCTACGGAAGGACCACCGCCTATGTTGCGGACCCTCCGATGGCTGACGAGATGCTTCCGGAGTGCCGAATGGGCGGAATTCCTGAATTCACCCGCAAGACGTTGTTCCACGCCCTCAATTCCAGGGCGATCGTGCGCAGATATCTGAGGGAACACGGCCATACCGTCAATGACGTCACCGTGATCGTGGCTCATATGGGCGGCGGCGCGACCATTTCGCTCCATCGCAACGGCCGGGTGCTGGATGTCAACCACGGACTTGGCGGAGACGGCCCGATCACCCCTGAAAGAGCCGGATGCTGTCCTCCTTTCGAACTGATCGACATGTGCTTCAGCGGTAAATACACTAAGGACGAAATAAAGAAGAAACTTGTCGGAAGGGGAGGCGCCGTGGCATATTTCGGCACCAACAGCCTGCTTGAAGTGGAGAACATGGCTGTCGCAGGCAACGAACTCGCCATAGTCTTCCTCAAGGCTTACGTCTTGAATATCTGCAAGTACATTGCGGCCATGGCGGCGACGGCGGACGGTAAGGTGGACGCTATCCTCCTGACCGGCGGCATCGCCCACAGCAAGATGCTGATGGACGCCATCAAGGACAAGATAGGCTTCATCGCTCCGGTGGAAGTGTACCCCGGCGAGGACGAGATCAACAGCCTTGCAGAGAACGGCTACCTTATCCTGTCCGGAAAGACCAAGGTCCACACCTATAATAAGGACAGGCTGATCGAAGACTGATTTCAACCGAACACACTGAAACTATATACTAATACTGATTCAATATGATTGACATAGATTGGAGCAAACTATCTTTCAGTTACACTAAGACCAGGGCCATAGTGTACAGCCGCTGCATAGATGGCAAGTGGGAGGCTCCCGTTTTGACCGAGGACTTCAACATTCCTTTGAGCACCTTTGCAGGAGTATTCCATTACGCGCCTGCCTGCTTCGAGGGTCTGAAGGCCTTCAGGGGAGTTGATGGCAGGATAAGGCTTTTCCGCCCGGACATGAATGCGAAGAGGATGGCGGACAGCGCAACATATCTCGACATGCCTTTCCCCTCCGAGGAGATGTTCATAGACATGTGCCTCACCTGCATCAAGGAGAACCTTGAATATCTGCCCCCGTACGAAGTGCCCAGCGCCTCCCTTTACCTCAGGCCCGCATTGTTCGGAATCAACCCCCAGCTGGGCATCCATTCGGCCCGTGACGTCATGTTCGTCGTTATGTGTTCTCCTGTGGGTACATATTCAGGAGCCAAAAGCCTGTTGCCCGGAACGGCGGTTCTTTCGAGGAACTACGACCGAGCTTCAACCTTCGGGTCGGGTTGTTACAAGTTGGGAGCCAACTATGCCCAGTCACTTCACGCTTACAACATAGCCCACAGGGCCGGCTACAGGGAACTGCTTTTCCTGGATTCGGCGACAAAGACCACCATCGAGGAGTTCGGCTCGTCCAACTTCTTCGCCATCAAGGGCAATACTTATGTTACACCTCTTTCCCACAGCGTTCTTCCTTCCATCACCAACGCCAGCCTCCGGACAGTGGCTGCCGACATGGGGTTGAACGTGGAGATGCGCCCCATCAGGGTAGAGGAACTCGCAGAATTCGACGAGGTCAATTCCTGCGGCACTGCGGTCGTCATCACTCCCATCTGCTCGATCGACGACAAGCCTACTCTCGAAGGCGACGAGGTAACCCGCCGCTATACTTTCGGCTCTCCGGACAAGTGCGGTGAGATCAGCGAGAAACTCTATAGGAAGATCGTCGGCATCCAGAGGGGACTCGAAGAGGATCCGCGCGGATGGTGTATATTCGTCGACTAGACAATGACCGGACTGGAATCATCTGAGGCAATGCTCTCCGAGGGAAGGATCGATGAAGCGATCGCTGCCCTCAAGGACTTCATTGCATCTTCCGAGGTTCCGTCCGACCGTGCCTACTATCTCCTCGGTAATGCCTACCGAAAGAAAGGGGACTGGCAGGGCGCCATCAACAACTATCTCGAAGCGATGGAAATCAATCCAGACAGCCCGGCTAAGAACGCCTATTCCATTGCCAACGAGATACTTGACTTCTACAACAAGGATATGTACAATCAATAATCTTATATCACAGGAATTATGGCAAAAATGAAAGGAGCGACCGTCGTCGACACCGAGAGATGCAAGGGGTGCAATCTCTGCATCGTCGCGTGTCCGCTTGACGTCCTTGCTCTAACCACCAAGGAAGTGAACCGGAAGGGCTACAATTTCGCCCACGAGGTTCTGGCAGACACCTGTACGGGTTGCGCTTCCTGCGCTACCGTATGCCCTGACGGGTGTATCACCGTTTACCGTCTAAAAACTGAATAGCTATGGCAGACCAGGAAATCACATTGATGAAGGGCAATGAGGCCATTGCCCACGCAGCGATCCGCTGCGGTTGCGACGGCTATTTCGGCTATCCTATCACCCCGCAGTCCGAGGTTCTTGAAACCCTCGCCGCCGAAAAGCCCTGGGAGACCACCGGAATGGTAGTCCTTCAGGCCGAGAGCGAAGTGGCATCCATCAACATGGTTTATGGTGGAGCCGCCAGCGGCAAGAAGGTCATGACCTCCTCTTCCTCGCCGGGTATCTCCCTCATGCAGGAAGGCATCTCCTACATGGCCGGAGCTGAACTGCCGGCACTCATCGTGAACGTCTCCCGCGGAGGCCCGGGCCTCGGCACCATCCAGCCCAGCCAGGCCGACTACTTCCAGACGGTCAAGGGCGGCGGCCACGGCGACTATCGTCTCATCACCCTCGCCCCCGCGTCGGTGCAGGAAATGGCAGACTTCGTGGATCTCGCCTTCGAGCTCGCGTTCAAATACCGCAACCCCGCTATGATTCTGAGCGACGGCGCCATCGGCCAGATGATGGAAAAGGTGGTACTGCCTCCCTTCAAGCCCCGCCGCACCGAAGAAGAAATAGCAAAGCAGTGCCCATGGGCCACTACCGGCCGCATCGGCATGCGTAAGCCCAATATCATCACCTCCCTCGAGCTTCGCTCCGAAGAAATGGAGCAGAACAACCTCCGCATCCAGGCCAAGTACCGCGAATGCGAGAAGAACGAGGTGCGCTACGAAGAGTACATGTGCAATGATGCCGAGTACCTTATCGTCGCCTTCGGCAGTGCCGCCCGTATTGCAAAGAAGGTCATCGCCATCGCCCGTGAGCAAGGCCTCAAGGTGGGGCTTCTGCGTCCCATCACCCTCTGGCCGTTCCCGACCAAGAAGATCAGCGAACTGGGAAGGAAGATGAAAGGCATACTCTCTCTTGAAATCAACGCCGGCCAGATGGTCGAAGACGTACGCGCCGCTGTGGAATATTCAGTTCCCGTGCGCTGGTACGGCCGCCTGGGCGGTATCATTCCCGAACCCGAAGAGGTCGTTAACGAACTTAAGAAAATGACCCTTTAAAGCGAAAGACCATGACAAAAGAAGAAATCATCAGGCCCGAGAACCTGGTTTACAAAAAACCGGAACTCCTCAACGACGTGCCGATGCACTACTGCCCCGGCTGCAGCCATGGCGTAGTCCACAAACTTGTTAGCGAGGTCATCGCCGAAATGGGAATGGCCGACAAGACCATAGCCATCTCCCCCGTGGGATGCGCCGTGTTCGCATATAAATACATCGATGTAGACTGGCAGGAAGCCGCCCACGGACGCGCTCCGGCCCTGGCATCCGCAGTGAAGCGCCTCTGGCCCGACCGCCTCGTGTTCACTTACCAGGGTGACGGCGACCTCGCCTGCATCGGCACCGGTGAAACCATACACGCCCTCAACCGCGGCGAGAACATCACCATCATCTTCATCAACAATGCCATCTACGGAATGACCGGCGGCCAGATGGCCCCCACCACCCTCCTCGGCATGAAGACGGTTACCTGCCCCTACGGCCGCGATCCCAAGCTCCACGGCTACCCGCTCAAGATGGCGGATATCGCCGCACAGCTCGAAGGCACCTGCTATGTTACC